>JBFWVT010000093.1:0-18124 GCA_050246595.1 Alphaproteobacteria bacterium
CCCCCCCCGGCAACGGGGAGACCCTCACCCTCCCATCGCTGCCGCGATGGGTCCCTCCCTCTCCCGCAATGCGGGAGAGGGCACCAGAGCACTGGGAGGACCACATGCCCCACCCGACCCGTGTCGCCTTGATCACCGGCTGCGGCAAGCCCATTGGAATCGGCAATTCGACAGCGCGCGCGCTCGCCGCCAAGGGGGTCGCGGTCGTCGTGTCCGACCTCCGGCCCACCGGCGTCGCCAACGAATTCAACGCGCCGGAGGATACCGACGCGAATTGGGGCGGCGTCGATACGCTGGTCGAGCAGATCCGTGCCGCCGGCGGCACCGCCTCGACCACCCTCGGCGATGTCAGCTGCGAGGAGGACGCCAACCGCATGGTCGAGGAGGTCATCGCTCGATACGGCCGCCTCGACATCCTGGTCAACAACGCCGGCGCGCCGCAGGGGGCCGACCGCAACGAGATCGAAAACGTCCCGGTCGCCGCCTGGGATTTGACGCTGGGGGTCAACGCCAAGGGCGCATTCCTGATGTCGCGCGCCGCGGTGCCGCACATGCGCAAGGCGAAGTGGGGCCGCATCGTCAGCGTGTCGTCAAAAGCCGCGTTCCGCCCGGGGCCGAAGCGCGCGACCTATGCCGCGTCGAAAGCCGCGATCGTCGGGTTTACAAAATCGCTGGCGCTCGACCTCGCGCCGTTTGGGATCACGGTCAACGCGGTCTGCCCCGGCCCGATCCGCACCTCGCGCGCGATCAGCACAAACCGCCGCGAATACGGCGACGATCTCGAAATCGGCTTCCGCGAGCGCGCCAAGGCGATCCCTCTGGGCCGCTTTGGCGAACCCGACGAAATCGCCTCGATGATCGCCTATCTCGCCTCGGACGAAGCCGCGTTTGTGACCGGCCAGGCGATCGGCGTCGATGGCGGGTGGTAGTCGAGGCGGACGCCGAGACCGTTCACAACGCCTTTTTCAATCGAAATTTCAGGCCATGAACAAAGGTCCCGTCATCACCTATCACCCGGAAACCGACACGATGGCGATCGAGCTTCGCCCCTGGCCGGGGGACCGCGAACAGGGAGACGCGGAAATCGGCGGCGAGGATGCGGGCGAGGATCTCGTCGTCCACTACGCGCCGGACGGCGAACCCTGGCTGTGGGAGATCGAGCACGCCTCGACACATCCCGAGCACATCGCCGCCGCGCTGGCGCTGATCCGGAGCCGAACGGTCTACGCCTGAACCCGCGCCAATCGTTCGCGAGGCAATCGCGGACACATCAGAATTATTCAGCGCAAGGACGCGAGGGTGCATCGACCGCTCCGCTGTTTTCGCGCCCTTCGCGTATCCCTTGCGCTCTTTGCGTTAAAATAACTTTCGGGTGGCGGCCGCTCAGCCCAGCAATTTGCGCTGCTCGGCGGCCTGTTGCTGCATCGAGCGCAGCAACCGCGTCTCCGGGGTCGGCGCGCAATTCGTGTACCCGGCGCCGAGTTCCTTGAGCTGCGCCGCGTTGCGCGGAAAAGCGGCGTGATTGAGCGGCAAGGCCAGCCGGCAGCCGGCGCCCTTTTTGACCGCCTCGCGCACCCGGTCGATCGCCGCGACGAGGCGCGGGTGGTCGGGTTGGCCGCTGACCCCGAGCGAGCGCGACAGATCGGACGGCCCGACCGCGAGCAGATCGACCCCCGGCACCGCCGCGATCTCGTCGATGCGTTCGACCGCCGCCATGTCCTCGATCATGCAGGCGAGCAATATTTCGCGGTTCGACTGCGCCATATGGTCGAGCAGCGGCACATTGCCGAAATCGGCGGCGCGGCTGCCCGCGGCCATGCCGCGTTCGCCCTCGGGCGGGTAGCGCACCGCCGCGACCGCCGCGCGCGCCGTCTCCGGGTCCGAGACATGCGGCACCTGGATGCCCTGCACGCCCATGTCGAGCAGGCGCAGGATAAAGGCCGGGTCGAAACCGGGGGTACGCACGATCGGCGTGATCCCGACCCGCTCCGCCGCCATCACGCAATTCTGCACATCGTGCAGATCGAAGCTGGTGTGCTCCATATCGATAAAGGCGGCGTCGAACCCGGCCAGCCCGATGATCTCGACTATCTGCGGGTCGGCGATGCCGCCGACATGCGTGCCAAAAGCCAGCCCACCTGCGCGCATGATGCGTTTTACGCGATTTTCCTGCATCTACCCCTCCCGTTTCGATCCAATGTTGTCCCGTTCCAGTCCATCCGGGGGAAATCCCAGCTTCCCGTGCCGTTCAATGATTTCAATATCGTTCGCATCGGGATAGCGGATCAAAGGTGAGAAATCGACCTTCCACAGGTCAAGCTCAAATAGATCGTCGAACTGATCGATGTTCAATCCCACAGAGACCGGGACGCCATCCGCGTCATGAAACAACCCTTCGGCGATCTCTTCGCCAAACATCCGCTCTTCCGACGTCCCCTGTACAAATCGAATACTCCCCATGCCGCCGTCGGGCATGTCCTGAACGCTGGCTTCGTCAAGTTGCGCACGAGCTTTCGTCTCGCAGCGAGTGCCGGCGAGCAGCTTTTTGACCAACGCCAATTCTTTGCCCCGCAGCGGCCGGGGCGGTCCCAACTCACGGGCCGGTGATGCGTCCGACATTCACAAATTCCTCACTCAACGGGTATGCACGGTACAGTAATGCTATTCCGCGCACGGTCACCTTCCCGATGAAGATGAAGTCTCTCGGCGGCGGCACCGGCAGGGCAGATATGGCCGAAGATCGCGCGTGATCGCATCGATGATTTCCGCCCGGTCCAAGCCGAGCCTATCCGTATGGCGAAACGCATGCGAAACCTGATTGGCATTCTGCCCGAAGACGATCTCCTGCCGACCCCTCATCCCATATGGCCGTCATCCCGTATGCTTGCGGATGAACCCCTTCATGCGTTCGATCGCGTTGCGGGCATAGGGCGCGTCCGGCTTGCCGGTCATAAAACCGTGATTGGCGCCGCGATACAGTTCCAGCTCGATCTCGCCGCCCGCTTTTTTCCAGCCCTCGACGAGCCGCCGCATCGTCTCGACCGGGACCCATTCGTCGGCATCGCCGCCGAATACCAGCGCCGGCGGCAAATGCACCTTTTCGCCGCGGTCGAGGATCGCCGGCGGGCTGCCCTCGCTCATCGTCGCCTCGTCGCGCCAGAACGCGTGATGGTTCTCGACCAGCTCGGCGTTGCCGGCCTTTTTCGCGAGATGATAGCGCAGCAGCGGGTCGAGCACGCCCCAGCCGGAGATCACGAAGGCCGCGCGCGCATCGACATCCGCCGCTTCGGGGAGCGGCAGCGCGGCGTAGCGCGGGTCCTGCGGGCGCATCGCCGCGAGCAATACCTGATGCCCGCCGCTCGACGTGCCGAACATCCCGACCCAGTCCGGCCGGCTGCCATAGGTGCGGGCGCGCGCCTTGAGCCAGCGCAGACCGAGATTGATGTCGGCGAGCGAGGCCGGATATCCCGCCTCGGGCGGCATCCGGAAATCGATCGAGGCGACCAGAATGCCGCTTTCGGCCAGCGCCCGCGCCATGAAATCGTTGTCGGTACGGTCCTTGTGAACCCAGGCGCCGCCATGCACCTGCAACGCCGCCGGGTACGGTCCGGTCCCGGCCGGGCGATAGAGCCGCGCGAGCAATGCCCTGCCGCCTTGGCGCTGGTATTCGACATCCTCGACGCGCACCCCAGCAGCGGTGTCCGCGCGTGTTTCGGCTTCGAGCGTCGGCGCCATTTTCTTTCCCTCTCCGGTCGATAATCGCCCTGGGCATCGCCCCGGGCACCGCATCGGATGAGTCTAGCAGCCCGCGCCGCCGCCGTCTGCCGCGATCGCGGCGCTCGTGCCGAGTTGAAGCGGAGGGGCGCCAGACACTAGTGTGCAGCGTTGATGTGCGACAAAGTCATCGCAAAGGGACATTTGCTGCGTTGAGAACCCCACAAGTGCGCCAGGAAGCGAACCCGCAAGAGCCGGCCGAGAGCAGCGCCGCCGGCGACGGTTCCGTCGCCCGCTCCGCGACCCGTCTGGTGGCATTGTTCGAGGCGCTCGCCACCTCGGAGGAGGGGATCAGCCTCGCCGAGCTGAGCGCCACGGTCGCGGCGCCGAAAAGCAGCCTCTTGGGTCTGCTGCGCTCGATGGTGGTGCTCGGCTATATGGAGCACGGCCATGGTCTCTACCGGCTCGGCCCGAAAGCCTTCCGTCTCGCGGCCGACATTCTGGCGGTCCGCCGGTTTCCGAACCTGGTCCGGCCGATCCTGCAGGAGCTGGCGGCAAAAAGCGGCGAGACGGTGTTTCTGGTCGTGCTCGACCGGATCGCACAGCGGATGACCTATGCCGACATCATCGACAGCGCCAACCCGGTGCGCTACACGGTCCCGACCGGCACGACGCGGCCGCTCTACGTCTCGGCCGGCGGCCAGATGCTGCTGGCCTACCAGGACCCGGAATGGGCCGACGCGTATATCCGCGCGACCCGGCTCGACAAGCTGACCGAGCGCACGATCACCGATCCCGAGGCGCTGCGCGAGCGGCTCGCGGCGATCCGGCGCGACGGGTTCGCGATCAGCAACGGCGAGACCGTGCCGGGCGCCGCCGGGGTCGCCGCGCCGATCTTCAACGCCGATGGCAGCGTCAGCGCCGGCCTGCTGATCGGCGCGCCGATCGACCGGTTCGAGCAGGAAATGCCGGAGCTGAAAAGACTGCTGCGCGAGGCAACCGCCCGGGTGTCGGGTCTGCCGCCGGCGCTGGTCGAGGAGGGCGTCCGTCGCGGATAGGGGCGGCGCGGGATTGACGCAAGCCGGCAAGGGGGTCAGATGTTCCGAACGGCGTTCACGTATCCGCTCGGATGGAGGTCCCGGCAGCAATGATCAAGCGGTTTCATGCCCTTTATGTCGGACAGATTGATCTCGAAAATATCGGGCTCGACGGCACCCCGGCCAACGACCGGCGCTACGCGAACGAGCGGCTGTCCGAGGTGTTCGAGACCTCGCGCCGGGTCGCGCAGGTCATGGACGAGCTGGGCTATTACGCTTTCTGGGCCGCCGAGCATCATTTCCAGCACGAGGGCTACGAGTGCATCCCCAACCTGATCCAATGGGGGCTGTGGCTCGCGACGCAGACAAAACGGCTCAAATTCGGCTGCGGCTTCAACATCCTGCCGATGTGGCACCCGGTGCGGCTCGCCGAGGATTACGCGATGGCCGATATCGTCACCGACGGCCGCGTCATCATGGGGGTCGGGCGCGGCTATCATACGCGCGAGGTCGAGAGTTTCGGCGCGCCGTTGCTCGATACCGAGGCCAACCGCGAGATTTTCGAGGAAGGGCTGCAATTGATGCTGAAGTGCTTCAACGAGGAGCGCTTCCACCACAAGGGCAAATATTTCGAGATGCCGCCGCCGGTGCCGTATCGCGGCTACGAATTGAAAGACGTCACGATGGTGCCGCGGCCAAAGCACCTGCCGGTCGAAATCTTTATGCCGATCGCGTCAGGGCGCACGATCGACATGATCGCGGGCTACGGTCTCAAGGCGATGGTGACGCTGAACGGCGAGAAGATCCTCGACGATGTGATCCGCGCTTTTCACGATGCCTGCCACCGCCACAACCGAAAGGTAGCACTCGGGCAGGACATGGTGTGGGGTGCCGGTCTCTATATCGCCGGCAGCCAGGACGAAGCGATCCGCCGGTGCGAAGCGGCCCATGACGAGCGCTACAAATGGTTCGCGCCGTTCGGTTTTGTGCGCTATGCCGACGAGCAGGGCCGCACCTGGGGCACGCCCGGCGCGCCCTCGACGATCCCGACCCTGCGCGAAGGCGTCAAGCAGAAGGCCTGGTTCTGCGGCACGCCGGGCCAGATCATCGAGGGCATCAGATCGATCGAGGCGAAATATCCCGGTCTCGAGGATTTCATGATCCACTGGGCCGAGGGTCTGCCGCCCGACGAGTTCATCGAGCAGCTGCGCCTGTTCGCTCGCGAGGTCATGCCGGAATTCAACCGGGCGTAAACATACAAGAATGTCGTTCCGGGGCCGCCAAAATAACCCCTCTCCGCCCTTCAGGGGGGAGAGGGAGGGGCCCATCGCGTCAGCGATGGGAGGGTGAGGTGGGTGTCGGCAACCGATCCCGAATCCGCCCTCTCACTCCTGCCCTCTCCGCCAATGGGGAGGGGGTGTAGAGAGCGCCCGGAGGGGAGACCGCGACATGGCCAACGCCTTACGAGAAAAAGTCGCCTCCGGCAGTCTCGCGACCGTGATGGCGGCGCACAACCCGCTATCGGCGCGGCTGGCCGAGGAGGCCGGGTTTGACGGGATCTGGGCCAGCGGGTTCGAGCTGTCGGCCGCTTACGGCGTGCCCGATGCGAGCCTGCTGTCGTTTACAACGCATCTCGACATGACCCGCGCCATCGTCGAGCAGGTGCGGCTCCCGCTCATCGCCGATCTCGATACCGGCTACGGCAACGCGATCAATGTCTTTCATGTCGTCGGCGCCTATGCCCGCGCCGGCGCGGCGGCGGTCGTCATCGAGGACAAGATTTTTCCGAAGGACACCTCTCTCCTTGCCGGCGGAAGGCAGGAGCTGGTGCGCGTGGAAGAATTCCAGGGCAAGATCGAGGCGGCGCGCGCGGCGGCGGAAGATCACGACCTGCTGGTGATCGCCCGCACCGAGGCGCTGATCGCCGATCTCGGTCTCGACGAGGCGCTGCGGCGCGGCGCCGCCTATGAAGAAGCAGATGCCGACCTGCTGCTGATCCATTCGAAGCAGAAAACTCCCGACGAGATCGTCGCCTTTGCGCATGCCTGGAAGGGAAAAATCCCGCTCGTGCTCGTGCCGACCGCCTATCCCGACCTGACCGAGGCAAAGGCGAAGGCGCTCGGCAAGATCGGGATCATGATCTACGCCAATCACGCGGTGCGCGCCGCGGTCACCGCGATGCGCGACATCTTCGCCGCGATCCGCCGCGACGGCGGCATTCACGAAATCGACAAGCGCATCGCCGCGGTCGAGGAGATTTTCGACTTGCAGCGCGTCCCGGCGATGAAAAAAGCCGAGAAGCGGTATCTGCGTTGACGCGCGTCATGCAATGCGGCTTGCCGAACGGCTGAAACCACAATCCCGGCAAAAGCAGAGGAGCCGATGACCGCCTCGCGCCCCGGCACCCATCCCACATTGAAGGCGCTGCTCCGCTGTCTCACGGCGGCGGCTTTCATTCTTTGCGCCGCTCCCTCCCCGAGCCTCCAGGCTCAGTCGGCTCAGCCGCTCCCGTCTTTGGCATACCCGGTTGTCGCGCAACCGCCCAATGTCGGTGACGCGAAGACAGCAGCCACGGCGTACCACGATTCCGGCGCCTACGCCCGAGACCTCGCCCTGGTGGCCTCGGAGGCGGGTGCGTGGGTCGCCGGGCGGGCACGACAGGTGAGCCATCCGGCGCTGGTGCTCGACATCGACGATACCGCCCTGACCAACTGGGAGGTCATCAAGGCCGACGATTTCGGCCGGATCATCGGCGGGCCGTGCGCCGCGCTGCCGGAAGGTCCGTGCGGCTGGGCGGCATGGGACCTGCTCGGCAGAGCACCCGCGATCGGGCCGACCCTGGAGCTGTTCCGTCAGGGGCGCGCGCTAAACGTGACGGTGTTCTTCATCACCGGTCGTCCGGAGGCGCAGCGCGCTGCGACCGAACGAAACCTGCGCAATACCGGTTACGAGGGATACGCGGCTCTCTATATGGTGCCGGACGGGATGCATTATCGCTCGGCAGCCGATTTCAAGGCGCCGGTGCGAGCCGTGATCGCGGCGGCGGGTTATACGATCATCGCCAATATGGGCGACCAGCCCTCCGATCTGGCCGGCGGCCACGCCGAGAAGGTCTTTCTGCTGCCAAACCCGTTCTACCGCATTCCCTGATCCGAGCGCTCCCGCACGCGCGTTCACTGCCCCCACGGCATGATCGGGACGGTCGACAGCGAACTCTGCGGCGAGCCTTCGACGATCTTGTCGCTGATCGCCAGATAGATCAGCGTATTGCGCTTTTCATCGTACATCCGGAAGACGTGTGTATTCTTGAATATGATCGAGGTTCGCGTGCTGTAGACTTCCTCTTCCTCCGGCAACCGCCTCGGGTCGACCGTGATCGGGCCGATCTGCCGGCAGGCGATCGAAAACCGCGACGGGTCCTCGGCCAGCCCCAGCCCGCCCCTGATGCCGCCGGTCCGCGCCTGGCTGATATGACAGGCCACTCCCGGCACTTTCGGATCGTCGAACCCGCTGACGCAGACCTTGTCGTTCGGCCCCCAAAACCGGAACGTCGTGCTCAGGCACCCAACATCCTCGGCCAGCGCCGGCCGGATCAGCATTCCGGCGAGCAGCAGCAATCCCAGCCCCGAGCTTGTACGCATCTTCCCGCGCTCCTCCGCCGCGTCGCACGCCGCCCCGGCGCGTCAGTAATAGAGGAACGTATTGCGGAAGTGCCTAGCGCAGACCTGGCGCAGTTGCAGCACGACGCTGACCGGCTGCCTTGTCTTCTCCAGCGCAACCGCGACCCTGATCCCTTTCAGCCGCTCGCCGTGATACGGCGACATCGTGCTGATCTCCGGCACGGCCGAAACGGCGCGCACGACGTGAGAAGGGACCGCGCGGACGATCTTGACATCGACCTTTCCGAGGCTGTCGGTCTCGATAAAGCTGAGGATCTCGGTGCCGTCCGAATCGGCGAAATCGGTTGCATCGAGCGCGATCTGGCCGATGCGCGCCGGAGCGTAGGGGTTGTATTCGTCGCAGAAGCCTGCGGCCGACGCCTCGATCGACAGCGCCCCGGCGGACAGCACCGCGAACAACGCGGCCGCGCCGCAGACCGAACATGCCGATTTCCGTCCGAGACGCATTCCCCCTCCTGACAAGCTGGCCCCCGACAAGCTGGCCCCCGACAAGCTGGCCCCCGACAAGCCGGCCCCCGCCACTCTACCCATTCGCGACGCGCATGCCAGCCCCGGACCGCGCGAAACCGGTCGCGGCGGCGTTGCCGCGGCCTTGCGCTCGGGGTTATTCTTAATACCATTCCGGCGTTCGTCCATGCTGGCGTCCATGCCGGGCGGAACGGCCGAGCCGAATCAGAGCCGAATCCACAGGAGCCGCAATGCCCAACGACATGCAGGGGACGATCGTCAACACCCCGAAACCCGAAGCGCTGTACGCCAGGCTGGAGGAACGCATCCTCGACCGCGACCAGAAGGGCGCCAGCGATGCCTATTACGAGCTGGTAAAACAGCGCCGGCCGATGCGCGAGATCATCGCCGAGGCGGTACGCATCCACGCGCCCTACACGCACGTCCCCTATCACGAGCGAATCGACGACGGCTACGTCAATTTTGTCAATAACGACCATTGCCTCTTGTCGGCCCGCGCCGCCTCGCAGCTCGCGGCGATGGTGCCCGAGGATTGCGCCGCGCTGCCGCTGGCCCAGACGATCTGGTATATCCCGACCGGGCTCGACATCTGGAACCAGAAAATCCTGAAGGCGCCCGGTCATTACGCGCGCGCGCCGGGCTGGTCGATGCCGCCGGGACCGCCGCCAAAGCCCGAGGTGGCATGGCCGGACCAGCAGCCGGAGCGGCTCGACGGTCCGTTGCAGGAACGGCTCGACCACTGGATGACCCTGGTGCATCGCGGTCAGGTGCTCGACGCCTACCGCGTGTTTCTCGGGCTGATCGAGAACCCGGCCGAGCGCAAGCAGGTGCTGGCGCAGCTCGCCCATGCCGGGCTGATGGATGTGCAGGACCGCGCTCTCTACAACCGCTCCTACACGACCGGCCACAAGGCGTTCCGCGCCCGCGCCACGATCGATCTCGGCAACCTGCTGGGCTGGGACAACGCGCACAATGTCGTCTATGCCGGCGCGCTCGATGTCGCGGTCGGGCCGCGCTGGTACTCGACCTATGAGATGGCCTGCAACATCGTCAAAATCTTTCTCGAAAAGCAGACCGTCTCGGCGATCCCCTATGGCGGCGCCTCGCCCGAGGAGCTGGCGATCCTCGCCAACAACAAGGAGCCTTTGTCGCGCGAGGAAGCGCAAGCGCTCGAACGCGCGATCATCCGCGAACCCGAACCCGGCTTTCTCGAACTGCTGTGCCGGTATCTCGAAAACGGGAAAAGCCCGCGCCGCATCCTCGACACGCTGCAAATCGCCTCGTCGCAGGTCATCCTCGAAACCCAGGGGCCGAACAATTTCTCATTGCCGCAGCACTGCTTCGAGTATCTGAACTCGCTGACCTGGTTCTTCGACAATTTCGAGCACAAGCACCAGGTCAAGCTGCTGATCCTCGCGGCCTCGTATCTGAACCGCGCCGCCTGGCACCAGAAGGGGATCGGCGACGCCGAGCCGGTCGCGGTGCGCGCTCCGTCCGGCGCCGACAGGCTGATGCCGGAGCAGATCCTCGACCGGATCGACGCGGCGGTGCTGGCATTGAACGGCCCGGAGAGCGCCGCCTGGACGCAGGCCTATATCGACAGCGACGCCGACACGACCCCGCTGACGCAGCGCCTCGCGCTGCTGGCGTGCCGCATGGGCAACGACCCGCACAACCAGGAGATCGGGCAGGTCCTGATCGAGGACTGGGCCAAGAACCGGGGCCACGACCGCGACCGGCTGCTGCTTGCCTGCGCTCACCACACCGCGACGCACCGCAAATACGGCAACCCGCTCGACTGCGCCAACCGCTTCGGCGCAGCCCTCGGCATCGCGCGGTTGCAATAGCCCGAAGCTGCTCGCGCCAGCGTCATTCCCCCGTGATTCCCGGATCAAGTCCGGGGGCCGGAGGGAGAGTTGACGCGGCGTAATATCTTCGGGATCTCACTTACCTCCTCCCCCGCAAGCGGGAGATCCCACTTGTTCCCTCCCCCGCAAGCGGGGGAGGGTTAGGGTGGGGGTGCGCGCATAGAAGGGGCCGGAGCCAGGAGTGATTGGTATTGGGCGGAGTGCGTCCCGTGAAATGGGCCGACCTGACCCGGCCCGTATCAGCCCCCCTCGATCTCCTCGCGCAGCATTTCCAGGGTCAGCCACTGTTCCTCGGCGGCGCTCAGCTCGTCGCGCGCCGCTTCGAGCGCCGAACTCGTCGTGTTGAACCTTCCGGGGTCGCGTGCGTAAAGATCGGGGTCGGCCAGCGCCGCGCTCAGCGCCTCGACCCGCTCTTGCAACGATGCGATCCGCTCGGGCAGCAACTCCAGCGCGCGGCGGTCGTTGTAGGTCATGCGACGGGGCCGCGCCGCTTGCACCGGAGTCTCGTTGCGCGGCACGGGACGCGCCGCCTTCGCGGGCGCCACCGCCGACACCCTCGGCCCGGCGCCCCGCTGCGCCAGCATGTCGCTGTACCCGCCGGCATATTCGACCCAGCGCCCCTCGCCCTCGCCGGCGATCACCGAGGTCACGATACGGTCGAGAAAATCGCGGTCGTGGCTGACCAGCAATACCGTCCCCGGATACTCGGCCAGCCGCTCCTGCAACAGATCGAGCGTTTCGAGGTCGAGATCGTTGGTCGGCTCGTCGAGCACCAGCAGGTTGGAGGGTCGCGCGAAGGCCCGCGCCAGCACCAGCCGGCCGCGCTCGCCGCCCGACAGCACCCGGACCGGTGTGCGCGCCTGCTCCGGGCGGAACAGAAAATCCTTCATATAGCCGACGACGTGCCGGCTCTGCCCCGCCACCGTGACCGTATCGCCGCCGCCCCCGGTCAGCGCCTGCGCCAGGGTCTGTTCCGGGTCGAGGCTCTCGCGGCGCTGGTCCAGCACCGCCGGCGCCAAATTGACGCCGAGCCTGATCTCGCCCTGATCCGGCGGCAGAACCCCGATCAGCATGTTCAAGAGCGTCGTCTTGCCAGCGCCATTCGGGCCGATGATGCCGACCCGGTCGCCGCGCATGATCCGGGTCGAAAAATTGCGCACGACCGCGCGCCCGCCATAGGATTTCCCGATACCCGCCGCCTCGGCGACCAGCCGTCCCGAGATCTCGGCCTGCGCCGCCTCCAGCCGCACCGACCCGGCCGCGCGCCGGTGCTCCCGCCGTTGGCGGCGCAGCGCGTGCAGTTCGGCGAGCCGCCGCTGGTTGCGCGTGCGCCGTGCGGTGACGCCGTAGCGCAGCCAGTCTTCCTCCATCGCGATCTTGCGGCCGAGCTTGTGCTGCTCGCTCTCCTCCTGTTCGAGGAGCGCGTCGCGCCATGCCTCGAACCCGGCAAAACCCTGGTCGAGCACGCGGGTGACGCCGCGATCGAGCCACACGGTCGTCCGCGACAGGTTTTCCAAAAGCCGGCGGTCGTGGCTGATCAGCACGATCCCGGCGCGCATCGCGGTCAGCTCGCGCTCCAGCCACTCGATGCCGGGCAGGTCGAGATGGTTGGTCGGCTCGTCGAGCAGCAGGATATCGGGCAGCGGCGCCAGCGCCCGAGCCAGCGCCGCGCGGCGCGCCTCGCCGCCGGACAGCGAGACCGGGTCCTCCTCGCCCGACAGGCCAAGCTCCTTGAGCAGATAAAGCGCCCGATGGCGATCCTCGGGGCGGTCCGCCGCGCCGGCCCCGAACCCGGCCTCGACATAGGAGAGCGTCGCGGCGAACCCGGTCAGGTCCGGCTCCTGCGGCAGATAGCTGATCCTCGCCCCGGGTTGCGCGAAACGCTCGCCGGAATCGGGCGGCACGGCCCCGGCGGCGATCTGCAACAGCGTCGATTTACCGGAGCCGTTGCGCCCGACCAGACAGATGCGGTCGCCGGCGGCAACCGCGAGGCGTGCCCCGGCGAGCAGCGGGGTCCCGCCGAATGTCAGACTGATATCCTGCAACAGAAGCAGCGGCGGCGGCATGTCGAACCCCGAGGTTACGCCGGCGGCAAACGCAACTAAACCCGGATGTTCCCCAGCCGCGCCGCGAACCCGATCCGGGACGCGCGTTCTCCGGCAGTCGCGACAAGCGGCCGGACCTTCCCCGATGGAATAACGTCTGTCGTTATTCCATGAACGCGCGTCGCGCTTCCAACTCGGCCGCCGCGTCGTCGGAGAACGGCGACCCGAGATCGAACGGGTCAGATTGCGGAATTCTGACGCCGTGCAGCTCCGGTCTGGCCTTGGCAAGTCCAAACGAAGGCGCCAGCTCCACCACCGCAAAACCCGCAACGGCAAAGATCAATGCCAGCGCCCACGCGGAAAGCACGCGACGCCAGCCAGGCATGAGTCGCACCGTATTACCTGCGATTTGTTGAAATCGGCTATTAACCATATGGGAGGTTTGAGAGGCCGCCGCAACCGGGACATGGCTGCGCTGCTCTGTAGGAAGGCATTGCGCTTGCCGATCTGCGCGGCGGCGGATGCAGGGAGCCGCGGTGCTGGTGCCGTAGCCTGGTACTGTCTCAGTTTGAATTTTGGCCTTGTCGTTCTGCGGCGCAGGCCGGATCCGCGGCGACTGTACCGAAAGGAGGGCGCTTCAGGACCGCCGGCCTCCGGCCAGCATGCCGGCCGGAGGCCGGCGATCCCCAGGGGTTGCTCCGGGGCGGCGCAGCGGGCCAATTTCAAACTGACTCACTACCCGTAGCCTGTTCTGTCTTGCGTTAAACGTCAGACGGTTTACGATTGAGGCGTGATTCGGTCGTGGGCGAACCGGGCGACCCAGCGTTTTGCGGAAGAAGGAAAGAATTCATTTTCCGGGCTCGACGAGGCATTGGCCCGGCGGCGCCTGCGTTTGCTCGACGAGGCCGAGCGCCTCGACGATTTGTCCGGTCTCAAATCCGTCGGTCTGCACCGGCTGCGCGGCGCTCGCAGAAATCAATGGGCGATTTCGGCCGGCGGCCCCTGGCAGATCACCTTCGAGTTCCGGGACGGTCATGCCTGGAATGTCGAAATTGTCGATTATCATTGAGAGGGGAATATTCATGGCGATCGCACGAACGCGCCCCCTCGCCGGACCGGCGCCGCATCCCGGAGAAGTGCTCAGGGATGAGTTGCAGGCACGCGGTCTTTCCGCGCACGCCTTGGCGATTGCATTGCGCCTGCCAGCCTCTCGGATCGGCCAGATCCTTCGCGGTCAGCGCTCGGTCACGCCCGAGACCGCGCTCCGGCTGGCCCGGTATTTTGGCGGCTCAGCGGCGATCTGGCTGCGGCTCCAGATCGCCTACGACCTTTCCCGCGCCGAGGTCGAACTGGCGGAAAAGATTGCGGCGGAGGTGACGCCGGCGGCCGCCTGATCTCGATCTACCCCTGCAATTTCACATATTCGAAATTGCCCGGTTTGCCGTCGATGCCGGCGCGCGGCGGGGCGATCCACGGGGCGAAGACGCCGGGTTCGGTGCAGGGGCGCATCAGGCTCGCGACATAGGCATCGTCGTCGGACGACGGCAGAAATTCCCCGCGCCGGCGCTCCCATTCGGCGTCGGACAGGATGTTGCCGTCGGGGTCGGCGTGGATCGCCGCGAACTCGCCGATATGGCGGTGAAACGCGACATGCGGCAGTCTGAGCCGGTACGCGTAACCCGCCCGCGCGATGATGCGGTTCCACCAGCGCTCGACCCCGGAGGCGGCGTCCCTGACGTAATCGTCGCGCAGCCGCACATTGAGCGCGGTGATCGCCGGCATCTCCTCGGTGACGATGCGCCCGTCCTTCAGACGCGGCACCTGATAGGTCGCGCCGATCAGACGGTGGTCGTCATCGATCTGGTCTTCGAGATAGCGGCCCTTCAGCCCGGCATTGTAGGCATTGGCGGCGTTGGTGCTGAGATCGTTGCCGAACAGATCGAGGGTCAGCGAGAAATGCAGATTGATGCGCTTCTGCATCGTCGGCAGGTCGATCACGCCGAGCGCGCGCACCCGGCCGATATCGGTCGGGTCGTTTATCCCGGCTTCGCGCATCGCGGCGCAGGTCCGCTCGATGATGCGGCCGACCCCGCTCTGCCCGACAAACATATGATGCGCTTCCTCGGTCAGCATAAACCGGCAGGTGCGCGACAACGGGTCGAACCCGGATTGCGACAGCGCATGCAGCTGCATCTTGCCGTCGCGGTCGGTAAAGAACGTGAACATGAAAAAAGCGAGCCAGTCCGGGGTCGCCTGGTTGAACGCTCCGAGCAGACGCGGGGTGTCCTGGTCGCCCGATTGCCGGCGCAGCAGATCCTCGGCCTCCTCGCGTCCGTCGCGCCCGAAATACTTTTGCAGCAGGTAGACCATGGCCCACAGATGGCGGGCCTCCTCGACATTGACCTGGAACAGATTGCGCAGATCGTAGAGCGACGGCGCGGTCGCGCCGAGATGACGCTGCTGCTCGACCGAAGCCGGCTCGGTGTCGCCCTGCACGACGATCAGCCGGCGCAGCAGCGCGCGGTATTCGCCCGGCACGTCCTGCCAGACCTTCTCGCCCTGGTGCGCGCCAAAACCGATCCGGCGGTCCGCGATCGCCGGCGCCAGCAGGATGCCCCAGCGGTATTCCGGCATCCGGACATAGCCGAACTTGGCCCAGCCTTCGGGATCGACGCCGATCGCGGTGCGCAGATAGACCAGATCGGCCTGAAACCCCTCGGGGCCGCGCGATTTCCACCAGTCGATGCAGCCCGGATGCCAGCTTTCGAGCGCGCGGCGCAGCCGCGGGTCGGCGTTGAGACCGACATTGTTCGGAATGAGGCCGTCATAATCGACAAGGCTCGGATCGATCATGTGCTTGCTCCTGGTTGCGGCGACGTCATCGGGATCGCGCCGGCTTTTCCGGATCGGGGAAGCAAAAGGTTCGCAGTCCCGGCGCAAGCCGGGACCCATCGTTCAGCAGACTCGTGCGCGGACAAGTGGGTCCCGGCTTTCCCCACGGATCGAGTCTGTGGGCTGAAGGCCCACGGGACTGCGACAGAAAAACTTTCCTTGGGATCGGTTCTGCGTCCATTCACGTCCGCTCCGGACCGAACCGGGGTCGCTGGCCGCTGCCGTAGCGTTTCAGCGCGCCCTCATCCCCGACCGCGTTCGGGCGCTGGAAAATCCAGTTCTGCCACGCGCTGAGCCGGGCGAATATCTTCGTCTCGATCGTCTCCGGCCCGGCGAAGCGCAGATTGGCTTCGAGCCCGGTCAGCGCGTCGGGCGAGAAACTGGCGCGCTCCTCGAAGACGAGCCTGATCTCCTCGTCCCAATCGACCGCGTCCCAGCTCGCCGTCACCAGCCCCAATTCCTGGGCCTCCTCGGCGCTCAATCTCTCGCCGATACGCGCTTCGGCGCGCGTCATACTGTCCGGCTCGCCGAGAAACCGGGTCTGAAGTCGGCTGAGTCCATTGCTCATCAAATAAGCAGAAAAATTGCCGTGCGACAGGGTCAGGGTCGCGGGGCCGCTGTTGTCGCGGTCGCTTGCGCCGGAGAACATCAGCGCACGGTCGGACGCAAAGACCAGCTCGGCGAGAAACCCGGCAAAACAGCTCCCCGGTTCGATCAGCGCGAACAGGCTGCGCGCGGTCAGATCGACCCGCTTGAACACGCGCCGCAGCAACAGCCGCACCTCGCGCACGAACCAATCGTCCGAATGGCGCTCCAGGAGACGATCGGCGGCGGCGACCGCCTCCGGATCGCCTTCCGAGCGGAAGACGACGAGTCCGAGTTCCGGCTCGTTGAAGCGCAGATGCAGCACCGCGTCGTCCAGCTCGCGCGCCATCGCGAGCGGCCAGAACGCCGCCCCCTCGACTCGGATGCCGGCGAGATCGGCGGAAACCTGCGCCGGGCCGAGGATTGTGACCGTTGCGCGCCGCGCCGGCCGGTCGAACCCGACCCGCACATGGCGATAGGCGATCCCGTCCTCGGTAATCGCACGGTCGAGCGGCGGCAGCTTGATGCCTGCCATGGCCCCCACCCCTCCCTCCCCCGTGATCCCCGGGTCAAGCCCGGGGAGGGCAGGGTTTCCCCCTATTTCCTCCTCCCCCGCTAACGGGGGGACGGTAAGCGGAGAAGGGTTTTCTCCCATTCTCCCCTCCCCCATAAGCAGGGAAGGGTCTCCCCCCATTCTCCCCTCCCCCGCTTGCGGGGGAGGGTGGGGGTAAAGCGGGGAAGGGTGGGGGTAAAGCGGGGGAAGGTCAGGGAGGGGGCAACGGCGCTCAGCCTCCGCGGCCAGTGCCAGCGCCCGCTCGCGCACCCGCTCCTCCCAGGACGACGGCGGCACCAATTCATCGACAAGCCGCCAATCGAGCGCGCGCTGCCCGCGCACTCCCTCCTCGGCGGTGCAGAAAATATCCGCCACGTCGCGGCGCACCCGGCGCTTGTCGGTCAGCCGGGTCAGCCCGCCGGTGCCCGGCAATACCGCGAGCAGCGGCACTTCGGGCAACGACACCGCCGAGCGCCGGTCGTCGATCAGCATGACATGGTCGCAGGCCAGCGCCAGCTCATATCCGCCGCCGGCCGCCGTGCCGTTGACCGCGGCCAGATACCGCACGCCGGAATGCACCGAGGACTCCTCGATCGCCAGTCGCGTCTCGTTGGTGAATTTGCAGAAATTGACCTTGTGGGCGTGGCTGGCGCGGGCCAGCGCGCCGATATTGGCGCCGGCGCAGAACACGTTCGGCTTGCCGGAGCGGATCACGACGGCGCGCACCTGCGGGTGCTCGAAGCGCAGCCGGGTCACGGCATCGGCCAGTTCGATATCGACCCCGAGATCGTAGGAATTCAGCTTCAGCTCGGCGCCGGGAAAGATCCCGCCGGCCGGATCGACATCGAGGGTCAGGGTCGCGATCTTCCCGTCAACATCGAGCCGCCAATGGCGGTAGCGGGCGGGGTCGGTTGCAAAATCGATCGGCATCGGCGGCGGGTGATCGTGAACGATGGCATCATACGCCCGGTCGTCATCCCGGCGAAGACCGGGATGACGGGACAACGCCGGCAAATTTGCCATATTGCCGTATTACGAATGCGGTTCCCGCGAGCAAAGCCGGTGACTTCTTTTGTTCTGATCCGTGATAAATCCGCAAAATTCCTTGCACGGGCAAGAAATTCCCTGCCGCCAACGGCGGAATGGTGCAATTTCACGGTATTATGTAGCAACAGCCACTAAACGAATGTTCCTGCCGACCGCTGACCTGCCGAAAATGACGGTATGGCAAAGCTCCCGCTCCCTGACGAACAGCCGATAGCGGTCAATGCACTCCGCAACA
>JBFWVT010000094.1:0-17852 GCA_050246595.1 Alphaproteobacteria bacterium
TCGGCCGCTCCGGCGGCAGCAGCGGTTCGATCAGGTTCCACAACTCATCGGACAGGAGAGGCTTGGCCATGCCGCCCACAACAGCCCGCTCGCACCCTCGTTCCCGGTTTTGTTAGGCATTCTAAGCACAATCCGCGGCTGCCAGAAGAGCCATGCCGCGACAAGCACCAGCAACACGCCGACAGCACCGTTCAGCATGGTCCGATCGATGCTGACCAGCAGATGCACGCCGGTGACGGTTCCGGCCACGACCGCCAGCAGCGTCGGCCAGAGACGCAGCAGCGCCGCCCTGGTTCCGGCCCCCTCGATCGCCTGGCCGAGATTGGTCGCAAAGATCGGCACCGTCAGCAACGCCATCACGGCGGGCAAATCCATGAACGGCGCGGTCAGCGGCACCGCCAGCAGCGGTATGCCAATGCCGAGCGCACCCTTCGCCGAGCCGCCGAGAATACAGATCCCGATCAGCACGGCGAGCGCGGCCGGCGAGAGACCGAGGATTGCGTGCAGCAGCATCGGCCGATGATGGCGGATCGACGACGAAGCGGAGAAGTGAACAGGGCAGCGTGGGCGGGAGACCGCGCCCAAGATCACTGCGGTCCGGCATTCGAACGCGGCCGGGGGGAGGGGGGTCGGGCCATCCGCTGAACCCGACCCCCTGATCCGTTATGGCTCCCCGGGCCGGATTCGAACCAGCGACCCAGCGGTTAACAGCCGCTTGCTCTACCACTGAGCTACCGGGGATCGGAGCCGTCTCCGGCACGGAGGCGGCGGCAACCCTTTCCATATAGGCCACCCGACTGCCGGTTCGCAAGCCGTTGCTGCGCCAAATACGGCGCCGGACTGCCCGATTCGGGAATTGGCCGAGGCCGGACTTCGCGGTAGAAGCCTGGCGTGATGCTCTCCGCTCTGTTGCGTGCGCTCGCCGACCTGTCGGCCCCTGCGGTGCGCCGGCTTGCGGCGCTCGGCCTCGCATTGGCGCTGGCGAGTTTCCTGCTGGTGTGGACCGCGATCGCGATCCTGCTGGCCCGCACCGCGCCGTTCGAATGGGGCCCCCTCAACTGGCTTGTCGACGGGTTGGGCGGGCTGGCGGTCCTGGTCGTGAGCTGGCTGATATTTCCGGCCGTTGTAACGATCGTGATGGGGTTTTTTCTCGATCGAATCGCCGCCGCGGTCGAGACTCTGCATTATCCCGGAAGCGGTCCGGCGCGCCGTTCGTCGATGGCCGAGACGGTCGCGACGACCGTAAGGTTGATGGCAACAGCATTGCTGCTCAATCTGTTGGCCTTGCCGGTCTACATACTGGCGCCCGGCGTAAATTTTTTTGTGTTCCTCGGTATCAACGGATATCTTTTCGGCCGCGAATATTTCGAGGTGGTCGCGTTGCGACGGCTCGACCCGCCCGCCGTTCGGGCCGCGCGCCGCCGCGTTGCCGGGCGCGTCTTCGCCGCAGGCATCGTGATCGCCGGATTGTTCGCGATTCCCCTCGTCAACTTGGTCGCCGCCGTTATCGCAACCGCCTTTATGGTGCATCTCCTGGCCCGGATGCGGGCGGCCGACCCGCGACTTACAGTCTCCTGATCCGAGCGAGTTTCCGCTACGATCGGAAAAGCGGCAAGCCAGCCGGTATTACATCGAACCCGTCCCGCAACCTGCCCGCAACTTGATGGAACCCGCCTCCATGTTCGGCCGGAAAAAATCCGAGACAGAGGACCGCAAGATGTCCGACGCACCTGACGATCTAGGCATTCCGACAAAGCCCGCCCGCAACAATTCAGGGCAGAACGCGACTGTCGCGCCGCTTGCCCGCGCCGCCTCTCCGCCTCCGCTCCCGGCACGCCCGACCGATCCGCCGCGCACCGCACCGGAACCGCTGCGGCCTGCCGAAGCCGGCCCGCGGCCGGCCGCGACGCTGTCGGGAGTTTCGTTGTCGGCAAGTCCGCTGGCGGCAGGTCCGCTCGCGCCCGCGCGCCGCAACGACAGCGATCTGCGCAAGCTGATCGTCGGTCGCGAGATCACGCTGTCCGGCGAGATCAACTCGTGCGACCGGCTGATCATCGAAGGCAGCGTCGAAGCCAATCTGCAGAACTGCACCGAGGTCGAACTCGCCGAATCGGGTCTGTTCAAGGGTTCGGCGACGATCGACGAGATCGAGGTTCGCGGCCGTTTTGAGGGCACTCTGACAGTGCGCAAGCGGCTGCTGATCCGCGCCACCGGACGGGTTTCCGGCACGATCCGTTACGGCCAGATCGAGATCGAATGCGGCGGTCAGATTTCGGGTGATGTGCAGGCACACGCCGGCAACGAGCCGCTCGCGATGTCCGAAAGCCGGGCGGCGTTCTGACCGCCATCGTCTGGTATGCCCGCGCGCCGCTGGTCGGCCCTGATGCGATGCCGGCAGGCCGCGGGAGGTTTGCGCTTCTGAAAGGACCAGCATGACCGAGCCGGCCGGCCCCGCGCGCCAGGGCCTGAGTTTGGGCCTGACCAATTATGGCGATCCCGATTTCGCGCTGTATCTGCGGCGCTCCTTCGCCCGCTCGATGGGGTATTCGCTCGACATGCTGGCGAAGCCGGTCATCGGCATCGCCGATACCCGCTCCGGTTTCAACAACTGCCACCGGCATTTCCCGGAGCTGATCGACGCGGTCAAGCGCGGGGTCCTCGCGGCCGGCGGACTGCCGCTGGTCTTTCCGACGATATCGCTCGGGGAAGTGTTCCTGAACCCGACCAGCCTGATGTTCCGCAACCTGATGGCGATGGATACCGAGGAGATGATCCGCGCCCAGCCGATGGACGCGGTCGTGCTGGTCGGCGGCTGCGACAAGACCGTGCCGGCGCAGCTGATGGGCGCGGTCTCGGCCAACCGGCCGGCGATCGGGCTGGTCGCCGGGCCGATGATGACGTCGCGCTGGCATGGCGAGCGACTCGGAGCCTGCACCGATTGCCGCCGCTTCTGGGCCAAGTACCGCGCCGGCGAGGTGACGAATGCCGAGATCGACGAGGTCGAGGGCAATCTGGCGACGACCGCCGGCACCTGCGCGGTAATGGGGACGGCGAGCACGATGGCCTCGATCGCCGAGGCGCTCGGCATGATCCTGCCGGGCAGCGCCGCGATCCCGGCGGTCCACGCCGACCGGCTGCGCGCCGCCGAGGCCACTGGACGCGCCGCGATGCGATTGGCCGCCGAGAAGATCACGCCGGACCGCATCGTGACACCCGCATCTGTCGAGAACGCGCTGCGCGTCCTGATGGCGATCGGCGGCTCGACCAATGCGGTGCTGCATCTGACGGCTGTCGCCGGGCGCGCCGGGGTCGATATCGACCTGCAGCATCTCAACGAGATCAGCGATTCGACCCCGGTCCTGGTCGATCTGAAACCGACCGGGCCGCATTACATGGAGGACCTCTTTGCCGCGGGCGGCATCGGCGCGGTCTTGCGCGAGCTGAAACCGCTGCTCAACCTCGATTGTCTGACCGTGGCCGGCGAGACATTGGGAGAACGGCTGGCGAGGCCGGCCGGGCCGGTCGATCGGGAGGTCGTGCGGCCGTTGGAAGAACCGTTGCAGCCGGTCGGCGGATTGGTCGCGCTGTTCGGGTCCCTGGCGCCGCGCGGCGCGATTTTCAAGCGCTCCGCCGCCGACCCGACCCTGTTCGAGAAGGAAGGCCGCGCCGTCGTCTTCACCTCGCTCGAAGATTTGTCGGCCCGGATCGACGATCCCGATCTCGACGTAACCCCGAACGATTTCCTGGTATTGCAGAATGCCGGGCCATTGTCGCCGTCGGGCATGCCGGAGGCCGGCTATCTGCCGATCCCGGCCAAATTGGCGCGCGCCGGGGTCAAGGACATGGTGCGCATTTCCGACGCAAGGATGAGCGGCACCGCCTACGGCTCGATCGTCTTGCACGTCACCCCGGACGCCGCCTCGGGCGGCCCGCTCGCAAAGGTGCGCAACGGCGACCGCATCCGCCTGTCGGTCCGGGAGCGCCGCATCGACCTGTTGGTTGCGCCCGACGAGCTGGCGCGCCGCAAGACCGCGCCGGTGACAATGCCGGAACGCGGCTACGCCCGCCTCTACCGCCGCGAGATATTGCAGGCCGACCGCGGCTGCGACTTCGATTTCCTGCGCAAGCACCCGCTCGGCGACGAGCGGGCGCAATAGCAGAGGGCGCACCGGCTTCTCGCATGGCGAGAGCAGCGCAGGCAGCTATAGGGAGAGGTTATATGAGGCAGTCGGAACTGGAGCCCATCGGGCCCTCGGAAGCCGACGAATATGTCCGGTGGGCTTACCGCCTGTTGCTCGGACGCGAACCGGAAAGCGAGAGGACGGTCAGCGATAACGCATTGAAATACGATCGCCAGCAACTGCTGTGCTCTGTTCTCCTGTCGCAGGAATTCCAGGCCGCCAATCCTTTCATCTCCTGCGATGCATTGGCCGCCGCTCCCGCTATGGACGTGCCGAAGGATGTGCACGAAGCGATCGGTCACGGATACGATGAAGTGGCGTTGGTCCATGATTACCAACGCCTCGATCAGGCTCAAAAGGCGTGGCTGCTGGCAATGCTGCGCAATCTGCACGGTGCCGCCCTGACTTGTCCCTGGGAACAGGAACTCACTCGAACGACAACTCAGGCCGATATTGCGGCCCTCTTCCGCCTGGTTTTGGGACGTAATCCGCAGCCGGCGGAATGGAATAGTCATCTTGCGTTCGAACTCGGGCGGGATTCGCAGGAGATAACCCGCAGGTTCCTAAGTTCGTGGGAGTTCAATCAGCGCGGCCTGCTGAGGCGGACGGCGCCGAGCGCTATCGAGCGGACCTCGATAGAAGGTTTCGAGATATTTGCAGCCCGCGACGATAATGCAGTCGGTGCCCATGTTTTAGGCGGCTCGTACGAGCCCAATGTCACCGCGGTATTTCGCCGGTACTTGCGTCCGGGGATGCAGGTGATCGATGTCGGCGCAAATATCGGCTACTTTACGATGCTTGCGGCATCGATCGTCGGTCCCGATGGCCTCGTCACCGCGGTCGAGGCCAATCCCGATAATGCCAAGCTCATAGAGGCCAGCCGCCGCATCAATAATTGCAGTCACATCAGAATCGCGAACGTGGCCACGGGACGCGAAATTGGCCTGCTGTCACTCTACAACGACTACTCGAACGGCGTAACGTCCTCGATTTCGGGAATGGACGATTTGTGGGACGCCCGAGTTGTCCCTTGCGTGCCCTTGCAACATCTGATCCCGCCTGATCGCCGGATCGATTTCATCAAAATCGACATTGAAGGCGCCGAGTACCTGGCGTTATCGGCGATCAAAGAGACGTTGCGGCAGGACCGTCCGACGATCGTGAGCGAATTCTCCCCCTATTTTTTGACCTCCGTCTCCGGGGTGACCGCCGAGCGTTATCTCGGGTTTTTCCTGGAATGCGGTCTCGAATTGGGTGTCATCGATCCCGAGGGCGGCATCGTGACGTTCGGGAGCGATGTTGCCGGCGTCATCGGCGCCTGGGAGGCAACCGGCTGGGATCACATAGATATTGTGGCGACCCCATCGCTGCCCGGCTGAAAGGCCCGCTGTTCCGACCCTGTTTCTGTCCATGCAGCAGCGGCATGCGTAAATTTTCGATCTTGAGCCGAGGGTGCACACGGCACCAGTCCGGCGCGGAGAAATCTGCATGTCTACCGCCAAACCCCTTTCCGGTCTTGTCGTCGTCGAGATCGGTCACAGCATTGCCGCGCCTTATGCCGGGATGATCCTCGGCGAGCTGGGGGCCGAGGTTGTCAAGGTCGAGAACCCCAGAACCGGCGATGCGGCGCGCGGCTGGGGGCCGCCATTTATGGAAGGTGCGGCGACGTGCTTTCACGCGGTCAACCGCGCCAAGGGCAGCATCACGGTCGATCTCGCCGACCCCGAGGACGCGGCGCGGCTGCGCAAGCTGATCCTGGAGCGCGCCGACGTGGTGCTGCACAATCTCAAATTCGGCGCGCTCGACCGCTACGGGCTGGGCGGCGCTGATCTCGTCGCCGCGAAACCGGACCTTGTGTTCTGCAATCTCGGTGCGTTCGGCGCGACGGGACCGCTGCGCGACAAACCCGGCTACGACCCGATGATGCAGGCCTATAGCGGGTTGATGAGCCTGCTCGGCGAAGACGGTCGCCCGCCGGTGCGGGTGCCGGCCTCGATCATCGACATGGGAGCCGGGATGTGGTCGGTGATCGGCATCCTGGCGGCGTTGCAGGAACGCGGACGCACCGGCAAGGGCGGGGTGGTCGATACCTCGCTCTACGAAACCGGGCTGGCCTGGATGAGCATCTACCTCGCGGGCTATCTCGCGAACCGGGAATTGCCGGCGCGGCACGGCTCCGGGGTCGATATGATCGCGCCGTATCAGGCGTTTGCCGCCGCGGACGGGTACATGATGGTGGCGGCGGGCAATGACAATCTGTTCCGCCGTCTCGCCGCCGTGCTCGACCGGCCCGGTCTCGCCGAGGACCCGCGTTTCACCAGCAACAAGGATCGCGTCGTCAACCGCAGGGAGCTGATCGCGATCCTGTCGGATATTTTCGCGACAAAGCCCCGCGCGGAATGGGCGCGGCTGCTCGACGCCCAGGGCATCCCGAACGGGCCGATCAACACGCTCGACCAGGTCGTCGCCGATGCGCAGACGCAGGCGCTCGGCATCATCCAGACAAAGCTCGGCAGCGAACTCGGTCTCGTCGGTCTGCCGCTGTCGTTCGACGGTGTGCGGCCGCAATTCGAGAGGGCGGGGCCGGTCCTCGGCGACGACAATTCGAAGCTTGGCCGATGAGGATCACGCAAGCGGCGGCGGCGCTCCTGCTGATGGCGGCGCTGTCCGGCTGCGGCGGGATGGCAAGCGCCCCGCCCGGTTCCGGAACCGCGGCTGGCGGGCGTCAGCCGACCCCGGTTGCGGTCTCCGCCGAGCAGGGCGGCCGGTTTATCGGGCTGAC
The DNA here is from genome assembly GCA_050246595.1 of Alphaproteobacteria bacterium. Lineage (GTDB taxonomy): Bacteria > Pseudomonadota > Alphaproteobacteria > ATCC43930 > CGMCC-115725 > DATARH01. The sequence goes on from JBFWVT010000094.1 coordinate 6,964, forward strand.
CGGACCGCGGCGCCAGCACGCCGAGCCGTTTCTCGGTGTTCCCGGCACCAATTTCTACACGCTGCGCACCTGGATCGACAGGCAGAGCGGCGAGACCGTGCATCAGCTCTATGTCGCCGACAGCTATGCCGGGCCGCCGCGCGACTGGAACACGGCGCGCGACGCGCAGGGCCGCCCGCTGCGCTTTATCGCGATCGGCCGGAACGAGATCACTTGTCAGCCCGGTTGCTCCTATGCCGAGGAATTCGCCGCCGCGATCCCCGAGCCGGAGCTGCGCAACGCCACTGGCGGGCTGACGGTGACGTTTGCGGCGCGCTCCGGCGCGCAGAAGACGATCGCGATGCCGGGCGAACTGGTCCGGGCGCAGGTGACAGCGCTCGACCGGGTGCGGACCGGGCTGGCGACCGCTTCCGCCGCCCCGACCGCAACAGCCCCGCCCCGACCGTAATCCCCTCCCCACCCCGCCCGATCCTCCCGGCTTGATCGGATTTGCCGGCCGGCCGACACTATTGCCCAAACAGCAGCAGCCCGGAGACCGGCCCGTGAAGATCGCTCGCATCGAAAGCTTTATTCTCGGCACCGGCGGCCCGAAGGAGCTGCTGTTCTGCCGCGTCGAGACCGAGGACGGGACCTACGGCTGGGGCGAAGCCTATGTGACCGCCGGCAAGGAGACCGTCATCGCCGAGTGCGTCCGGGCGATGGCGCCTCATGTCATCGGCCGCTTCGTCTTCAACATCCGCCACACCGGGCAGGTCCTGTTCGAGGATTTCGCGATCCGCCGCGGCTCGATGGAACTGCTGTCGGCGTGGAGCGCGATCGAGATCGCGTCGTGGGACATTATTGGCAAAATCTGCGGCCAGCCGGTCTATAATCTGCTAGGCGGCCCATCGCGCGAGCGCGTGCGCATCTACGCCAATGGCTGGGCCGGCCGCTCGACGATCGAGGAAGGCGTCGAACGCGGTCGCAAGATCAAGGCGATGGGGTTTACCGCCGCCAAGTTCGACCCGTTTCCGGGACCGTGGCGCAGCTATGTCGATCGCCGCGACGAGGATTTCGCGATCGACTACGTGCGCGCGATGCGCGACGCGCTCGGGCCGGATTTCGAGATACTGGTCGAGGCGCATCGCCGCTTTGCGCCGCAATACGCGATCCGCATCGGCAACCGCCTCGCCGAATTCAACATCGACTGGTACGAGGAACCGTGCCTCGCCGACAATATCTCTCTCCTCGCCGAGGTCAGGCGCGCCGTGCCGATCCCGATCGTGACCGGCGAGGCGCTTTACACAAAGGAGCAGTTCGCCGGCTGCCTCGCGGCGCGCGCCGCCGACATCCTCAACCCCGATATCTGCGCGATCGGCGGCATCACCGCGCTGCTGGACATCTCGGTAATGGCGCAACCCCATGCCGTAGTAATGTCTCCGCACAACTACAATTCGCCCTTGGTCGGCATGGCGGCGACCATACACGTCTCGGCGGTGATCCCGAACTTCCGGATCACCGAGTATTTTGTCAATTTCGAGCAGATCTGCCGCGACATCGCGGTAACGGGGCTGGCGGTCAAGGACGGCTGGATCGACCTGCCGACCGCGCCCGGTCTCGGCATCGACATCGATGTCGAAAAGCTGCGCGCCCGCCCGCACCAGGAGGTCTCGAAACACGGTTTCCGCCAGTACTGGGAGGAATACCCGCGCAAGGGCTACGAGCCGCGATTGTCGGAGACCAGGATTTAAAGCTGGTCCCGGCTTTGGCGCCGCCAGAACCCGTATAGAAAACGCGAGCGTTCGCGGTTTGGATCGCCTTCTGCCTGGACATCCGACAGGGTCGCCTGTCGCCGCATCCACGATCGCACCCCGATCGCGATGAGGATAAACGGCACGATGTAGATGGCGAAGATCAGCAGCGCGTCCATGACGGGAGCCGGATGGCGAATGGTCCAGTTTGGCACGATACGGGTGCCTCGGTTGTAGCCAAACCGGTCATTGCGCCCGTTTGGCAAACAGGCTGAACTGCGGCGACTGACAAACGGAGACCATCATGGATTTCGGTATCGGCATTCCGACCGCGAGCGATTCGTGGAAGATCGCGCAGAAGGCCGAGGCGCTGGGCTTTACGCATGCCTGGTTTTTCGACACGCAGATGATCACCGCCGATTGCTTTGTGGCGATGGCGGCGGCGGCGATGAAGACCTCGCGCATCCGGCTCGGCACCGGCGTGCTGGTGCCCTCGAACCGTATTGCGGCGGTCACGGCGAATGCGTTTGCGACCTTGAACGGGCTGGCGCCGGGGCGGATCGATTTCGGGGTTGGGACCGGGTTTTCGGCGCGGCGCGCGATGGGTCTGGGCGCGATGAAACTCGCCGAGATGGAGGAGTATATCCGCGTCGTCTACGCGCTCTTGGCCGGCGAGACGGTCGAGACGCCGATCGAGGGCGAGCGGCGCAAAATAAGGTTCCTCAACCCGGAGGCGGGGCTGTTCAACACAAAGGACCCGATCCCGCTGCACATCTCGGCCTACGGACCGCGCTCGCAGAGGCTGACCGCCAAGCTCGACGCGCGCTGGAAATGCTTTATTCAAGACGTGGACGGCGCGATCGGCGCGCTCGACGGCATGAAAAAAGCATGGGCCGAAACCGGCCGCGCCGCGGATGATCTCTACGCGACGGCCTGGGTGTGCGGCGTTGTGCTGCGACCCGGTGAACCGGCCGACAGCGAGCGGGCGATGGCGCAGGCGGGACCGCGCGCCGCGACGTTGCTGCACCGCGCTGCCGACGCCGACCAGCAGGGTTGGCAAAACACGATGAACGTCTCATATGAAGGCATCGCCGAAGCGATCGCCGGTTATGTCGAGATGGCGCGGCGTTTCGAGCCTGATGACGCGCGCTATCTCGAAAACCACCGCGGGCATTTCCTGTTCGTCAAGCCCGAGGAGCGGCGCTTTGTGACGGCCGAACTGATCCGCCGCACGACATTCGCCGCCACCGAACAGGAACTGACGCAGCGGGTAGCGGCGCTGCGCGACGCCGGCTGGAGGCAGATCGTGATCCCGGTAACGCCGGGCAACGAGGACGCGCTCGACGATTGGGCCCGGATCAAGAACGCTTTCGCCTGATCCGCAGCATTCCGCATCCGCCGTCGATCCAGCGCCGTCGAGACGATTGACGCCTCGCCGTTGTTGTCCAACTGTAGGTTGGCAGCCGGTGCGGCCGAAGCAAACGGGGCGAAAGCGGATGAGGACTTATGCTGTACGACGCGTATGACGCACATCGCGATATTCTCGCCCCGTTTCGCCTGTTCGCCGAGACCGCGAACAATCTGCTCGACCCACGCTGGCTGGTTGACCCGAACTGGATGGGCGGCTCGGCGCTTCTGCGCAGCGCTGCCGCCGCGCTCAACATGTTCTCGAAGGGCGGCATCCGGCACGAGCGGCCCGATTTCGGTATCGACCTTATGACGGTCGGGGGGGTCGAGACGGCCGTCGCCGAGGAAGCCGTCGCAATCGACCCGTTCTGCCGGCTCGTGCATTTCCGCAAGGCGGAGGCGCCCGAGCAGCCAAAGCTGCTGGTCGTCGCGCCGCTGTCGGGGCATTTCGCGACACTGTTGCGCGGCACGGTCGCCACGGTCCTGCCCGACCACGATGTCTATGTGACCGACTGGGTCAACGCGCGCAACGTGCCCGTGCAATACGGAAGGTTCGACCTCGACGACGAGATTGAACTGCTGATCAAATATATCCGGCTGCTCGGGCCGGGCTGTCACGTCCTGGCGGTGTGCCAGCCGTCGGTCCCGGTCCTGGCGGCGGTGTCGCTGATGGCCGCAGCGGACGATCCGTGCCAGCCGGCCTCGATGGTGCTGATGGGCGGGCCGATCGACCCCTCCGCCAACCCGACCGAGGTCAATCGTTTCGCGCAGTCGCATTCGCTGTCGTGGTTCGAGCACATGGTCGTCACCACCGTGCCGCTGCGCTATCCCGGCGCGTTCCGCCGCGTCTATCCCGGTTTTTTGCAGCTCGCCGGGTTTCTCAGCATGAATTTCGACCGACATGTCGAGGCGCATTGGCGGATGTTCCGGCATCTCGTCGAGGGCGACGGCGAAAGCGCCGCCGCGACCCGCGCCTTTTACGACGAATACTGCTCGGTGATGGATTTGCCTGCGGATTTCTATTTGCAGACCGTGGATCGGGTGTTCCAGCGCCAGGATCTGGCGCAGGGCCGTTTCCGGGTGCGAGGCAATGCCGTCGATCCCGGCGCGATCGAGAAGACGGCGCTGATGACCGTCGAGGGCGAGCGCGACGACATCTGCGGGGTCGGTCAGACCGCCGCCGCGCACCGCCTATGCCGTAATCTCGCATCGGCGAAGCGGGCGCATCATTTGCAGCCCGGAGTCGGCCATTACGGCGTCTTTCATGGCCGCCGCTGGCGCGACGAGATCTATCCCAGGGTCGCCGATTTTATTCAGCGGCACGACCCCGCCTGACCGCCCCTGCCCGATGGCGCCGCGGATAGAGATCCGTTTCGCAACCCCGGAGGATTGCGCGCTGCTCCTCGGTCTGATCCGCGCACTTGCCGCCTTCGAGCGGGCGCCGGACGCGGTCGTCGCGACCGAGACCGATCTGCTGCGGTACGGTTTCGACCCCGAGCGCCAGTTCGAGGCGCTTCTTGCCTTTCTCGACGGCGAGCCGGCGGGCTTCGCGGCGTTTCATTCGCGGTTTTCGACCTGGCTCGGCCGGCCCGGCCTCTATCTCGAAGACCTGTTCGTCGTCGAGAACGCGCGCGGGCACGGGGTCGGACGCCGGCTGATGGCGCGGCTGGCCGCGATCGCGATCGAGCGCGGCTGGGGCCGCATTGACTTCCAGGTGCTGGACTGGAACCCGGCGCGCGGCTTTTACGAGCGGCTCGGGCTGGGCCGGGTCGGCGACTGGCTGCGCTACGGCGGCGACGAGGAAGCGTTGCGGAGGCTCGCCGACGAGGACGAAGCAGGCCGCTTCTGACCCCGCCGGCGCTGTTGGTTATTCGACGCTGGCGATTATTTATCGAGCCACCAATCCTCCATGCGCCAGCCGTTATACTGGCTGTTCGACATCATCGTGATGCCCTTGAGCTGCGGCACCCAGCAGGTCGCGGCGCGCATATGGTAGACGATCGGACGCCCCAACCCCTTTTGCAGCACGTAATCGGCGTCCTGCGCGATCTTCCTGCGCTTCTCCGGGTCGATTTCCTGCGACTGCTCGTCGACCAGACGGTCGAACTCGGGGTCGTTAAAGCCGGGATAGTTGCGCCTCGATGTGCTTACATGGTTCTGGTAGAAATACACGTCGGGATCATCGACCGCGGTGCCGAGCACGTTCAGCGCCAGCGTAAAATTCTTGCGGATCAGGTTCGGCACCCAGTTCGCGGTCTCGACCAGTTCAAGTTCGCCGTCGATCCAGATCTCCTTGAGCTGATCGAGCAGGATCGCCGAGGGATCGCGGTAGACCGGAATGTTGCGGGTCGACAGCTTGATCGAAAGACGGTTGTCGGGGCCGTATCCGGCCTTCTGCATCAGTTCGCGCGCTTTCTCGCGGTTCTCCTTTACGTCGCCGCCATAGCCGGGCAGCGTCATCACCCGCTCGGTCGGCATGCCCCAGAAGCCTTCCGGCGGCGGCTGCAGCGCCCCGCCGAGATCGCCCTGCCCCTGGCCCAGAATATCGATAAACGACTGGCGGTCGAGCGTCAGCGCGAGCGCCTGGCGCACGTCCTCGTTGTCGAAGGGCGGCTTGGTCCGGTTCATCAGGATGCCGATCGACTGGTTGACCGCGCCCTCGTGACAGACCGAGTCCGGCGCCTGGCTCTTGATGTCCTTGAGCAGCGGGAATGTCACCTCGTAAGGGAACGTCATGTCGAACTTGCCGGCGACAAAGCCGAGGATCGCGGTCGAACGGTTCGGGATGATCGTGTACTCGACGCCGTCGAGATAGGGCTTCCCCTGCTTCCAGTAATCCGGGTTCTTGGTGAATTTGATCCCCTGGTTCGGTTTGTATTCGACAAACTTGAACGGACCCGTGCCGATCGGGTGCTGGCGCATCTGCGCCGGCGTGACGTGACAGGGATAAACCGGCGTGTCGCCCGACGCGAGCAATGACAACACAGCCGGCTGGCGCCGTTTCAGGTGCAATGTCGCCTCAAGCGGCCCGTTGGTCGTCGTCTCCTTCAGATTGACCCACCAGCTCTCGCGGTAATTAAGGCGCAGCCTTTCCTTGTGCTGGTTCGTCAGCAGGTCGAAGGTGCATTTGACATCGGCCGAGGTAAAAGGCTTGCCGTCATGCCATTTGACGCCATCGCGCAATTTGAACGTCAGCGCGGTGTGATCCTCGTTCCACTCCCAGCTCGTCGCCAAGTCCGGCACAATCGACTTCTCGCTGTTCTGCGGCACGTTCTGGTCGAAAATGACGAGATTGTTGAATACGCCCATCATCGGCATGATGACGCCGACCGTGCCTTCCTCGTGGACCGACATACTGGCCGGGCTGTCGCGGTGATAGATCCGCAAGACCCCGCCCGATTTCTGCGCCATCGCCGGCGCCACCAGCGCACCGATCAGCAGTGTCGCTGCCGTACCGATAACCAACCGCCTGACCATTCCTGCCCTTTCTCATCCGCCGGGTTCCGGCCGATCACTGCCGGAGCGCGGTGCCATAGCACGGCGCAGTCCCGCCGTGTCCTGCGATTGACGAGGGGTCGCCATTCGGCCAATTCTACATCTCGACTATCGGCGGCGGCGCACCGCCGGCCGTAGCGGGCTGCTCTTGCATAGGGAGATGTCGCATGAGCGTACAGGGCATGAACCACTTCACGGTGCTGAGCGACGACCTCGAGGAAACGCGCAAGTTCTATTGCGACCTGCTCGGGTTCGAGGAGGGAGCGCGGCCGAATTTCCGCTTCCCGGGCTACTGGCTTTATGTCGGCGACCAGCCGATCCTGCACGTCATCCACCGCGATCAGCTCAACGAGGTGCGGGCCGGCGTGATCGACCACATGGCGTTCACCGCCACCGACCTGCCGGGCACGGTCGCAAAGCTCGAAAAGGCCGGGGTGCAGTACGAGCTGCGCCGTCTGCCGCAGGGCGGAATTCGCGAGGGACAGTGGCAGTTGTTCTTCGACGATCCGCATGGCGGCAAGGTCGAGTTCGACTTCGACAAGGAGGAGTCGGCGCCGGCGGGCCACGCCGGGTAGGCCGCTTCTGTCGGACTGGAGGGCGGACGCCGTCGTTCTGCGACCGCGCCCGTCCCGCCGGCCTTCTCCGCGCACGTAACAAACGGGCCGCAATATGGTGGCGCGGGTCCGCACCGTGGCGTTCAGCGGGGTCGAGGTCCGCGACGTCGAAACCCAGGTGACGATCACGGCGGGGCTGCCGGCCTTTGCGGTCGTCGGCCTGCCGGACAAGGCGGTCGCCGAGTCGCGCGAGCGGGTGCGCGCCGCTTTTTCGGCGCTCGGTCTCGCATTGCCGCCGCGTCACATCACGGTCAATCTCGCGCCGGCCGACCTCGTCAAGGAAGGCAGCCATTTCGACCTGCCGATCGCGCTCGGGCTGCTCGCCGAGATGGAGGTTCTGCCAAAGGACGAGCTGGCCGGCTATCTCGCGCTTGGCGAGGTCGCGCTCGACGGCTCGCTGACCCAGGTCGCCGGCGTCCTGATCGCGGCGCTCGCGGCCGTCGAACGCGACGCCGGGATCATTTGCCCGAGCGCGTGCGGCGGCGAAGCCGCCTGGGCCGGCGAGGTCGAGATCATCGCCGCGCCGAACCTGCTGGCGATCGTCAACCATTTCAAGGGCACGCAACTGCTGCCCCCGCCGGAGGCGAAACTGGCGTCGTCGCGCGGCGCCGGTCTCGATCTGCGGGACGTAAAGGGCCAGGAAAGCGCGAAACGCGCGCTCGAAATCGCCGCCGCCGGCGGCCACAATCTGTTGATGATCGGCCCGCCCGGCTCGGGCAAGTCGATGCTGGCGGCACGGCTGCCCGGCATCCTGCCGCCGCTCGAACCGGCCGAGGCGCTCGAACTCGGCATGATCCAGTCGGTCGCCGGCGGGCTGCGCAATGGCGGGCTGCTGCGCGAGCGGCCGTTTCGCGACCCGCACCATTCGGCCTCGCTGCCGGCGCTGGTCGGCGGCGGGCTGCGCACGCGCCCCGGCGAGATTAGCCTGGCGCATTGCGGCATCCTGTTTCTCGACGAGCTGCCCGAGTTCAACCGTGCCGCATTGGAAGCGCTGCGCCAGCCGCTCGAAACCGGCCGGGTCAGCGTCGCGCGCGCCAACAGCCATGTGACCTACCCGGCGCGCGTGCAGCTCGTCGCGGCGATGAACCCGTGCCGCTGCGGTTATCTGAGCGAACCGGGCCGGGCCTGCGGGCGCGCTCCGCGCTGTGCGCTCGACTATCAGTCGCGCCTGTCGGGGCCGCTGCTCGACCGCATCGATCTTTATATCGACGTGCCTTCCGTGTCGGCCGCCGATCTGGCCCTGCCGCCGCCGGCCGAGAGCAGCGCCGAAGTCGCAGACCGCGTCGCCGCCGCGCGGGCGCGGCAGCGCGAGCGTTATGCGAGCCTGCCGGAGGATCGCCGCATCCGCACCAACGCCGAAGTCGACGGCGCCCTGCTCGACGAGGTCGCGACCCCGGAACCGGCCGGTCTCGCGCTGTTGCAACGCGCCGCCGAGCGTCTGCGCCTGTCGGCCCGCGGCTATCACCGGGTGTTGCGGGTCGCCCGCACCCTGGCCGATCTCGACGCTTCTCCCGCCGTGGCCCGCCGCCACATCGCCGAAGCGCTCTCCTATCGCCAGGCGGTCAACATCGCGGAACCCGCCGGACGGTAGTGGCCGGAAGTTCGAGCCACCGGGGACGCAACTGGCCGGCCTGGATCGGGGCGGGGGCGGTGCTGCTCGCGATCGGGGTCGGCTGGTATCTGCTGCCGGTCGCAATCTGGCTCGCCGCGCTGCGGGAGTGGATCGTCGATCTTGGCGCGGTAGGCGTCGCGGTCTTCGCGGCGGTGTATATCGGCGCGGTGGTGCTGCTCGCGCCGGGGTCGCTGCTGACGATCGCGGCCGGGTTCGCCTACGGGTTCTGGGGTCTGCCGATCGCTCTGACGGCGGCGACCATCGGCGCGTCGCTGGCGTTTCTCGTCGCCCGCCATCTCGCCCGCGACCGGGTGCGGCAGGCGATCGGGAGGCGGCGCAACATCGCCGCGATCGATCGGGCGATCGCCGCCGAAGGGTGGAAGATCGTGCTGTTGCTCCGTCTGAGCCCGCTCGTGCCGTTCAACCTTCAGAATTACCTGTTCGGGATTACCGCCGTGCGGTTCGCGCCCTATGTCGCGGCGACCTTTGCCGGGATCGCTCCGGCGACTTCCGCCTTCGTGGCGGTCGGCGCGCTCGGCGAAGCGGCTCTCGACCCCGGACACGGCAAATGGGCATTGCTGGGCGGTGGTCTGCTCGCAACCGTCGCCGCTGTCGTCCTGGTTACCCGGAAGGCGCGGGTGCTGCTGCGCGACACCGGGGTGGGGGGTTGCTCGGAAAGCGGCGGCGGCTGAAATCGAACCGGGCCGGCAGGCGGGAAATGCGCCGGTTCCGGTTTTGCCTTGCAGCTCCCGCCGCCGGGTGCACCAATACGCCGCCGCTGAGGAGGTGAGCGATGCCGGATATCCTGTTCGTTTGTCTGCAAGATGAAGACAAGATCGCGTCTTTCGCGATCGACGCCGCGAGCGGCGCGCTGACCCGGCAGACCGATCTGCCGGTGGCGGGCGGACCGTCGGTGCTGGCGCTCAGCCCGAACCGGCATATCCTCCATGTCGGAACGCGCAGTCCGGGGGCGATCTTGAGTTTTCGGATCGACCCGAGGACCGGAGCGCTCGACCCGCAAGGCAGCGTAGCAGCGGCCGATGCGCCGACCTTTCTCGCGACCGACCGCACCGGCCGCTATCTGCTGTCGGCTTATTATCAGGGCGGCTATGCCGCGGTGCACCCGCTCGGCCCGGACGGAGCGGTCGGGGCGCCGCTGCTCGATCGGCACGACACCGCAATCGGCGCGCACGCGATCGCGACTGATCCGTCGAACCGTTTTGCGTTTGTTCCGCACATCTCGCGCGTGCAGGACAACGTGCTCGAACCGCCGAAGAACATCCCCGGTCCCAATTTCATCGCGCAGTTCCGCTTCGACGCGGAAACCGGCCGCCTCATTCCGAACGCCCCGTTCCGGGTCGAGCAGGCCGAGCTGATCGGCCCGCGGCACTACTGTTTTCATCCCGACAAGGACCTTGTCTATTTCTCCGACGAGCAGGGATGCAGCGTCAGCGTCTATCGCCTCGATACCGCGACCGGCGCCCTGTCGCCCGTGCAGCGGGTCGGCACGCTGCCGGACGGGTTTTCCGGCCGGAATACCTGCTCGCAAATCCATCTGACCCCGTCGGCGACATTCCTGTATGTCGGCAATCGCGGTCATAACAGCATCGCGGGTTTCGCCGTCGATGCCGCAACCGGGCGCCTCGACCCCGCCGGACATGCCCCGACCGAGGCGGTCCCGAGCGCGTTCGGTCTCGACCCCGGCGGGAATTTTCTGTTCGCGGCCGGCACGGCGACCGGCAGGCTGGCTGCCTATCGCATCGACGCCCGGACAGGGGGGCTGACCCCGCTTGCCACCCATGACGTCGGCCAACGCCCGGCCGCGGTGCTCGCAACCCGCCTGGCCGCTTAACCAATTTCCACGATCGGCATGGCGCTCGCCGGCGGGTGGGCGGACGCGGCGCGGATCGCGCGCCAGACGCGCTCCGGCGTGGCCGGCAACTCGATATGCTCGACGCTGAACGCCGAAAGCGCATCGACGATCGCGTTCGCCACCGCGGCGAGACCCGGCGTGATGCCGCCCTCGCTGCC
>JBFWVT010000095.1:0-17852 GCA_050246595.1 Alphaproteobacteria bacterium
CTGCATTTCGTTGCCAACGCGCCGTGGTCGAACGAGCGGGTTCTCAGCCGAATCCAGGAGCTGACCCTTCCGGTCATCGAAGGCAGCGGCGCGATCGAAGCCTGGATCATCGACGACACCGGCTTTCGGGCGCAATCCGTCCACACGGTCTAGGTCCCTTTCTCAAGCTCGCGCAGGATCGCGTCGCCCATCGCGCGGGTCGCCACCGGCGGCGTGCCTTGTGTCGCGATGTCGGCGGTGCGGGTGCCGGCGGCGAGCGTGTCGCGGACCGCGGTCTCGACCAGACCGGCCTCGTCCGGCATGTCGAACGAGTAGCGCAGCATCATCGCAAAGGACAGCATGCAGGCGAGCGGGTTGGCGACCCCCTTGCCGGCGATGTCCGGGGCGCTGCCGTGCACCGGCTCGTAGAGCGCCTTGCGCCTGGCGGTCGTATCGGGAGCGCCGAGCGAGGCCGAGGGCAGCATGCCGAGCGAACCGGTCAGCATCGCGGCGCAATCCGACAGGATGTCGCCAAACAGATTGCTGGTGACGATCACGTCGAACTGCTTCGGCTGGCGGACGAGCTGCATCGCGCAATTATCGGCGTACATGAACGACAATTCGACATCGGGGTAGTCGGCGTGAACGCGGCGCGCCACCTCGCGCCACAACACGCCCGATTCCATGACATTGGCCTTGTCGACCTCGGCCAGACGGCGCTGCCGCCGGCGCGCGAGATCGAACCCGACGCGCACGACCCGCTCGATCTCGGCCTCGCTATAGACTTCGGTGTTGATCCCGCGACGGCTGCCGTCGGGCATCGTCTCGATGCCGCGCGGGTCGCCGAAATAGATGCCACCGGTCAGTTCGCGCACGATCATCAGGTCGAGCCCGGCCACCAGGTCGCGCTTCAGCGCCGAGGCGTCGGCCAGCGCGTCGAAGACCACCGCCGGGCGCAAATTGGCGAACAGGTCCATCTCCTTGCGCAGGCGCAGCAGACCGCGCTCGGGCTGCAATTCGAACGGCAGGCTCTCCCATTTCGGCCCGCCGACCGAGCCGAACAACACCGCATCGGCCGCCATCGCCTGCGCCAGTGTCGCATCGGTCAGCGGCACGCCGTGCGTATCATAGGAGGCTCCGCCGACCAGCCCCTCGCCGACATCAAAGCGCGCGATATTGCGGCGATCGAAGAATTCGATCACCCGCATGACCTCGCCCATGATCTCGGGACCGATGCCGTCGCCGGGCAGGACGAGGATTTTGCGGTTGGAGCGGGTCTCAGCCATTTCGCGGTGCCTTTGTATGGGCGCGCAACTGCCTCGAACAAAACAGCCCCTTGACCGGGCCTGACCCGGCCATCCACGTCTTGCGGCAGCTCCGCGCGCGATACAAAGACGTGGGTGGCCGGGTCAAGCCCGGCCGCGGGGTTCGGGTCTCTACACGCCGGCCTGCGCCATCCCGAACACCCAGGGGCGCTCGGCACGGGTCTTCTGCTCGTAGGCGGCGATATCGGCGTCCTTCTGCTCGGTCAGACCGATATCATCGAGACCATTCAGCAGACAATGCTTGCGGAACGGGTCGATGTCGAAATGGACCTTCTCGCCGTCGGGGCGGGTGATTGTCTGGCTTTCGAGATCGACCGTCAGAACCGCGTTCGCCCCCTTGCTTGCGTCATCCATCAGCTGATCGATCACCTCTTGCGACAGCGCGATCGGCAACAACCCGTTCTTGAAGCAGTTGTTATAGAAGATGTCGGCAAAGCTCGGCGCGATCACGCAGCGTATGCCGAAGTCGACAAGCGCCCAGGGCGCATGCTCTCGGCTCGACCCGCAACCGAAATTGTCGCCGGCGACAATGATCTTGGCCTGCCGATAGGGACCCTGGTTGAGCACAAAATCGGGGTTCTCCGACCCGTCCGGGCGAAACCGGATCTCCTGAAACAGCCATTGCGCGAGGCCGGTCCGCTTGATCGTCTTCAGATAGATCGCCGGGAAAATCTTGTCGGTATCGATATTGATCATCGGCATTGGCGCCGCGACGCCGGTCAGTTGCGTAAATTTTTCCATTTCAACCTCTCAAGAGACCTGAATGTCGGCGATGCAACATCCGGAAACTGCAACTTGGCCGCGTCGCCTAACTGCCCACGACATGTGCTTCTTTTTTTGCCGCCATAAGCGTATTTCCAGCGGCCGTAGCGACCGCTCGGCCAACGGCTGGTTCCAGGCCGTATCGGAACGATCCTGTCGCGATATCCCGAATCAGCTCTGCTTCCGCCTCTGCGTCGCGAGTCGATTGTGGGTGGAAGCAACTCGTAAGCTGGTGAAGCCACTCATTGATCTGCCATGCCCGGCCGGCATCGACATCGGAGATCGGCCGGTCCAGCAGTGCCGCTCTCATATCGACGGTAAGGCTATGGGAGAAGACGCTCAGGAATGCACGCCGGGCTTCATCGGAAAGCCGGACGTATGTTGCCAATACATCGTCGAGGTCAAACGGCTTGGGCGCAGTCGTCTTTCCCCTGGCGTGTTGAACCTTGGCGCCCTTCAGCATGAGGCGATTGGTATCGGCTGGTTGTGCGCTCATTCCAGTATTTCCCTCGGCAGGTCGTTGACCGGATAGCCGCGCTCCTCCAACACTTTAATGCGAGTGTTCCCCTGGTAAACCCGCCCATCCCGCTTAACGATCAACGGCGACAACGCGCGAGGTCCAGGCTGCAACGACTCCACGATCTCTTCCGTCGATCTCGCCCGATGAAACTCAAGGCTTTTACGAGCATCTCCGTTCTGTTCATAGACGCTATCATGAAGCCGCCGCAGCGGCGGCCTGTGACCGCCACTGCGCGTCACGCTCAGCCGAGCTGACGCACATCCGCGAGATGCCCCGTCACCGCGGCGGCGGCGGCCATCGCCGGACCGACCAGGTGGGTCTTGGCGTTCTTGCCCTGGCGGCCCTCGAAATTGCGGTTCGAGGTCGAGGCGATGCGCTCGCCGTGCTCGGCGCGGTCGTTGTTCATCGACATGCAGTTCGAGCAGCCCGGCTCGCGCCATTCGAAACCGGCTTCGAGAAAGACGCGGTCGAGCCCCTCCTGCTCGGCCTGGTGCTTGACGTGGCCGGAACCCGGCACGACCATCGCGCGCACCCCCTCGGCGACGCGACGGCCCCGGGCGATCGCGGCGGCGGCGCGCAGATCCTCGATGCGGCTGTTGGTGCAGGAGCCGATAAACACGCGCTGCACCGGGATCTCGGCCAAGGGCGTGTTCGGCTTGAGCTGCATGTATTGCAGCGCGCGTTCGACGGCGGCGCGGCGCATCGGGTCGTCGATCTGGGACGGATCGGGCACCTTGCCGGTGATCGGCGCGGTCTGCTCCGGGTTGGTGCCCCAGGTGACGTGCGGCGCGATCTGGCTGGCGTCCAGCGACACCTTCTTGTCGTAATGCGCGCCGGGGTCGGAGGGCAGCGTCTTCCAATAGGCGACGGCCCGCTCCCACGCCTCGCCCTTTGGGGCGTAACGTCTTCCGTTGACATAGGTAAAAGTCGTCTCGTCCGGCGCGACCAGACCGGCGCGGGCGCCCGCCTCGATTGTCATATTGCAGACCGTCATGCGGCCTTCCATCGACATCGCGCGGAATGTGCTGCCGGCGTATTCGATCACATGGCCGGTGCCGCCGGCAGTGCCGATCCGGCCGATGATCGCGAGGATCACATCCTTCGGGCTGACCCCGGCGCCGAGGCCGCCATTGACTTCGACCAGCATGTTCTTCGCGGGCGCCTGGATCAGCGTCTGCGTCGCCAGTACGTGTTCGACCTCGGAGGTGCCGATGCCAAAGGCGAGCGCCCCCATCGCGCCGTGCGTCGCGGTGTGGCTGTCGCCGCAGACGATCGTCATGCCGGGCTGCGACAGACCCTGCTCCGGGCCGATGATATGGACGATACCCTGGTCGAGGCTGTCGATCGGGAAATACGGGACGCCGAACTCGACGACATTGCGTTCGAGCGTCTCGACCTGGAGCCGCGATTCCGGCTCGTCGATCCCGGCCGCGCGGTTGCTGGTCGGGATGTTGTGGTCGGCGACCGCGAAGGTCGCATCGGGACGGCGCACCTTGCGCCCGGCGAGCTTCAGCCCTTCGAAGGCCTGCGGCGTCGTCACCTCGTGGATCAGGTGCAGGTCGATATAGATCAGGTAGGTGCCCTCGCCCTGCGGGGCGATCACGTGGCTGTCCCAGATCTTGTCGAACAAGGTGCGCGGTCGGGTGGTCATGCATTCACTCCAGAAACAACGCCATGCCCGCGCAGGCGGGCATCCGGCGTAAAATCCCGGTCGGTCGCGCCGAGTGTCGGTCTTACGCCCCGGCTTCGGCCGTGGCGGCGCGTTCGCGGCGGTTGTCGTCGCGGGCGCGTTCGGCGATGCGCGCCGACTTGCCGCGGCGGCCTCGCAGATAATAGAGCTTGGCGCGTCTCACGGCGCCGCGGCGCACGACTTCGATCGCGGTGATGCGCGGCGAATGCAGCGGGAAGACGCGCTCGACCCCTTCGCCGTAGGAAATTTTTCGCAACGTGAAATTCGAGTTGATCCCGGCATTCTTGCGGGCGATGCAGACGCCCTCGAAGGCCTGAATGCGCTCGCGGTCGCCCTCGACGACGCGCAGGCTGACCCGCACCGTGTCGCCGGGCTGAAACGGCGGCACCGGCCGCGCGGCGACCAGTCTCGCGATCTGCTCGGCTTCGAGCTGTTGCAGGATATTCATCGCTCACCCTCTCGTCTCGCTTCGCCGGCGCCTTGCGCCGCCGGATAACGCCGCCACAGATCGGGACGCCGCGCGCGGGTCAGACGCTCTGCCTGCGCCCGCCGCCACTGGCGGATCTGCGCGTGGTTGCCAGACACCAGCACCTCCGGCACCGCCCGGTCCTGCCAGAGTTGCGGCCTCGTGTAATGCGGGTACTCGAGCAGACCCGCGGCAAAACTCTCGTCTTCCAATGTTTCGGCGCATCCGACAACGCCGGGCAATAGCCGCACGCAGGCATCGATCAGCGCGATCGCCGCCGGCTCGCCGCCCGACAACACAAAATCGCCGAGGCTGATCTCCTCGATCGACCGCGCCTCGATGACGCGCTCGTCAACGCCCTCGAAGCGCCCGCAGATCAGCGTGACCCCGGGGCCATCGGCAAACGCCCGAACTGCTTCCTGGTCGAGCGGACGCCCGCGCGGCGACAGCAGCAGCAACTTCCCGGTCCCGCCGGCACCTTCGATGGCCGCGTCGAGCACGTCGGGGCGCATCACCATGCCCGGCCCGCCGCCGAACGGCGCGTCATCGACGGAGCGGTGTTTATCGCGCGCGAAGTCGCGGATGTCCACCGTTTCAAGCCGCCAGATCCCCGCTCTGAGCGCCTTGCCGGCGAGCGAATAGGCCAGCGGTCCCGGCAGCATTTCCGGGAAGATCGTCAGCACCGTCGCGCGCCAGGTCATGCGCCGAACTCTGCGTCCGTTGGCGTTGCGGAGGACGCCTCCTCGGTATTCCGCGCCCGCTTACCCCCTCCCATTCCCTTCCCCGTGATCCCCGGATCAAGTCCGGGGAGGGGAGGGTTGGAGGGGGGGCTGCGGCGCTCAGGCGCCGCTTCGTCGAGCAATCCCGGCGGCGGGTCGATGACGAGCCGGCCGGCAGCGAGATCGACGACCGGCACGACAGCGCGGGTGAACGGCACCATGACCGGCTTCCCGCTCGCGCGTTCGATTTCGAGCGTGTCGCCCGCCCCGAAATCATGCACCGCGCGCACGGTTCCGAGCGCGGCGCCGTCCGGCAGCGCCGCCTCCAGCCCGATCAAATCCGCGTGATAATATTCCTCCTCTGCGGGCGGCGGCAGCGCCGCGCGCGGCAAATAGAGGCGCAGCCCGCGCAGCGCCTCGGCGCGGTCGCGGTCGTCAATGCCGGAGATCGCGGCGATCAGCACGCCCTTGGCGCTGCCAACGATGCGCAGCGCAAAGCGCCGCTCGCCGCGCTCGTCTTCGAGCGGACCGTAGCCGGCGACATCCTCCGGTTCAGTCGTAAAGCTCTTGACCCGCACCGCGCCGCGCACCCCGTGCGCGGCGGTGACGATTCCGAGGCAGACGCGCTTATCCCGCACGCTCATATATAAGCCCGGCGCTTGTCAGATCTCGTGGATCAAGCACTCCCGGATGCAGCGGACGCAGCCTCGGCGGCCTCCTTGGCGCGCTCCTGCGCCTTGGCCTTCGGGGCCGATTTGATCGGGGTCTCGCGCACCGGCGGCTTGTCGATAACGCCGGCATCGCCGAGAAACTTGGCGACCCGCTCGGTCGGCTGCGCCCCAACCTCGAGCCAATGCCGGATGCGCTCCTCCTTCAGGGTCACGCGATCGGCGTGATCGCGCTCCAGCATCGGATTGTAGGTGCCGAGCTTTTCGATAAACCGCCCGTCGCGCGGGCTGCGCGAGTCGGCGACAACGATTGCATAAAACGGCCGTTTCTTGGCGCCGCCGCGCGCCAGCCGGATTTTCAGGGACATGCGTTACCTATCTCCGATCAAGAAAGTATCGCAGTCCCGGCGAAAGCCGGGACCCACCTTTCCGCACTTCGATCAGCGGAGCAGTGGACCCCGGCTTTCGCCGGGGATGCCTAAGAGGGTACATGGCTTGAGAGGGTACATGGCTAGTGCC
This sequence comes from Alphaproteobacteria bacterium, assembly GCA_050246595.1. GTDB lineage: Bacteria > Pseudomonadota > Alphaproteobacteria > ATCC43930 > CGMCC-115725 > DATARH01. Next base: position 6,649 of record JBFWVT010000095.1, read on the forward strand.
GCAAACCCTGCGGCAGGATGGCCGACAGACCGTGCCGCATCAGCCCCTTCTGACCGAGCTTTTTCATCTTTTTCATCATCCCGGCCATGTCCTGATACTGCTTCAAGAGCCGGTTGACGTCCTGCACCGAGGTGCCCGAGCCGGAGGCGATGCGGCGCCGGCGCGAGCCGTTCAGCAGCTTCGGGTTGCGCCGCTCGGACTTTGTCATCGAGCCGATGATCGCCTCCTGGCGCTTGATGATGCTCTCGTCGATATTGGCGTCGGTCATCTGCTTTTTGATCTTGCCGACCCCCGGCAGCATCCCGAGCATCCCGCCCATCCCTCCCATGCGACGGATCTGGCGGAACTGCGCGGCGAGATCGTCGAGGTCGAAATTGCCCTTCTCCATCTTGCGGGCGAGTTTTTCGGCCTCTTCTTCGTCGGCGGTCTCGGAGGCGCGTTCAACGAGGCTGACCACGTCGCCCATGCCGAGGATGCGCCCGGCAATCCGGTCCGGGTGAAACGGTTCGAGCGCATCGATCTTCTCGCCGGTGCCGATCAGCACGATCGGTTTGCCGGTGATCGCGCGCATCGACAGCGCCGCGCCGCCGCGCGAATCGCCATCGATTCGGGTCAGCACGATACCGGTGATGCCGGCGCGCTCGCCAAACGCCTTCGCGACATTGACCGCGTCCTGGCCGGTCATCGCATCGGCGACGAGCAATGTCTGATGCGGGTGCGCCGCCGCGCGCACCGCCGCCACTTCCAGCATCAGCTCCTCGTTGACATGCAGCCTTCCGGCCGTGTCGAGCATTACGACGTCGTAACCCTCGCGCCGTCCGATCTCCAGCGCGCGCTTGGTGATCTCGACCGGGCGCTGCCCCGGCACGATCGGCAGAGTGGCGACGCCGATCTGGCGGCCGAGCTGCGCGAGCTGCTCCTGCGCCGCCGGGCGCTGCACGTCGAGCGAGGCCATCAGCACCTTTTTGCGCTCGCGGTTCTTGAGCCTGAGTGCGATCTTGGCGCAGGTCGTCGTCTTGCCCGAGCCTTGCAGACCCACCAGCATGATGCCGACCGGCGGGGTCGCGTTGAGGTCAATCCCGTCACCCTTGCGCGAAGCCTCGCCGCCGCCGAGCACCTCGACCAGATGATCGTGGACGATCTTGACGACCATCTGCCCCGGCGTTACCGAGCGCAGCACCTCCTGCCCAATCGCCTTCTCGCGCACCGAGTTGACAAAGTCGCGCACCACCGGCAGCGCGACATCGGCTTCGAGCAGCGCGACCCGGATTTCGCGCATGGCGGTCGCGACATCGTCCTCGCTCAGCGCGCCGTGCCGGCGCAGCCGGTCAAAGACATCGTTCAGGCGATCGCTGAGGGTATCGAACATGGCCGGTGGAATCCGATCGTCAAATGTACAGGGGCCGGCGCGCGAAACTCGCGGACCAGCCGACCTTCCTGATATGGGAAGGCGAACCCCGCGCCGCCATCGGCGCAGCCCGCGGACGCTACAGCCGGCCGGCGATGGCGTCAATCACGGGGTCCGGCATTGACGCAGGAACGGGCGTGATAAAGCATGAAGCGGCGCATGCGCCGGTTCGAGGCGGGGACCATGACGACGATCATCGAGGGAATAGCCGAGCGGATCGGCCATATCTCCTACGCCGATCTGCCGCCGGAGGCGGTGTATTGGGCGAAGGCGGCGATCCTCGACACGGTCGGGGTAACCCTGGCCGGTGCCGCCGAGCCGTGCACCCGGATCGTCGCCCGCATCCTGGGAGCCGGAGCAGAAATCGGGGGATGCCTGGTTTTCGGCACCGATCGCCGCGCCTCCCCGCTCGACGCCGCGCTGATCAACGGCACGGCCGCGCATGCGCTCGATTTCGACGATGTCAGCAATTCGATGGGCGGGCACCCGTCGGCGCCGATCGTACCGGCGCTGTTCGCATTGGGAGAAGTTCTCGACTGCACCGGGCGCGACTTCATCGCCGCCTATGTCGCCGGGTTCGAGACCGAGACCCGCATCGGCCGCGGCGTCAACCTGCATCATTACGAAAAGGGCTGGCACCCGACCGCGACCTTGGGCGTGTTCGGCGCGGCGGCTTCGTGCTGTCACCTGATCGGTCTCGACCGCGCGAAAACAGCGCAGGCGCTGGCGATCGCCGCCTCGCTCGCCGCCGGGATCAAGGCCAATTTCGGTACGATGACCAAGCCGCTGCATGTCGGGCACACGTCGCGCAACGGGCTGTTCGCGGCAATGCTGGCGCGCGAGGGGTTCACCGCCAACGACGCGGCGCTCGAACACAAGCAGGGATTTCTCCTTGTCTTCAACGGCGCCGGCAATTTCGATACGGCAGAAATCCTCGCCGATTGGGGGCGGCCCTACGACATCGTCTCTCCCGGTCTCGGCATCAAGCAGCACCCGTGCTGCGGCAGCACCCACCCGGCGGTCGATGCGATGCTGGCCCTGCGCGCCGAGCACGATATCGTGCCAGGCAAAGTGGCGCGCATCGACTCCCGGACCCATCCGCGCCGCCTCGCGCATACCGACCGGCCGGACCCGCAATCGGGTCTCGATGCGAAGCTCAGCGTGCAATACTGTCTGGCGCGCGCCCTGCTCGACGGGCATATCGTCCTCGAACATTTCGAGGGCGAAGCGTTCCGCGATCCCGTCGTGCGCGCGCTGATGCGCCGCGTCCATGCCGCGCCGTTCCCGGATACGCAAGAAGGCGGCGGCGAACCGCTCGGCGCCGAATTGCAGATCACGTTCGACAACGGGCGCACAGTCGCGAAGCGGGTCGGGCGCGCGCTCGGGCGCGGCCCCGACAATCCGCTGCCCGACGACGCGCTGCACGCCAAATTCGCGAACTGCGCCGGCCGCGCGCTGCCGCCGGCCCAGGTCGAGCGATTGCGGCGGACGCTGTCGCATCTCGACAAGGCCGGCAGTCTGCGCGATGTCGTCGCGGCAATCGCGCTGCCCGCCGCTCGCTGACCGGCGAATGCTGCGCCGGATCGCGACCGCCATCCTCTGTGGCGCCCTGGCGTTGTCGGGCGCCGACCGGGTCGCAAATGCGCAGCCCGCGCTGTCCTGCGCCAAATTCACGTCGGAGCCGCTCCCCCCGCCGGCCCCGCGCGCCGTCGCATGGCCCGTAAAGCGGTTCGCGGCGATCCGGGAGCAGGTCAGGACCGCGCCGCACCGCGTGCTGTTTCTCGGCAATTCGCTGGTCGAGCGCTTTCCGCACGATGCGCCCGAAGTCTGGCGCGAGCACATGCAGCCACGCGGCGTCCTCAACGCCGGGGTCAGCGGCGACCGGACCGAAAACCTGCTGTGGCGGCTGCGCAACGGCAATCTCGACGGCCCGCCGCCGGCTCTGGTCATCCTGCTGATCGGCACCAACGATCTGACCCATGACGGCCCGCCGCGCTCGCCCGAGCTGACCGCCGCAGGCATCCGCGCCAATCTGCTGTATCTGCGACAGCGACTGCCCGACACGCCGATCCTGCTTCTGGGGTTGCTGCCGCGCGGCGCTTCGCCCGATTCCGAGCTGCGGCGCAAGGTGGTTGCGGTCAACCGGCTGATTTCGCGCTGCGCCGACCGCCGCTCCGTGTTCTATGCCGATATCGGCGGCGCGCTGCTCGATGCGCAGGGACAGCTGACGCCGGAGGTGTCGCCGGATCGGCTGCATTTCAGCGCGACCGGCTATGCCAGGCTGGCGCCGCTGCTCGCTGCGATGATCGACAATCTCGCCGGCCAAAGCTGAGACGCGGCGGGACCACATTCCGGGAGTATTGTGTGCCGGGTCCTGTCGCGAGCGACGGCGATCTTGTCGGCGAGACGCTGGCGTGCCGGCGCGGCGGACGGCTCGTCTTCGCCGGGCTCGATTTCTCTCTACCGGCGGGCAGCGCGCTGGTGCTGACCGGCAGCAACGGCAGCGGCAAGTCGAGCCTGTTGCGACTTCTTGCAATGCTGCTGACCCCCGCCGCGGGACGGCTGTTATGGGAAGGCCGACCGGTCGCCGCCGATCCGGCGCGCTATCGCGCCGCGCTCGGCTATGCCGGCCATCTCGACGCGATCAAGCCGGCGTTGACCGCGCGCGAGACGCTGCGCTTCTGGGCGGCACTGCGCGGCGCGGCGAACCCGACGGCAAACCCGGCGATCGAGACAGCGCTCGACCGGTTCGGGCTTGGCATGGTCGCCGACTGGCCGTGCCGCTTTCTGTCGGCCGGACAGCGGCGGCGGCTGGCGCTGGCCCGGCTCGTCGCGGCCCCGGCGTCGGTCTGGCTGCTCGACGAGCCGACCGCCGCGCTCGACAGCGACGGTGAGACCCGGCTGATCGAGGCGATCGCCGGGCACCGGGCGGAAGGCGGCCGGGTGGCCGTCGCGACGCATCTTCCGTTGGCGCTGCCCGCCGCCCTGACGATCCGGCTCGACGATCACGCCACCGCGCCGGACGATGCGCTCGCAGCTCTGTGGTAGCAGGCGGTGAGGCGCGCCGATGACGGCGTTTTTCGGTCTGCTGCGCCGCGATCTCCGGCTCGCGCTGCGCCAGGGCGGCGATGTCGGGCTGGTGCTCGGGTTTTTTGTTTTGACCGTGCTGCTGTTTCCATTCGGTGTCGGACCGGAACCCGAATTGCTCGGCCGCATCGCCGGCGGGATCATCTGGACCGCTGCGCTGCTCGCCGCGGTGCTGAGCCTGGACCGGATGTTCGCTGCCGATCATGCCGATGGCGGGCTCGACCTGATCGCGCTGTCGCCGATGCCGCTGGAGATTTCCGTGCTGGCGAAGGCGGCAGCGCATTGGCTGACCTCGGGCCTGCCGCTGACGGTGATCAGCCCGCTGCTGGCCGTGTTTCTCAGCCTCGACATGACCGCGATGCCGGCGTTGGTCGCGGGGCTGCTGCTCGGAACTCCGGCACTGAGCCTGCTCGGCGCGATCGCCGCGGCGCTGACCTTGGGGGCGCGGCGGCCTGGGGTGCTCGTCTCGCTGCTGGTGCTGCCGCTCTATCTGCCGCTGCTGATCTTCGGGACCGGCGCGGTCGAGGCGACGCTGACGGCCGAGGGCGCGCGCGCTCACCTGCTGCTGCTCGCCGCCGTGACGCTGGCCGCGTTGGCGCTCGCTCCGCTCGCCACCGCCGCCGCGCTGCGCCAGGCGCTTGAATGATGCGGTTCGACGGCACTCCGGGGGGACGCCAATCCGGCTGCGGCCTTCCGCGCCGCCGCCTCGTGCTGGCGCATATCGGGGAACTTGCTAAATATGTCGGTGTTTCATGCGGCTTCCGACGAGAAAGGCGGCGCGATGCTGACCCGCTTTGCCAACCCGGCGCGGTTTATGCGCGCGAGCGGCAAGGCGCTGCCGTGGCTGGGAGCCGCGACGGCCCTGGTGCTGGCAGTCGGACTGTTCTGGTCGCTGGTCGCGGCGCCGCCCGATTATCAGCAGGGCGAGACCGTCCGGATCATGTTCATCCATGTGCCTTCCGCCTGGATGGCGCTGTCGGTTTATCTGTTTGTCGCGGTCGCGGGCGCGGTCGCGCTGGTGTGGCGGCACCTGCTGGCCGAGATCGCGGGTCAGGCGGCGGCGCCGATCGGAGCGGCCTTTACGCTGATCTGCCTGGCTACCGGCTCGCTCTGGGGGCGGCCGATGTGGGGCGCGTGGTGGGTGTGGGACGCGCGGCTGACCTCGGTGCTGGTGCTGTTTTTTCTGTATCTCGGCTATATCGCGCTGGCGAACGCGTTCGACGACCGCAGCCGCGGCGCGCGCGCCGCTTCGCTGCTGGCCCTGGTCGGAATCGTCAACCTGCCGATCATCAAGTTTTCGGTCGATTGGTGGAATACATTGCACCAGCCCGCCAGTGTCGTCCGCGTCGGCGGACCCGCGATCGCCACATCGATGCTGCTGCCATTGCTGGTCATGGCGGTCGCGTTCGCGCTGCTGTTCTCGTGGCTGCTGCTGCTGCGCATGCGCACCGCGCTCAACCGGCGCAAGATCGAGGCGCTGCGCCTCCATATACCGGTGACGCGCGCCGCCACTGGAGCGGATCAGGCAATCCCGGCCGCCCGTCCGGCACTGCGCTGAGACCCCGTGATGGAGAACATAGTGACCGGAATTGCAAACTGGCTCGCCCAGTGGAGTTCGATGGGCGGGTACGCGGCGTTCGTGTGGCCGGCCTATGCGGTCGCCGGCGCGGTGCTCGGAGGTCTGGCATGGCACTCCCGGCGCTCCCATCGGGCCAGCGAGACGGCACTCGGCCGTTTGCAGCCTCGCACCGATCAGGCGGGCGGGCGCGGCCGGTGACGCGCAAGCGGCGGCGGCTGATCGCGCTCGGGGTGGGGCTGTCGCTGCTGGCTGCGGCGACCGCACTGGTCCTGGCCGCATTCAACGAGAATCTCGTGTTCTTCTACAGCCCGAGCGATCTGGCCGAGAAGGCGATCGGCCCAATGGCGATAGGCCCCGACCGCCGTATCCGCATCGGCGGTCTCGTTGAGCCGCAGAGCCTCAGGCGTCAAGCTGGTGGACACGGCGTCGATTTCCGTGTCACCGACGGCAGGGCGACCCTGGCAGTCGTCTATGACGGCGTGCTGCCGGATTTGTTTCGCGAGGGCCAGGGTGTGGTGGCAGAAGGGCGGCTGCGCGGCGACGGCGTGTTCGCCGCGACAAGCGTCCTCGCCAAACACGACGAGAACTACATGCCGCCCGAGGTCGCCGACGCGCTGAAAAAGGCCGGACACTGGCAGGAAGGCGCTCCGCCAGGAGCCGCGCCGGCCGCCGCCGCGACCCGCTGAATCCGCCACCACCGACATGCCGACCGGCGGTCCACTCGGGGCCTCTTCCTACGAGCGCGGCTTTCTGACAAAGATCGTCGGGACCCACGGCGGCGGTAGCCCCTCGATCCGCTCGCGGCGGCGGCGTTCGGCGTCGCTGTCGCCGCGCCGCGGGCCGGACCGGGCGGCGCGCGGGTCCTGGCCGGCGAGGGTCTGCTCGCGCTCGCGGCGAAGTTCCTCCATGCGAGATCGGATTGTCGCGAAATCGTCGGCGGCGCGCGGACGGCTCACAGCCTCTCCCCAGATGTCATTTCCGCCATAGTGGCGGTGCAGCACACCCGCGGTCAAATGTCCGTTCGGCAGAGGCTCATGCGCCGCCGTTGAGATACGCCATCGCCGCGCCGACCCCTCCCCTGCCGTGCGGCACGCCGGTCAACTCCAGCGCCATCTCGACCGCGGCGAGGGCGCCGAGCAGCATCGGCTCGTTCAGATCGCCGAGATGGCCGATCCGGAAGACCCGCCCCTTGAGCCGGTCGAGCCCGCCGCCGAGCGACACGTTAAAGCGGTCGAGTGCGATCTGGCGCACCGCGTCGGCATCGCACCCCTCGGGCACCAGCACCGCGGTGATCGTGTTCGATTGGGCCTGTTTCTCGACCGAATAGATTTCGGGGCCGCGATTGCCGGTCCAGGCGCGCACCGCCTCGCGGGTCGCCTCGGCCAGACGGTGATGGCGGGCAAAAACGTTGTCGAGCCCCTCCTCCTCAAGCATCAGCAGCGCCTCGCGCAGCCCGTAGAAGAAATGCACCGGCGCCGTGCCGTTCCAATAAGCCTGCGAGCCTTCTCCGAGCAGCCGTTTCCAATCCCAATAGACCCGCGGCAGCTTTGCCTCATCGGCCGCCGCCAGCGCCTTGCCGCTGACCGCGGTAAAGGCCATCCCGGTCGGCAGCATCAGCCCCTTCTGCGAACCGGCGACAACGACATCGACGCCCCATTCATCTGTCCGGAAATCGATCGAGGCGAGCGAGGAGATCGTATCGACCAGGAACAGCGCCGGGTGTCCGGCCGCGTCGATCGCGCGCCGCAATTCGGCGACCGGGTTGACCACCCCGGTCGAGGTCTCGCAATGCACCAGCAGCACCGCCTTGATCCGGTGCTCGCGGTCCTCGCGCAGCCGCGCTTCGAGTTTCGCGGGGTCGGCCGGATGGCGCCAGTCCTTTGGCAATGTCTCGACATCGAGACCGAACGCCTCGCCGCGCATCCCCCAGTTCAGCGAGAAGAACCCGCTTTCGACGACCAGGATTCTGTCGCCTGGCGAGAACAGATTGACCAGCGCCGCCTCCCACGCGCCATGCCCGGTCGCGGCATAGGCGAGGATCGTCGCCTCGGTCTTGAACACGCGTTTCAGACCGGCAAAGCACTCCTCGGCGATTTCCTTGAACGCCGCCCCGGCGAAGTCGATCGCGCCGCGATCCATCGCGCGCAGGATGCGGTCCGGGATGTTGGTCGGCCCCGGGTTCATGAAGAAATGCACGCCGTGCGCCATGGCTGCCCTCAAAGCGCCGCTCACCCCGAGACGGCGGCGCACGATACACATGAGACGGCCGGGCGGGTAGGCGTCATGCGCCCGTCCCGGTGGTAATGCGTCGGGCAGCGCGATAGGATCGGCGATTGCCCAAAATCGCGGCAAAGCGAAGCCCGAAGCGGCACCCTTGCGACGCGATGGGAATGTGGTCCGCGTTCGAGCCCGGTAGCTTTTCTTGTCGATAGCCGACACGCGCCGCATCGCAGCGCCCCCTGAGAAACCGCCGCCGCCCGCGCGCGCCGCTTCGCCCGCTGCTGCCTCGCCGCTCCCCGGTCTGTTCAGCATCGGCCTGCGGCAATGGATGGTCCTGTTGACCGTGCAGGTGTCGTCGCTGCTGTTCGGCATGACGATCACGCTGGCCAATGTCGTCCTGCCGCAGATCCGCGGCAGCCTGTCGGCAACGCAGGACGAGATTTCCTGGGTCATCACGCTGAACCTTGTCGCCACCGCGGTGGCGACGCCGATGACCGGCTGGCTGGCAAGCCGGCTCGGCTGGCGCAACGTGATGTTTTTTTCGGTGCTCGGTTTTACGGTGTCGTCGTTCCTGTGCGGCATCGCCGACAGTCTGGAAGCGCTGGTGCTGTACCGGGTCGGCCAGGGTCTGTTCGGCGCGACGATCATGCCGATGGGCCAGGGCATCGTGCTCGCGACGTTTCCGCGTCACCTGCACACGGCGGTGATGGTGATCTGGGGGGCCGGCAGCGTCATGGGTCCGGTCTTCGGCCCGATCTTCGGCAGCATCATGGCCGAAGCCTACAACTGGCGCGCGGCCTTTTTCATGATCGTGCCGCCCGGCATCGTGGCGATGATCCTGAGCTGGGTCTGGCTGGCGGAATACAAGGACCGCAGCCCGGCGCAGCTCGACTGGACCGGGTTTCTCGCGCTGTCGGTGGCGATCACCTGTCTGCAATTGATGATCGACCGGGGACAGAAGCTCGACTGGTTCGAGTCGTTCGAGATCTGCCTCGAAGCCTTTATCGCGGCGGTCGCGTTCTGGATCTTTATCGCGCACAGCCTGACCGCGAGCCGCCCGTTTCTCGATCCGCGGCTGCTGCTCGACCGCAATTTCGCGATCGGACTGGTCATCGCATTTTTCATGGGCATGCTGGCCTTTACCAGCCTCGTGCTGATCCCCGGCCTGCTGCATGATCTGCGCAACTATCCCGACAGCGCGATCGGGCTGCTCCTCGCGTCGCGCGGCGTCGGCAACTGGGCGGCGTTTCTGGTCGTCGTTCCGTTCTCGCGGCGCTACCCGCGGCTGTCGGTCGCCATCGGTCTGTGCGCGCAGGCCTACGCCGCCTGGGCGATGGCGCAATTCGACATCAATGTCGGCAGCTTTGACGTGTTCTGGACAAACGCACTGCAAGGGTTCGGGTTTGGGCTTGCCTTTACGCCGATGACGGTGCTCGCCTTTGCGACATTGCCCGCCAGCAAGATGACGGAGGCCTCGGGCGTGTTCACGCTGGTGCGCAATTTCGGGTCGAGCCTGTATATTTCGGTGACCGTGGTGCTGCTCGTGCGGTCGGCCGCGGTAAACTACTCGCGCCTGACCGAGTTCATCTCGCCCTACAACAAGGCGCTTTCGTTTCCCGGCATGCCCGACGCGTGGAATATGGAAACCGTCGGGGGTCTGATGCGGCTGGCCGGCCAGATCCAGCAGCAGGCATTGATGATCGGCTATATCAATTCGTTCTATCTGCTGGCATTTACCGCCGCGGCCGGCGTGCCGCTGGTCTGGCTGATGCGGGCGGCGCCGCGGCTGCGCTGATCGGGTTCCGTCGCGACAGCGCGGCGGTGCAGGGCGGTCCGGAACCGATTTTCGGGCCGCCGCGTTGCCCTGCTCGCGGAGCCGGTCTCGCGGGCGCGACCCAGGGGACACGACCCAGGGGACACGACCCAGGGGCACTGCCCGAGGGCGTTGCCTATGGGCGCAACAAGGCAGGCGTCGATGTGCACATGCGGTCCGACCCGCCGCTCCCTGCTCAGATTGGCAGGGGTCGGGACGGTCTCGGTTGTCGTCACCGGGTGCGACCAGATCGCCGGCATCAATCTCGTCTCCGACGAGACCGTCGAGGCGATGGGGCTGCGCGCCTGGGAGGAGCTGAGGGGCACGCTCCCGGTATCGCGCAACCCGGCGGCACAGCAGACCGCCGATCGCGTCGCGGCCCGCCTGCTCGCCGCCGCCGGCGAGAATCGCGGCGACTGGGAGGTGGTGGTCTTCGCCAACCCGGCGGTAAACGCCTTTGCTCTTCCCGGCCGCAAGATCGGGATTTTCGAGGGCATGTTCCGCATCGCCCAGAACGACGATCAGCTGGCCGCCATTATCGGGCACGAGATCGGGCACCTTCAGGCCGAGCACGGCCGCGAGCGGATGAACGCCCAAGTCGCGAAAGGGTGGGGGCTCCAGATCGTCGCGCTGCTGCTCAATCTGAGCGGTGTCGGTTACGGGCCGGAGATCGCTGCGGCGCTGGGGCTGGGGGTCGAATACGGGCTGGTTCTGCCGTATTCGCGCCGCCATGAGTTCGAGGCCGACCGTCTCGGTCTGCAATTGACGGCGCAAGCCGGGTTTCGCCCGGAGGAGGCGATAACGCTGTGGCAGCGCATGGACGCCGCCGCCGGTCCCCGCCTGCCGCAATTTCTCGCGACGCATCCGGCGCCCGAGGCGCGCATCAAGGCGATCCGGGAGATCCTGGCCGGACAGACCACCGGCTAGAGCGTGATCGCATCAGGTTGAAGCGTAGCCGGCATTGGCGAGGTAGTTTGCGCATTCCTGTGCGGTGAAATGATCGAGCAAGGAGCCGATCTGGCGCCAGGTAGCATCGGTGGTGCGCGGATCGGCTTTGCGCAGCAGGGTCTTGAGCTTGGCGAAGACCTGCTCGATCG
>JBFWVT010000096.1:0-17550 GCA_050246595.1 Alphaproteobacteria bacterium
GACGCTCACGCTGAATAGCTTCGCGGTGGCGCGGCGCGAGCGACCGCCCGCCACCGCGGCCACCACCCGGTCCCGCAAATCCTGTGAATAGGGTCTGGGCATGCGCGATGGCCTCCACCCCCCAGCCAGCATCTTGCGCAGAGATCCCCGCGCCGGGGAACCCCTATCCCGTTTCAACCAGACCCGATCACACTCTAGGTGACATTCGATCGGTGTCAACCCTTCCGAGGGTTGCGATCAACATCTAGCGGGTGCTGTCGGATGGGGTTGCGAAGTATATAATTGCCGGTAAATTGAGGGCCTGGATGCGCCCGTGATGTGTGCCGAATGCTTGACAGTCCCTCGCCGCCTCAGAAGGCTCCCATTGCCATACCTGCCGCAAGCGCTGCCCCAATTTCCTCGCAGCGGGCCAGATTGTCGGTTCCGATGACCTTGGGTGCCTGGATTGCCTCAGGGGTCTGGGCATGGGTGCACACGATCAGCGGCTCGGCGATCGGTCGCAGCCGCCAGCCGGTTGCAATGCGCGCGATTTGACGCGCAGCGTTGTGGCCGTCGCTCCCGGCACAAATGAGTATCGCATAGGGTCGGCCGTTGATGCGTTCCAGCGCCGGATAATACGTGCGGTCGAAGAAGTCTTTCATAAGCCCGGCAATCGCCGCGAGGTTCTCGGGAGCTGCGAAGATATAACCGTCGGCGGCCAGGACATCCTCGGGCCCGGCATCCGGGGCGTGCAGCAGGCGAACGTGCATCCCGGCCTCGGATGCGGCGCCACGGAAGGCGGCCTCGGCCATTTGGCGCGTACCGCCGGTGCGCGAATGAAACACGATCAGGAGCGTCTTCATCCGAACCGCCGCTCGGAGCAGCGCAATCAGCCGTGGCTGATAACGACTTTGCCGAAATGGGCGCGGCTTTCGAAATGGCGGTAGGCGTCGATCGCCTGGTCGAACGGGAAGACCCGATCAATGACGGGTTGCAGCCGATGCAGCGCCAGGGCCCGGTTCATCGCCTCGAAATCGGCGCGGCTGCCGACGCTGATCGAGCCGAGCGTCATGCCGCGGCCGCCGAGCAGCAACGGGTCGAGCATCATGCCGGATCGCGACAGGCTGGAGCCGATCAGGCTGATGTGGCCGCCAACAGCGAGCGATTTGATCGAGTTGGCGAGCGTCCCCGGACCGCCGATCTCGACCACGCAATCGGTGCCCCTTCCCCCGGTCAGCTCGACCACCTTCGCGTGCCACTCCGGCTCCTCGACATAGTTGATCACCGAAGCGGCGCCGAGCGCGCGCAGCCGCTCCGCTTTCGCCGCCGAGGAGGTGATCGCGATCACCCGGGCGCCGAGCAGTTGCGCAAATTGCAGCGCAAAGATCGCCACGCCCCCGGTCCCCTGCGTCAGGACCGTGTCGCCGGCGCTAACCTTGCGATGGCCGGTCAGCGCAACCCAGGCGGTCACCGCGGCACAGGGCAATGTCGCCGCCGCCTCAAACGATAGATAGCTCGGCATTGCCACTGCGGCTTCTTCGTGGACGACCGCGTATTCCGCCAGCATCCCGTCTAGATTGGCGCCGAGCCGGTCCGTCAGGTAGTCCGGCTTGATCGGGCCGCCGAACCAGCGCGGGTGGAAGCAGGGGATGACCCGGTCGCCGATCGCGAACCGGCTGGCGCCGGGGCCGAGTCCGACGACCTCGCCGGCGCCGTCGCTGAGCGGCACGACCCCGCGCCGGGTCGGCCCCCGGCCGCCGCCTTTTAGCACCATCAGATCGCGATAGTTGAGCGAGGTCGCGCGCACCCGGATCAGGATTTCCCGAGCTCCGGGCTGCGGATCGTCGCGCGATGCCGGCACCACCCCGTCAACGCCGTCGAAGCTCTCGATACAGTACGCCCGCATGCCCGATCCTCATCGCCCCGGCCCCTCGGCCCTGTCGGCATATTACAGCTCGGTCTCGTCCAGAAAGTCGATCCTGACGGCCTCGGCAAAAGCGAGATCAGCTCAACGCTCACCGCGCTGCCGCCGCCCGAGCTGAAACTCCGGGCAGGAATCAAAGCCTGAAGCGCCGCTCCCGAAGAGCATTCCCTCTCCGGCTATAAAATTGCTCGCACAGCTCCAGAAAAACACGCCCCGCCCACCTGCTTGCCGGAGCCACCCGGCCCTTCTGCAAGACTGAAAGGACCCCCTCCGTCCCCAGCTCCGGCCATCAAGAGGCGACATGCCAACGGCCCTCTCGCGCCGCACGCGGCTCCAGGGAAGATAAGACCGGTTCAAAGCAGGCGCTCGGTTGCAGCCTCGCAAAATTGCCGTGAGCGGCCGCTAATCTTTGGTTATCGGTTATGAGTGAAATCGGTCCGCTCATCCGGTAACGCCGTCGAAGTGCCGTTACACCGTTCCAGGATCTCGATCAGTCTCCTCCCGACCTGCGCCGTGAGCCGCTTCAACTCGAAGAGTTCGAGGATCGCGCGTAAATGCTCCTCGTCAGCCCAGCTCATGTGTTCATCTCGGAATACGTGCTTAGCCGCAGCACGCAGTTCGCCGGGCGGTATTTCCTCAAATGTGCGGGGCCCTCTGAGGCGGAGCCTCACTGGAGGGATATTCTGCGGCCGGACTGTCGAATAGATCAGCCCTGTCACGCCCGGTTCGTTTTCTGAAATGACGCGGCCGTCTTTTACAGCCTGCGCCAGGGCGCGGTTCAGTGCGGTTCTAAGCTCGCCTCCGAGACGCCGAATGCCGCAGCCGCGCAGATACAGGTCGTAAGCGCGTTTCGCGAGCATCGGACCTTCGACCGCGATGATTTGGCAGAGGCTGTCCGCTACTGCCGCAGTCGCCGCGGTGCGCGGATCGGGTGTCGCCACGTCGCTGAATACGACGTACTGGGCCGGCCTCGTCGTACCGCCTTCGCCGAGATCGCTACCCCAATCTAGCCGCCGCGATTCGCCCGCGAAACGAGCCGCGGCGGGAGATATGGACGCAATGTCGGCCGAGTGGCCCGCGCCCAGCTCACTCGATTCCGCAGGGGGAGGGCGTTCACAATGCTCTATCAAAGTCCCACCCTCGACCTTCCGGCTGGGAGGCTCTTCCAACTCGGCGTCGGGCTCGGGTTTATTCGGATCAATTTCGGGAATGATTATGTCGAACCCTGGATCGGAGCTCACCTCCGGCGCGGCAGCAGTTGCTTCGGCCTCCTCGCGATCCTTCTCAAGATCGGCGTCGAGCGCCGCCGTCAGGCTGGCTAACGCGGTCTCGGTGTCGACCCACCAATCGGTCGACCATACCCGGTGGATGCGCCACCCGAGACCACGCAGAACGCGCTCGCGCAACAGGTCCCGATCCCGTGCGGTGGCCGAGCGGTGATAGGTCGCCCCGTCGCACTCGACGCCGGCGAGATAGCGCCCGGGCGCATCCGGGTGCACGATCCCGAGATCGACACGGAAACCGGCGACCCCGACCTGCGGGTGGACGATCCAACCACGCTCCTGCAGCGCTTTTTGCACCGCCTCCTCGAACGGTGAATCCGGATCGCGGTCGAGTGGGGCAGCCGTTCGCGCCAGCGCGCCCGCCCCACGCTCGGCATATTCGAGGAAATGCTTGAAATCGCGCACGCCGTCCGCCTTCGTCCGCGACAGGTCAATCTGATCCGGCCGCAACGTCGCGAATACGAGCAATTCGCTGCGTGCCCTTGTGATAGCCACATTCAGCCGCCGCGTTCCGCCCTCCTTGTTCAGAGGGCCGAAATTCTGCGACACGCGGCCCGCCGCGTCGGGGCCATAGCCGACCGAGAAGAGGATCACGTCGCGCTCGTCGCCCTGCACGGTTTCGAGATTCTTCACGAAGACCGGCTCGTGCCACTCGGCGCCGAAAAACCGTTCCAGTTCGGGCCGGCTGCGCCGTTCCTGGTCGAGCATTGTCTCGATCAGGCGCTGCTGTTCGGTGTTGAAGGTAACGATGCCGAGCGAACTGGACTGGGCTGCGAAAGCCAGGTCGAGCAGCCGGTTCAAGACCTCCCGAACGACGGCGCGGGCCTCCTCGCGATTGACCCGCCCCGAACCGCGCTCATAGACGCCGCCCGGCACATGGACATAGCGCAGAGCGCGATCGTTCGTGACCGGCGAGGGAAACGTCACGAGCCCAGGGGGCGAATAGTATCTCTCGTTAGAGAACGCAATCAGGCTTTCATGCCGGCTGCGATAGTGCCACGCCAGTCGCTTGTGCGGGATGTTGGCGCCGCGGCATTCGTCGAGGATGCTCTCCAGGTCTTCCAGGTCCGAGGCGTCATCGTAGCTGTCACTGCTCCGGTCGAAAAACGCGGTCGGCGGAAGCTGTTTCGGGTCGCCGACGACAATCACCTGCCTGCCGCGCGCGATCGCGCCGATCGCATCCCACACCGGTATCTGGGACGCTTCGTCAAAAATCACGACATCGACCGGCTGGGCGTCCGCCGGAAGATATTGCGCCACAGAGAGCGGGCTCATCATCAGGCAGGGCGCGAGTCTGGTCAGCGCCGTCGACATCCGACCAAAGAGCTGCCTTAGCGGCAGATGACGGGTCCTTCTTTCGATCTCGCGCGCGAGCACGCCGAATTCGGGGTCGCGCCCGAAAGCGGTTCGCGGCGGTACGTTGCCCGAGAGCCGGCCGGCAACGACGCGCCTTGCCAGCTCGGCAACCCGAGCGTCGATTTCCGCGAACCGCGCAATCGCGGCCTCGTGGTGGTTGGCAATAAAGGTCCGCAACGCGTCTTCGCCGTCGACGACCTGCTCGATCCACCAGCGTGCGTACCCCAGCTCAAAGGCGTAGAGGATCTGTTCGGTCGTGATCGCTCCCGCCATCAGGACTCCAACAAGCGGGGCGAGCCCCAACCGGGCGGCGCTGTCCGCCACCTCGCGCCACGCGCACCATCGCTGTGTCTGCGCAGCAGCGCTCTCCCAGGCGCTGGCAGTCTTTACCGCTTGTGCGGGCCAGGAAGCATCAGCGGCAAGGCCGAGCCATTCGTCAGAGGTTTCGGCATGCTGCGCCAGATCGCGGCGCACGGCGTCGAACCGAACGAAGGCGTGGGCCAGCTCGGACAAAGCTGCCCGGAACCGCTCGTGCGCCGCAGGATCGGCCGCGCCCTGCCCGATGATCGAGAGCAAAGTCTCAATCCAATAGCGCTGCGGCGTCTCCGGACCGGCAAGCCGGTCGGCCGCCCGTTCCGTCTCCGCTGCCCAGTCGAACAGCGCCTCCACGGCGGTCGCGTCGGTATCGAGGCCGTTCCACGCGCGGCCGAGCGCGGCGAGCGTGGGATCGTGCCGGGCGGCTTCCTGCCGCAGTGGCCTCAGATCAATCAGGCGCGCGATTTCCGGACCGATATCGTCCGGCAGCTCGTCGGCCGTGAACGGAGCCAGCATTTGCCGGGTGCGCCTCCTGCGGCCGCTGCGAACAAAGATGAACGCCTTTGACGCCTCGTGCCATTCCTTCAGCAATCCCGGGAGATCCAGTTCGAACACGCCGTCCCGGTAGAAGCAGGCGAGTTCCTTGCAGATTTCGGTATGACGTTGCTGCAGCGGCTTCCATTCCTCGAAGGCGCTGCGTAGCGTGGCGGCGTTGGCGCCGAGCAGCACCGCGCCGGGTTCGGCTTGGTCCATGACCGCCTGCGCCGCAAGAGCCAGCAGGCGGCGGCCGCGGCCGAGATCGCCGATCCCGGAAATCCCGAAATATGCAGCCAGCGCGGCGCGCTTCGTTTCGAGCGCCGCGACGGTGTCGCGAAAGCTGCTTGAGAGGTCGACGAGCTGATTTTGCCAAGCCCGAGACCAGTTCGCGCGGCGAATGCCGTTCAGCTTGTGGCGCGAGGGATCGCCGATCGCGTCGAGCGCGGTCTTCAGGGTCCGGCACATGTTCCGGAGCGCCGCCATATCGGAGTCGTCGTGCCGGTCCGGGGAGCTGAATGGGAGGGCAAATCCCGGCAGAAAATCTCGGCCGGCGATCACACGTCCCATCGCTTGGTGGGCTGTCAGACCATTGCGATGCCGACGATGCAAGGCCAGGACGACCGCGTTCAGACGGTCACGCAGCGCCTTCAGGTCCGAGGTCGCCCGCTCCCACTCATTCGAAGCCTCTTCGCTACGGGTCTCCCACGCCGCTTTGAGCTGATTGAGAACGGCGGTCTTTTGCGCCTTGGCGGAATGGACTTCGAGGCAGAACGAGCCAAGCCCGACGTCGTTGAGTCGTCGGCGCACGACGTCGAGCGCGGTCGTCTTGGCGGACACGAACAGCACCGTTTTGCCGTGCGCCAACAACTGTGTGATCATATTCGCGATGGTCTGGCTCTTGCCGGTCCCCGGCGGCCCGAACAGCACGAAATCCTTGTTCCGCGTTGCCGCAACTACGGCAGCGGTCTGGGACGAATCCGACGGAAGCGGCAGAAACAGGTCGCGCGGATGAACCTCGTCGTCGAGCCGCCGCTCGTCGGGCAGCTCGGCACCGTCGCCATAGCTCTCCTTCGGGGTGTCGATCAGGTGCCGAACAACCGGATTGCGCTTCAGCACGTCGGTCCGATCGACCAGGTCCTTCCACATCAGGTATTTGGCAAACGAAAAGTTTGCCAGGACCACCTCTTCGGTGAGTTCGAAGCCCTTCACATCCTTCAGATAGGCTCGCGCAATCCGCCAGATTTTGCCGACGTCGAGCCCCGATGCGTCGACCGGCAGTTCGCGTTCGAATTCGGGGAGGGTAAGTCTGAAATCCTGCCGCAGCATCTCCAGCAGGGTCGGATTTATCCGCGGGTCGTCCTCATGGCGCACGAGGTAGAAACCGGAGCGGACGGTGCGTCTTTCGAGAGCAACCGGGACGAGAAGCAGCGGCGCCTTGCAAACCTGGCTCTTTCCCTGCGGGGCCCACGATACGAATCCGATTGCGAGATAGAGGCTATTCGAGCCGCCTTCTTCGAAAGAGGTTCGCGCGGTTCGATGGATCTCGATCAGTCGCGCTTCGAGGATTTCTGCGCCCAACGTTGAATGAATCTCGTTTCGGGCGAGCGCCTCGGCAGCGTAGCGCAGCGCCGCATCGTCTCCGGCCGTTCGAAAGTGGAGATCGGCATCGCGCGGGTCGGCACCGCTCATGACACCCGGTGAATGCAGCAGTTTGATCCGCTTACCGTCGGCAAGCATGTCCTCCAGCCTTGCCGCGTCCGGACACACCAGCGGTACGGTCCCGTTTGTTGCCTTGAAGTTCAGAAGCCGATTGCGCAGCGACAGATCGAGCAGCTTGCGTTTCCATCGTTCCAACCGGTCCACGACTTCGTCGGCGCGGTCGGCGACGATCTCCTCTTCCTCGATGAAACTTGGCGGCGGTTCGATCCCTGCCGTTTCCTGGATTGCAGCGGATACGCTGATCGCTCGCGAGGCCGCCTCCGGGACTGAGGCCAGCGGCTTTATCTGACGGTGGCGCGCCCGGCGTATGTCGACAAGCAGCTCAAAACGCTTTTCGGCATCGGCGGCAACCAGCCCGGCTGCCTTCTCCACGGCGGCCCGAAACCGGGTCGGCCGGTCGCTGGTCAGCAGCGTCGTCTCGACCAGGACCAGCTCCTCGGCCTGAATGCGCTTGCGGATAGTCTGCGCCTCGTCGACCACGCCCACCGGGAATGCGTCGTCGATCAGCCAGACCCCTGTGAAGGCATGCCCCTCGCAAAACCCGATAACCGGGTTGAGTCCTGCCTGTTCGGCACAGCCCGCAAAGAGCAGCGCCAAGTCGAGACAGGTGCCGAGCCTGCGTTCCAGTATTGCGCTCGGCGACCGCACCTTCTGCCCGTTCTGTTCGAAGCTCTGCGGTGGCAACGCATAGACGATGCGCTCGTCCGACAGCGCAGCCCAGATTGCCTCGGCAAGCTCCCACGCGCGTGTCTTCTTGCGCGCATTATAGCCGTCGAGCGCCGGATCGCGGCCGGCGGATCGCAATTTTTCGGCGGCATTGCGCAGAACGGCCTCGCTTGTCGGATCGTTTGGCAGCACGAACGCAGCGATCAGCTCGGGCGCCGCTGCGAGCCCGGTCCATTCGGAGGGCGATAGCAGGTCGCATGGCCTCGCGAGCCAAGCGAGGGTCTGCTCTCCAACACGCAGCGCGATGCTGATCTCGCCGCGGACCGCTTCGGTAAGGCCCAACAGGAATGCCGGGTCGAGTTCGACCGGCACCGGGTTCAGCCGCTCAGTGCCGTGCTCGCGCACCCGATCGAACGGGAAGATTTTCGGTCTGAGAAAGCTCGGTGTCGAGGACACCAGGACCGCGGCTTCTGTCAGGGGCTGTTCGGTATCGTTAATGATCTCGATTTCGGCGATCGCCGGCACCGAATTGGCATGAAACGCCGCGTTGATACGGCTTGCGATACTTGCTTTCAGCTCGATGCCAATGTTCTTCACGTCCGCGTCGATCATGTGCTCCTCGTCTGGATCGGTAGGTGTATTTGATCTTTCCCCGGAAAGGTGAACACCGGGTTATAGGGTTATCTGGTCTGTCTGCTCCGGGTGATATGGCCAAAAGCGGAGTGGATTCGCTGCCAATTGTAGTAGCATTCGGCGTGCGCGAACAGATCGCGCCGCGCGGCATTGCGCTCGGGGCAGTCGCGTCGGTGAACCAGTTCGGTTTTCAAGATACCGCAGAAACTCTCCCTCAGGACATTGTTCCGGCAGCTTGCCGTGCAGCTCATCGATTATGTGATGGCGGCAGTCTTCAGGATCTTGCGAGAGCCGTCGGCGGCGTACTGGCTACCACGAAAGCCTATCCGAGAGTTCTGAAAGGTTGGCGGGCACTCCCGGTGGGACACTCACGTCGGTGTTGACGCACCCAGCTTTATGGAACAAAATAGGAACATAGTCTTCCGCTCGCCGTTCGGGGGAGTATGGCGCCCGCATCTGTACGAATTCTCGACCAGTTGCGCGAGCTGATCGCCCGCATTGAGCGGGCCGGCCGGCCGCCACATCGTGTCGTGCCGTTCGGGGCTGCGGAGATTGACTCCCATCTGCCGCAAGGCGGGCTGATCCTTGGCGCCCTGCACGAGATCGCCGGCGGCGGTCTTGGCGCTGTCCACGCCGCCGCGGTTGCATTGTTCGTCGCTAGCGTGCTCGCCCGCATCGACGGCGCCGTCCTGTGGTGCCTGCGCATTGGATCGTGTCATTCACAACGCCCATCGCCTGCAGCTCAGCGGCGACAGTTTGCGCAAGCAAAAGGCGCCGCAAACCGTCACTGCTTGACCGCGTGCAATCGCTTATGGAGAGATCACAGCCGTCCAGCGGGCGCTCCGCCACCCCGGCCGACATCAGTCGGAACGGCCGGCCGACTTCGATCGGAACAGGTGGCCGACATCAATCGGAATACCCGGCCGACATCAGCGGAATCCGCAGCTGCGGTGATCCGTTCCGGCGTAATTGACGGGTGCACGTCCGCCAATTCTCCAGAGATAGTGCAGTATTTCATCGGGTGTCTCCTGCCGGCTGAATGCCGGCAGGCCGAAGCCCCCTCCGCACGCGGCGAAAGGGGGTTCGGTGATTACGCTTGGGTCAGCAGTACGAGCTTCCACCTGCTGCCTTCGCGGTCGAGCCGGGCGATAACCGGCTCGTCGGTTTCGACGACACGGGTGTCGCGCACCGCGGTCCAGCGCATCATCAGATCGTCGACATAGATTTTCGCCTCTTCTTCTTCGGTGGCGAAGCGCAAGGCATTGCCGCTCCATTTACCGGAGCTGTCGGCGACCACTTCTGGCTTGAAACTCATCTGTGGTTCTCCTGCCGACGGAAGTGTCGGCAGGCCGAAAGCCCCGTCGGCGCGCGGCCGACGGAGCCTCTCGGGTTCAGTAGCGTGTGAGGGCCACGAGATAGCGGATGACCTTGTCGCCGATGTCGGTCCCGCGCTCGATTACCTCATCACGAACAGGCCGCCGGCGATATCGACCAGGTGGTCGTAGGAGATCTTCTTCGTCCCCTTCTTCTCCTGATAGAAGGCGCATTTGTTCAGGGTGTTCACCTTGCGCTTGCGGCCGCCGACGGTCTCGCTGACCATCAGACGGCGGCCTTTCGGCGCCAGGTCGACCATCCCGGCTAAGGTCGGCACCTGGCCGAACTCCACCGGATCGATGTATTCGAGCGTATCGAGATTGACGATCACGCGGCGGTGTCCCTCCGTGATCTCGTCGGACCGTATGCCATGCCAATCACCGGAGCGCGGAACGCGCGGAACGTCGATCGGCTGCAGACCCGCCCGCTTCAGGTAAGCCAGGCTCTCGGCATCGTGGTGCGTCTCGTCGATGACGTATTCGGCGACACCGCAACTGCCGAAATGCTTGCCGGTCGGCTTGACGTGCACGATGTTTTTCCAGTCGTCTCCGAAATACCGCACGTTGCATGCGGCTTCGATAAACGCGGCGGCCTCGCGGCTCACGTCGTTCCAACAGGTCTCACCCTCTTTCTGGTACTCCGGGTCGCCCTCGATCATGCCGTATAGGCTGGAGAGCGGCGGTCCATCCCAGTTCGGGATGTCATCGTCCCCGGCGTAATCGCCCTGGACGAGGACGCGCTTTCCAGCCCAACGGCCGATCAATGGCGACCGCGAACAATCGGCCGGCATGTTGCCGCCGCGGGCGCAGACGAGCGCCAGGATTGCATTCGGAGTGGAGGGTCGGGTGAACCCCTGCTCGCCTTCCTTGAAGGCCCCAGCCAGTGCATACGGGGTGAGGCCCTCTTCGGCTTCGATGCAGACAGTCTTGTGGTACTGACCCATGAGGGGGTCTCCCTTGATGTCGCGGCGGGAGTGCTGCGACGCCGCAGCCCCGGCGCATGCGCGATGCACCGGGGCCGGGGCCAATCAGGGCGAGATCGGGAGACCGGCCTTGGTGAGAGCGGCGACAATGTCGCGCCCACAGCGGGGATCGACGGCAACGGTGCCGTCCATCCACTGCCAGGGCTCGGCCACGATGTTCGCGTCGAGCCACTCGCGCGCAGCCGCGCTCACCGGCCGGATCGAGACGATCGAGCCGTGATCGGCGATCAGGAAATCGGTCATGAGAGGATTTCCGTTCGAGGCGGAATGCCTCGACACGCCAGCCCCGACCGGCGCTCGCGCAGATCGCGCATCCTGGCGGCCATCTCGCGAAGGGAAAGAAAGCGCTCGTCGGCTGGGCGGGATGCCCATTGCCGGCTCGCCTGCATCAACGTGGTCATGTGTTTCACCTTTTGGCCATCGAGAGCAGAAGCGCTCTCAACGCCGAGCGCCCGCACAGCGCGCAGCCGGGCGGGCACATCGCCTATAGGCGGCGGACGGCCTCGGCGACGAATTGGTGCTGTCGAGGCTCCGGTATGGCGTGCAGGCGATGGGTGATGGCGAGTGCTCGATTTCGCAGTGTGCGTTCCGTGACCATTCGCGCGATCTTGGTTTTTTCGCCCGACAGGGCATGACGCTGCAGATCCACAGCTGAGGCACGCAGCATTTCGAGATCGCAGTGCTTCAGCGGATTGCCGAAGCCCTGGAGGCTGACATTTCAGACTTGATTACGAAGCAGTAGCGCTCTCGTCCCAGTCATCACCCCAATGCTGCCTCGGTCTTTTACCGGCTCACTTCTGGCAACGCCCATGATCTGAGGGGATAGCCGACAAGTCGGCGCATTTTCCCGGACTGTGCCCGGAAAGGCGCCGGTTCGGAGCCTTCGATCAGTCAGAAGCTCCCGCTTTCGCGGAATGGTTGCTAAACTCCCCGACCGGATCGAGGGGACCAGATGCCAGAACATTCTCCGAGTGCTTTGTCACTGTACCGCCTCTGTACACCCAGAACGACCGTGTTCGAGAAGGCGCGGGCGGATACGGTCGCGAACATCGCCGATTTCAACGCGGACGGTATCGATCCTGCTAGATTTTTCTCCGAAAACCATCCGACCGAGGGTATGCGGGTTCTGTTTCGGCAGGCTTTCGATCGGCTGTCCGGGCGCAGCGATCAGGGTGTCTTTCGGCTCAAGCAGGCAATGGGCGGAGGCAAAACACATAACCTGATCGCGTTGGGCCTGCTGGCGAAGCATGCCGGGTTGCGCCGGACGATTCTGGCCGAATGTGGCATCGAGGCAGACGACGAGCGGATCGAGGTGGCTGCATTCGATGGCCGCGAGACCGACACGCGGGAGTTTTTATGGCTGCACATCCTGAAGCTGCTCAATCGACAGGAGCTTTGGCAGGGTCCGCCTAACGAACCGCCGGGAGCATCGACCTGGGCTCGCGTCCTCGGGGATCAACCGACGCTGATCATGCTCGATGAGATGCCGCCGTTCTTCGTCGCACTTGGTGCACGCCCCGCCGGCCCCGGAACGATGCAAGCGGACCTGCTGTCGATCGCGCTCGCCAACCTGATGTCCGCGATCATGACCAACCGGCTGCCACGCTGTTGCCTGGTGATTTCGGACCTTTCCGGTGTCTGGGCGCAAGGCAGCGCTCACATTCAGCAGGCGATCGACAATGCGACGAGTGAGACCAACCGTACCGCAATGGATATCACGCCGGTCCAGATGGACGGTGCCGAGCTTTATGGAATCCTGCGGCGCCGGTTATTCGAAGAGATCCGAGATAGGGAAGCAATCCCTCCGGTGTCGCGAGCCTATGCCGAAGCATACCGGACTGCCGCGCAGCAAGCCGTGATTCCGCCCTTGTTCGAAGGATGGGCAACGCAGATTGCGGACACTTATCCCTTCCATCCCGGTATGCAGGATCTGTTTGCCCGCTTCCGCGAAAATCCGGGCTTTCAACAGACCCGCGAGACGTTGCGGCTGGCTCGGCGAATGGTCGCATCCGTGTGGGAGGACAAGACACGGCCGCATCTGCTGATTCATCCGCACGACATCGATTTCAACGACAGCAATGTCGGCGGTATGCTCGATCGGATCAATCCAAGCCTGAGGAACGCGTGCTCCCGGGATGTCGCCTCACGTGGCAGAGCCAGCGCGGAGGCGCTCGCCGAAGCCGCTCACGACAGCGCGCCGGCCGATGCCGCCAAGCTTCTCTATCTTTCCTCGCTGGCGATGTCGACCGACCCTAATGCGCTGCAGGGGCTGACGCCCGAAGAAGTTGCCGGGTATCTGTGCGCGCCGAGCCGGGACGTGTCGCGCGTGAACATGGCCTTGCTGACGCAGCTTGAAGACGCGGCCTGGTATCTGCATCGCCGCACCGACGGACGCTGGTACTATCGCGATGTCAAGAACGTCAACTCGGCGATCAAGGACCGCGCCAGCATCATAATGGTAAATCCGGATGCGCCGCGCAAAGAGGTCGAGGCGTATCTGCGGCAGGTATTCAAACCCGGACGGGCCGCCGAACGCCCGGGCGGCATAGGTCGGCCGGCATACCAGCGTCTCGCGGTCTTTCCGACCACGGAGGATATTCAGAAAGAGATGTCGGCAGACGACGTGCTGCTCGTGATCAGCCAGCCTCACTCCCAGGGACTCCACCCCGAGCTGCGGCAACTTTGGCAGAACCAGACGTTCAAGAACCGCCTGATGTTCCTTTGTGGAGAGGAGACCTTCACACGCGTCGCCGAAAACGCCGCCTACACCAAGGCGGCCGAAGACCAGATTGCAGAATTTCAGGCCCAAAGAATGCCTGATACGGCCCCGGAGATGCAGCAGGCGAAGACTGCTCTGGACCGGTGGCGGAACGGGTTGTTGTCCGCACTGCGCGAGACATTTACGCAGCTCTACTATCCGGGACTCGATGGGACACTAACACGTCGTACCCTCAAGTTGGAGTTTTCTTCAAACGCATTTGTCGGCGAAGCCGCCATTCTCGACACGCTACGGGATGAGCGCAAGTACCGGGAAGACGTTGAAACCGATGCGTTCCGGTCGGAGTTCGAGGATCTGATCTTCACCGCACAGACGATGCAGTGGAGGGATTTGCTGGAGCAGGTAGCGCGCCGGGCCGATTGGTACTTGGTGCCGCCAGGCGCGCACGAGAGCTTGAAGTCGGCAGCTTTCCTCAAGGTTTTCTGGCGTGACGAGGGAGCCGGCTACTTGCGCAAGCGGCCGTTTCCGCCCGAGAGGACCGCAGTCGTTTTACAGCAACTCGTCCGCTCTGATGAGACCGGCCAGGTGACGCTGCAAGTTTCGGCGAAGAATGGTGATCGGGTGCATTACGAAGAGGATGCTCGGCCCGTCACGACTGCGTCCCCTGTCGTTCAGAATGGCCGCCTCGAAACCGACGCGATGAAGATCACATTCCTGGCGGTCGATTCGACAGGGGTGCACGAGACCGGCGACTCGCGCTCCTGGCAGAACACGATTACGCTGAAATATCAGGTAAATTACCGCGACGGCGCGCATCGCGTCACATTGAAAGCCATCCCCCGCGGCACGATCCGGTACTCGATCGATGGTTCAAACCCTCGTTATGGCGAAGTCTATGAGGAGGAAATCCCGATCGAGGAGGGGTGGCACAAGCCGATCGCGGCGATTGCCGAAGCGGCAGGGATCTGGTCCGACCCGGTGCCGATTGCGATCCCGCGAGGCGGAGGGAGAGACAAGCCGCTGCAAATCGATCAGCAGCGGCCCGCCGAATGGCGCTGCCGGCTGAAAGGCTCAGATCGGCGACGCAGTTTTGAGGTGCTGGCGATCCTGAAGCGTTTTGCAGCCGAGATCGGCGGTGCTCAGATCGATGTATCCAAGCCTGACGATACAGAAGACTGGATCAGCCTGAGTTTTGGTCAGAGCACCCTGAGGACGGCGGAGTTTATTGAGGCGCGCGCATCCGAACTCGCAGCCGAATTTCGTGAGCAGCCGGATCTGCGTATCGCTATCTCCCGCCTGAAATTCCCCAGCGGGCGCGCCCTGATCGAAGCGGCCAAGGAGCTTGGCGTCGACCCGCAACCGGACGGGATCGTGCAATGAACGACACGGCGCCGCCTGGCGCGATCAAGTTGAAGATCATCGGTTTTGGCTATGCCGAGGAGCGGGAGGCGCATCACTTCGTCGTCGCGATCCCGCGCGCGGCACAGGGCGAAGTCATGATCTACGAGGTGTTTCACCGCGATCTCGCCGGCCCCGCCCTGGAGTCGGCCAATCTCCGGGTGCGCCTCGATCGCGACCGCTGGTTGCGCATCGCCGAGGCGACCGAGGAGGAGTTCAATCGCCGCTTGAGGTCGGCCGGGTTGCGGCCGGCGCGCTGGAAGATCGGCCCCAATCCCGTGGCCCGCCTGCTGGGGAAGGAACTCGTCTTGCTCGCCTGGGCGATCGAAAACGCCGATCCCGAGCTGGCTCCGAACGCGGTGCAGAACTGGCGCGGCTTGGCGCCCGAAGAGCGCTGGTGGCTCTACACGATGACCGCGGCGCAAACCGGGCATCACTCGAAGCACCAAGTCGGCTGGCGCAAGGCGGTGCGCTACGCATTGACGGAGAACCCGACCGCGCCGGGTCCCGTGTCGCCAAAAGCACCCAGAGAGCGGTTTACGCCCACAAAGAGCGGGTCGGACCAGCGCGGCCTATTCGACGTCAACAGCGAGCAGGCGGCCTGCGCCGCCGGGATCTGGGAGCAGCCGCGATGAGCGAAGCCGTGGCGCCGCTACTTGAAACCCGAAGCGCGGCGGCAGATGCCGTTGCCTTCATCGAACGGCAGCTGCCGGTCTCGCGCCTGTCGAAGGAGAGCTACAAGGAACGCAAGGCCAATGCCGGGCAGACGCTGACCGCGCTCGGCAGCTATTGGAAGGGCCGCAAGCCGCTGATCCTGATTCGCGCCACGATCCTCGGCCTGCTGCTCCCCGCCACCCACGACCCCGAGCGCGACCGGGCGATCTTCCTGAAGCTGATGCTGATGGACGAGGCAGGCCTGCGCAAACGCAAGGCGAAGCCGATCCCGGCAACACAGGCGAAGCAGCTCCTTCCGGCGTATCTGCACGACGAGGCGTTCGACCAAGCTACCGGCGGGTGGTTGCGGCGCCTCCCCGGCGAGCGTCGCGCCGAACTCGAATTGCGGGCCTTTGAGGCGATGGGCCTCGACGAGAAGCTGACCTATTGCCTGCGTCCCGAGGAGCTACCCGACAGCGCCCTCGGCGATGGCTGGCCCGAGGTCAACGCGCATCTCGGAACCGACGCGACGAGCCTGCCGGAGCTTGTCCGCCAGCTCGGCGAGCGCCGCTTCGGGCACCGGCCGCGCGTCGGCGATCCGTTCTGCGGCGGCGGCTCGATCCCGTTCGAGGCCGCGCGTCTTGGCTGCGATGTCTATGCCGCGGACCTGAACCCGATCGCGTGCCTGTTGACCTGGGGTGCGCTCAATATCGTCGGCGGCGATGATGAGACGCGATGGCGGATCGCCGAGGCCCAGCAAGCGATCGTTACCGCTGTCGACCGCCGGATTGTCGAACTCGGTTTCGAACATGATGCCGGCCCGCATGATGTGAAATTGCCGATCGACGCGCCGACGCGCTGGCCGCATGGCTGGCGGGTCGGGCGGTCGGGGGAGGCAGTCGCGCCGGAGGCGACGCCTTACACGGTCATCTGCCCTGTCACCTTCTGGCGCGTGCCGATGATTGAGACGCGGCGCGTGCACGAACGCAGCCGGACCATCCTCGACCTCGTGCCCGATCCCGCGCGGCAGCGCTACGACCTCGTGCCGCGATCCGATGTTTCGGACGAGGAGTGGGAGGAGGCTGCTCGCGGCACGGTCATCCGCGATGCGGGCGACTTCCGGCTGGTGCATCGGCCGGAGGAGCATGCCGAACCGGTGCGGGTCCGCATCGCCAATCGCGCCAAGGCCTACCTGTACTGCCTGGAAACGCGCTGCCCGAGGACCAGCTGGATGGTGCCGAGGCGCCGAGCTGGGTCGTCAGCCGGAACTATCGCACGGTCGCCCGCCTGGTGCCGGATGCCGCGGCGAAGCGGTTTCGCATCGTCATCGATGCCGCGGCAAGCGACGCGGATATCGCGGCGGCGCAAGACGCGGGCACGGTCAAGGACCGTGGGCTGCGATACGAGCTTGACGGGCGGGAATACGCGACCCTGCTCGGCGCGATCCGCGGCGATGTCGAGCTGAGGAGCCGGTATCTGTCCGACGAACAGCGGCGGCGCGATCGGGAGCGGCTCGACGCATGCCGCAACCGCTACAGCCCGACCGCCGGCAATGAACTGCGCCGCTGGGGGCCGGAAGACATCGGGCCCCGCCCGGACGATATTTTTCAGGAACGGCTCTACTGCATCCAGTGGTCGCGCCCGGACGGCTCGTTCTTTTATGCCGGTGCGACCGAAGCCGACGAGGCGCGCGAGCGGGCGGTCGCCGGTCTGGTGCAGGCGCGGCTGCGCGAGTGGCAATCAGCCGGGCTCGTGCCTGACGCCGTTATCGAACCCGGCGACAAAACCGACGAGCCGATCCGAACGCGAGGCTGGACGCATTGGCATCATCTGTTCGGGCCGCGTCATCTCCTGATCGGGGCGTTGGTGCTTCAGCACACCGCGGCATTAGAGTGTGATCGGGTCTGGTTGAAACGGGATAGGGGTTCCCCGGCGCGGGGATCTCTGCGCAAGATGCTGGCTGGGGGGCGGAGGCCAGCACGCATGCCCAGACCCTATTCACAGGATTTGC
>JBFWVT010000097.1:0-17386 GCA_050246595.1 Alphaproteobacteria bacterium
AGGTGGCCCGCATGAAGCGTGCCGAGTTGCGGCCGATCCCGTCGATCTGGGGCCACCGCGCCGGCAACCCGGTGTTCCAGCCCGAAGACGCCAAATTCATCAACGACGCGGTGCGCGAATTGCTGGCGCGGTAAATGTGGACCCGCTATACGGCGCGCCGCGCGACGCGAAGACAAATGAACGTGCGACTCTGGACGAGGAGTGGCCATGCATGCGATCCGCATCGATCGAAACAGGTCGCTGGCCGAAGAACCTCACCTCGGCCACAACCGCTATTACCCCGATATCGCACCGGTGGCCGAGGTCGGCGAAGGTGAAGAGATCGCGCTGGAGACGCGCGACGCGCTCGACAGCCAGATCAGACCGGGCACGAGGGCTGCCGATCTTGCCAAGATCGAGCCGGGGGCGTGCATCCGCTGACCGGTCCGGTGTGTGTAAAGGGTGCGGCTCCGGCGACTGACCTGACGGGCCGATCATCGGCCCTTGTGCGCGGTGCTGAGATTTCTGATCTGAGCGGCGGCGTTCCTCAGCTCCTCATCGCGCAACTGCGACGCTACCCCGTCCTCCTCGGCCAGCGCAAGCAGGCCGCGTAACCGAAGCGGCTTCTCGAAGAAGGTCACGATGGCATCGAGCGGGCTTTGCCCCTCCGCGACCGGAAGCGGGATCTGATCGGCGAGGCCCGGACGAATGTGATAATGGGCACCGATGCTGAACGGGTCGAAACGCAACGCCTGCTCGCGCTTGCCGGCCACGGCAACCACGATCGAGGGCCGTTCGATCTGGTCCGGCTCGCGGCTGGCGGGAACGCGATTGGGGTGGAACAGTATCTCGAGATGCGAGCCGGCATCGATCCGATGCCATCCGCTCCGGTCCTCGGGCATTTTCTGCTGTATCCGCGGCCGCTCCATGACCCTCCTCCGCTTCCAATCGACATTCCCCCGATCCCGGGTGGATTATTCTGGCCAGGATCGCCGCTTCGGGCGTCTTGGGCAATGGTAAAGCGGCTGCCGCGTGTACGGCGAAGTCGAGCCGGTCCTGGCTCGACCTGAAAGCGGCTGCAGTGGCGGAGTTGCGTCGTTATGGCATCGTCTCGATAATTCGCCGGCCGACTTGGCGCAGGCTGTGGGTCGCCGAAAACGGATCGGATTGCACGGGAGGGGTCTATGGCAAGCGACGGCAAAATCCGGGTCGGCATCGTCGGAGCCAGTGCAAGCCGCGGGTTTGCCTCGATTGCCCACATTCCGGCGCTGCGCGCGCTGCCCCAGTTCGAGATCGCGGCGGTCTGCACGACCCGGCTGGAAACCGCCGAAGCGGCGGCGCGGCATTACGGGGTGCCACTCGCCTTCTCCGACCCCGAGACACTGGCGCGGCATCCGGACGTCGATCTGGTCACGGTCAGCATCAAGGTGCCCGATCATTATCGGCCGGTAATGGCCGCGATCGAGGCGGGCAAGCACGTCTATTGCGAGTGGCCGCTCGGCCGCGACACCGCGGAAGCCATTCGCATGCTTGATGCCGCGGAGCAAGGCAGCATACGGCATGTGGTGGGGTTGCAGGGTCAGATGTCGCCGGCCATCAATTACGCGAAGAACCTGATCGCCGACGGCTACGTCGGCCGGGTGTTGACCGCCTCGATGATCGGCGTTGCTCCGAATTGGGGTGCCACGATCGACCGGGCCTATCAGGCCGCTCGCGCAAACGGCGCCAACCTGCTGACGATCACCGGCGGGCATCAGATCGATGCCTTGTGCTACTGCCTCGGCGAATTCTGCGAGCTGACCGCGTTCGCCGTAAGCCAGCGCGACCGCATCCCGTTGGAGGGGACCGGCGAACTCGTCGCGAAGGATACTCCGGATCAGCTCGTCGTGAGCGGCATTGTCGGGGATGGCGCGGTCGTGTCGTTTCAGATCCGGGGTGGCATGACCCGCGGCACCGAGTTTCTGTTCGAGATCCATGGCGACCGCGGGGATCTTGTCCTGACCGCCACGACGCGCGCCTCGATGCAGCGTCAGGAATTGACGGTCCGGGGAGCCCAGGGCGCCGCGAGGGAGCTTGCGGAATTACCAGTCCCGGCACGGTATCGCTGGGTTCCCGACAGTCTGGAGCGGGACTCGCGGTACAATGTCGCCCAGCTTTACACGCATCTGGCCGACAGCATTCGGCAGGGCATATCGGCAAGTCCGAGCTTTGCCGCAGCAGTCACCAGGCATCGATTGCTCGACGCAATTATGCAAGCTTCAGAAACCGGAAAGAAGCAGGTCCTATAGACGCTCTCGATCGACATTGTCGCACTCGCTCTCCCATATTAGTGGAGACTGTGGATGGCCACGGGAACTGCCGCTCCTGCATCCTTAAATCCGGTTCGATTTATTCGTCACGCCGTCTTGCTCGATATCGGTCTTGAGGACATTCAGTGGCGAAGCCATGGCGTGTTGGACGGCCGCCGCTATTGCCGTATCAGAACGGAGCTGTTTTTTTGCCTTCTGACCGCTTGCCAACCTGCAAAAGCTGTCGGCCATGAGCGACGATCCGTTCCTTTGGCTTGAGGAGATCGAAGGCAAAGCGGCGCTCGCCTGGGTCGCGGGGCAAAATGAGCGTACCTTGGCCACACTCGAAAGCGACCCGCGTTCCAACGAGCTCTATCACGCCGCGGTCGATGTGCTGACTTCCCCCGATCGCATCCCTTATCCGGCGTTTCTCGGCGATCGGCTGGTCAATTTCTGGCAGGACGAGATCCACATCCGCGGGCTGTGGCGGGAGACGAGCATGGCTTCGTTTCTGACGCCGGAACCGGCGTGGAGGCCCCTGCTCGACATCGATGCGCTATCTGCCCACGAAGGACGCAATTGGGTGTTTCAGGGCGCCGCGTCCCTGCCGCCGGAGCACCGCCGCGCGCTCGTCAGCCTGTCGGATGGCGGCAAGGATGCTGCCGAGAAACGGGAATTCGACATCGCTGCCGCCGAATTCGTTGGCGGCGGATTTTTCTTGCCCGAGGGCAAGCAGAGCGCCGTCTGGCTCGATGCGGATACCCTGCTCGTCGCGCGCGATTGGGGACCGGGAACAATGACCCGAGCCGGGTACCCGTTCGTGCTGAAACGGCTCGGTCGCTCGATGCTATTGGACAGCGCCGTCGAAATCTTCCGCGGCAGCCCCGAGGATGTCAGCCTCGGTATCAGCGTTTTGCGCGACCCGGACGGGATGGTGCGCGGGATACTGATCAATCGCCGGGTCAGCTTTTTCGACAGCGAGTTGCATCTGCTAGGCGCGGCAGGCCCGATCCCGCTGAAGCTGCCGGCGCGTTCGAGCTTTCGCGGCTTCGTTGTCGGGCAGCTGATCTTCTCACTCGAACAGGATTGGGACGAGAGGGCGCTTCCGTCCGGAGCGCTGTTTTCGCTCGACCACGCCCTGTGCCTTGCGGAGCCGCGGAGCACGGCACCTCATGTCATCGTGGCGCCAGGCCCGCGTGAATCGATCGAGGATGTCGCGACGACGCGGAGCCGCTTATTGGTAACCCTATACCGCAATATTCGCGGCAGCGCCGTTGTGTACCGTTTTGAGGAGGGTCACTGGATCGGCGAAAAGCTGCCGCTGCCTGAGCACGCCGCGGTGCATCTCGTCAGCCGGAGCGATCGGGACGAACGCGCCTGTCTCAACGTCGCCGGCTATCTGATGCCGAGTACGCTTTATCTGGCGGACCTGGCCAACGCAACGGCCGAAGCGACCAAGTCGCTGCCGCCGCGCTTCAATGCCGCTGACCTTGTCGCCGAGCAGTTCGAGGCGGTGTCGGCCGACGGCACGTCAGTGCCCTATTCCGTCGTTCGCCCTAAGGCGTTGCCGCTTGACGGCACGGCGCCGACACTACTCTACGGCTATGGCGGGTTCCGGGTGTCGCTGACCCCATCCTATTCCGGCGCACTCGGCAAATTATGGCTTGAAAGAGGCGGCGTGTATGTGGTCGCCAATATCCGCGGCGGCGGCGAGTTCGGTCCCGACTGGCATCGCCCCGCGCTGAAGCAGGACCGGACCAGGGCTTTCGAGGACTTCATAGCCATCGCAGAAGATCTGATCCGCCGCAAGATTACGAGCCCGCGCCGCCTCGGTGCTATGGGCGGCTCGAATGGCGGCCTGTTGATGGGTGCGATGCTGACCCGGCGCCCCGAACTGTTCCGGGCGATTGTCATCCAGGTGCCGCTACTCGACATGCTGCGCTACCATCGATTGCTGGCCGGCGCATCGTGGATGGCCGAATACGGCGATCCCGACGAGCTGAGCGAGGCCGAGTTCCTGCGCCGCATTTCGCCCTACCACAATCTGCGGCCAGGATTGTCCTACCCCGAGCCGCTTTTCGTGACATCGACAAAGGACGACCGCGTGCACCCCGGCCACGCGCGCAAGATGGCGGCGAAGATGGCGTCGATGGGCCTGCCGTTCCTCTATTACGAGAATGTCGAGGGTGGGCATGCCGCCGCCGCAACGCTGCAGGAGCGGGCGCGCCGCCACGCGATCGAGTTCACCTACCTGATCCGGAAACTGATGGATTGACGGCGCGGCGACGCATTACTCGGGGCAATTCCCGAAGCCGTTCGGTGTACGAGAAAGGAAGAACAGTATTGCCGCCGATGCTGCTGCTTCAGTCCCGTGCCATCGCAGGATACCTCATGAATGATATCGGAGGGCGACGTGCAAATCGGTTTTAACGCGCCAACCTCGGGCTCGCTCATTGCGGCCGACAGCCTGACCCGCATTATCACCGAAGGCGAGGCGCTCGGCT
Source organism: Alphaproteobacteria bacterium (assembly GCA_050246595.1). GTDB lineage: Bacteria > Pseudomonadota > Alphaproteobacteria > ATCC43930 > CGMCC-115725 > DATARH01. The sequence goes on from JBFWVT010000097.1 coordinate 4,772, forward strand.
TCGACTACGTGACGATCAGCGACCACATTATGGTTCCGCGCAACCTGGAGTCCAAATACCCCTACACCAACACCGGGGAATTCCCTGCCGGTACGCAGGCGGCCTGGCTCGAACAGTTGGCCACTACCGCGTATGTCGCCGCGCTGACGAAGAGGCTGCGTTTTGTGCTGTCGGTCATGGTGGTGCCGCATCGGCCCGCCGTGCTGACCGCAAAAATGTTGGCCACCATCGACTTTCTATCGAAAGGCCGGCTGACGCTCGGCATCGGGGTCGGCTGGTGCCGCGAGGAATTCGAGGCGATCGGCGCAGCGCCGTTCGAGGATCGCGGACACGTCACCGACGAGTGGATGGCCGCCTGCCGGGAATTGTGGACCGCCGAGCTGCCGAAATTCTCCGGGAAATACGTCAATTTCGATGACGTCGTGTTTACGCCGAAGCCGGTGCAGAATCCGATCCCGATCTGGGTCGGCGGAGAGAGTGGACCGGCGCTGCGCCGCACGGCAAGATATGCCCAATGCTGGTACCCGGTCGGCACCAACCCGCAATTCCCGATGAACACGGTCAGCCGGTTCAGGACCGGCTTGGCACGCCTGCGTGGCGCTGCCGAAAAAGCCGGGCGCGACCTGTCGGAGATAGTGGTCGCCCTGCGGGTGCTAACGGGTCCCGGCACGCGGCCGCGCCGTTCGATCGAGGGCGAGCCGGAGATGTTCACTGGAGGCGACGCGGACTGGGTAGCAGACATCCAGGAACTCGGCAGGCTGGGGGCCAGTGCCGTGGATGTTCGCTTGTTCGGTTACGGGTCCGACCAGAGCCTCGATGCCACGATCGACAATATGCGCCGTTTCCGGGACGGGGTTTTGGCGAGAATCTGAGGCATTAAGGCGGACCAGGTCGCGCCGGCCTCTTATCTGCGGCTGCCGACGTGACAATGGCAAGTTGGTCGAAATCGCCTGCATTGCCATGCCGGAAGAAGCCCGTCTCCGACCGGCTCTGCCGATATCGGGCCTCGGTGCGCGACCACGGCGAGAGGCGCTCCGTAATCGGCTGTCTTGTGTCATGATCGGTTCGTCCGAAGCAGCCGGAGCGAGCAATGCCCGCAAAGCGCGAATACGGCATGGATCAGGATTTATATCCATGGTCGCCGATCGTCACCCGCCCGGTGCTGCGCTGGCCGGATAATGCCCGCGTCGCGCTGGCGGTCATCGTCAATCTGGAGCATTGGGACTGGGAGGTGCCGCCCGGCACGCCGCTGCCGGTCAGCCCAATGGGCGGTCCCGAGGGGCTGTGGACCGGCAACCAGCCGCAATTCCCCGATATCGGCGGCTGGGGCAATCACGAATACGGCAACCGGGTCGGGATTTTTCGCGTTCTCGCCGTGCTCGACAGATACGGCATCACGCCGACCTTGGCGCTCGACAAGGCAGTAGCCGACCATTACCCAATGCTCGTCGCGGAAGGAAAGAAACGCGGCGCCGAGTTCATCGCGCACGGGCTGTCGCGCCGCCGCCTCATTCATATCGGGATGTCGGAAGCCGAGGAGCGCGACTATATCCGTGCCTCGATCGACGCCGTCGAACGCGCCACCGGCACGCGTCCCCTCGGCTGGTCCGGTCCCGATTTCCAGGAGACGCTCAACACGCCGAACCTGCTCGCCGAAGCGGGCATCCGCTATGTCTGCGACTGGGGCAACGACGAGCAGCCCTACCGAATGACGCCGCAAACCGGCGAGCTCTACTCGCTCGGCGTGCAGCAATATCTCGACGACAATTACATCCATCTGCACGGCAGGCGGACGATCAACGAAGTCAACCTGCTGTGGCGCGAGTGGTTCGACGGTCTCTATGCCGACGGCGCGACCACCGGGCGGATGATGATCCTGCACTTGCATCCCTGGATCATCGGCCAGCCCTGGCGCATCCGGCATCTTGACGAGGTGCTCGGCCATGTCTGCGCCGGCCAGGGTGTCTGGAAAGCGACTGGCAAACAGATCATCGACTGGTTCAAGACGCACGCGGTCTAACAGCTAGCTTCTCATCCGATTTTCCGGCGAATGGAGATGATCCATGACCCTTCCGCCCGGGCGCTTCGATTACGCTCCGATCAACGACCGCCCGATCATCCGATGGCCTGACGATGCTCGCGTCGCGTTCTGGGTCGCGCCGAACATGGAGTTTTTCGAATACCTGCCGGAGAACCGGCCCACCCAGCCCGATATTCCGCATTATGCGCGGATGGATTACGGCAACCGGGTTGGATTCTGGCGCATGCTCGACGTGCTGAACCGGCACAAAATCCGCGCCTGCTGCTGCCTCAATCTCGAAATCCTCGACCATTTCCCCGAGATCAAGGACGCCATGATCGCCGCCGATTGGGATTACATGGCGCACGGTCTCTACAACAGCCGGCCGATCTACGACCTGACCGAGGAACAGGAGCGCGCCTATTGGCAGGACTTTATCGCGCATCTGAAGGAGATGACCGGCAAGCGCCTCAAAGGACGGCTCGGCGGCGGGGCCGGCTACACGGTGCGGACCGATGACCTGATGGCCGAGGCCGGCTGTCTCTACCACACGTCATGGATTATCGACGACCAGCCCTGGCCGATCAATGTCCGTGGCGGCCAGAAGTTCATCTACGTACCCTATACCGGCCAGACGAATGATGCCGGGATGCTCGCCTGGAACCGCGAGGCGGACTACTTCCAGCAGATGATCCGGGACCAGTTCGACACGCTGTATCGCGAGGGCGCCGAGAACGGCCGGGTCATGTGCCTGTCGCTGCATCCACACAATATCGGCCGGCCGAACGCCGCCAAACATCTCGACGAGGCGCTCGGCTACATCCTGGGGCATGATGGCGTCTGGGCCACCACCGCCGACGACATCGCCGAATATTACCTCGCCAACTACTACGACCAGGTGAAGGCCTGGATCGCCGAACGCAAGGCACAGGTCGGAGAATAAGGCGGAGGGAACTATGCCGAGCGACCTGCTCTCCCGTCCACTGATCGAGATCGCGCGTGATTTGCGCGAGAAGCGGGTGGCCGCTCGGGAATTGATCGAAGCGGCGATTGCCCGGCACGAGCGCTTCGGGGAGCGCCTGCACGCCTATTCGCTCTTCGGCGCGGTTCTGCTCGCACAGAATGACGAATGGCTACGCCAATGCCGCTACATGCAGGCCCAAGGAATGGCCGAACTTGCACCGCCGCTGATCGACCCCGGTCCGGCAAAACTTCCACCCATGGCGGCCTGATCGATGGCCACCTCAAACGCCACCAAAATTTACACCAGCTTGACGGACATGATCCACTGCTCACGATCGCTGCCGATCCCGAGCACCTCGGCGCGCGCATCGGCGCCACTTGAAGAACGGACACGCGTTAGGCTCCACCCGCGCACAGGCCATCGCGGCGGGGTAGGCGACGCGCTGGGAATTCTCGGTCACCATAGATAGCAATCGGCATTTGCGGCCGCTTGTGATTGCCGCCCAAAAGACAGCGCGCTGGCCTATGATCGCAATGATGACGAGCAGACCTCCGGGTACACCGCAGCGGTAGCCTTTTACGGAAAGACTGGCTCGCTCGGCGGGAACAGGGTGAGGGCGCTATGATCCATGAGCGCTGGTGAATGGGTCGGTCGGGAAGGAGCGGTGCGCGATCCAGAAGCCCACCGCTTCAACCTGGTTGTCAATCTCCAGACCGCGAACGCGCCGCACATCGCCACGCCGCAATGACTGCTCTCCGCGCCGACGAGGTGGTCGAGTGAGGGTCACAACGGTCCGATTGCGCGGCACGCGCGACGGGGTCGTGCCGCGTGGTCAATCCGCCAAGTTGAGTCATAATTGCCGCCAAGAAGCGGGGGAGGCGCGCATGCGGCGGCGCGAGTTCGCGAAACTGGTCGCGGCCACGGTCTCGTGGCCGATGGTGGCGGGCGCGCAGCAGCGGATGCCGGTGATCGGGTTTCTGCACAGCGGCGTGCGTGCCGCATTCGAACGGAATATTGCCGGGTTCCGCAAGGGGCTGACCGAAACCGGCTATATCGAGGGCAAGAACGTCCGGGTCGAATATCGCTGGGCGGACGGGCGGTACGATCGCTTGCGCGAGTTCGCGGCCGAGCTGGTGCGTCTCAACGTGAACCTGCTCATCGGCGGCAGTGCGCCGGCTGCGGTGGAGGCAAAAGCGGCGACCGGGACGATCCCGATCGTATTCAACTCCGGCGTCGATCCGATCAAGCTTGGCCTCGTCGAGAGCCTGAACCGGCCCGGCGCCAATCTGACCGGGACATACATATTGGTCGGCGCGCTTGCCGCGAAGCGGCTCGGGCTGCTGCGCGACCTGATTGCGACCGATGCCGTTATCGGCGTGCTGCTGAACCCGAAGAACGCCAGTGCCGCCGAACAGCTCGACGATGTCGAGGCGGCGGCGGCCGCTATCGGCCGGCAGGTCTTGATCCTGCGCGCGACGAACGCCGCGGAGATCGACGAGGCATTTGCCGCGATGGCAACGGCCCGCACCGGTGCGGCGCTGGTCGGTGCGGACCCGTTCTTTTTAGGCCGGAGGCAACAAATCGTCGCGCTGGCTGCACGGCACACGATGCCGGCGATCTACGAGTTCCGCGAGTTTGTCGATGCCGGCGGTCTGATCAGCTACGGTCCAAGCCTCCCCGAGGCCTATCGCCAAGTCGGGACTTATGCGGGAAGGGTTCTGAATGGAGAAAGACCCGCCGATCTGCCTGTCGTGCAGCCCACCAGGTTCGAGCTGGTCATCAACCTGGAGACCGCCAAAACGCTCGGCCTCGCAATCCCGCAACTGCTGCTCGCCCGCGCCGACGAGGTGATCGAATGAGGCGGCGCGATCTTCTGGGAAGCGCGGTCGCCGGGGCCGCCCTGGCGCCATTCGGGACCGTGGCGCAGCCGGGCTTGCCGGTCATCGGGTATCTCACTAGCCTCTCGCCGGAAGCCGAAACGTTCGTTCGGGCTCAGGCGGCTTTCCTGGGAGGATTGGAGAAAGCCGGCTTTGTTGCCGGCCGGAATGTCGCGATCGAGTACCGTTTCGCCAGGGGACAAGTCGATCGCCTGCCGATGCTCGCTGCCGAGCTGGTGCGGCTTCCGGTGGCGGTGCTGGTCGCGCCCGAAGCGTCGACGGCGGTGGCGGCAAAGAAGGCGACCGCAACCATTCCCATCGTGTTCACCAGCGGTCTCGACCCGGTGCAGCTAGGCCTTGTCGCAAGCCTCCACCGGCCGGCCGGAAACGCGACAGGGACAAGCTCGTTCGTCGTCCACCTGGGGCCGAAGCGTCTCGAAATGCTGCGCGAGCTGCTCCCGCAGCCTCGCCTGATCGCAGCTCTTTTCAGCCCGACCGCGTCATCGATCCAGTTGCAGATCCGGGAGATCGAAGCCGCCGCCCAGGCGCTGGGGCAACCCCTTCTGGTTTTGCAGGCCCGAGACGCCGACGAGGTCGAGACGGCGTTCGCCAGGATAGGGGAACGCCAAGCTGCCGGTCTTGTCTATGGGGCGTCCACCTATTTCCAGGTGATCGCGGACAAGCTCGTCGCTCTCGCCGCCCGCTACCGCCTCCCCGCCGTTTACGAATGGCCTGAATTCGTCGCGGCCGGCGGCTTGATGAGCTACAGCACCCACCGAGCCGAAACCAGACGCATAGTAGGCGATTATGTCGGGCGCATTCTCAAGGGCGCCGCTCCGGCCGATTTGCCGGTCGTGCAATCCTCGCGCTTCGAGCTGGTGATCAATCTGAAGACGGCCGGAGACCTCGGCCTGACGATCCCGCAATCGCTGCTCGCGCGCGCCGACGAGGTGATCGAATGAGACGACGCGAGTTTTTCGCTGCCCTGGCCGCGACGCTTGCGGCGGCGCCACCGGCGTTGCGCGCCCAGACGATGCCGGTTGTGGTGTTTTTCAGCATCGGCAGCTCGGCGCGCGGGCGCGAGGCGCTTATCGACGGGCTGCACCGAGGCCTCGCCGAGATGGGATATATCGACGGGAAAAATCTTGTCCTCAGCTTCCACTGGGGAGGTGATGACTACGATCGGCTGCACCGGCTGGCGGCCGAAATCGTCCGCCAGCCGGTTTCGGTCATTTTCACGCCGCAGCTCGTTCCGGCGCTGGCGGCGAAGGCGGCCACCGCGACGATCCCGATCGTGTTTCTGGTCGGGGACGACCCGGTCAAGCACGGCCTCGCGGCAAGCCTCAGCCGTCCCGGCGGCAATGCGACAGGCATTAGCATGCTCACCGCCGGTCTCGTCGTAAAACGGCTGGAGTTTGTGCGGGAGGTGATGAGCGAGCCGGGTGTGGTTGCCGTTCTCGTAAACCGCGCGAACGCCAATGTCGAAACCCAGCTTTCGGAAGCCCGTCAGGCGTCGGATGCGCTCGATCAGGAGATTGCCGTTTACAGCGCCAGTACCGACCAGGAGATTGAGACGGCCTTTGCCGAACTCGTCGCGGCCGGCGCCAAAGGTCTTGTTGTCGGCGCCGACCCGTTCCTTAACAGCCGCCGCGCGCAACTCATTGCCCTGGCGGCGCGCCATGCTCTGCCAGCGATCTATGAATGGCGCGAATTCGCCGATCAGGGCGGACTGATGAGCTATGGAACCAACCTCGGCGAGGCGACGCGTCAGCTCGGGGTCTATGTAGGACGCATCCTGAAAGGCGCCCGACCGGCCGATCTGCCGATCGAGCAGCCCATAAAATTCGAGCTGGTGATCAACCTGAAGACCGCGCAGACGCTCGGCCTGACCATGCCGCAAACCCTGCTCGCCCGCGCCGACGAGGTGATCGAATGAGGCGGCGCGACCTTCTCATGCTTGCCGCCGGCGCGCCGGTCCTGCGGCCGGTCGTTGCCTTGAGCCAGCAACAACGGACGCCGGTCGTTGGGGTGTTGGTGACGGGCACGCCGGACCCGGGGCCGACGGTGCGGGAATTCCGGCTGGCATTGGAGGAGCTGGGCTATAGAGACGGCCACAATTTCCGCCTCGAAATCCGGTCCTCGGAGGGCGATCTGGGACGCCTGCCGGCGCTCGCCGACGACTTCGTGCGGCAGAACGTTGACGTCATTGCGGCGTGGCTCACACCAGCCGCGCTGGCCGCCAAGCACGCGACGACGGATATCCCGATCGTCATTATTGGGGCCGCCGATCCGGTCGGGATGGGGATCGTTCCCAATCTCGCCCGGCCCGGCGGCAACATCACCGGCGTCGCGGGATTGGTTTCCGAACTGACCGGCAAGAACATCGAACTGCTCCGGGAGATGCTGCCGGACCTGAACCGGATCGCCGTACTGTGCAACGCGCCTGATCCGTTCTCGAAGGTTTTCCTCGATCACATCAATCAGGCCGGCAGCAGTCTGGGGATCGAGGTCGTGCCGGTCATGGTGGCAACAGGCCCTCAACTCGACGATGCGTTTCGGGAACGGATCGGTAGGAAAATCAAGGCGGCCGCGGTCCAGCCCAGCCTGCCCTTGCTGAGGGTGGCGGAGCTTGCGCTGCATCACCGCATTGCGACGGCGTCCCCGCTCGCCTCGTTCCCGAGGGTGGGCGGCCTTATAGCCTATGCCTCCGTCCCGTCCGACCAGCGGCGGCAGGCAGCTGTCTATGTGGACAAGATTCTGAAGGGTGCCAAACCGGCCGATCTGCCGCTCATCCAGCCAACTCAGTTCGAATTTCTGCTCAATATGAGAACCGCCAAGGCACTTGGTCTGACCGTGCCGCCATTACTGCTCGCCCGCGCCGACGAGATCATCGAATAAGCGAGCGACGGCGGCGCGGCGTGGCACTACAATCGGCGCAGCCCACATTTCCGGCGCGCCCGGCGGTATTGGCGGCGAGGACGTCGCGATGAGCAGCGCGGAAGGCATAATGTCGCGAACGGCCGTTGCGGCCCCGGCAGCCGCCGATGCGACTGCGCCGCCGCCGGGCCGCCGGCTTTTTCGCAAATATGCGCTGCTCTTCATCGGGCTGGTCGCCGCCGCGCTGCTGATCACGAGCGGGTTCGATTTCTGGTTTTCCTACCAGGAAACAAAGGCTGCGCTGGTGCGTCTACAGCAGGAGAAGGCGGTCGCGGCGGCCGATCGCATCGAGGGGTTTGTCGAGGGGATAGAGCAGCACATCGGCTGGACGACGCACGCGCAATGGGCCGCCTCGCCGCTCGACCAGCGCCGCCAGGATTATTTCCGGCTGCTCCGCCAAGTGCCGGCGATCACCGAGGTGCGGCAGCTCGATGCCGCGGGGCGCGAGCAGCTCAAGATATCGCGGCTTGCGATGGATGCGGTTGGCAGCGCGGAGGATTTGTCGCAGCACCCGGCCTTCCGCGGGGCAAAAACCGGCCGTGTCTGGTTCAGCCCGGTCTATTTCCGCAAGCAGTCCGAGCCGTATGTCGCGATGGCGATGGCGCATCAGGGACGGAATGCCGGGGTTACGATTGCCGAAATCAATCTGAAGCTGATCTGGGACGTCATCACCGACCTGAAGATCGGGCAGACCGGATACGCCTATATCGTCGAGGGCAATGGACGGCTGATCGCGCACCCGGATATCAGCCTGGTACTGCGCGGCACCGATCTGTCGGGACTGCCGCAGGTCGCGGCGGCGCTCGCGTCGGGAGGCGGGGCGAGCGATGCGGCCGATGACGCTACCGTGGCGGAAAATCTCGCCGGCAAGCCGGTGCTCAGCACGAACGCGCCGATCTCTCGTCTCGGCTGGCTGGTATTCGTGGAAGCGCCGCTGAGCGAGGCATTCGCTCCGCTCCATGGCGCGGCGCTGCGTACCGGTTTCCTGCTGCTCTGCGGGCTGGCCGCGGCCATTCTTCTCGCGCTGGTGCTGGCCCGCCGCATGACTGGCCCGATCCATGCGATTGCCGAGGGCGCCGAGCGGTTCGGCGCCGGCGATTTCGGCCGCCGCATTGACGTGCAGACCGGCGACGAACTCGAAACGCTGGCCGGCCAGTTCAACCGCATGGCGGCCGATCTGCAGAAATCCTACGCCGAACTGGAGCAGCGGGTGGCGGACCGCACCGCCGAACTGTCCGAAGCCTTGGAGCAGCAGACTGCGACCGCCGAGGTGCTGCGGGTCATAAATTCCTCTCCGGGTGACCTCGCGCCGGTGTTCGAGGCCGTTCTGGAAAGAGCCACCCGGGTCTGCCAAGCCAATTACGGCAATCTCTATACCCATGACGGCGTTCGGTTCCATTCTGCTGCGATCCACGGGCCGGCTGATTTCGTCGAATGGAGACGACAACGCCCTACCTATGAGCCCAAAGCGTTCAGCACCGAGCCTCTGGCCCGAATCGCAGCAGGTGAGCCGCTGATTGCCGTCGATGACATGCGGGTTACGGATGCCTACTCGAATTTTCCACTGTTCAAGGAACTGGTGGATACCACCGGCCTTCGCAGCTTGGTAACGGTTGCGCTGCGCAGAGACGACACGTTGCTTGGCGCGATAACCGTTTATCGTACCGAAATCCGTCCATTCACGAACAATCAGATCGCGCTGGTGCAGAATTTCGCGGCGCAGGCGGTTATCGCGATGGAAAACGCGCGGCTGCTCAACGAATTGCGCGCGCGCACCGACGAGTTGGCGCGCTCGGTCGAGGAACTGAAGGCGCTCTCCGAGGTCGGACAGGCGGTCAGTTCGACGCTCGATATCGGCCAGGTGCTCTCGACAATTCTCAACCGGTCGGTCGCGCTGACCGCTTCCGATGCCGGAGCGATCTTCCGCCATCGGCGGCGCACGTGTTCGTTCCGGCTGTTCGAAGCGGTCGGATGGGACGCGGCGCTGACCGCCTCGGTCCGCAAGCTCGACATCCCGGAAAACGTCACCACGATAGGCGACGCGACGGCACGCCGTATTTCAGCCCAGATCCCAGATATGGCGGAACGGGCCGGCAATCCGCTGCGCGACATGACCTTGGCGGCCGGCTACCGATCGGTGCTGATCGTGCCGCTGGTCGGCCCCGACCGTATCTTCGGGGCGATTGTGCTGCAGCGGCGCCTTCCTGGCGAATTCCCGGAAGCGAGCGTGCGGCTGATGCAGACGCTCGCCTCGCAATCGGTCTTGGCGATCCAGAATGCGCGCCTGTTCCGCGAGATCGCCGAGAAAAGCGAGCAGCTTGCCGAGGCGAGCCGCCATAAATCGCAATTCCTCGCCAATATGAGTCATGAATTGCGCACGCCGCTGAACGCGATCCTCGGCTATACCGAACTGATGGCCGACGGCATTTACGGCGAGCTGGCGCCGCGGGCGGCCGGGGTGCTGGAGCGTGTGCAGAATAACGGCAAGCATCTGCTGGCCTTGATCAATGACGTGCTCGACCTGGCGAAGATCGAGGCCGGGCAGCTCGTCTTTACGCTCGAGGATTATTCGCTGGCTGATGTCGTGCAGTCGGTCGTCAGCGCGACCGAGGGCCTGGCGCGCAACAAGGGGCTCGAACTGACCGCCGAGGTAGCGCCAGGTCTGCCGACCGGGCATGCCGACGCGCGCCGGCTTCAGCAGGTGCTGCTCAACCTCGTCGGCAACGCGGTCAAATTCACCGATGACGGCGAGGTCGCGATCCAGGCGGCGGCAGAGAACGGCAATTTCGTGCTGACGGTGCGCGACACCGGCCCCGGTATCGCCGCCGAGGACCACAGCAGGATCTTCGGCGAGTTTCAGCAGGTCGACAACTCGAATACGCGCAAGAAGGGCGGCACCGGGCTGGGCCTTGCAATCTCTCAGCGGATAATCGAGATGCAGGGCGGCACGATCTCGGTTGATTCCGAACTTGGCAATGGCGCCACGTTCCGGGTGGTGCTGCCAATCCGGGTCGAAGACATTCTCGAAGAGGCGGCCAGCGTCGCTTCCGATGCAAGCGGACGCAATGTATCGGCAGCATTGAGGGGGGCGGCATGACAAAACGCATCCTCGTCATTGAAGATACGGAGGATAACCGCCAGATCGTGCGCGACCTGCTGGAGAGTGCCGGCTACGAGTTGATCGAGGCACTCGACGGGTTCGAAGGCGTCGCGGCGGCCGAGCGCGAGCACCCCGATCTGATCCTGATGGACATCCAGCTGCCCGGCATCGACGGGTACGAGGCGACAAGACGTATTCGCGCCGTGTCGGCGCTCGCCCAGGTACCGATCATCGCGGTGACCTCCTACGCGCTGTCGGGCGACGAGGCGAAGACCCGCGCCGCCGGTTGCGACGGCTATGTCGCCAAGCCATTCAGCCCGCGCCAGCTTCTGGCGAAAATCCGCGAGTTCCTGCCGGGATAGCAGCTCGCCGAGTCTCGGGAGTAACCGGGATGCGCACACCGCCGCTGGTCCTGATCGTCGATGACATGGCCGACAATCTGGAGATCTTGCAGCTCCGGCTCGAAAGCCGGGGCTACGAGGTCATCTCGGCCGGCGACGGCGAAGCCGCCCTCGCAACCATCCGTGATCGGCGGCCCGATCTTGTGCTGCTCGACATCATGATGCCGAAGCTCGACGGCATCGCCACAGTCAAAGCGCTAAAGGCCGACCCGAGCCTGCCGTTTATTCCGGTGATTCTCGTCACCGCTCGGGCCGATGCGAAAGACGTGATCGCCGGGCTCGAAGCCGGCGCCGACGACTATCTGACAAAACCGGTCGATCACGCGGCATTGCTTGCGCGGGTGCGGGCAATGCTGCGGATCAAAGGGCTGCACGACACGGTGCAGGAACAGGCCACCCGTCTCGAAGCGCAGTCCTCCGAGCTGGCCGCCTGGAACCGCGAACTCGAAACCCGGGTGCAGGCGCAGCTTGCCGAGATTGAACGCATGCGCTCGCTGAAGCGGTTTCTCCCGCCGCAGTTGGCCGAAATCATCGTAGCGCGCGGCGACGACCGTATCCTCGAAACGCATCGCCGCGACATCGTCGTTGTGTTCTGCGATCTGCGCGGGTTTACGTCCTTCTCCGAGACCGCCGAACCCGAGGAGGTCGTCGAACTGTTGCGCGAATATCATGGCGCGCTGGGCCCGCTCGTCACGCGATCGGAGGGCACCCTCAACCATTTTTCGGGTGACGGCATCATGGTGTTCTTCAACGATCCGCTGCCCTGTCCGGACCCGGCCGAGCGGGCAGCCGGAATGGCGGTCGCGATGCGCGAGACGGTTGCCGCTCTGCAGCGGGATTGGCGGCGGCGCGGACGCGAGATCGGCTTTGGGATCGGCATTGCTCAGGGTTACGCGACGCTGGGGCAGATTGGTTTCGCCGAGCGGGTCGATTACACAGCGCTCGGCACGGTATGCAACCTTGCGGCGCGGCTTTGCGCCGCTGCTGCGGACGGCCAAATCCTCGTAAGCCGGCGCATTGCTGCGGCGAACGAGGAACGCTGGCGCATCGAGGAGATCGGCGAAATTGTGCTGAAGGGGCTCAGCCAGCCGGTAACCGTATACAATATCGCCGGTGTCTTGGTCTAAAGCTGCTAGGCCGTGCGGACGGATTGAACTGAGTTTTGGGTGCGGGGTTCCCTGGCGGCTTGATTAGAGCCTGATCGTTTTAGGTTGAAGCGAGGCTGAAGATTTCCAAGCGCGGGGGTTTGGGCGCAAGATGCTGGCTGGGGGGCGGAGGCCAGCACGCATGCCCAGACCCTATTCACAGGATTTGCG
>JBFWVT010000098.1:0-17312 GCA_050246595.1 Alphaproteobacteria bacterium
CTTCGAAGCCGGTGGCTTCGGTCATGCGCTTGGCGGCCCGGCCGGTCGGAGCGCACAGCAACAGGCCGACGCCCTTGGCGGAGAGGATGCGCAGGATCGCGTTGACGATCGTTGTCTTGCCGACCCCGGGTCCGCCGGTGATGACGAGTACTTTGGATGTGAGGGCCAGCCGGATCGCCGCGGCTTGGCTCTGGGCCAGCGACAGGCCGGTCTTGCCTTCGATCCACGGCAGCGCCTTCTCGGGATCGATCTCGGGCCAGGGCAGCGCTCCGCTGACCAGGTGCCGGAGTCTGTCGGCGATCATCTGCTCCGCCCGGTACAGCCCGGTGAGGAAGATGCAGCTCTTCTCTCCGACGGTGTCCGCGATTACTGCGCGATCGACCAGTTCGAGCTCCAGCGCGGTCTGAACCAGCTCCGGCGGGACCTCGAGCAAGGCGGCGGCAAGCGGCACCAGTTCGTCACGGGGCAGACCGCAGTGCCCCTCATCCATCGCTTCGGTCAGCGCGTAGGAGATGCCGGCGCGAACCCGAACCATCGCCGCTTTGTCGATGCCGAGCCGCATCGCGATTGCATCGGCGGTCTTGAAGCCGATGCCGCGAATGTCGCGCGCCAGCCGGTACGGGTTCTCCGACATGACCTGGATCGGGTCGGCGCCGTAGGTCTTGAAGATGCGCACTGCGCGTGCCGTGCCCACGCCATGGCTGTGCAGAAAGACCATGATCTCGCGCACGATCTTCTGCTCGGCCCAGGCGCTTGCGATGCGCTCGGCGCGCATCGGCCCGATGCCGGACACCTCGCGCAAACGATCGGGCTCGGCTTCGATGATATCGAACACCTTGTCGCCGAATGCTTTGACCAGCTTCCTTGCGTAGACCGGGCCGATGCCGCGGATCATGCCGGAGGCGAGATACTTCTCGATGCCGTCGGTCGAGGTCGGGGCCGAGCTGCGCAGAAAGCGGGCCTTGAACTGCTGGCCATGGGTGCGGTCGTTGACCCATTCGCCCGAGGCGGTGACCCACTCACCAGCGGAGATCGTTGCGGCATGCCCGACGGCGGTCACCAAGTCGCGGTGCCCCCGCGCCTTAACGCGCAGAACGCAGAAGCCGTTCTCGACATTGTGATAAGTGACGCGCTCGACGAGACCCGCCAGCACTTCCTGTGCCGATAAACCTGGCTGTGGCTTCAGCCCGCCGTTCACGAGACGCCAAGCTCCGTAGCAGTCAAAAATTCCCCAAAAGCATAATTATCACGTCGAGCCCAGTGGCGCGTTTTCGGATGAGTCAGGGCGTATTCAGCGCCGAAAATGCTGCTGGCGAGGCCACCATGGATGGCCCTCTGCCCTCCGGCGGCACTCTGCCTACTCATCTATATGCGAAATCCAGGCTGACTTGTCGCTGGGCAGTCCCTGCCATACCGTTTTGCTCCGCCCCGAACGGACCCGACTGCCAACCATGAGCACGATCGAACTTGTCGATCCCGAATTGCGCGAGGCGCTCGCGCTATGGCCACAGGTGTCGCTGACCGCCGAAACCTTGCCGCGGCGTCGCACCGATGCGCTCGCGTTGCTGAGCGCCGTTCCGACACCACACCTGCCCGACATCGCGACAGGCGAGATCCGCGTCGAGAGTGCGTTTGGCGCGAAACCGATCCGGGTTCTGACCTATCGCCCGGTCAGGTCCGACGCTCCGCTTCCCGTCATACTCCACATCCATGGCGGCGGCTTCGTGATGGGCGCGCCGGAAATGAAGGATGTGGAGAACAGGCTCTTCGCGTCAGAGCTGAAATGCGCGATCTATTCCGTGGATTATCGCCTCGCGCCGGAAGCGCCGCACCCGGCGCCGCTGGAGGACATCTACTCAGTGTTTGTCTGGCTGCATGCGAATGCCGGTCAACTCGGGCTCGATCCTGCCCGCATCGGTATCAAGGGCGAAAGCGGAGGTGGCGGTTTGGCGGCGGGGGCCGCACTGTATGCCCGCGACCAGCAGGGACCGAAATTCGCCTTCCAGCACCTGATCTATCCGATGATCGACGACCGAACGGCAGTGCGCAAGGACCTGCATCCTTACGTCGGCGAATTCGTCTGGACGCAGGAGAACAACTACTTTGGCTGGCGCTCGCTGCTCGGCGAGGAGCCGGGTTCGGCCGGTGTCTCGCCTTATGCGGCGGCTGCCCGCGCGGCCGATGTGTCGGGCTTGCCGCCAACCTACATCTCGGTCGGCGGTCTCGATCTCTTCCTTGAAGAAAACCTGACTTATGCGGATCGACTGAGCCGCGCCGGCGTACCGGTCGAGCTGCACCTGTATCCGCGAGCGTATCACGGCTTCTATCGCGCGACGAATGCCCGCGTGACCAGGCAGGCCGAGCGCGACACTCGCGAGGCGCTGCGACGCTTCCTGCACGGATAGGCCCTTCTGTTTGGCACCAGCCATTGTGATGCTTCTACCCTTCGCGATGCGTCATTATTTCACGCAATGCGGCTCCCCTCGCTACATTGCAGATGTCACGACAACCCGCGGCCATCTCGTCCATGACCGTCAATCAGCCGCCGCCTGCGGCCAATTCCTTGGCCGCTACGGCCCCAATCACCCTCGACCGTAGCGGCGAAGCCCGTCGCGCCTACCGCGAATCGCGCACCGCCATAGCGCTGCTGCAACAGCGCTGGCCCGCCGCCTTTCCGGAAGCGCCGCAGCAGGTCCGACCGCTGATCGCCGGGCTCACGCCGCTGATCGCTGCCGCGTTGGATTGGAGCCGCCCTTACGCCCGCGCTGTGCTGCGCACCTGGAAGCTGCGCCCCGCCTATTGCCGCGCCGTTCTCGACCATCCTGTCCGTTTTGACTTGGATGGCAACCGAACCGAGCAATCGGTCGGCGAGGACGCTCGTACCATGGCAAAGACTCGCCTTGCCACCTGGGCCAGCAAACGCCGCCAGCCCGCACCGCACAAGCCGCCCGGCGGCAGCACGACCGCCACTTCACCGGCACAAACCCCCGATCATCGCAAACCGGCCGATACCTCTACTGCCCCGGTATCAAGCCGGGGCGGGTCGAAATCGGCGAAGGGGTCCTTAGCCGCCAAATCGACAACCTTGACCGGCTCCTGATCTGGCTTGGCACTTCGCAGCAGCCGCATTTTACAGGCAGCACATTGTCGATGAAAATACGTATCAAGAACAACCTGAAAGCGTGCATTCAATACCAGCATTTTGTACGATATGATTGCATAACGCAGCTTGAGACACCGATGGCCACTCTGACAATCCGCAATGTCGATGCGGCGATGAAAGAGCGGTTGCGCCTGCGCGCTGCCCAGCATGGCCGATCGATGGAAGCCGAGGCACGCAGGATTTTGAGCCAAGCCGTGGCCGGCGATCGCGATCAGCCCGAACTGAACCTGGCCGAGGCGATGCGCCGGCGCTTTGCACCGCTCGGCGGTGTCGATCTCGAACTGCCGCCGCGTGAATTCGTCGACGAGCCGCCATCGTTCGATCCGTGATCCTCGTCGACATCAATGTGATCTCGGAGCTGATGCGCGGCGAACCGCATCCGGCGGTGCTGTCCTGGGTGGCGGCGCAGCCGCGCTCGCTGCTCTACGCGAGCTATATCAGTCAGGCGGAAATCCTCTATGGAATTGCCGCCCTGCCCGAAGGGCGCCGGCGGACGGCGTTGGCGGCGGCGGCTGAAGCCATGTTCGCCGAGGATTTCGCCGGGCGGCTTTTGCCCTTTGAGGCGCGGGCGGCGGCCCGGTATCCGGAGATCGTCCTGGCCCGCCGCCAAGCCGGGAAGCCGATCGAGAAATTCGATGATGCGCTGATCGCCGCAACCGCGCTGGCGGCTGGCGCCAGTATTGCCACGCGCGATGCCGGTGGCTTTACGGGCTGAGGCCTTACCGTGATCGACCCTTGGACGGCATCGTAAGCGGGGTCGATCCAGCGCGGTTACGGCCCGGGATGCGAGAGCGATCTGATCATGGCAAAGAGGGTCGCCGAAACCGACAGCCTCGACCCGATCGAGGCCATTCGACAGCCAAGATGATGGGTCGAGGTCAATCTTGCTGCTGAACCTCCAGGAATTCTGCTGGTTTTTGGGCTGAGTTTGACGGACGGTCCAACCGCCGAACCGTCCTCTGACCCCGGGTCGTCCGGTTTCAGCGTGCCTCAGCAACCGCTCGGCGCTGGCGGGGAGGAGGCTTTCTACCGCGCTTTCCGGAGAGCCTGGAAGACTTCGATCTGCTGCTGGTCATGCGCGCCGCGTGCAGCACGATGGTATCCATTGATCGCAACGCTGAATTAAACGGAAGCCAAAGCCGGGCCGCGCTCGGAATTTTGGGCGCCATATCGTATGCTACGCGATTAGCGGCAAAGCTGCCGCAGCCGACGGTTGGGCGCGTGGAGGCAGCGTGGCGAGACGACCGTCAGGGACGGCTGATGACGGCAAAACCCTGGACGAACACAGGACGCGGCGTCGCGCCGGCCGCGCGCCCGGGACCAATGCCGATCGTTCGGCGGAGCCGCTGTATTACTCGGAGCGCTGGGGAGGCATTCCGGTTCCTGGGGTGGAGTCGGAGGGCTTCCTGTTCTATCCCGACGCACCCGGCGAGTTTGAAGAGCTGGCGACAGCGCAGGAGTGCGCCGCCTTTGCGCGCTGGATGAGAGAGGCCGAATCGGCCTCGGGCCTTCGTACCGATGAGTGGTTCGCCGCCATCGCCGGCAAGAGGCCACCCGATGCGAGGGAGTTGCTCAGCGGCGAGGCCTCGTTAACTGGTTATCAGGAGTTTTGCCTGCAGCTCGCGATCTATTTGGGGCTCTGTCCGTACCCGAAAGAGATCATGCCGGCGCTGCTTAAACTGGTCTGGGGATTGCGCATGCATCTCACGCAGCTGATCCCGGAGAGGATACGCGGTGGCGGTCGGGCCGCATCTGCCGCGCCTGCCCTTCCGCCAGGGGGCGTGGTGCTCCCCTTCGAACCGCCTGGCCTGCCGGAAGGGCCGCTGAGCCGGGAGGCGCTGCAGGAGGGACTGGCCACGGCGCGCGCGGCGGCGGCGGAACGGATGCGGCTGCTGGCGGCCGTGCCGGGCGCGGACACGGCGCGCGAGCTGCAATCCCTCGCCGAATGGCTGTACCGGCACGAGGCCATGCTGCGGGCCATGGCGCCGCTGATGCCGCTGACCCAGGAGGAGATCCAAGAGGCCTTCGCGCGCAACCTAGTCCGCCTGCGCACCGCCGCCGGGTTGACGCAGGGCCAGTTGGCCGAGCGCAGCGGGGTGTCGCAGCCGCAGATTTCGCAGCTGGAACGCGCCGCCCAGGAGCCGCGCCTCTCGACCGTGCTGGCGCTGTCCCGGGCACTGGGCGTAGAACCCGCTATCCTGTTGCAAGGAACCATCTCGCTCGAATGATTGTTTTGCAATAATAACTCTATTTTAGCCGCTTTACAAATCACCTCGCGGCGAGTCAGGATAGCTCCGTTCTATCGGAGGTTAGCCTGGTGTCCGCCGTCCTTGCCCTCGCTACCGTCCTGCACCTGGCCGCCACGCCGGACTGCACGGCGCCGGGAATGCCGCCGGCCAATGTCGCCGCCGTGGCGCAGCAGGAATCCGGGTTTCACCCGTACGCGATCCGCGATGAGACGACGGATCGGTCGCATTACCCGGCGACGCGGGAGGACGCCGAGGCGCTTGCGGCCCGCCTGACGGCGCAGGGACACCTGCTGGGCGTCGGTTTGATGCAGCTGACGCCGCCAGCGAATTTTGGCCTGTCTATCGCCGAGGCGTTTGACCCCTGCAAGAACATGAAGGCCGGAGCCGAGCTGCTCGCCGCCAACTACAACCTCGAATGGCAG
The DNA here is from genome assembly GCA_050246595.1 of Alphaproteobacteria bacterium. GTDB lineage: Bacteria > Pseudomonadota > Alphaproteobacteria > ATCC43930 > CGMCC-115725 > DATARH01. Next base: position 5,835 of record JBFWVT010000098.1, read on the forward strand.
GCGCTGATGCGCGCCCTGTCCCGCTACAACTCGGGCAACCCGACCCGCGCCGAAGCCTATGCGAAGCGCGTCGCCGCCCAGGCGCAGCGCAACGCGCGCATGCCGTCGCTGGCGCCTCATCCCCTTCCCAACCTGGCGGCGGTGCCTGCCTCCACACCGCAGCGCTACGCCCCGCCCGCCGCCAAGCCTTCCTGCGCCCCGGCCTGGGACGTGTGGGCAGTTTGCCGGCAGCCGGAGGAACCAACGCGTCAGCAGCGGTCCGAGAACACCGACGTGCCGGCGGTCGAAGCCGCGGCCGGCGCGCCGGTCCAGTGCGCGGCTTCCTTTGGGGGACTCGATCATGTTGACCACCGGCCGCACCCTTGCGGTGGCAGGTTTGTTGCTCTGCTGCGCGTTGCTCTGGCCTGACCTCGCCTTCGCGCAGGCCGCCGGCAGCGACCCCTTCACTCAGGCCGTCAACTGGTTCGTCGGCGGCCCGGCGCGCGGTGTCGCCATGCTCGCCATCGCCTGCGTCGCGGTGCTGGCCTGGGTCTTCACCGCCTCGCTGCGTGTGGTCGGCTTCGTGCTCGGCGGCGGCCTGGTGCTGGCCAACATCGACACTATCGTCGGCTGGATGGGGTTTTGAGCCATGGCCGACGGGTGGATGGCGGACGAGGACGAGCGCCGGTCCGGGCCAATCCATCTCGGCGCCACCCGTCCGCCGATGGTGCCGGGCCTCGGCATCCCGTTCAGCGCCGCCGTGCCGACGCTGCTGGCGGCGGCCGAGGTGCAGATGGCGGTGACCGGCCTGCAGGGCCTGCTCTATGCGGCGGGGATCGTGCTGGCCGTCACACTGCCGCTGCGCGTCTGGGTCAGTTTTGACTGGTACGCGGTGGAGTGCCTGATGGCCTGGGCACGCACTGCCGGCCCCGCGTTCGACAACCGGCGCTGGGGCGGCGCATCGCTCAGCCATTTCCCGCTGCGCCCGGCCGAGCCGCGAGGGCTCGTGTGATGCCCCACGATTTGAGCCCCTTCGGCGAGCGCTCCGGGCTGCGCTACATGCGCCATTACGGTCACTTCGCCGAGGATGCCGTGCTGATGGAGGACGGCACGCTCTGCGCCGTGATCGCGGTGCCGGGCCGTCCCTTCGAGCTGGCCGATCCGCGACAGCTCAACGCCCACCACACCGTGCATGCCGCGCTGCTGCGCGCCATCGCTGATGACGACGTGCAGCTCTGCGAGCACCTGGTGCAGCACGACGCAGTGCCGCAGATCGCCGGCGGCGAACCGTCCCGCGCCGGCTATGCCGCCGAGCTGGCACGCGACTATGCGCATGCCTGTCTCGGGGGCTTGCGCGAGACGAGCTGGTTTCTGACCATTCTGGTGCGCCCGCGCTTTGTGGTGGGCGGCTGGCGCGGGGCGCTCGGCATGACGCCGCGCGCACGGGAGCTGGAGCATGCGCGCCGGGGCGGCCCGACGCTGGAGCGCCGCCGCGCCCGTCTGGAAGACCGCGCCCGCGCCGTGCTGACCACCTTGCCCGGCGCGCGCCGTCTCGGGGTGCGGATCGAAGCGGACGTCGCTTTTTCCGAAATCGCCGAGGCGCATCGCCTGGCGCTCTATGCGCGGTGGATGCCGGTGCCGCTGGTCGCGCCGGGCCGCCTCGGGGCGTCGATCTATACCGACCGCGTGGTCTGCGGCTTGGGCGGCTTCGAGGTGCATCTGCCGGGCGGCGGCCGCGCTTACGGCACAATGCAAGGCTTTCGCGTCTATCCCCGCACCTGGCGGGTCGGCATGGCGGACGGCCTGATCGGCCTGCCCTGCCGCTTCACGCTGACCAATTCCTACCGGTTCCACTCGCGCGCCAAGGCCGGCGACAAGCTGGCCATGCGCGCCCGCCACATGGAGAGCGCCGGCGATCGCGCCCACTCGCTGCAGGCAGAGCTGGTCGAGGCGATGGATGCGGTGGACCGCGGCGAGCACGTGATGGGCGAGCATCACTGGAGCCTGGCCGTTCATGTCGATCGCTGGGAGGAGCTGGAGACGGCCGCCGCCGCTTCCCGCTCGCGGGTTACCGACATGGGGGCCGTGGTCGCCACCGAGGATGTGGCGATGGAGGCGGCGTTCTTTGCGCAAGTGCCGGGCAGCCCCGGCTACTTACGCGCCCGCGCCGGGTCCGTCTCCTCGGTGGCCTATGCTGCGCTTTCCTCGCTGCACGCCCATTCCAAGGGCGAGGCGGCACATCACTGGGGCCGCCCGCTCTTCCGCCTGCGCACCACCGGCGGCACGGCCTACGACCACGGCATGCATCTGCGCGATGTCGGCCACACGCTGCTGATTGGGCCGACCGGGGGCGGCAAGACGGTGTGGATCGGCTTCTGCCTGGCAATGCTCGATGCGCTGGTCGGGGCGGAAGGCGGCACGCAGATCCTGCTCGACAAGGACGGCGGCAACGAGACCGTCATCCGCGCCATGGGGGGCCGGTATGTCCGGCTGGCCAAGGGGGAGGATAGCGGCGCGGCGCCGCTCAAGGCCCTGCCGGACAGCGAGGCGGCGCGCGCCTGGCTGCAGGAGTTCGTGGCCGGGCTGATCCTGGCGGATGGGCGCGGCGCGCTCACCCCGGAGGATGCGCGCCGCCTCGCCACCGGCATCGCCTTTATCATGCGGCTGCCGCGCGGGATGCGCTCGCTGGCGGGCCTGCGGGAATTCCTCGGCCACGGCGATCCGCTCGGCGCCGGAGCGCGGCTCGAGCGCTGGTGTCGGGGCGGGGCGCTCGGCTGGGCCTTCGATGGCGAGACCGACGGCATCGCGTTCGACGCACCGATCGCCGCCGTCGATCCGACCGCGCTGCTCGATCACGAGACGGTGATGCCGCCGCTCGCGGCCTATCTGCTGCACTGCGCCGGATCGGTGATGGACGGGCGGCGCGCCGTGCTGTGGGCGGACGAGTTCCGGGCCTACCTGCCGGACGCGCGGTTCGCGCGGGGCTTCGAGGATTTCGCGCTCACGGGCCGGAAGAAGAACTGGTTGCTCTGCATTGCCACGCAGCAGCCCGAGCACATCCTCGATCACCCCACGGGTCCGTCGCTGATCGGGCAGTGCAAGACGCGGGTGCTGTTTCGCAATCCTGATGCGCGGCCCGGTCCGTACCGGCAGGGGCTCGGCTGCACCGCGCGCGAATTCCAGGCCGTGACGCAGGACATGATGGCCGGGCCGCACTCGGTGCTGATCAAGCGCGAGGACCGCTCGGTCCTCTGCCGCTTCGACCTGTCCGGCCTGCCGCAGCACCTCCCGGTGCTGTCCGGCACGGAGCGCAGCGTCCGGCTGCTGCGCGAGGTGATCGCGCGCCCGGGCCGCGAGGACCCGGCGCGCTGGCTGGAGGAGTTCCGCCGCCGCCTGCCCGAGGCGGCGGCTTGAGGAGAAAGGGGGCACGATGAAGCGATGGATCCTGATAGCCACGACGGCGCTGGCCATGGCCGCCCTGCCGGTGGCCCCGGCGCGCGCCATTGTCTGCTCTAACTGCGAGCAGGAGGCGATGGCCGTTCTGCGGCAGATCGATCAGCTGCGGCAATGGAGCTCGCAGCTGAAAGCCATGGCGGACCAGCTGACGCAGCTGAAGGACACGCATCGCGTGCTTTCGCACGTCACCTCGCTGGCCGGCGCGAACGGGGCGCTCGGCGGCTTCACGCGCCAGGCCGGGCCGTCCGGCTCAACGCTGCCGCGGCTGATGAACGGCAGCGGCAGCGAATGGGGCACGGCGAACACCCGGCTGCGCGAGGACCGGCTGTACGCGCCGGCCGACTCGGATGAATGGTCCACCGAGATGGAGCGCCGCGAGCGGGTGACCGCCAACGCCAAGGCGATGGCGGAGGCGGCCTACACCGATGCCGAGGAGCAGCTGGCCCAACTCGACGCGCTGCGGGCCGAAGTGGAGGCGGCCCCGGACGTGACAGCGGTGACGGCGCAATCCGCCGCCGTGGCGCTGGCCCATCAGCGCCTGAGCGCCAACCAGGCGATGCTGGAGCAGGCGCGACTGCTGCTGACCGCCGACGACCGTGTCACCCAGCAACGTTCCGAGCAGCGCTGGCGCCGTGACGTCGATGCGTGGGTGAAGAAAACGGCGCCGGCGCTGGAGGGCTGGTAGCCATGCACCCGCTGCTCCTTGCCTTGCCGCTGATGGCCATCCCGGCCTCGGTGCTGGCGCGGGACATTCCCTGGTGCGAGGCACATCCGGCCGAACGGAGTGCCGTGCTCAAGCAGTGCCGCGACGATTACCGGCTGGCCCGCAGCGCACTCTGCGCCAATGCGGAGACGGCGGAGACGCGTGCCTACAGGCGGCGGCTCGCGCCGATACCGCACGATCCCGATCCGCCGAGCGCAATGGTGCGCGAAGGCGCACGCCGCGCCTGTGCTCGGCCGCCGTCTGAGCGCGGGCTGCTCGGTATCTGGTGCGGCCGCATCTGATCCGACCGGGGAGGGGGTAGGACGCGATGTACGAGGAGTACGCCCGCTTTACCGACGACCTCACCACGTCGGGGATGGACGAGGTCATCACCGCCGGGATCACCGCCTCGCTCGGCGTGCTGCGCTCCGCGCTGATGCTTTACGTGCTGATCGCCGCCGTGATGGTGATGTACGGGCGGATGAGCGGCTGGGAGGCGGTGCGGCGCGGCGTGCGCGCCATGGCGATCATTGCGCTGCTGCAGGCCGGGACCTACGGCTCCTATGTGCGTGAAACGTTCTGGGTCACCATTCCCGACAAGGTCGCCAGCTCGCTGTCCGGAAGCCCGACCCGGACGACCGCCGCGCAGCGCTTCGACCGGGTCAACGAGGCCGCCGCCAACCTGATCGCGGTGGCGGACCAGCGGGCGACCGGGCTGTTCAACTTCCGCCCGCAGATCGCCATCACCCTCGCCGAGGCCTGCATGAAGGCCTTTCTTTTCGTCACCTTCGCGCTCTGGCTCGTATCGCGCATCGCTACCGCGCTGCTGATCGCCGCCGGGCCTTTCTTATTGGTCGCCTTTCTCTTTGAGGCGACGCGCAGCTGGGTCCTGCAGTGGGTCGGCAAGTTGGTCGGCCTTGCCGTCTGGCAGCTCTGCGCCGCGATCCTGGCGGAGATCGTGCTGCGCGGCTCGATGACCTGGGTGCAGAAAGTCGCCGCCGCGCCTGGGGCCGGGCTGCCGGAGATGGTCGACGAGCTGTGGAAGGTGGTGATCTGGTTCGGGCTCAACGCGATCGTGATGCTGGGCCTGCCCTATTACGCGGCGATCGGCTCGTCCGCCGCCGCCGGGATCGGGGTGGCCTCGGCCACCGGCTGGGCGGTGACCGGAACCGCCGCCTCACTCGGCGCCTCCGCCGCGATGGGCGCGGCGCGCCTGGGGGCTGCTGCCGGTCGGGCCGCCGGACGCGCGGCCGCCAATGCCGTCCGTTCCAGCCGCTATGAACGCTTCTAGGAGACAAACGATGCGCGTCCTCATGGTTCTCGCCCTGCTGACGCTCGCCGCCTGCTCGCAGGCCCGCGAAGCGCCAAGCTGCACCGGCTCACCCTTCGTGCTCAATCCCGGGCTGTGGCAGCCCGGTCCCGCTGATCTCGCGCCATGACCGCCCTATTCCGCCCGGCCTCGGTGCAGGGCGAGACCGCTGCGTATGCTCCGCCCGTTGCGACGATCCCCCCGGAGGCGCTCGCCGATCACTATGCCCGCATCGTCGCGGCGCATGGCGAGGAGCTCAAGCGCCATCGCCGCCGGGAGCGCGGCGGCCACCTTTTTTCCTTCCTGCATGGCTGCACGACCGTGGCCCTGGCGGTGGCGTTGGCCGCCCTGCTGCCGCTGAAGACGATCGTGCCGGTCTTTGTTCATCAGCACGCGGACGGCTCCTTCACCTCGACGATCAGCCAGGACGACCTGCCGCGCTCGCTCAAGGAGGCCACAACCCAGGCGACGCTCTGGCTCTATGTGCGCGCCCGCGAGGGCTATTCATCGGCCAGCTGGCACGAGGATCAGCGCCTCGTCTACATGCTGTCCGACAAAGGCGCTGGGGACGTCTACGAATCGCTGGTCCACCCACGCAATCCGGAAAGCCCGGGCCGCAAGTTCGGCACGCGCACCGTGATCCGGCTGGAGCGGGTCTCCGAGCATTTCCCCTGCGCGCATGACAGCTGCCTCGGCCGCGAGCCGGACGCCTATCAGGTCCGCTTCCGGCGCATCGTCCATACCGAAGGCCAGCTGCCAGTGATCCGGCCCTGGGTCGCCACGGTGCGGTTCCACCGGGTCGACCGCATCCCAGCCTGGCAACGCGTTACCTACAACCCGCTCGGCCTGCAGGTGGTCGAGTATCGCGCCGAAGAGGAGGGCACCCAATGATCCGCCGCATCTTGCTCGCCTCGGTCGCCCTGCTACCGCTGTGCGGTCCCGCCGCGGCACTGGAGGAACCCCGTGCCTGTCCGGGCGGGGATGCCCGTGTGCGCTGTGTGGCGGCTAGTCCGAGCCAGGTGGTGCTGTTGCGGGCTCGCCCCGGCGCCTCGCTGGTGATCGAGCTGCCCGACGATGAGCGCGTGCTGGCCGTGCCGGTCAGCGACAACACGCTGATGACGCGCGAGCGGGGCGAAGGCGCAGTCCGCGTCGCCTCCGAAGAGGAAGGCGGCGCCACGGTGGACGGCAATCTGTCGGTGGCGGTGCGCGGCAGGGCGGTGGTAGTCAAGCCGCACGGACCGCTCGCGCCGCAGCCCTTCTTCGTGCTGACCGAGCGCGAGGGACGGCAGCATCGCTACGCTTTCGAGCTGCGCGCCGATCCGGAGGCGGAGACGCCCTACTATTACAGCGTGCGCATCCGCAACGTCGCCGCCGAGCAGCAGGCGCACCGCGCTCGCGCCGCGAAGCAGCAGCGTGCGCGGGAGCAGCAGGTCGCCCGCGACCGGCTGGTGCAGGCCCAAGCCGCCCCCTGCGCCGCGATTGCCAACGTAAACCGCCGCTATGCCGGGCGCGGCGATGCGGCGCTGGCGCCCTCGGAAGTCTGCGACGACGGGCGCTCGACCTATCTGCGGTTTCCCGGTGTGCAGCGCATGCCGGCGGTGTTCAGCATCCTGCCCGATGGGCGCGAGGCGGCGGTGAACGTCTCGACCGGCGCCGATGGCTGGGTCACGGTGCATGAGCACTCGCCGATGCTGCGCCTGCGCGACGGCGGGCGGGTGCTGTGTCTGCTCAATCGCGGCTATGTCGCGGCGGGCCAAAATCCGGGCACCGGTACGGTCTCGCCGGACGTGGTGCGCGCGGCGGTGGCGCCGCCGCCATGAACGGCACGGCTCCTCCCCCCGGCACGCCGCCGGTGCCGCCGCCCTCGGTGAGTGGCGGGCGCCCGCCGATGTCGGCGGCCGGCAAGATCGGTGTCGCGCTGGCAGCGCTCCTTCTGCTCGCCGTGCTCTACTGGCTCGGCAGTGCCTCGGGCAGCTCGGCGAAAAGCGAGGACGGCATCGGGGCGTCCCCCGGCGCGGCGGGCACGATCCGGCGCATCGAGCCGCTGCCGCCTCCGCCGCCCGAGCCGATCCCGGTGGCGATGCCCGCGCCCGCAGCGGCCCCTGCGCCGCGCCCCCTCGAAGTCGCACCGCGCCCCCGCGGACCGCGCCAGACGATCCGCCCGGCGCCGGTCATGGGCTACGAAGCGCAAGGCGGCGCTCGCGATGACGCGGCGATGCCGACGGCGGCGACGGGCGAGGGTGGCGCGGAGGATGCGCTGGCCGCCCGGCTGCAGGCGACGCGTACCGATGCCGCGAAGGCACGGCGGCTGCGCGATCCCGATCTCACCATCACCATGGGCACCATCATCCCCTGCACGCCGCAGCAGCCGCTGAATACGCAGCTCGAAGGCTTCCTGTCCTGCGTCGTGCCGGTCGAGGTCCGCGGCACGACAGGACGGGTGGTGCTGCTGGATCGCGGCACGCGCATCGTCGGCCAGATCAGGAGCGGCATGCGGCACGGCCAGAACCGGGCCTTTGTCCTGTGGACCCGCGCCGAGACGCCGGACGGGGTGATCATCCAGCTCTCCAGTCCGGGGACCGATGCGCTCGGTCAGAACGGGCTCGACGTGGATGTCGAGACGAATTTCTGGTCGCGGTTCGGCGGCGCGATCATGCTGAGCTTCATCGATACGGGCTTGCAGGCGGCGGCGGTCGGGGCGAGCGGGCTGGTCAACCAGGGCGGTTCGAGCAGCAACGTCAGCTTCTACCAGATGCAATCGGGCGGCCGCAGCGCGGCAGCCGCGGCGCTGGATTCGACTATCAATATCCCGCCTTACGGCACCCGGCCGCAGGGGGAGCCAAGCGCGATCTTCGTGGCCCGGGACTTGCTGTTCGACCAGGTCTATCAGCTGAGGTCGAGCAGATGAGCGCCGCCATTCCGCTGCTGGCGCACGCCATGGCCCCGCTGGCCGAGGCGCTGGCCGACCCATCGGTCGAGGACGTCATGGTGCAGCGCGAGGGCGAAATATGGGTCCGGCGCGGCGCGGCGACGACACGCCATGACGTGACCGGCCTCTCCTTTGCCGATATCGAGGCCATCGCCATCCTGGCCGGGGCGGTGCGTCATCAAGACGTGGGCCGCACGCAACCGCTGCTCGCCACCGAGCTGCCGACCGGCGAGCGTCTGCAGGCAGTGCTGCCGCCTTGCGTGAAACCCGGCACGGCGTCGCTGACCATCCGGCGTGGCTCGACCGAGATGCCCACTCTCGACCAGCTGGCCGCCTCGGGCATCTTCCGCGAGACGCGCCCGCGCCCCGGTGGCCTGTCGCCCCAGGATGAGGCGTTGCTGGCGCTCTATCGCCGCACTGACTGGGAAGCCTTCCTGCGAGCCTGCGTAAAGGGGCGCAAGACGGTAGCATTTGTCGGCGAGACCGCTTCCGGTAAGACGCATCAGACCAAAGCGCTGGTTGGCGAAATCCCCCGCGACGAGCGGATCGTTACCGTCGAGGACACCGACGAATGGGGCGGCCTGCCGCATCCGAACCGTGTGGCGCTGTTCTATTCGAAGGGCGACCAGGGCGCGACACGGGTCGGGCCAAACGAGCTGGTCGAGGCTGCGTTGCGCATGGCGCCGCGCTGGCTGCTGGTGCAGGAGCTGCGCGACGGGGCGGCCTTTTCCTTCCTGCGCGCCGTCGCCTCGGGCCATCCCGGCATCACCACCTGGCACGCACCCTCGGCCGCCACCGCCTTCGACCCGCTCACCCTGATGGTGCGCCAGCATCCGGCCGGCGCGACGCTGCCGAGCGATGACATCCGGCTCCTGTGCCGAAGATTGGTGGATGTGGTGGTTCATTGCGCCCGCGACGGCGGGCGGTTCGGCATCACCGAGGTGTGGTTCAATCTGGCGGAGGAGTGACATGTTTCCAGGCGGCGGACTGCTGGCGTTTCTCAACGGTCGCGTCGGGGCCGGCCTGTTCTTTCTGTTCATCGGCATCGGCGTCTACAGCGTGATTTCCGTGACGGCAGCGGCAATCTGGAACGAGATCTGCGCGGCGGCCGGGGCGGTGTTCGGCTGGCAGTGAACGGACATCCATCATGCAAGGCCATCATCCTTCGGCGGCGCTGATCGCAGGCGGCGCCGCGCTCCCCGTGCTGCTCGCGTTTTGGCTGTGCGGCGCGTCGCTGGTCTTCTGGCAAGCGCTGCTCTTCCTGGAGCCGGTGCATTATGCGGGGCTCGCCTACTCGCCCTGGATGTGGTGGGAGGCGACGCGCTACTGGGCGCAAAGCTCGCTGTTCCGTCAGCTGCTCCTCGTCTCGGGCGGACTGCCGGCGCTGCTGATCAGCGGCGTCATCGTGCGTCTGGTGCTAATGGGCAGGCGCTCGTTCAGACAGGCGCTCTACGGCACAACGCGCTTTGCGACGATGAGGGACGGCAGGCGGGTCGGCTTAAGCTTCACGGCCGAGCCGCGCGGCGACACGATCATCCTCGGCAAGACGCGCGGATTCCTCGGGATCGGTCAACGCTATGTCGGCCTGCCCGGCACCGAGCACGTCTTGCTCGCGGCGAAGACCCGGGCGGGCAAGGGTGTCGGGTTCGTCCTTCCAAACGCATTCGTCTGGTCGGAGTCGCTGGTCGTGCTCGACGTGAAGCGCGAGAACTGGGACGCCACGGCGGGCCATCGGCGGCGCATGGGCCAGGAGGTCTATCTGTTTCAGCCGCTGGCCGAGGACGGGCGCACTCATTGCTGGAACCCGCTCGGCGATATCGATGCCTCGCAGCCGGATTACGTCTCGAAGCTTCAGCGTCGCGCGTACGATATTTTTCCGGAGGTTCAGGGCCGCGAGAAGTTCTGGCAGGACGGCGCGCGTACCGCCTTTCTCGGCATCGCGGTGCTGATCGCCGAGACGCCGGACGAGGCGCTGAACCCGCACGCCGTGTTCCGCTGGTTCGCCCGGGGCGATGCGGCGGCCGAGCTGGCCCGCCGGATCGAGGGCCGGCGCAAGGCGGGCAACCCGTACAGCCAAACCTGCGTCGATCTGATCTCCGACTACCTCACCGGCACGGAGGAGGTGGTCAAGGGCGTGCGCAAGCATGTCACCGCCACCATGGGCCTGTGGTTCAACCCAAAGATCGCCGCCGCCACGTCACGCTCCGACTTCGACCTGAAACAGCTGCGCCGCCGCAGGATGAGCGTCTATGTCGCGGTGATGCCCGCCGATCTCGGCCAGCTCGGTGTGCTGCTGCGCCTGTTCTTCACCCAGCTTTTCGAGGCCAATACGGACGTGCTGCCGGAGCAGGACGACACGATCCGTCATAAGTGTCACGTGCTGCTCGACGAGTTCACCTCGATCCCCACCATGCGGCCGCTGGCGAAGGCGGCGGGTTTCGCGGCGGGGTTCGGCTTGCGCTTTTCCTTCGTCGTACAGTCGAAGAACCAGGTGCGCGAGGAATACAAGGGGCAGGGCGAGGCCAGCTTGCTGGAGAATGTCGGCGCGGAGATCATCTTCGGCACCAATGATCCACAATTGTGCAAAGAAGCGAGCGAGCGGGCTACGACACGGTGGAGGCGCTCAGCCGCTCGACGCCGCGCTGGATGGCGTGGCTCAGGCCGGATCGACAGAGTGAGACGGCGAGCCTTCAAAAACGCGCGCTGCTCCTGCCGCAGGAAGTGGCGCGCATGCCCGCTTACCAGGAACTCGTATTCCGTTCGTCCGTCCCGGCATTCCTGCTCAACAAGTTGCGTTGGTACGACGATCCGGCCTTTGCGCGGCTGAAGCGTCGGCCCCCGCCGGTGCCGGTGGTGAGCTATCAGCTCGCGCGCGATGACGGCACGGTGGTGATCCCGGTGCCGGGGAGTCAGCAGCCGAAGATCAGGATGCGGCAGGAGACTGCCACGACGGCGCCGTAGAGGCCCAAAGGATATTCAGGCACGTTCCGAGCCTGAAGATCAGCAGTTCGAGTTTGTCGGAGCACGCCAACTGCGCACGCTGCCTCCAAGTGTCCGGTTTGACGGGGTCAACTACATGATTTATGCGGCGCAGAGTTGGTT
>JBFWVT010000099.1:0-16559 GCA_050246595.1 Alphaproteobacteria bacterium
GGGCTGCTGCGCTTTCTCGACGACGGCGGCATCGAGATCGACGCCGACACCCTCGAGCCAGGCCTGCACCCGGTTGCTCCCAGGCAAAAACACCCGCTTCGCCGGTCCGCAGAAAGGGGCGGAAAACGAATTCAATCCCGACATGCCTCCCAAATCATTGCATTACCCTGATGACGGCTCTTTTTGATCCTGCGCAATCCCGGCGTCCTGGTGTGCGGCGAACGCGCCGCCGGGGCGGTGGTGAGGCACTGTTTTCCGTTTTCCAAAACAGCATGCCCAGGGACAAGTCGCAGCCCTGGCCGCTAGTAACGGCAACTACTCGACCCCGAGCGAGGCCGCTCGCAAATACGCGTGCAGCCGGCTCACGACCGCTGGCAAATTCCCGATAGGCGGCATGGACTGGGCTGCCTGCGCCTCGCCGGCCGGCTCGACCCGTCGTACAAGGACCGATCTCGGTCTACTTCGCGGCGATGCTCCTCGTCCCGCTCCGATCGCGGGCGAGAGCAGCGAACACGTCTTGGAGGATGGCGAGACCTTCGTCGATTTCGGCGTCGGTGCAGACCATCGGCGGCACCAGGCGGATCACATTGGTGCGGGCATGGCTGCCGCGCGCCTGCACCAATAAGCCCTTGGCTTCGCATTGCCGCACCGCCTCGCGGCACATCTCGTTGGCAGGCTCGCGGGTCGCGCGATCTTCGATCAGCTCGATACCGAGCAAGACGCCGCGGCCGCGCACATCGCCGATAAACTCGTAGCGGCGTGCCATCGCACCGATAGCGGTCTTGACGCGCTTTTCGATTGCGGCGGCGCGCTCGCACAGATTCTCCTCAAGCACGATATCGATGCTGGCGACGCCGGCGGCGCAGGTAATCGGGTCGCAGGCATGCGAGCGCGTTGCGAAATAGCCGTTTTCGACCGCCCGCTCGGCGAGTTCGGCGGTCGTGCACACCGCGCTGATCGGCAGGCCGGCACCGAAATGCTTCGATACGGTCATGATGTCGGGCACCGCGTCCTCGTGCAGGTGGCCCCACATCTTGCCGGTTTTGCCCAGCCCGGTTTGCGACTCGTCCATAATCAACAGCATGTCGCGGGTGCGGCAGTATTCTTTCAGCAGTTTTATATAGCCGGGCGGCGGCACCACGATGCCGCCGGCGCTCATCACCGGCTCGATGATCATCGCCGCCGGCTTTCCGGTGAGGTTGGCGTCAGCCAGTTCCATGCTCGACACGAGGCATTGAATATCGCACGAGGGGAATTCCTTGCCGACCGGACAGCGGTAGCAGAACGGCGACAGGATCGCCGCCGTCGAGGGCGCCGCCAGCCCGTGTCGGCCGCGGTTCCAGCCGAAAGTCAGCGAACGGGTGATAAACGAGGTCGAGCCGTGCAATGCCATGTGCAGGCCGAGCACATCGATCCCGCCGGTTGCCTTGCGCGCGAGATCGATCGCCGCTTCGATCGCATCGCTGCCGCTCACCAAAAACAGCGACTTCTGCAACGGCGGCGTCAGGATCTGCCCGAGACGCTCGTGCAGTTCGAGACGATCGACATTGAGAAAGGTCTTGGTCGAGTGGCTGATCGTGCGCAGACTGCGCTGCACCGCCGCGACATAGCGGGGATGGTTGTGCCCCAGCGCCGCCGCCATCTGGCCCGACCCGAAATCGAGATATTCCTTGCCCTCGGTATCGATGACCCTGATACCGCTTGCGGCGGCGATGACCGGCTTTTTTTCGAGGCCGGCCATATAGGCGGTCTTTGAGGTTGGGATCATCCACCGTTCGGCGATGTCGCTGATCCGCGCCCGATCCATCTTGCCCGCCTCATCCCGGTGAGAGCATGCCACCCGGACAGGCTGCCATGCGGTTCCGATCGGCGTCCAGGCAAACGTGCGAGGCCGACATCGCCCGGACAGCGGCGCGGCTGCACAGGCAGCGGGCCTGCTGTCACGTTGCCTCGGATGAGGGCAGATAAGTGTTTGCCGCCGTCGCGTCGGACCCGGTTACACGTGGCGAGTGCCGTCTATGATGCCGGCCAGCGCCAGTTGTAGACCTGCTGGAGCGTCTGGCCCATGAGCGCGGCTCGCTCGGTCTCGGAGAGACGGTCCGTGACGAGAAATGCCTCGACCCCTTGCTTGTAGGTCAACATTCCCACTGCCCGGGTCCAATCCGTGCCCCACATGCAGCGGTGAAAGCCGAAAGCATCGAAAATGCGGCCGAGCGGGTCCCAGATATCATTGTAGGGAAACGGCTCGTGCGAGAGCGTGCAGGCTCCGCTGATCTTCACCGCGATATTGTCGTGAGCCGCCAGGGCAAGCAGCTTCGGGAGATCCGCGAACGGCTCCGCCGGGGGTGGCGGTTCATGCGGTTGCGCCAACCCGAGATGATCGATCACCAGCCGCGTGTTCCGGTTTCGCGCCGCAAGCTGTCCTGCCTGATCGAGCCGTCCTCTGCAAGCCAAATTGACCGGCAGCGAATACCGTGCCGCCGTGGCGAGGACGCGGTTTATGCCGGGATCGGCGGGGTCGGTCGATGCCTCGTCCCGCAAAAAGATCCGTATGCCGACCGTGCCTTTGGTCGAAGCCCATTCGTCGATCGTATCGACCACGGCGGGATCGGTCGGATCGACCGGCTTGACCAGCCTGAAACGATCGGGATGCGCCGCATAAACCTCAAGGGCATAGCTGGCGTCGTACCGGTACATGCTGAACGGCGAGACCAGGATCGCGCCGTTGACACCGGCAGCATCCATGGCAGCGACCATCTGATCGCCGGTGACTTCCTCCGGCCCATAAAGAGTGCCGACCCAGGGGCGTCCCGGATGGTTGTGTTCGTAGGCGTGAACCTGAGCATCCAATACCAGCATGATTTCCAACCCTCACGGAACCGGTGTTGTTCGGGATCGCATGTTTGCTTTCCGCCATGCGGGTCCCTTTGGCGCCGCTTTTGTGCGGCAACGATCTGGATTTTGCCAATCGTTCGGACCCGCGCGGGTATCCCACCGCCGGATCATGTCCGTCGGAAGCCGTCGATTTCCTGCTCGGCCCAGGCGATTGCCTGATCGATGGTCTCCCCGCGCTGCGTGCAGCGGGCGATCAGCTTTGTCATCGTACCCTGTGCGTACATCTGATTGGCTATCCCGGGCGGAGCGGGAGCTCCCGCGATCGACAGCGTCACGTCGCCCCGCGGCGGGTAGTTGAACAGGGTTCCCTTTGGCGGGCCTTCCTGCTCCCAGATCGGGAAGTCGCGGAACTTCTCGTACACCGGTACATCATAGCCGCGGCTCGCATTGATCAGCGTCTCAACCGAAGAGCGCTCGGAGAGAAATTCAAGCAGGCTTTTCGCGGCCGGCTTGTTCTGCGCGAAGTTCCAGATCCCCCAGAACCAGGGTATGCCCGCCTCGATCCGTCCCTTTGGCCCCTTGGGCGGCGGAAAGGTCCAGAGCTGCTCGGCGATCTTTGGCGCATCGCGCACGGCGACGGCCCAGGCGGAGGGCGGGTTAAGGATCAGCGAGCCCTTGCCGGAAATCAGGTATTTGTTGTTGCTGGCGTTATCCCAGGCAAATACCTCTTGCGGCAGCGACGGCACCAGCCGCTTGAACCATTCGAGCACGATTTTGACCGGCTCCGAGTTGACGGTGGTGTTCCCGTCTTTGTCAACCAGATGAGCGCCATAGCTGGAAAACACCGCGCCGACCCAGTCCACCGAGTCAGGCGTGATCCCGAGCGGCAGACCGAACGGGTTGCCGGCCGCGAAGCATTTCTGAGCCGCTGTCGAGAACGTGTCCCAGGTCCAATTGTCGGTCAGCCCCTTATCCGGCGGCGCGCCGGCCGGGTACATCTTTGTGATGTCGATGCCGGCTTGATCCCGCAGCAGGTCGATGCGCGCGCAGACGGCAAGCGTCGGACTGCCGGTCGAGACCGGCACGGCCGCCCAGTGGCCGTCGAATTTGCCGAGATATTCCGCCGTCCAATCGATCTTGCCGTTCTGCTGTGCGAGCCGGGCGACGAGATCGTCGAGCGGTTCAAGACGCTCGACCTGCCCGGATACGTACCAGCTCGGAATGGTGACGACATCGTGCCCCGAGCGGGCCTGTCCCTCGGCCGCCAACGTCAGGAGTATCTTGTCCCCATTGGTGCTGACGAAATCGATTTGCAGGTCGACTTTCTCCCGGGCCGCCCATGCTTCGCATAATTTGCGCATCGCCGGCGGCACGCTTGGGGTGGGGTGATCCCAGAAAAAGGCCGACAATCTGCCGGCTGCGTGCGCGCCGTGAACAAAGGGGAATGCCAGCGCGCCGGTTGCGACAGCGCCATGCTTGAGCAGTGAGCGCCGGGTCAAAACCTGTCCGGGCATGCGCATCCCCCTGATTGCCGTTTCGGCGGAAATCTTCGCACAATGACGCGGCGGCACAACAGCCATGCCACGGGAGCCATGCCACGGGCCGTCGTAGAGCCGGCGTACTCGTGACGGCCGGCGAGTTCCCCCGTGCGTGGGGTGGCCACATATCCCGGCCGATCGCGTATGATTGAGGCGGGATCGGAATCGACAGGGACCGGATCATGGCGGACCCGTTGCAGGGCATCAGTGCGGACCAGCGGCGCGAGCTTGCGGTAATTCTTCAGCGCCTGGCAAGATTGTGGGCCGACTTGACCGAGGCTGCCGCCGCGCAAGACCGGGATCGCGCCGAAGCCATCCGGCAGGAAATTGCGCAATACCGACAGCGGGTAGGAGCAATCAAGCGGGCCGGGACGATCGGGTCGGCATGACCGCACCAAAATCCTACGCTGAGCAGGTTGCGGCGAACATGCTGAACCGCTACGGTCTTGCCGCGATCTGGCAGCTGCATCTGTCGGCCGGGAAAGCCTACCGCGAAGGTAATGAGCTGGCTGCCCGGTCGATCCTGGACATTGCCGATGCTGCCGAGCGGGTATGGCTGCGGCGCTCGCTGGACAACCGGACCGGATCGCCGCAGCCGCTTGGGTAGATCGCAATATCGATTGTGGCCGATCCATATCCGCTGCGCCGCACCGCCGGATCGGCGGCGACGCTTTGGATCAGTTCGGGCCAGCGGACCATTTGCATCTGTTGATTGCGGTTGGCGTAGTTTCGATTGAGGAACTCGATCGTGAATTCCTCCATCGTGACCGGCGGGTATTTTGCCGGATTACCCGGACCCTGGCAGCTCGGCAGGCATTCGAGCACGGCATCGTATTCCGGCGACACGAAGAACGGTACCGAATAGCGGTCGCGCCCGGATACGTTCAGCGTTCTCGGCAGTTTTTTCGCCCCTGAGAGCGATGCGCTTGAACCGCTTGAGCTTGCCCACGGTCTGCTCGATCCGAGCGCGACCCTTATAGAGGGTCTTTGCCGGTTCGTCTTCCTCCGGCCAGGCGATCCCGGTCACCTGGCGTGCCGCCGCAGCGCGCAGCCACAGCGCCGGCCCGGTGCGCGTCGTCGGCTCGTATGGGCCGAAGCTCAACAGATTGGGCAGGCAGGTCCGCAATACCGGCAGGATTGGCGCAAATTCCTCCCCCGGATCGCACCACAGGATGGCTTCCGGCGGCGTCTCCGCGCTGCTCGCGTACTTCCGGCACTCGCGCAGCGCCTCGGCAAGCGCGTCAAGCGATGTGTCATGGCGGTACGACGAAGATCGCGGCATCATCGCCATTTGATAGCCGTTTTCCGCGTCGCGAGAAACGCTTGCGCGTTGGTGTCCGGTGCGGCACCTAACCCGTCATGATCGTGATCGGCACCGAGCTGGTCGAGCGCTGCTTTGCGGCAGTCACGCCGAATATGACCGTGTCGATGCGGAGACGGTATGATGGAAACGACGCCTATCGTGATCGACAGCGATGCCGAGTTGGGGCGCGTCCGGGCGCTGGTCGATCGGCTGATGGAATCGGACAGGCCGGAAGATGCCGCGCGGCTGGCGGCGTAGGCCCGTCTGATCGCCGCCTATGAGGAGGAAAACTGGCTGGCCCGGCTGCCGAGCGCGGCCGAGGTGATCCGCTATCTGATGGACCAGCATGGGTTGAACCAAGCCGATCTCGTGCCGCTGCCGGGAAGCGCCGAGCGGGTCGAGGACATTCTGCGCGGTCGCCGGCGGCTGACCCTGGTGATGGTGCAGCGGTTGCGCGCCCGCTTCGGTGTTCCGGCCGATCTGCTGCTGCCGCCGATGCCGCGCTGCTCCTGTATGTTTCGCGAACCTCGCAGCTTCGCACAAGGTGATCGAGCCACGACTCCGTCCCCCCGCAGATGCCCGTCTACTCTGCTCCGCCGACCGGGAGTCGGCGAACGCGCAGCCGAGTATCGTCGAGCACGACGACGCATCCGGTTTGCAACGGCTCTTCGATTGCCGGCAAATTGGCCAGCAGCAATTCGGCTTGCCGCTCAGGCCGACGATTCTGGACCTGGCGAAAGAGGATCAGCGACGGCCGGCTTTCCGACCGGAGCGCCAGCAAAGCGGCGAAATCGGTATCCGCCGATACGAGAACACGATCCTCGTTCCTGGCCCGCTCGAATATCGCCTCGTCTGGTGCGGCGTGCATCGCGTAATCCCGGACATGCGCGGCGTCGTGCCCGGCCCGCCGGAGCCGGTCGGCGACGACTGGCGACAGCGCGTTATCGATCAGAAACCGCACGCTTCCTCTCAGGTGGCGACGAGCGGCAGCTCGCGTTCGCGAAGCGCCTCGGCGGCATAGCGCAACGCCTCGGCGATGTCCTCCCGTTGCAAGTCGGGGTAGGCGGCGAGAATCTCTGTCTCAGTCATGCCGTCGGCCACCATCGCGACGACAGTCGCCACCGGGATGCGCAGCCCGCGCATGCAAGGCACGCCTCCCATCTGTCGCGGATCGACGGTAATTCGGGTGAATTTCATTCGCATGTCGCCTTTCTCGTTTGGCTCATCTTGCCACAGCCGGCGGCGTGGCATTGAAGGCGGCTCATTCGGCCGCCTCCGCGCGGGCGGCGCGTTTTTCGGCGAGATTCGTGTGATGGTCGTTACGGCGCCCGCCGTGGAACAGGGGATACCAGGGCGCCGACGGCACGTCCTTGCCGCGGTCGACTGCTTTCAGAATCCTGTCGGTGACGCCGCTCAATACGCCCGCGGTCAGAAACGGCCGGATGTTCTGGCGCACGCCGTCGTCGAGATCGGGGTCCCAGCCGTAGGGCTGAGAGGCGAGCTTCTTCCAGCGGACGAAGGTGTGGTATGGCGCCTCGCCGTCGAGGATCAGCGCCAGCTTGCGCTGTAGGATGCGCGCGGCATCGGCGCGCGGATCGTCGCCAAGCCGCGCGATCCAGTCGTTCAGCATCGAATAGGTCAAACGTTCGAGGTTGGCGCGGCCGAGCCGGTGGTAATGCGCGACGGCGGTAAACCCGTCGGCGCGGCCGTCGGTGATCCACCACAGAAACGGCCGGTCGTGAAACAGTTTCGCATGCTGCCGGGCGGCGGGACCGCGCAGCCAGGCTTCGAATGTGGGCTGCCTCGGCACCCGGTCGTTGAAGCGCACGCAGGCGGCTTCGATAAGCCCGGCCTCGCCGTCCGCCCGCCACGCCTCGCCCCAGGCGGCGGCGCAATAGAGGCGCAGCCGGTCGGCCAGGGGCCGTTCGCCGAGCACCGCGTCGAATGGCAACAGCCCGTCGGCATCCGCCGGGGGCAGCGTCGCGGCCTCGGCGATCCGGGCGCGCGCCTCTTCCGACAGGCGCATCTCCGCATCGCTCTCCGCCGGCCAGCGATACCCGGCCAGTCGCGCCAGCGCGACATGCAACTCGGTGCCCGCCTCCGCGTAGCGCGGATGGCCGTGAAACAGCCATTGCGTCGGATCGTCCGAATACGGCTCCGGCAACCCGTTGGGGTATTTCTCTGCGGCAACTTTTTGCCAGTGCGCGAGATCGAAGGGGGCTTTCGTCAATGTTGCCGCAGTTACATTCACCTTTTTGTCAATCAAACGTATATTTTCTTCATATTCTTTATGTTCGACGTAACAGTATATTGCTTCGCGGAACTCGGGCCTTATTGGTGTTATGGCCGCGACGTTATCATCGAAAATCTCGCCATCATAAGCAAAACATTTCAAGCTACTCATTTTGACTAGAGCGACGCCACGTTTGCCCCAGTTTATTTGTCCATGAATTCGACATCCGAGTTGTTCGGTTAACCTGTGATCATCTACACTGCAAATGGTAACTTCATGTCGACCCGACCACATATTATCATTGTCGGGTGATGTCAACCATTTCTGGTTCTCAGTCCGTAGGCGCGCAAGTTCCCAAAAACAAATAATGAACCTCGGTCGGTCGCCGGTGGTGCTTCCTTTTCCATAGTCGGCAACCACCGAAAGGAGAGCGTCCTCGCTCGCCGATCCCAGAAGTATCCGTGAATCGGGATTGTGCAGCTGCTCGGCCTGGCTCAGCGATATCGCTGGACCGTTCCGCAGGATAGCGGCTTTGGCTGGCGGGTCTGAGGCTTCGTTAGCATCGAAGCCAACAAAGCTGGTTTTGGCACATGGCGGCGTTTCAATTAATTTAACCAAGGCCGCGTTCACGACCTCACCGCTGATCGTCTCGAAGCCGCGCGGGCCGAGCGCTGCAACAACCTTCAGAGACGTCTGCAACAGTAGTGCGTCGCGCATCTTCTTGTAGCTACCGAGGAACATCCAATTTTGCGGTGTCACCGATGCGACCGTGCCGCCATGCATTGCCAAGATGCGCATCCGCATCACCATCGCGGTCGCAAGATCTGCTTTTTCCTTGGAGAACTGCTTCGTGAGATAATCCTTTAGGAGCTTCTCCTGCCGGCGGCGGCCGAGAAAGGGCGGATTGGTCGCCTGCAACGTGAACCGTCGCGCGAGGATCGCCGCGGCGTCGGCCCTGCCGCGGGCGGCGAGGGCGCCTTCGGCGCGCTCCGGCTCGGCGCCGCGCATCTTTTCGACGAGCACCGCGATGCTTTGGTCGAGGCGGGCGATGCGGGTCGGATCGACCAAATCGCCGCCGGAAAGGTCGATCAGACTGCCGAGCAACGGCGCCTGCCGGAACAGGTCGTGCAACGCGGCGAGGCCGCGCGTCAATTCGGGATCGCCGCCGGCGAGCGCTACGAACTCGGCTTTCGGCAGGGGCGGCGGCGCGCCGACCCAGGCGATATGCGGCACCGGTAATGTCACCGGCCCGCCGGCGCGACGCCACGCCGCGAGCGCGACGTTGAACGCGGCGATCTGCACGCAGCGGCCGTCGATTTCCAGCCCGTGCAGATTGTCGCGCAACACCGCGCGCGCCGCCTCTTCCGGCGACAGGCCCTCCTCGGCTTGGCGCAGCGCCGCGAGAAGAGAAAACGCCTCGACCAGGAAATGACCGCTGCCGCAACGGGGATCGAGATAGGTGATCTCGGCCGCGCGCGCGGGCCAGCCCGGAAACGTGCCGGCGGCGGGACGCCATAAAGAAGCTCCCTCTCCACCCCCGGGGGTGGAGAGGGTCGGGGTGAGGCGGGGGATTCCAGAGCGCTCGCCGGCACCCATCTCACCCTCCCCATCGCTCCGCGATGGGTCTCCCCTCTGGAGAGCGGAGAGGGTGGTCTGATCGGGCGCGGCGCCGCGGACAAAGCGCAGGTATTCCCAATCGATGCCGGGGAGCGCGCAGGCGGTGCGCAGCGCGGCTTCGTCCGGGGCTTCGCGCGCGAGGGTCGGAACAGCCGCCAGCACCTTGCCGGCCCACCACGCGCCGAGCGTGTTGTGCAGCAGGAACTTCACCATATACGGCTCGGTCAAGAGCTGCGTCACGGCCGGCAATTCGTCGGCGCCGATCTTGACCTGTCTTTCGTTGACCGCCTTCTTCTCGGCGGCGCGCCAGAACTGATAGGTCCAGCCGAGCGAATCGTCGGCCGCGAACACCTCGTCCGGCAGACCCGTCGCCAGCGCGCGCAGACGCAGCGAGAAATGCGGGTCGAGCGTCAGCCGCAATACCGGATCGTCGGGCTTGAAGATAGAAGGCAGGCTCGGCGCGGCGAAGCGTTCGACGAGCGCCCATTCGTCCGGCAGGCCCTCTTCCTCGGCGAGGTCCTTCAGCTCGTCGCGCGACAGAGGCACGCCGAGCGTCGGGTGGATCAGCAGATTGCGCTCGACCAGAAAGCGGCCGAACAGCATGCGGTGCCAATGTTCGTAAGCGGCGGCCTCGGCCAGCTTTGCCGTGGACATCGTACCGGTGGCGGGGTCGCGCCGGTCGCCGAGCGAGCGAGCATGGGCGCGCAGCCGCCGCCGCAACGCCTTCTGCTCGTCGGAGAGATAGGACGGCGGCTCCGAAGCGGCGATCGCCAGCCGCGCCACCGCATCGGCCGCCGCTTCGTCGGCGACCGTGCGCGCCTCGCGGACCGTGTTTTCGAGCTGCCGGCGCAGCACGGTGCTTAGCGTCGTCATGGCAGCCGGACTCTCAGGTGCTCGGCAGAACCGGGCCGTCGCCGAGCAGCGGCGCGACGATGCCGCGAAGCTCGGCGAGCCAGGCATCGAGATCGGCCTCGCTGCGCAACACGCCGCGCGGCATCGCGACGGTTTGCGTCTTCGGTTCGAGTTCCAGCGCGGCATCGCGCAGCGCCGCCTCGATGCGCCCGGGAAGGGCAAAGACCATGTCGCGCCATTGCGGCAGCCCGCGCGCTGACAGGGTTTCCGCGATCGTCTCCGGGGTCGACAGGTCGGGGGGGTTCTGGGGCAACAATGCGTGCTCGACCCGCAGCTCGTGTTTCTTTTCCGAGCCGATCTTCTCCCAGGCCGCATCGGCCTTGAGCCGGGCTTCGCCGGCCTCCCAGGCCTGCCGCCACGACGCATAGGCGGTAGTGGTCCGGCTGCGCAGATCATCGGCCGCCGCCGCGATCAAGGGCGGAACGGGGTCCGGATCGACGAGCAGACTGCGCCCGGTGCGGATCGCATCGAGCGCGTCCTGCTGGTCGCCAGCGCCGAGCGCGACCAGGCGGGTCGCCAGATCCCATTCGCGCAGCCGCTTCTCCTTTTCCGCTTTGGCTGCCTGCCATTGTGCGATCAGCGGCCTCAATTCGTCGGCCCGTGCCGCCAACTCGGCCAGCAGATTGTTGCCGCTCGTACTCCGGAACGCTTCGAGGCCGGGAATGTCGGGAGGAGACGGCGCCGGCGGCAGTCCGCCCCCAGCTTCGGCGGTCTGCCGTAAGCGATCCACAATGGTCAGCAGATGATCGTTCTCCCGACCCGACGGAATGGCCGGAAGGCCCAGCGCCTGGCCCAGCGAGCGCACGGCAATCCGCTCGCTCGCCGAGACGACGCGGTTTTCCGGAGCAAAGGCGCAGTTGCGCAGCTGCGTCGCGTTCAGGTCGGCGGCAACCGCCGGCTTTCCGTCCGGCCCCGTCACCTTGACCTGGCCGGCATTGGCTAGGACCAGCATCGCCGCTTCGACCGCCTCGCGCGGCCACCCGCAGGGCGGCGCCGAGAAGACCGCAATCAGCTCCGAACCTTTTTTCGACGGCCGCAGCGCGCGCAGGAACGCCTTGCAGACCGCATGGTCCTGCGGGTCGCCGGTATGGCCGACCTCCTTCATCGCATCGGGAACGCGCCTGCGCGCCTGCGTCACCACGCGACCCCAGGCGGGATGATCCGCCACCGCGAATTCCGGATACAGGCGGTCCAGCACGCGGATCGCGGCCTCGCGGACCGCATCGGCGCGCGACAATCCATCGCCTACTTCGGCACCGCCCGCCACCAGCACCTGCGCCCGCTCGACCGCCTCGCGCAGGATCGCCTTGGCCGTGTCCTCGTTGCGGCCGCGCGTTGATTCCATTGCCGCTTTGGCGTCCCTGCCGGCCTCCGTGCTCGGGACACCCTGGCTTTGGATTGTCGCCGTTGCCGCCTCGCGCGCCACGAGGGCGTTGCGCAATTCCTGCGAGCGATGCTCGGCGATGACCATGTGAATCGTGGCATCCTTCGCGACGTCGGCCGCCTTGATATCGTTCAGGGTCGCCGCGAGCGGGTGATCCCAGCCGTTCCACATCCGCCCGCCGCGGCGTCTTGGAACTGCCCTGCTGCACGGTCCCAAGCGCTGAGAGCACGTCGTCGATCATCAATTGCAGCAGCGCGGACCGATGCCGCGGCACCAGGGTCGGATCGCTGCCGGCCTCGGCCCGAGCGCGATCGAACGCCGCCTGCCATTCGGCGCTCTCCTTGGTCTGCGGCCGCCACTCGCCGCCAACCGCGATGATCGCGCCATCGGACCGCAACTCCGCGAGCAGATCGGGCACCTTCGCGCGAACTGTTGCCGCCCCGCCCAGATCCTCGATCAACAGATCCGCCAGGACCTCTGGCGTGGCATCGACCCCATGATGCTGCGCATCACCGGCAATGCGGTGGATCAGATAAACCAGGATCAGCAGCCGCGCCTTCAACGGCCCGTCCGCCGGTTGCGCGCGCAGCGTCTCGATCCGGTCGTAGACCTCCCGCAAGATCAGCTCTCGCGACAGCGCCACAGCGGCAAAACTGTCGTACAGGAAATCGCCCGGGACCGCGACGCCGAGCGGGCGTTCCCCATAGCGCTTGACCGCATCGAGGCTGATCCGCAGCTGGCCGCGCAACGTTGCACCGAGACCCGAGCGGTCGAGTTCGGCCAAGACCCGCTCCCAGAAGCGCCGCCGCGCCGCCAGGATCGGCCAGTCGGCGACATCGCTCGGTCGGTCGGTCGCGGTGTGTCTGAGCGGCGACCCTTGCAGATGGCGATCGATTTCGCCGGCCCGCAGATCGAGCATCTTCTCGATCTCCGGTTTGGCGGTGTCCTTTTTTAACAGGACGGTCTTGCGGATCACCGAGTTGATGTCCGCCGCTCCGAGCGGCACCGTTACGGCGAAGCGGGTCAGCAGCTTTTCGAGATACTGCACGTCACCGAGCGCCGATTGTCCGGTCGCGACGAGAAACACGCGGCCACGGAATTTCGATGACAGCTCCTCGGCAATCGTCTGGATCGTCAGCGAAATGTTGCTGTCCTCGCGGATGAACTGCTGCACCTCATCCAGGATGATCAGGGTGAGCGGCATTTCGCCCCGCCCGAGCGTCAGCGCCTTCCGTGCGGTCTCGACGAGCAATTCCACTGTCGGCTCCGGTTCGGTCGCGAATTGCTGGCCGAGGCGGTCCATCAACGTGTCGAGATCGGGGGCGAGGCTCGGTTTTGCCGTCAGCGCCGCCGCGGCGAATGAACTGTCCAACAGAAAGCGTTGGCTGGCGCGGGCGAAATCGCCGCCGAGCATGCCCCGCACATCGGCCAGAATACCCTCATCGGCGAGCCATAGGGTCGCGAGCGCCGGCCTTATGTCGCTGCCGCTCGGCAGACCGGTTGCATGCAAAATCACATTCAGGACCGCCTTCACCGGATCGTGGACTCCGCGACCCAGCGTCGTGCCCCCGACCAGCAGCCCGCCGAGCCGCGCGGCGTTCGCGCGCAACTCGCGCAGCGCCGCCCGGACCTCGGCCGGCATGCTCTTGATCAGTCCTTCGGCCGTGGCGCTGCCGTCGAATTCCAGATTTATCCAGAGCGCGCCCAGCATCGTCGCGAGGAGGCTCTTTCCGGAGCCGTAGAACCCCGAGATCCACGCGGCTGGGACATCGCCGCGTCGCCCGACCGCGGCGTTGAACGCCTCCAGCATGCGCTGCAGCCCGTCTGCATAGGCGCCCTCGCAGACAAAGGTCTGCAACTGCTCGCACAGAATTGCTTTCTGCTCGGCGTCCGGCGGAAACAGGACCTTCGCCACACCGCCATCGGCGAGCCGGTATTCGGAAGGGTCGTGAGCGAGAATGTCCTTGTTCAGCACGGCTCAACCAAGGTCTGTCGAGGGAATGGGGACGGCGAGGTAGTTCCAGCCGTCGCGGGCGTCGAGCAACCGATAGATACCGCCGCGGTGAGCGCCGGGAAACGTAACCAGCAGGCGACCGGGAATGTCGCCGGACACTTTGTCGAGCAGGGACGAGGCGCGGGTCAGCCCAAACAGTGACGCGATACCGGTGAGCGCCAGGACATGATTGGGGCCGCATGCGTTCAGCTCGCCCCGGATCGTCTCGGCGAGATCATCTTCGAATTCCGGGACCACTGTCGGCAACGTGCCGGGTCGCTTCGCAAGCCGCTCAAACCATGGTTGTTGCGCCACCCAGGCACCGAATTGCGGGGCGATATCGAACTCGCGCCAAGCCTTTCCAGCCTGCTCCGCGGCAAGCTGAAATTCGCGCAGGCGGCCCCGGACGCGACGCTCGTTCGACTTGTCGTACCACAATATCCAGATACGTCCGGCCGGTGGTTCGTCATCGCGCCACGGGACGATCAGACGCTTCCGGAATTCGTGCAGCAGCTCCTCAATGCTCGACAAGTGCCGGCACCCCCAATGTTCTTGCGAGCGGACTGCGGGCGTCGATTTCGATCACATCGCCCACTTTTCGAAGGCGTGCGAGTCCCATTCCTTCGGCCTGCCGCAACAGCACCATGCGATCTTCTAACGGCCGGTCGAGCACGTCCAGCCATCGGGATTCGATCAGCCGCATCCCGCCAAACCCGCAAAGTCCGGCGAGCAGCGCAGCAGACGCCGCCACTGCAGGAGTTGCGACAGGGCGAACCCGCTCTTTCCGGACGGCGCCGCGGAGAAAGCCCGCCTGAGTCCAGGAAGAGGCGGCGTTTTGCGCCAGAGATTTCGCCATCTTCTCGCTGAGCCTGCCGGGATGACGGGTTTCGAAAGCAGCGGCGATCAGCGGCCATCTGATCGGCTCACCGAGTGAGGCATAGAGAACGGCTGCCGCGCCGTCCCGCAGGGTCGGATCCCGCGCGAGCGCACATAGCAACGCGAGCAACGGCCGGCCCGGCGAATCGCAGTTCCAGAGCCGCCGCAAGACTGTCCAGACGGGGCAATCGTCGGTAAAGCCATAAAGCTGCCGAAGCCGGTAAAGCGCTGCCTCGCGCGCCCGAACCGACGGCTTTCCAAGCAGGTTTCCCTCCACGACGGCATCGGAGGGGTGATCGGCCGCGCTGCTCGCCAGCACAGTTGTCAGCTCGGCCAGCATCATAGTCTTCGACTGATGGGGTCCGCCGCCTGCGCTTTTGATGCCCATTCGGGCTATGACGGTGGGATCAGCAGAGGCGGAGAACCATCGGTCCGGGATTGCCGCCTCGACCGAGAACTTTGGACGGGTTGAGTGCTGAAGGCCGGTGATTGCGCGCGTTTTCGGCGGGTCAGGCCGCGCTGCTGATTTCCTAGCTTGAACGGCCATCACCGAACCGATCCCGAATGGGATTGCACACCGTCTCGGGTGCGAGGATGCCCTCACCCCAATCCCTCCGCACGCTGGCGACTTTATTGGCCAGAAACTCCCAGCAAAAGGTAAAAGCACACCGCCAGAGGCGTGCTCGGCCGTCGCGGTCGAAAACCGGGGTACCCCCCCTCTCGCTGAAAATTGCGTACTCGGGCCGGAGAAATGCGTGGTCAGTTGGTCGGGATAGAGATCCGCTCGGCAACCGTACTCTGCGCTCCGGCAAGCATCTCCGAGCCATGCTGCAACCGAGAGCCTAATGACACTCGAAAGGAGTCGGCAGCGGTTCTACTAACCGCCAGAAAGCCGTAGTTTTCCTCGCCCTCAAAGCCGTAACCCGCAGCGTTGCCACCGGATTTGCCACCTGCGGCAAGCCGAGTTTGGGAAATCGGCTTTCAGAAGCCGATATGCGGTGCCGTACAGTTCTCGCGTATTGCGCCGGGATCGAGTTCCCCCAGCGCAGCGACGATCGGTGATGTCGATGAATCCTCGCTGCGCCGTTCCCGGCCGGCTGTCCAATAATCCGCGAGGCACTTGATTTTCGATGATCTCAACCAGAGCCAGCAGTTGCCAGCCGGGCCGATGTAGACCGAAGTCCGTTTTGACGCCTCCGCTCGGGCTGGCGCTGCGACACATGGGCCGGCGCCTTACCGCGTCCAGCCTCATGCTCCACCGCCCAATATGACCCTCTTATTTTATTCCTCTCGCCGCTGTCACACTGAATGTTACGCTGGTATTCTCTCCCATCGTGCTCGCCCTCAATAAACCGGGATATTTTATAAGTCCTTCCAGGGCATTGGGATGCACAAAAGAGGATGCCGAGGGAGATCAGCCGTGACAGGTCTCACATAGTCACGTGACGGTCATGGCCCGCCTTGGCATGACGTGACGTGACAGCAGCCTTTGAGGCTGTCACGGCGTCACGCAAGGATTGGCCGGGTTGGCCAGTACCAATCATCCCAGGTGTCCACGATCTTCTTTGCGAGAAGATCGTCAACAGCGCGATTGAAAGCTTGCCGCCGTGCATCGGGCTTGTCACTCTCAATCCCAAGTCCCCTATAACAAGCTTCGCGCCACGTCTGCCTGTTCACTGCCTTCGTAAAGGCGGGCACGTGATTGCTGGGCTCGAGCATGATGCCGTGCAATTCGATCTCGCCCTTAGAGTGTGATCGGGTCTGGTTGAAACGGGATAGGGGTTCCCCGGCGCGGGGATCTCTGCGCAAGATGCTGGCTGGGGGGCGGAGGCCAGCACGCATGCCCAGACCCTATTCACAGGATTTGC
>JBFWVT010000100.1:0-16291 GCA_050246595.1 Alphaproteobacteria bacterium
CGCGCACCACCGAGGACACGTGGCGCCAGATCGGCTCATTGCTCGATCATTTCTCCGCACAGGAATGCGCAAACTACCTCGCCAATGCCGGCTACGCTTCAACCTGAAACGATCACGCTCTAGGTTCTGTCGTAAAATGAGTATTCGGCGGACTTTCCCTTCCCTGCTGTCATCTCGGCGGAGGCCGGGTCGCTGTCAAGACCGCGCGGCGTCGCCCGCCTTGTCTGCGAGCGCGGCGCTTCGGTCCGGCGCGGTCGTCCGGGCGGGTACGCCTCGCCGGCGTCTCAATCGCCACGCCTCCGCCTGAAACACCAACCAGAGCAGCAGCGGCTGATAAGCCGCGAGCGCGACCCCCAGAAGATAGGATTGCAGCGTCATGGCGCCCCGCGCTCGGCCGGGACCGGGCGATCGGCGGCGTCCTCCCGATCCCCGCCGGCCCGGTCGGATCGCGCAATGAGCCGCTCGATGCGCGCGACCGCCGCCCGATCGGAAAAGTATCGGGTTTGCGCGGTCCCGACAAAAACGATCCCCCGAGGGCGCCCGGTATAAAACATCGACACCTTCAATGTCCTCGGGCAATGTCCTCGGGCAATGTCCTCGGGCAAGAGCCCCGGTCGACTTGCTCGGCCCGAACCGAATTGACAACAATCGGCGGATGACAGCGGGCCGGCGGTTCGCCGGATCGGTGTCAGGTCTCGACCGGTTCGCTTTCCTCGTGACCGGCCGTATCGCCGCCGATCTCCTCGTCGCCAACCGGTCGCTTGCCGCGCAGCGCGCGCGCGACGGCCTCGTCGAGTTCCTGCAATGTACACAGACCAAGCCCGACCGGGTGGCGCGGTTTGATATTGGCGCTGTTCCAGTGGGTGCGGTCGCGCACCGCCGCGATCGTCGGCTTTGTTGTGCCGATCAGCTTCGAAATCTGCGCGTCGGACAGTTCCGGGTGGTTGCGCAGCAGGTACATGATCGCGTCGGGCTTGTCCTGGCGCTTTGCGATCGGCGTGTAGCGCGGCCCCTTGTGCTTGACAAGCTGCGGCGGGATCGCCTGCGGCGCCAGTTTGAGCCGCGCTTCGGGGTCGCGCTGACAGCGCTCGATCTCCTCCTTGGTGGTCTGGCCGTTCGCGATCGGGTCAAGCCCCTGCATCTGCGTCGCGACCTCGCCATCGGCGATCGCCTGCACTTCCAGCGGGTGCAGACCGCAGAACTCGGCGATCTGCTCGAAGGTCAGCGAGGTGTTCTCGACCAGCCAGACGGCGGTCGCTTTCGGCATCAGCGGAGCGGCCATCGAAAATGTCCCAGGATGAAGGCAAACCGGTGCTGTGCCGCCGATATAATAAGGCGGACCCGCCGAGGGAAGCAGCATGGAGGCCGGACATGGCAGTCATCGACGAGGAGGATCTGGTTCCGCGCAACCAGCCGAGAAAACCAAGGGATTTGACCCTGCTCGGGATTGCCGAGCTGGAAGCCTATATCGCGGCGCTCGACGCCGAGATCGCGCGCGTCCGCGCCGAAATTTCTGCCAAGCAGAAGCAGCGCAGCGGCGCCGAGGCGTTGTTCAAGCGGTAGAAGCCGCCGCGCCGCGCAGGACGGCGGAGACCGCGACACCCGTTCTTCAAACGACCGGAACATCGCCTGCGAGGACGAATGCACCCGATCGAGCACGTTGTCGTTCTGATGCTGGAAAACCGCTCGTTCGATTGCCTGCTCGGCAAGCTCTACCCGAAAAGCGAGCAGTTCGACGGGCTGGAGGGCGGCGAAAGCAACCCCTGGCACAAGCCGGACGGCACGGTCGAGCAGATCCGGGTGTGGAACAGCGAGGTCATGACGGCCGAGGCGGCCTGCCTGCCCGATCCCGAGCCGGGCGAGCTGTTCGAGGATGTCAACGTGCAGCTGTTCGGTCTGGAGGGCGACCCCGACGGGCAGCCCGACATGAGCGGGTTTGTCGATAATTACGCACGGCAGCCCTGGCCCTGGACCCCCGAGGACCCGAGCGGGATCATGCATTATTTTCTGCCATCCCAGGTGCCGATCATCAGCCGGCTGGCGCTCGATTTCGGCGTCTCGGACCGCTGGTACGCCTCGACCCCGAGCGAGACCTGGCCCAACCGCTATTTCGCGCATTGCGGCACCGCCGGCGGTCACGTCAACAATTCGATGAACCGTTTTCCGTATCAGTGGCCGCGGCTGATGCCGACGATCTTCCGGCGCCTCGGAAGACACGGCTATAGCTGGAAAATCTATTTTCACGATATCCCGCAGGCGGTGAGCCTGTTCGATCTGTGGCCCAGGATCCCGACCCATTTCTGCCGGTTCGAGCGGGAATTCGAGCGGCATTGCCGTACCGGCCGGCTGCCGAATTACAGCTTTATCGAGCCGCGCTATTTTCCGACGCTCCTGTCGGACAAGATGCCGAACGACCAGCACCCGCCGCACAATCTGCTCTATGGCGAGCAGCTGATCGCGACCGTCTACAACGCGGTGCGCAACTCGCCGCTGTGGCCGCGCACGCTGCTGCTCATCGTCTATGACGAGCATGGCGGCTCGTTCGACCACGCGGTCCCGCCGGAGGCGGTGCCGCCGGGCGAGCCTTATCCCGACGGGTTCCGCTTCGACCGGTACGGGATCCGGGTGCCGGCGGTGATCGTCTCGCCCTATGTCGCGCCGGGCAGCGTCATCCGGCCGCCGCTGCGGTCCGACGGCACCGAGAGCTACCCGTTCGACCACACCTCGATCATCGCGACACTGCACAAGCTGTTCGATATCGGACCGGCGATGACGCCGCGCGTCGCCGCCGCCCCCGACTTGCTGCCGGCGTTGACATTGGAGCGGCCCGAGAATGACGGTCCCGATCGGCTGACGATCGATCCGCGCCGGCCGCATTTGTCCCAGGTGTGGAAGTTGCGGCGGCGGCGGCGCAATCGGAACCAGCGCAATCTGCGCAACCCGCTGCTGTTTGTGCCGCGCGGGGTGGCCGAGCTGACCGGTGCCGTGCGCGGGGTCGGAGCAAGGGTGGTGCCGGAGGCGTGGCGCCGGAAGCGGCCGAACCGGATCGTCCGATAATCCGTCCCAGGACCGCCGGCATCTCGCCGGCCGCGGACCGGCAATCCACACCCGGTGCTTTGGCGGTGCCTCAGTCTGCATCGCATTCGCGGCGCGCCGTCTCGAAGGACGCGCGGCACCGGCCCGGCTACTCGCCGGCGGCGGGTCGCGGCGTCCGTTTTGCCGCTTTTCCGGCCGGGGCTTTCGCCTTTGGGGTCGTGCGCTTTGGTGCCGCCGCGCGGGACGGCGCCTTGCGCCTGGTCACGGCCTTGGCGGGCGCGGTCTCGGCTGCCGCGGCATCCGCCGACGGCTCTTTGGCCGCGGATGCGGTCTTGCGCACGGGGCGGCGGGGTTTGGCGGCCGGTTTGCCCTTCGCGCCCCCTTTGGCGCTCCCACCTTTGGCGCCCCCTTTGGCGCGCTGGGTCGCGAGCAGTTCGACGGCGGTTTCGAGCGGGAAACTGTCGGGGTCGGCGCCTCGCGGCAGCGAGGCGTGGATGCCCTCGTGACTGACATAGGGGCCGTAGCGGCCGCGATACAGACCGATCGTGCCGCCCTCGGGGTGCGGCCCGATCTCGCGCAGGAGAAGCGGACCGCGCCGCGCCCCGGTTTTGGCCTCGGCCAGCAGCGACACGGCGCGGTTGAGCCCGATCGTCAGCACATCGTCATCGGCGGCGAGCGACACATAGGCGCTGCCATGCTTGATATACGGGCCAAAGCGCCCGAGACCGGCGGTGATGTTCTCGCCGGTTTCCGGGTGCGTCCCGATCGTGCGCGGCAACGACAACAGACCGAGCGCCGTGTCGAGATCGATCTCTGCTGGTTTCAACCCGCGCGGCAGCGCCACCCGTTTCGGCTTTTCGCCGTTCTCGGCCTCGCCGAGCTGGATGTAAAACCCGTATGGGCCTTTTTTGACGGCAACGCTCTTGCCGCTTTCCGGGTCGGTGCCGAGCACGGTGTCGGCGATACCGGGATCGCTCTCGCCCTCGGCGCCGCCGACCCCGAAGGCCCGCGTGTAGCGGCATTCCGGGTAGTTCGAGCAGCCGACAAACGCGCCAAACCGGCCGAGCTTCAGCGACAATCGCCCGGCATTGCAGGCCGGGCACAGACGCGGGTCGCGCCCGCTGCCATCGTCCGGGAAGAAGTGGCGGCCGAGTTCGGCGTCGAGCGCTTCGAGCACCGATTTGATCGTCAAATCCTTGGTGCCGGCGATTGCGGCCGAAAAATCCTGCCAGAAGCGGCGCAGCAATTCCTTCCAGTCGACCCGCCCGCCCGACACCTCGTCGAGCTGGTGTTCCAGATCGGCCGTGAAATTGTATTCGACATAGCGCTCGAAAAAGCTGGTCAGAAACGCGGTGACGAGACGGCCGCGGTCCTCCGGCAGGAAACGCCGCTTGTCGAGCCGCACATAATTGCGGTCCTGCAAAACCTGTAGGATCGAGGCGTAGGTCGAGGGCCGGCCAATGCCCAGCTCTTCGAGCTTTTTGACCAGGCTCGCCTCGGTGTAGCGCGGCGGCGGCTGGGTGAAATGCTGGTTCGGCGTCACCGCGCCGCGCGTCAGGCTCTCCGTCTCACGCATGTTCGGCAGGCGGCGGCCTTCTTCCTCCTCGACCGCGTCATCGCGGCTTTCCTGATAAAGCTTCAGAAAACCGTCGAACAGGATCACCGACCCGGTGGCGTGCAGCCGGAGGCGGCCGGTCGGGTCGGCGATATCGACGCCGACCTGGTCGAGCAGCGCCGACGCCATCTGGCTCGCCACGGTGCGCTTCCAGATCAGCTCGTAGAGCCGGCGCTGGTCGTTGTCGAGATGGCGCGCGACATCGGCGGGCTGGCGCGCCATGTCGGTCGGGCGGATCGCCTCGTGCGCTTCCTGCGCGTTCTTCGCCGGGCTCTTGTAGACGCGCGGCTGCTCCGGCAGATAGCGACCGCCGAATTCGTGGCCGATCAGTTGGCGCGCCGCCGCTATCGCCTCGGGCGCGATCGCGACCCCGTCGGTGCGCATATAGGTGATGAGGCCGACCGTATCGCCGTCGAGATCGATCCCCTCATAGAGACGCTGCGCCACCGACATCGTCCGGCTCGCGCCAAAACCGAGCTTGCGCGAGGCCTCCTGCTGCAAGGTCGAGGTCGTGAAGGGCGGGAACGGGTTGCGCCGGACCTCGCGATGTTCGACGGAAGCGACCGTGAAACCGGCGGCCTTGAGGATCGCGTCGGCGGCCTCGCGCGCCTTTTCCTCGGTATTGAGGTCGAAGCGGTCGAGCTTTTTGCCGTCGAGATGCGACAGTCGCGCCGTAAAGCGGTCACCGGCTTCGGTTCGGAACTCGACCTCGACCGTCCAGTATTCGCGGGGCTTGAACGCCTCGATCTCAGCCTCGCGCTCGCAGATCAGGCGCAGCGCGACCGATTGCACGCGGCCGGCCGAGCGGCTGCCCGGCAGTTTGCGCCACAGCACCGGCGACAGCGTAAACCCGACCAGATAATCGAGCGCGCGGCGCGCCAGATAGGCCTCGACCAGCTCGTTGTCGATCTCGCGCGGGTTGCGGAACGCGTCGAGCACGGCGTCGCGGGTCACCGCGTTGAACACGACCCGCTTGACATCGACATCCTTCAGCGCGCGCCGCTGCTTCAGCACCTCGCGCACATGCCACGAGATCGCCTCGCCCTCGCGGTCGGGGTCGGTCGCGAGAAACAGCCCATCGGCGCCGCGCATCGCCTCGGCGATCGCCTTGAGGTGCTTTTCGGAGCGGCCGTCCACCTCCCACGACATCGCGAAATCGGAATCGGGCAGGACCGAGCCGTCCTTTGCCGGCAGATCGCGGACATGACCGTAGCTGGCGACGACCTTGTAGTCGCGTCCCAGGTATTTGTTGATGGTTTTCGCCTTGGCGGGCGATTCGACGACAACGACCTTCATGCAATCATTCAAAGAGGAGCGCCGCGGAGAGTACGCTAGCGCAGGGAGACGAGATTGCCGGGATGACGCTCGACGCGGCCGGCAAGTTCCAGCTCCAGCAGCAAGGTGGCGACCGAAGCCGCTGACATCTGGCACTGGCGCACCAGCTCGTCAACCGCGACCGGGGTCGGGCTGAGATATTCGAGCAGCAGATCGAGACCGTCATCCCCGCTGACCGGAGTCGGGGGCGAGGCGGGAAGCGGCGTCGCCGGCGCAAGCCGCTTCCGGACCGGTGCCGCGATCCGGGGCGACGGCGCCCGGCCCCGCAACAGCGGCGCGAGCTGGTCGATGACATCGGCGGCGGTCTCGGTCAGGGTCGCGCCGTGGCGCAGCAGGTCGTTGCAGCCGCGGCAGCGCGGATCGAGCGGCGACCCCGGTACGGCGAACACCTCGCGTCCCTGTTCGAGGGCGTAGCGCGCCGTTATCAGCGACCCCGATTTCGCGGCGGCCTCGACGACGACGACACCGAGCGCGAGACCCGAGATGATGCGGTTGCGGCGCGGGAAATGGCGGGCCTGCGGCTCGGCGCCGAGCGGCAATTCGGCGAGGATCGCGCCCCGTCTCCGCATCGCGTCATAAAGGCCGCGGTTTTCCTCGGGATAGACGATATCGGCGCCGCCGGCCAGCACCGCGACCGTGCCGCTGTCGAGCGCGCCCAGATGCGCCGCCGCGTCGATGCCGCGCGCCATCCCCGAGGCGACGACGATGCCGGCCTCGCCGAGACCCGCCGCCAGCTCGCGGGCCAGCCGCCTGCCATTGGCCGAGGCATTGCGCGCGCCGACCACCGCGACGATCGGGGGGGCCAGCAGTTCCGGGCGGCCAAACAATGTCAGCACCGGCGGCGCGTCCTCGACCGCGGCAAGGATCGCGGGATACGGCTTCTCCCCCCAGCACAGCAGCCTGCCGCCGAGCCGCTCGATCCAGGCGAGTTCCGCCTCGGCCTCGCGCCGCCCGACCGGCGTGACCGGCCGCGACAGCAGCGGCAGCGCATCGATCGCGGCGGTGGCCGAGCCAAAACGGCGCAGCAGCGCGAAGAACGTCACCGGGCCGACGCTCTCGGTGCGGCTGAGGCGCAGCCGGTCCAGGCGTTCCTGCGGATCGAGATCGCGCGCAGCCGGCAGCGGTCAGCCTTTCCTGAACGAGATCCGGGTTTCGGTGCCGGCCAGCAGCCGCTGGACATTGCCGCGATGCCGGAGCACCACCAGGATCGCAATCACCGAGATGACCATCGCGCGCGGCGGGTCGGCGAAAACCCAGGCGAGACCCGGGACGGCCATCGCGGCGACCAGCGCCGACAGCGAGGAATAATGCGAGATCAGCGCCGTCGCCAGCCACAGCAGGGCGGCGATGACACCGACCGGCCAGGACAGCGCGAGCAGCACCCCGAGCGCCGTCGCCACCCCCTTGCCGCCGCGAAAGCGCAGCCACACCGGGAACATATGCCCGACGACCACCGCGACCGAAGCGACAAGCGCCGCCTCCGCCCCCCACAGCGCGCCGAGCAGCACCGCCGCGACGCCCTTGCCGATGTCGAAGACCAGGGTCACACCGGCGAGCGTCTTGCTGCCGGTGCGCAATACGTTGGTGGCCCCGATATTGCCCGACCCGATACGGCGGATGTCGCCGATCCCGGCGAGCCGCGTCAACAGCAGCCCGAACGGGATCGAACCGAGCAGATAGGCGATAAGCGCGGCAAGGATAATGTTCATCGCGAACGAGATTGCTTCGTCGCTGCGCTCCTCGCAATGACGATTACCGATGGTGTCATTGCGGGCAAAGTGAAGCAATCTCGTTGAGCACAGGCACGAATCGGCTCACTCCGGCCGTGCGAAAATCGTGCGGCCGTCGACGATGGTTTGCTCGACCCGGCCCTGCACCGGGCGGCCGTCGAACGGCGCGTTCTTCGACTTCGAGCGGAGCGCGTCGGTATCGATGCGCCACGGCATGTCGGGATCGAACACGACCAGATCGGCCGCACCGCCGACTCGCAGCCGCCCGGTATCGAGCCTCAGAATGCCGGCCGGCCCCGAGGTCAGAAGCCGCAGCACCTCGATCAGGCTCATGTGCCGGTTGTGGTACAGTTCGAGCGACAGCGGCAGCAGCGTCTCCAGCCCGACAATCCCATAAGCCGCCGAGCTGAACGGCAGCCGCTTCGAATCCTGGTCCCACGGCGCGTGATCGCTGGCGATCGCGTCGATCGTGCCGTCGCGGAGGCCCTCGACGACGGCACGGCGGTCGCTCTCGGCCCGCAACGGCGGCGACAGTTTGGCGAATGTCCGGTAGTCGCCGATCGCGGTTTCGTTCAGCGCGAAATAGGGCGGGGCGGTATCGCAGGTGACCGGCAGCCCGGCCGCCTTGGCCTTGCGGATCGCGTCGATCGCGGCCGCGGTCGAGACATGCGTGACGTGGTAGCGGGCGCCGGTGATCGCGACGAGACGCAGATCGCGTTCGACCATGATGAGTTCGGCGACAGGGGTGATCGCCGGCAGACCGAGCCGGGTCGCGATCTCGCCCTCGGTGACCTCACCGGCGGCGGCGAGGCTCGGCTCCTCCGGGTGTTGGATGACGAGCTGGTCGAAGCTGCGGG
Organism: Alphaproteobacteria bacterium; assembly: GCA_050246595.1. Lineage (GTDB taxonomy): Bacteria > Pseudomonadota > Alphaproteobacteria > ATCC43930 > CGMCC-115725 > DATARH01. The sequence continues at coordinate 8,574 of JBFWVT010000100.1, forward strand.
CATAGGACAACAGCCGCCGCATGACCAGCGCGTCGGCGACCGCCTTGACCCCGTCGGTAAACCCGACCGCGCCGCTCGCCGCGAGCAGTCCGATCTCGGTCAGCTCGCGCCCTTTCAGCCCCTTGGTCGCGGCGGCGTAGGTGTGGATTTTGGCGAGCTTTGCCTCGCGCGCGCGCCGCGCCAGGAACTCGACGACCGACACGTCATCGACCGGCGGCTCGGTATTCGGCAGGGCGATCATTGTCGTGACCCCGCCCGCAGCCGCCGCCTGTCCGCCGCTTGCGATCGACTCCATGTGCTCGGCGCCCGGCTCGCGCAACTGCACGCGCATATCGACGAGGCCGGGCGCAAGGCACAGCCCGGCGAGATCGACGGTTTGGGTGTCGCGGCCAGCTTCGGCGCCAATGTTCGGTCCGAGCGCCGCGATGCGGTCGCCCTCGACCAGCAGATCGCCGCGCTGGTCGCGTCCGCTGTCCGGATCAAGCAGCCGGGCGTTGCGATAGAGGCGGCGGGAGCCGGTCACGAAGCGGACCCCCACCCCAACCCTCCCCCGCCAGCGGGGGAGGGAGATTCTGACTGCTTCTCTCCCAATTCCCTCCCCCGCCAGCGGGGGAGGGTTGGGGTGGGGGCATTCGCCGGTGCGGACATCGCTATCAGGCCCCTACTGCACTGGCGGGTTGTTGCCGAGGCCTGATGTTAGGATTTCGAGACACGCCATCCTGACTGCCACCCCCATCTCGACCTGCTGGCGGATCAGGCTGCGGTCGATGTCGTCGGCAACCTCGCTGCCGATCTCGACCCCGCGGTTCATCGGTCCCGGATGCATGATCAGCGCGTCGGGTTTCGCCAGTTTGAGCTTGTCGTAGTCGAGACCGAAGAAGTGGAAATACTCGCGGGTCGAGGGGATAAACGATCCGTGCATCCGCTCCATCTGCAAGCGCAGCATCATCACGATATCGACATCCTTGAGACCGGCGGTCATGTCGTGAAACACCTCGACCCCGAGAAGCTCGACCTGCGCCGGCAACAGGGTGCGCGGTGCGACGACCCGGACGCGCGCGCCCATCACATTGAGCAGCGCGATATTCGAGCGCGCCACCCGGCTGTGCAATATGTCGCCGCAGATCGCGACGGTCAGCCCGCCGAGCCGTCCCTTGCGCCGGCGGATCGTCAGCGCGTCGAGCAGCGCCTGGGTCGGATGCTCGTGGCTGCCGTCGCCGCCATTGATGACCGCGCAATCGACCTTCTCCGACAGGAGCTGCACCGCCCCTGATTCGGGGTGCCGGACCACCAGCACGTCGGGGTGCATTGCGTTCAAGGTCATCGCCGTATCGATCAAGGTCTCGCCCTTGCGCATCGCCGACACCGCGACCGCCATGTTGATGACATCGGCCCCGAGCCTTTTGCCGGCGACCTCGAACGAGGTGCGGGTGCGCGTCGAGTTCTCGAAAAAGCAGTTGATCAGCGTCCGGCCGCGCAGCGTGGCGGTCTTCTTGTCGGTCTGCCGGCTCAGCTCGACATAGTCATCGGCGCGATCGAGCACATGCTCGATATCCTCCCGGCTCAGCCCCTCGATGCCGAGCAGATGCCGGTGCCCGAAACTGTATGGCTGCATGAGGCCGGGACTATACCGGGCAGGGCGGAAAAGCGAAGCGCATTCCGCCGAGCGTGGAGCTCGCCTCTATTGCCCGACCGCCGCTACGTATATACTCGGCGGATATCCCTGGAGGCGACGATGGCAGCGCGATCGACCGTGTTCAAAACCAATCGCAGCCAAGCGGTGCGGTTACCCAAGGCGGTGGCGTTCCCGGAGGGGGTACGCGAGGTCGAGATCATCAAAGCCGGCAACAGCCGGATCATCACCCCGGTCGGCCGGCGGTGGAGCGATTTCTTTCTGCACGGGCCGCGCGTGTCCGACGATTTCATGACGGAGCGCGACGACCCGCCCCCCGAGGAGCGCGAGCCGTTCTGATGCCTCGCTACATGCTCGATACGAACATCTGCATCTACGTCCTCCAGGACCGGCCGCTCGGATTACGGGAACGGTTCGACAAATTGGTAGACGAACTCAGCATCTCGGTGATTACGCTCGGCGAGATGCTTTACGGCGCTGAGCACTCGGCCCGGCGTTCGGAAAACCTGCGCACGATCGAACAGTTCACCGCACGTCTCGACGTTCTACCGTTCACCGAGGATGCCGCCGCGCATTATGGCCAAATCCGCGCCGCACTGCGGCGGGCGGGACGACCGGCCGGGGTTCACGACATGCTGATCGGCGGCCACGCGCGCAGCGAAGGGTTGATCCTTGTCACCAACAACGTCCGCGAATTCGCCCGCATGCCGGGCCTCCAGGTCGAGAACTGGGTCGGCGAGGAGTAGAGGCGGCCGGGACGCGGTGATAGTGGCGGATTACGCTCCGCTCATCCGCCCTACGCTTGCCGCGTTCTCATTTCGTTTGAGTTGGGAAGTACGCAACCACGTGAGACCATCTAACGTTAACCAACCCCGCATTGCTTTCAATTTCAGCGAATTCATTGCCGTCGTGAACATATGTGATTTCTTGCTCAGTCGCAACGCGACGTGCTCCATTGATGGTTCCTATGTCAGCTTCAGTTTGTTATATTGCCTGAGTAAATTCTGCAACGGACGCTGGGGGACTTGTGACACGTCCAAATATCGCAATCCAATCTTGCTGGCGAACCATGCTTGAGGGTGCGGTGCGTGAAAGTTCTTTATTACTACGGCATCAAAGAAGATCGCGCCCTCGGTCATTTGCTGAAATTTGAATTGTACTTCGTTGAGTAACTCGATCCCTTGCTTCCGGGTCGCAGCAGAAAGAAGGCCTTCAATTATCCCAAGCACAGTTGCGCCGCCCAAAGCCCAAGCAGGGTCACCCCAAAAACTGATGCCTGTCGAAATGCCAGCAAGTTGTTTGGCTGCCGTGGCTTTTAACGAAGCAATTTCTTGAACCTTGTCGGCTTCGTAAAGCTTAACTCGTCGGGCCTCGAATTTTTCTCCCGAGGCCAGGACAACAATTGGGAAATCGATCTCTGTAGCCATACGCCCCGCTTTCACCTTCTTGGTGATTGAATCAGAAGCTGCGCCCGTCTCCTTGATGATAGTCCAAGTCCGATGCCCTCAAACCGCCTCGACCGCCTTGATCTCCTTCAACCTTGGCAGGACCTCCTGCGAGAACAGGCGGATGCCCTTTTCGCTCTCGCGATGGGTCATAAAGCCGGAGCGGCCGATCATGCTCAGATGGTTGAATCCGCCGACCTTGTCGGAGAACTCGATGATCTGGCGATAGACGCTGTCGGGATTGCCGGCGAACAGGATGCCCATCGCCATCGCCTCCTCGACCCCCAACGACATCAGGCGGCGGGCGTTCTGGTTGGCCGAGACCGTGACCCCCTTTTCGGCATTGGTCAGGTTCGGACCGCCGCCATTCGGACGAGGGGCGTCGCGATAGATTTGCGGCGCCATCTCGGGCGGCGAAGTGCCCGGCATAAAGCGCGAATGCTGCGGCGTCGATTTGAGGCTCGTGTTGAGAAACCACAGTAATCTGCTGCCAATCCGCCTGCCTTCCTCCTCGGTGTCGCCGACATAGACAAAGGCGGCGTAGGCGAAATTGTCGGTCGTGACCGGCGGCAATCCGGCATCGCGCCGCGCCTGGCGGTGCGCCTGATACGCCCGCCTCGTGCCCTCGACACCGCGCAACACCAGTACATGCCGCATGCCGCGGCGGCCGACTTCGGCGGCGCTCCTCGGATCGCCGGTCGCCGACCACAGCGGCGGGTGCGGCCGCTGGTACGGGCCGGGCCAGATATTGACGTGCCGGTGCGTGTAGTGTTTGCCCTCCCAGCTAAAGGGACCGTCATGCGACGACAGCGTCTTTGTGATCAGGTCGATCGCCTCCCAGTAGCGCTCCTCGTTGCGCACCGGGTTGACATTGGCCGACGGCATCTCGGTGCCGCCCGATTTGACAAAACCGATATCGAGCCGCCCGCGCGAAATGATATCGGCGGTGGCGTATTCCTCGGCGACCCGCACCGGATCGGGCCGCAGCGAGACGAGCGTACCGAGCGACAGAATGCGCACTTTTTTCGTCTGACGCGCCAGGATGCCGACCAGCATCGGGTTGGCGCCAAGCAGCGAATTGATGCCGGCATGGTGCTCGATCGCCAGCACATTCATACCCATCTCGTCGCACAGCAGGAATTCGTCGATAACCTCCTCGAACAGATCGGCGGCGATGGCGGGGTCGCAATAGCGGTTCGGCAGACTGCCGCGCACCGACTCGGCGGCCTGGAGCACCGCGCGGGGCACAAACGGGTACGGGATCTCGCACTGCCACCACGCTTCCATAAGGGTCCTCCCCGGTAGGGCGGATAAGCAAATCGTCATCCGCCATGACGGCATGGATGGCCCTGAAACGGCCAGATACACGGGCGCGGGTTCTCCAGCATCGGACCGGAACGGAGCGGTGCGCCGGTACTCGCAGTCGAACCCTTTTGTGCGCGATCACATACTTCGTCGCGTTTCTGCCCGGCGCGCGCCGATGAGCAGCGCAATGGCCAGCAGCGGCGCGATGATGTCCATATAGAAGGGGACGCCTGCATTTCCGGGTGCGAAATTGCCCGCCGCAAGCATCTGGCGAACATGACCGACGGCATCACCAAGCAGAAAGATCGATGCGGCGCATACCGCCGCCGCCCGGAACTCCCACGTGCGCCAGAAGGCAAGACAGGCCGTGACGCCGACGGCGAAATCGGCCATCCCGACTTCGTACTGAAACGGGCTGGTCTCCCATCCGATATGGGCTGCTGCAACATGCGGAAAGAAAACATGCGCGATACCGGCCCAAAGGCCGGTCACGCCGATGGGCAGGAGCAGCACCCACCCAAGAAAGCGGCTTGCCCGGTTGAGCCGGCGCGGTCTGCCTGCGGCTCCGAGAACGAGGGCAAGGACCAGCAGTCCCGCCGGCAGGTTGCGGATGAGAAAGGCTATTGAATCCGCAATCATTCCTCTGCTCTCGCTCGGCTGCCTGCTGCGCTCCGATACTATGCCGTCGCGGGATGCCGCGGCAGCAGGTGCGCGACTTTCGGCATGACCTCCTTCGCCAGCAACTCCATCGAGTGCCGCCACGCCTGCGGGTTCTCGCTGTAATCGAAGCAGAACAGCAGCAGGTGGCCGAAGCCGCCGACCTCGTCGTACATGCGCTCGATCTTCTCGACCACCGTTGCCGGCGAGCCGATCAGCCAGTTGTGCCGGGCGCAGTATTCCGGGGTCACATCGCTGTCGGCGACCGCATTGTCGTGCTTCAGATACTGGATGACCCCGACATTTTTCAGCAATGGCAGGAAATATTCGCGCATCATCCGTCCCATCTGCGCCCCGACCGACAGCCGCCACGCCTCTTCGTCGGTATCGGCGACAAAGATTTCGCGCACCAGCCGCCAGTCGGCGCGGCTCGGGGTGCGGCCGGTGCGCCGCGCGCCCTCCTCGACCGAGGCCCAGTGGCTCGCGACATAGGTCTGGTTGAGGTTGAGGCTGAGCGGCAGAAAACCGCGCTCACCGGCCACTTTCAGCGTCTCCGATCCGGCGCTGACCCCGGCGACGCCGATCGGCGGGTGCGGCTTCTGAAACGGCTTGATGTGCGGGATCAGGCTCTCCAGCATCCGGTCGGTGCGGGTGATGTGCCAGTATTTGCCGGCGTAGTCGAACGGCTCGTCCTCGGTCCACAGCTTGAGGATGATATCGAGCGCCTCGCGGGTCATCTCGCGGTGCTGGCCGCTATTGCCGTCAACGTTGAACATCGCCCAGTCGCTCGGCAGCCCGCTCGCCGCGACGCCGAAATTGAGCCGTCCCCGCGCCATGTGGTCGAGCATTGCGACACGGTTCGCCAGCTCTGCCGGATGGTGGTAGGGCAGCAGAAACCCGCCGGGCGCGAGCCGGATGCGGCTCGTCTCCATCAGCGACTGCGCGATCAGCAGATCAGGCGCCGGGTGCGGCTCCCACGGTGCGGTGTGGTGCTCGCCGATCCAGGCTTCGGAAAAACCGAGTTCGTCGGCCCAGCGCAGCGTTTGCAGGTCCCAGCGATGGCCGTCGCCAAGGCTGCGCTCCGGCGGGTGCGACGGCATTGTGAACAGACCGTATTGCATCGGGTCCTCCCTGCGCCCGATATACGGGGGCGCAATAAGCGGTTGATCGACCTCTGCGTTGCTCGCGGAACGAGTGCTTGCCCGGTTGCAATGAATCGCCTAAATGTAGCGCATCGTTACGACCCGCGACGGATTGTCGCGCAGGAGTCGGGAGGAAAGAATGAAACAGGTCCGCTCGTCCCGGCAAGTGTCCCCGCAAATAATCGAGAGTTGGCATTGTCGCGAAGAGGCCACGATCGACCATCTGGTCCGTCTTCTGACCGAGCCGAACAGCCGATACGCCACCGCTCATTCCGCCTTTACCTCGACCGGCCTGCCGATCGAGGAGCAAATCCGCAAAGCCTGGCGCCCGGATTCGAGGGGCCTCGCGATGTTCTAGTCGGCATCGCGGTGCCGTGAAGCTGCCGCGGTGAAACTGCCGGCGGGGCGCGTCGCCGCGTTTCTACGGCGGCCCGACCGTGGGGTCCGCGCCGTTCTGTTCTACGGCCCCGACACCGGCCTCGTGCGCGAGCGCGCCGATGCGGTCGCGTGCACCGTCTGCCCCGATCTGCGCGACCCGTTCCGCGTCGCCGAACTGACGGCGTCCGCGCTCGCCGCCGACCCGGCGCGGCTCGCCGACGAGGCGGCGCAGATCAGCCTGATGGGTGGGCGTCGGGTCGTCCGGGTGCGCGAGGCCGGCGACGGGCTGGCGCAGCTATTCGGACGTTTTCTCGCGAACGCGCCGGGCGATGCGCTCGTCGTCGTCGAGGCCGGCGATCTGCCCGGCCGCTCGGCGTTGCGGCGCGTATTCGACAACGCGCCCGATGCCGCCGCGATCGGCTGCTATCCCGACAGCGCGCGCGATCTTGTCGCGCTGATCCGGGAGACCTGCGCCGCGCACAACATCGCGATCAGCCGCGACGCGGTCGATTTCCTGACCGCTCACCTCGGCGGCGACCGCTTGCTGACCCGCGCCGAACTGGAAAAACTGACGCTTTATGCGGGCGATGGCGGCCGGATCGGTCTCGACGACGCGCGCGCCGTGATCGCCGACAGCGCCGCGCTGTCGCTCGACGACGCGCTGCGCGCGGCGGCCGAAGGCGATGCGTCGGCGCTCGACCGCGCCTTGTCCCGGGTGTTCCAGGAAGGCGAGTCGCCGGTCGCGGTGATCCGGGCGCTGCTGCGCCATTTGCAGCGGCTGCACCTGCTCGCGTCGCTTGTCGCCGCCGGCGCCTCGATCGAGGAGACAATCCGCGCCGCCCGCCCGCCGATCTTTTTCAAGGAACAGGACAGCTACCGGCGCCAGTTGCGGCGATGGAGCGAGCGGCGGTTGCGGGACGCGCTCGACCGGGCGGCCGAGGCCGAATTCCGCATGAAGCAGACCGGCCCCGATGCCGACACGATCTGCCGCGAGGCGCTGTTCGCGATCGCCGCGATGCGGGAGCGGCCGGTCTAGAGCGTGATCGTTTCAGGTTGAAGCGTAGCCGGCATTGGCGAGGTAGTTTGCGCATTCCTGTGCGGAGAAATGATCGAGCAAGGAGCCGATCTGGCGCCAGGTAGCATCGGTGGTGCGCGGAT
>JBFWVT010000101.1:0-15538 GCA_050246595.1 Alphaproteobacteria bacterium
CCTGCTGCGCAAAGCCGATCCGCGCACCACCGAGGACACGTGGCGCCAGATCGGCTCCTTGCTCGATCATTTCTCCGCACAGGAATGCGTAAACTACCTCGCCAATGCCGGCTACGCTTCAACCTGATGCGATCACGCTCTAGGCTTCACGCGTCGGACAATCGTTCTGGTTGAGGGGGTGGCGGGATTTGGCGCGACACAATCAAGTCAAGGAGTTGCCGAGCAACTCAAAGGGTTGCTGGTTGCAGATTCGCTGCTGAATCGGCAGACCTCGCCGGAACGGCACAACCCTGGAGCGCATCGGGGACGAGGGCCGGATGACGCGCCCGCCGCACGGCGGCATGGCCTCCGCTGCATCGCTTCCGTAAACTCGGCCGGCATGCCAGAGGGGTGTGCAGGAGGGCGGCCGATGCGCCACGGCTTGGCGGGTATCGATCACGTGATCGTCGCGGTGCGCGATCTCGAACGCGCGCGCGCGGATTGGTCCCGGCTCGGGTTCACGGCGGCCCCCAGGGGCCGCCATATCGGGCAGGGCACGGCCAATTACTGTCTGATGTTCGCCCGCGACTATCTCGAACTGCTCGGCTTTGTCGAACCCGACGGCGAGAGCGAGCGGCTCCGGAGCTTTCTGGCGCGGCGCGAGGGACCGATGCGCGTCGCGTTCGCGCCGGCCGGCCCGGTCGAGGAGGTCGCCGAAGCAATGACGGCGCTCGGTCTGCATCCGGACAAACCGCGCGCTCTCGGCCGCCGGCTCGAACTGCCGGAGGGCACCGTCGTCCCGCGCTTCTCGTTGCTCAGCCTGCCGGCAGACGAGACCCCGGCGCTCGACTGTTTTGTCTGCGGCCACCTGACCCCGGAACTGGTGCGCCGCCCGGAATGGCTCGCGCACCCGAACGGCGCGCTCGGCATCCACGGTCTCCATCTCGTCGTTGCCGATACGGCACCGCTGCTGGCGGCCTATGACCGGCTGTTCGGGCTGCACGAGGTCACAACGACCGATGCGGTCGCCTGCGTCCGGGTCGGTCCGCACCGCATTCTGTTCTCGACCGCCGACGATTTTGAGACGATGCATCCCGGCATCGACCTGGACCCGGATTTCCCGGCGCCCGGCATCGCCGCGATCGAACTCGCAACGTCCGACATCGCCCGAACCGCCGATTACCTCAGAGGGCGGCGGGTCGCGTTCGACGCGCTGCCGGACGGCCGCATCGCGGTGCCGGCGCGCGAGGCGAACGGCACGATCCTGTTTTTTGTCGAGGGGCTCGCGGTTGGTTGAGCAAAGAGGGTCGGGATGACGGTTCGGTGCGTTGACGGAATGCGGGAGATGGCGCCGCATTATGACGGCTTCATCCTCGATCTGTGGGGCGTCGTGCATGACGGCGTCGCGCCATTTCCCGGCGTGCTCGACTGCATGGGCCGCCTTGTCGATGCCGGCAAGCGGATCGTGCTGCTGTCGAACGCGCCGCGCCGCGCCGACGACGTGATCCGGCGCATCGAAAGAATCGGCGTGCCGCGCCGTCTCTATCACGATGTCATGTCGTCCGGGGAAGAGGCCTGGCAGCATCTCAAAAAGCGTGACGAGCCGTTCTATGCCGCGCTCGGCCGCCGCTGTCTGCATCTCTGCTCCGAACGCGACCTCGAAATGCGCGAAGGACTCGACCTCGACTGGGTCGCGACGCCCGAGGAGGCCGATTTCATCCTGAACACCGGCCCGGCCGAGTGGGAGGACACGCGCGAGGATTATGCGCCGGTATTAGAGGCGGCGCGCCGGCGCGACCTGCCGATGGTATGCGCCAACCCGGACCTCGTCGTGCTCCATGCCGGGCGCGCCGCGCTGTGCGCCGGCGCGATCGCCGAACAGTACGAGGCGATGGGCGGAACAGTGCGCTGGCACGGCAAGCCTTATCCGTCGGTCTATGACAGCGTTCTCGCTCTGCTCGGCATTGCCGATCGCGGCCGGGTCCTGGCGATTGGCGACAGTCTGCGCACCGATATCGCCGGGGCTGCCGGGGCCGGCATCGCGAGTCTGTTTATCGCCGGCAGCGGCATTCACGGCGCCGAGTTCACGGCCGACGGCGGACTTGACCTCGACCGCATCGAGGCCGCGATCCGCGAAGCTGACGTGAACCCGATCGGGGTGGCCGCCGCCTTCGTATGGTAGCCGATCTCAGTGCCCGCCGCGGCGCAGGATCGTCTCGCGCAATCCGGTGTCGTATTGCTGGCCCGCCGGAGTGAGGATCACCGCCTCGGGGAATTTGGGGCGGACGAGGCCCTTGCGTTCGAGCGCCGCGAACACCGCCGGATTGCGCAACCCGGTCGCGTCGCGTGCCGCCACCAGCGACTCGCCGAGATGAAAATGGTCGCCATGCGCGTGCGGAAACTCGGTGATCGCGACGCTGCCGGGTTCGTCCCCTTCCGCGGCGGCGGGCTTGCCGGCGATGCGGGCCAGCTCCTGCAGCAGGGTCAGCGTTCTGAGCTGCAATGAATTCAGGTTGAGCGGGTTGCGTTTCGCGGGCATCGGCGTTGATTAACCGGTTGTCGCCGCCGATGCAAACAGGGAGAGAGGGATGTTGACGGGCAGGACCGCTATCGTGACCGGCTCGACGAGCGGCATCGGACTCGGCATCGCGACCGCGCTTGCCGCCGAGGGCTGCGCCGTCGTGCTGAACGGTTTTGGCGATCCGGCCGAGATCGAACGGCGTCGCGCCGGTCTCGCCGAGACATACGGGGTCGAAGCCGCCTACATAGCGGCCGACATGGCGAAACCGGCCGAGATCCGCGACCTCGTCGCCGCTTCCGAGCGGCGGTTCGGCCGGGTCGATATCCTGGTCAACAATGCCGGCATCCAGCATGTCGCGAGGATTGTCGATTTCCCGGAGGAACGCTGGGATCAGGTGATCGCGATCAACCTGTCGGCCGCGTTCCACGCGGCAAAGGCGGCGCTGCCGGGGATGATCACGCACGGCTGGGGGCGAATCATCAACATCGCCTCGGCGCACGGGCTGGTCGCGAGCGGCGAGAAGGCGGCTTATGTGACCGCCAAGCACGGCCTTGTCGGGCTGACCAAGGTGACCGCGATCGAGACCGCCAATCAGGGAATCACCTGCAACGCAATCTGTCCGGGCTGGGTGCTGACCCCGCTGGTGCAGCAGCAGATCGAGACGCGCGCCCACGCCCAGGGGATCGCGGTCGAGCAGGCGAGTGCCGATCTGTTGCGCGAAAAGCAGCCGATGCTCGCCTTTACGACTCCGGAGAAGATTGCCGCGCTGGCGGTGTTTTTGTGCGGCGAGGCGGCCTCGACGATCACCGGCGCCGCGCTGTCGATCGATGGCGGCTGGGTCGCGCAATAGGGTCGGGACCGAGTGGTCTCGGGAAAAGGCGCTACCCTCCAAGCGAGGCAAGCTGGTCAAGAAAACCGGCCTCGTCTTCGAGACAACGCAGATCGAGGACGAGCCGGCCGCCCTCGATATGGCCGATCACCGGGACAGGCAAGGCTCGCAGCCATTGTGCGAGCGCCTCGACCGCACCGCCCCTGGGTACGCCACTGGCAGCGAGCGGCGCCAGAGCCAGCCCGGCGCTCGGCAACAGCGATACCGGCAACGCGCCGCTGCCGATCTGGCTCCTGGTCTCGACCAGAGCGACCGAGGCTCTGCCATCGAGCGCCCGCGCGACAGCCGGGAGCAGCCGCTCGGCCATCGCACCGATCTCGTCGCGCTTTCGGGTCAACAGCCGCAGCGCCGGCAGTCTTGCGGCGAGCCGGTCGGGGTCGGCATAAAGGCGCAGCACCGCTTCGAGCGCCGCCAGCCGGATCTTGTCGAGACGCAGCGCCCGCTTCAGCGGGTTTTTCGCCAGCGCCGCCACCAGGTCGGCAGAGCCGACGACCAGCCCGGCCTGCGGTCCGCCCAACAGCTTGTCGCCGCTGAACGTCACGAGATCGGCGCCGGATTTCAGCGACTCGGCGACGGTCGGCTCGTGCGGCAGACCCCAGCGGCCGAGATCGACCAGGGTGCCGCTGCCGAGATCCTCGACAAACGGCACCCCGCGCTCGCGCGCGAGGCCCGCCAAACGCGCCGGCGGCACCGAAGCCGTAAACCCCCGGATTTCATAATTGCTCGTATGGACCTTCAGGATCAGCGCGGTTTCCGGCCCGATCGCGTCGGCGAAGTCGCGCAGATGCGTGCGGTTTGTCGTGCCGACCTCGCGCAGCCTTGTGCCGGCGCGCTGCATGATGTCGGGCAGGCGGAACGCGCCGCCGATCTCGATCAGCTCACCGCGCGACACCAGCGTCTCGCGTCCCGCGGCCAGCGCGTTCAATGCCAGCAGCAGCGCGCCGGCGTTGTTGTTGACCGCGAGCGCCGCCCCGGCCCCGGTCAGCCGCTTGAGCCAGAACGCGACATGGTCGTCGCGCTCGCCGCGCCTGCCGCTGTCGATGTCGTATTCGAGGTTGGACGGCGACCGCATCGCCTCGGCCGCCGCGGCGATAGCCTCCTCGGGCAACGGCGCCCGCCCGAGATTGGTGTGCAGGACGGTGCCGGTCAGGTTGAACACGCGGCGCTGCGAGGGACGCGTCAGCCGGGCCAGGGTCGCGGCGCTCGCCGTGACAATGTCCTCGACCGCGGCGGGCGCGCCGGCGGCCCGGCGCTCGGCGATCACCTCTCGCACCGCATCGAGCACAAGCGTGCGGCCGTGGCGCTCGATCAGCGCGGCGGCTTCGGGCGCGCTCAGCACCCGATCGACCGACGGCAGACCGGTACGGCGATCGCGCCCCGGTCCGCTCATTCGCCGGCCGCCGCGAGCGTTGCCAATGTCGGATCGGACACGCGCCCTGCGTCGAGCGCGACAAGCGGAGCGCCGCGACCGCGCCCGGTGACGACGCCGATGATGGCCGCGCGGTAGCCGAGCCGGGTCAGCTCGCGGACGCAATCCTCCGCCTGCCCGGCCGGGATGCCGGCGAGCAGTCCGCCGGCGGTTTGCGGGTCGATCAGCAGCGCCGTAAAGGCGGGGGCGACCCCGGTCTCCTGCGGGTCGAGCGCGGCCAGGGCGGCGGTGTTGCCGGTGTGCAACGAGCTGGTCAGACCGCTCGCCAGCAGCTCCGGAGCGCCGTCGAGCGCCGGGATCGCCGACGGATCGAGACGCGCCGCCATGCCGGAGGCGGTCAGCATCTCGATCAGATGCCCGAGCAGCCCGAACCCGGTCACATCGGTGCAGGCGGTTGCGCCGTGCGCGACGAGACAGGCGGAGGCTGCCGCGCCGGATTGCCGCATCGCGGCGACCGCAGCTTCGTAGGACCGAACCGAGGCGTGTCCGCGCATCTCGGCGGCGAGGATCACGCCGGTCCCGAGCGGCTTTGTCAGAACCAGCCGGTCGCCGGGGCGCAGCCCTCCCTTGCGCAGGAGCCGGCCGGGACGGGTGCATCCGGTCACAGCGAAGCCGAGCGCCAATTCGGTGCCCTCGGCGCTGTGGCCGCCGATCAGCACCGCGCCGGCCTCTTCGAGCACCTCGGTGCCGCCTTTCAGCATATGGAACAAATCCTGCTCCATGATCGCCGGATGCGACGGCGGCAGCGTCGCGATCGCCAGCGCGGTTTCCGGCAGCCCGCCCATCGCATAAATGTCGCCGAGCGCGTGATTGGCGGCAATGCGCCCGAACAGATAGGGGTCGTCCACCATCGCGCGGAAAAAATCGACGGTTTGCAATAGCGGCGGCGCCCCTGGAAACGACACGCCCGGAAACGACACGATCGCGGCGTCGTCCGGGCTGGCGAGACCGAGCGACACGGAGGGTTTCATGGCCGGGTCGAGCCGCGCCATCGCGCGCGCCAGCACCTCGGCCGGCACTTTTGCGGCGCAGCCGCCGCACCGCATCGCGCCCTCGCCCGCCGCGTCTTCCTCCTCGGCCATAAACGGCAATTCGGTGTATTTCCGCATCCAGCTTCGATCGATCCAATCCTTGAGCCGCCACAGGCTGCGACCGTATGCCGCGATCGACCCGCGCGAGGCGACGGCCCGGCCGTCGCCGGTGCCGATCAGCGCCAACGCGCGCTTCTGCGGCACCGCGCGGCGCAGCTTACGGCCGGCGAGCGCGCGGCGCAGATTGTCGGCGAGCGGCGGTCCGGCGCGCACCGCATAGACCCCGGCCTTCTCGCGTGGATGCGCCGGCATGGTCGCGACATCGCCGGCGGCGAACACCGCTGCGTCTCCGGATGAGCGCAATGTCTCGTCGACCAGCACAAACCCGCGCTCGTCGAGCGGCAGACCGGTATCGGCCAGCCAGGGCGCGCCGCTTGCCTCGGTGACCCACAGCGTCTCGTCGAATTCGGCCGCGCGGCCGTCGGAAGCGATCAACCGTCCGGGTTCGACCGCAGCAACCGGCGTATCGGTCAGCACCCGAATACCGCGCTGTTCGAGGATGCGCGCGATCAGGTCTCGCACGCGGCTGTTATGCGACGGCAGCAGACCGTCGCGCGTGACCAGCGTCACCTCGGGCGCGGTGTCGAGCAGTCCGGCGAGCCGGCTTTGGGCGGCGAGCGTCAGCTCGACCCCGCCGGCGCCGCCGCCGACCACCGCCAGCCGCAACCGAGGTTGCGAAGCGGCGCGCGCCAGAAGGGCCTCCCAACGCCGGCCGAAGCGGTCGATCGGCTTGACCGCGACGGTATGCTCGGCGGCTCCGGGCACGTCGCCGCGTTGCGGTACGGAGCCGATATCGAGCGAGACGATGTCGTAGCGGAGCGGCGGGTGATCGCGGCACAGAACGCGCCGCGCTTCGCGGTCGAGCCCGACCGCCTCGTCATGGATCAGTCGCGCCCCGGCGAACCGCGCCAGCCGCAGCAGATCGATATGGCATTCGGAAAAACCGTACAACCCGGCGACATAGCCCGGCAGCATGCCCGAATACGGGGTTTCGAGGTCGCGTGTTATCAGCGTCACGCGCACCCCCGGCTCGGGCCGCATGCCGAACCGCTTCAGCACATGCACATGCGCATGGCCGCCTCCGACGAGCACGAGATCCTTTGTGAGCGGCGCCACCTGTCGCATCGCGCCGCACTATGCCCGAGCACCGGCGGGTCGCCAATTCGCATCGGCGCTGTCCGCCGCATCGGTCGAGCCGAGCCGGCGGATGATATGCCGGGTTTGGCAGGTCCGTGTTAGCCGGGGGGTTGCACCTCGATCAAAATTGCGGTTCATTTTTAGAACGGGGCTGCCGCACTTTTGTTCAAACGGCTGACAGTATCGCCGGTGGCGATCAGGACGAGATTCCCCTAGTGTGAAGAGAACGCCAACGCCGCTCCTGGCGCCCGGCAGCGACCAGCTGTTCCGCATCCTGGTCGAGGGCGTGATCGATTATGCGATTTTCCTGCTGGATACCGAAGGGCGGGTTACCACCTGGAATGCCGGCGCCGAGCGCATCAAAGGCTACAGACCGGACGAGATAATCGGGTCGCATTTCTCGCGCTTCTACACCGAGGAGGACCGGGCCGCCGGTGTCCCCGAGCGCGCGCTGCGCACCGCGGCCGAAACCGGGCGGTTCGAAACCGAGGGATGGCGCGTGCGCAAGGACGGCTCGCGTTTTCGCGCCAATGTCGTGATCGACGCGATCCGCGATCGTGACGGGCAGCTGATCGCCTTTGGCAAGGTGACCCGCGACATGACCGAGCGGGTCGCCGCCCGGACAGCGCTGCGCGAAAGCGAGGAACGCTTTCGCATCCTGGTCCAGGGCGTCGCCGATTACGCGATCTATATGCTCGACCCGGAAGGCCGCATCACCAACTGGAACCTCGGCGGCGAGCGGATCAAGGGCTATCCCGCGGAGGAGATCGTCGGCAAGCATTTCTCCATCTTCTTCACCGAGGCGGACCGGGCCAGGGGAGAACCCGATCGCGAGATCGCGACCGCCGCGCGCGAGGGAAAGTTCGAGGGCGAAGGCTGGCGGGTGCGCAAGAACGGGACGATCTTCTGGGCCGGCGTCGTGGTCGACCGGATTCTCGACCGGAGCGGGGAATTGCTCGGCTTCGCCAAAATCACCCGCGATATGACGGAGAAGAAAAAGGCCGAGGAAGAACTTGAACGAGCCCGCGCCGCTCTGGCGCAGGCGCAGAAGATGGAGGCGATCGGCCAGCTGACCGGCGGTGTCGCGCACGATTTCAACAATCTGCTGACCGTCATCACAAACAGTCTCGACCTGCTGCTCAACTCGCGGCGCGACGAGGCGCACCGGCGCCGGATTATCGACACCGCGCAGCGCGCGGCCGAACGCGGCGCCAAGCTCAATCAGCAACTGCTCGCATTCTCGCGCCAGCAGCCGCTGCGCCCGGAGCCGCACAACATCAATGCGCTGATCGGCGGATTCGAAGCCGTTCTGCGGCGCGCCTGCCGGGAGGCGATCGAATTCGACCTGGACTTGGCGCCGGTTCCGGTGGCGGCGACAATCGACGCCCAGCAGTTCGAGACGGCGCTGTTGAACCTGGTCGTCAACGCGCGCGACGCAATGCCGCAGGGCGGTTTGCTGCGCATCGCGACACGGAGCGAGACGATCGACGAAGCGCATGCCCGGACGATGTCCGAGATAGCGCCGGGCCGCTATGTCAAAGTCTCGGTGTCCGATACCGGCGATGGCATGACCCCGGAGGTCATCGGCCGCGCCTTCGAGCCGTTCTTCACGACCAAGGAGGTCGGCAAGGGCAGCGGGCTCGGGCTGAGCCAGGTCTACGGGTTTGTCGTTCAATCCGGCGGACACGTCGCGATCGACAGCACGCCGGGCGCGGGCACCACGGTGACGCTGTTCCTGCCCGCGACCGAGCGCGATCCCGCCGCCGACCCCACGCACCCCGAGGCCCAAGCGAATGTGATGAAAGCGAGAATTCTTGTCGTAGAGGACGATCCCGACGTACTCGATGTGGCGGTCGAGAGCCTGCGGATGCTGGGATACGAGGTGCTGACCGCGCCGGACGGGCCGAGCGCCCTTTCCGTGCTGCGGCGCGATCCGGACATCCAGATCCTGCTCAGCGATATTGTCATGCCGCACGGCATGAACGGGGTCGAACTGGCCCGCGAAGCGGTCCGCCTGCGCCCGGAATTGCGGGTGCTGCTGGCCTCCGGTCACCCGATGACCGCGCTGCCCGGCAAGGACGGCGGCGGGTTGCACGATGAATTCCCGTTCCTCAGCAAGCCTTACCGCAGCGCGCAACTGGCCGAGGCGCTGCGCGCGCTGTAGAAGCCGATCGGATCAGGCGCCGAGGGGATCAGCTCGGCACGAGACCGCCATCGACGTTGATCGACTGGCCAGTCATGTTGCGCGCGCCAGGTGAGGCGAGAAAGACTGCCAGTGCCGCGATGTCGTCGGGCGTGTTGGCGCGACGGATCGGGATTGCCGCCTCCTGCTCGGCCTGCATCTGTTCGACGGTAATCCCTCGCTCGGCGGCGCGGGTGACCGAGTTGCGCTGACCCAGTTCGGTGCGCGTCACGCCGGGGCAGATCGAATTGACGTTGATGTTGTAGCGCCCGAGCTGCTGCGCCGCCATCTTGGTCAGCGCGATGACCGCGCCCTTGCTGGCGGCGTAGGCGGCGTTCGAGGCGCCGGGATAGCCGCGCCCGCTGATCGAGGCCATGTTGATGATGCGCCCGCCGCTGCCGTCGGTTTCAAACTGCCGGATCATCTCGCGCGCGGCGCGTTGCAGGCAGAAGAACACGCCCTTGGCGTTGACCCGGTGGATGCGGTCCCAATCCGCCTCGGTCAGGTCCATGATGTAGGCGTAGCGCGTCACCCCGGCATTGTTGACGATGACGTCGAGCCGGCCGAACTCCGAAACCGTGCGCGCCACCATCCGATCGATGCTCGCGAGATCACCGCAATCGGCCTCGATCGCCAGCGTGCGGCGCGCATTGCCCGCTTCTGCCTCTTCGGCGACGCGGCGCGCGGCGTCCGCGTCGATGTCGGCCGCCGCGACGGTTGCGCCGTTTTCGGCCATCGCCAGCGCGATCGCCCGCCCGATACCGGCTCCAGCCCCGGTCACCAGCACGATTTTTTCCGCTAACAACGCCATGTTCCCTTCCCCTCTGCGATGCGGACAACTTTAGAGAAGGCTCTCGCCGATGCCAAAACCGTTCGGCAGCCGACGGCGCGGAAGCGAATAGGGCGCTCGATTGTTCACGGCAGCGTGAGACGGCAGGCAAGACGCGCGATGAGATGGGCCGGGCTCGGCATCTTCAAGGGAGCCGCGCTGGTCGCCGCATTCGCGCTGATCGTCGCGGTGTGGTTCTGGGACGCGGCGCTGCTGACCGAGACGGCCGATTATAATCTCTGGATGATAAAGACCGCGACCGGCCTGCTCCCCGGCGATTGGCCGAGCCGGGTCGAGAGCGCCTTGCGCATGTTCGGCGCCGACCGCGCGCTGCTGCTGACCGAGGCGGTGCTGCTGGCGAAAATGGTCATGGTCGCGGCCGGCTACCCGTTTGTCCTGGCCGGACGCGGCGTCCGCACCCGGCTGCGCCGCCCTCCGCCGGCATCCGACGCACCCGATCCCAGACCCCTCGTCAGTGATCGGCAGCTGTCGTAGGCCGGCTGCCGCAGCGGTGGAGCCTGCACGAGTGCAATTATCCGGCCAGCATCGGGCCGATGATCTTCCCGAAGATCATCGGCCCTTCATGAGTCGGTTGGAGCGATATCGCTCGCTGAGCGGTCAATGTGTCTGCCCGCCATTGGGATTAGAGCGGTTTTCGGTTGGTTTTGGAAAGTGCCTACCGGTTTGCAAGATCCTGGCAAGCGATAAATTTTCGGGCTATTTTCCAACCACCTTGCCCAACCGACGGTGCCGGACCGGAGGCGACCCCGAAAAACCCCCGCGTCCTCTCTTAATTTCGAATTCCATCAGAAGGTTAGAGATTCTCCAAGGGGACATTCGGGAAGTTATCGAGAGCCAGCAATGCCGGACGACGTCGATATCCGCGGAAAGCGCGCCACGCCGATCGACGATCACGCCGTGTTCGCGCGCGCCACCGCGCTGACGATGCTCGAAGAAGCATGGGCAAAAGTGTTCGGCAATGGCGGGGCGGCCGGCGGGGACGGCGTCACGCTGGCGCGGTTCATGGTCAACGCGCCGGCGCGGCTGGCGCGGCTGCGCGCGGCGCTGGTTTCGGGCCGCTACCTGCCGGCCCCGATCCGTCATGTCGAAATCCCGAAAAAGGACGGCGAGACGCGCCCGCTGGCGATCCCGGCGGTGGTCGACCGGGTGGCGCAGACCGCGGTCGCGATGACACTGGCGCCGCTCATCGACGAGGAGCTCGAAGAGGCGAGCTTTGCCTACCGCGTCGGACGCTCGGTGCAACAGGCGATCGAGCGGGTCAAGGCGCTGCGCGCTTCCGGGCATCTCTATCTCGTCGATGCCGATATCGAGCGGTTTTTCGAATGCGTGCCGCACGACCGGCTGATGGCGCGACTCGCCGAGACGATCAGCGAGGGGCCGACGACACGGCTCATCGCGCTGTGGCTCGAACACGCCGGGCCGGGAGGGCGCGGCCTCGGCCAAGGCAGCCCCTTGTCGCCGCTGCTGGCCAATCTCTATCTCGACCGGCTCGACGAGGCATTCGCCGGGCGGGGCGCGCGGATCGTGCGCTTCGCCGACGATTTCGTGATCCTGGCGGAGAGCCGCGCCGGGGCCGAGGCGGCGCTGCGCAAGGTCGGGCGATTGTTGGGCGAGTGGGGGCTTGCGCTCAACCGCGACAAGACGCGGATCACCTCGTTCGATCAGGGGTTCAGATTTCTCGGCCATCTGTTCGTACGCTCGATGGTGCTGGCGGGGACGGCCGACGACGCGGTCGGCGCGGCCGAGACGGCAATGCGCCGGGTCGCGGCCGACGACGCGCGGGAGGATGCGAAAGAGATTGCGGCGCGCGACGCCGAGGAGATCACGCGGCGGCACGGGCTCGATCCGGGGCAGCGCATCCTCTACATCGCCTCGGCCGACCGAAAGTTGTCGTTGCGCAACCAGGCCCTCTCGGTCGAAGCCGGCAGTGGCGGCCCGGGTCCGCTTATCTGGCGCGAGATCCTGGCCTTGCCGCATCAGGCGGTGGATCGCATCGAACTGGGGCCGCGGGCGACGGCCGAGCCGGAGGCGCTGCGGCAGGCGCTGGCGACCGACACGCCGATCGCCTTTGTCAACGGACACGGCGAGACGCTGGGCTGGCTGGCGCCGCCGCTGGCACCGCGCGCCTCGCGCCATCTGGCGCAGGCGCGGCACGCTTTGGATGACGGGTTGCGGCTGGCGCTGGCGCGCAAGTTTGTCGAGGGAAGGTTGCGCAATCACCGCGCGCTGCTGCGCCGGCTCAACCGCGACCGGCAGGACGGCGAGGTGCTGAAGGCGCTGACCGAGCTGAACCGGCTCGTCCGCGGCATCGACGGGCCGCAGACACTGGCCGAGCTGATGGGGCATGAGGGGCACGGGACTGCGGTGTTCTGGCCGGCTTACGGGCGGCTGCTCGGCTGCGGGTTCGCCTTTCGGCTGCGCCGGCGCGGAGGCCGACGACATGGCGAACATCCTGCTGAACGTGACGGCCAGTCTGCTGGCGCGCGACATTGGGGTCGCGCTGCTGCGCGCCGGGCTGCATCCCGGGATCGGCATACTGCACACGACCGACGACCGGCGCGACGCCGGCGTGTTCGACCTGATGGAGGAGTTCCGCGCGCCGCTGTCGGAGAGCACGGTTGCGCAGGCGGTCAACGGGCGGGCGATATCCGGGTCCGATTTCGAACCCGGCCCGCAGGGCGGTGTGCGGCTGACCTCGGAAGGCTACCGGTCGATGATCCGCGTTTACGAGCGGGCGGCCGGGCGCGAGGTCCGTAGCCAGCGCGATGGCAGACGGCGCAGCTGGCGCGGCATCATTGTCGATCAGGCGCTCCGGCTCGCGGCACATGTCGAAGGGCGCGAAAGCTATGCTCCCTATGTGCTTGATTACTGAACGAGTTCGCGATCGGGAGCGGGCGGGTGGCGGATCGGCCGATGCTGACTGTTTACTGCTACGATATCGCGCGGCCGCGCACCCGGGCACGGGTTGCCGCGATGCTCGAAGAGCGGGCCGTGCGGGTGCAGGACAGCGTGTTCGAGGCGCGGCTGACGCGCGCCGCCGCCAAACGGCTTTATGATGAGCTGGTGGGGCTGATCGACGACGGCGATCTGTTGCGGATGTACGCGATCTCGGCAGCAGGGCTGGAGCGCTGCCGCGCGCATGGCGGCGCGCCAGTCGCCGAGGATGGCGATTTCTGGATCGTATGAGGCGGGGTTGATTGGTGTCGGAGGTTGCCGAGCGTCTTGCCAATCCATCGCGGCGGCTGAGCTTCGCGGAGCTGGCCGAGGCGTGGTTCATGGCGCGGATCGCGGTGCGCATCGAGGGCATGGCGGGGCTTGCACATAATCTCGATCTGCTACGCCGGGTACGCGGCGGCATCGGGCGGGTGCTGATGCAATCCGCTTCGCCGGAAGCGATCGCCGGGCGGCCGTGCCCGTGGGACCCACCCTGCGCGCTCGATGTGCTGTTCCGGGAGCAGGGACGGGTCGGCGCGCATGGGATCCCGAAGCCGTTCGTGTTGGCTGCCGAGCCGCGCGGACGGGACCTGATCGTCTCGATGACGCTATTCGGCTTCGCCAGCGATTGGAGCGCGGCGGCGGCGCATGCCTTACTTGCGGCGGTGCAGCACCGGATCGATTGGCGGGGCCTGCGGCCTTACCTGTTCGTGCCGCGGCTGCGCATCGCCGGGGTCGCGACCGACGCGATCGAGGGTGTTCGGCTGCCGGCGTGGCGTGAAATTGTCGAGATGCAGTTCCTGACGCCGATGAACGCCGAGGGTGACAATCCGCTGGAGCGGCCGGCGACCGTGTTCGCCCGGCTGGCGCGGCGCATACAGGGCCTGACGCAGTGGCACGACGCGGCGATCGAGACTGACTGGGCGGCTCTCGCCGCGGCTTGGGGAAATCTCGCCTACGACACTGGTTCGCTGCACATCGAGCACGCATGGCGGCGCTCCGGCACACAGGCCCGATCGTATGAGCCGCCCACCGTGAGGGGGATGCTGCGCATTACGGACGTGCCGCTCGATCTGTGGTCGCTGCTGGCAATCGGGCAGGAGGCGCATGTCGGCAAAGGCGCCGGCGAGGGGTTCGGGCGTTTCCTGCTGGTGTGAGAGGTGTATTAGCTCGGATTTAACCTGACAATTGGTGTTGGTTTCCGAAGCGGAGCCGGAGGGCGTGGCGTGGTTCTCACCCTGAGCTGGGACCGCGGCTCGCCCTCCGGCGGGACGGAGATACGACATGACCCAGGATCAGAAGATCATCCGAGCGAAGGTGGGCCTTTTGGAATTGGCCAAGCAGCTCGGCAATGTCAGCCAGGCCTGCAAGATGATGGGCTACAGCCGGGACAGCTTCTATCGCTTCAAGGAGCTGTACGACAAAGGCGGCGAACTCGCCTTGCAGGAGATCAGCCGCAGGAAGCCGATCTTGAAGAACCGTACGGCCCCGGAGATCGAGCAGGCCGTGGTTGAGATGGCGATCGAGCAGCCCGCTTGGGGCCAGGTGCGGGTGTCGGAAGCGCTCAAGCGGCGCGGCCTGTCGATTTCACCCGCCGGGGTGCGCTGTGTGTGGCAGCGCCATGATCTGACCTCAATGAAGCTGCGCCTCAAGGCACTCGAAGCCAAGGCGGCACAAGCGGGCATTCTGCTCACCGAAGCGCAGATCGTCGCTCTGGAAAAGGCCAAGGCCGACAAGGAAGCGCACGGCGAGTTCGAGAGCGAGTGCCCCGGCTACTGCGGCGCGCAGAGCCTGCCCCGGCGCAGGCCGGGGACACCTTCTATGTCGGCACGCTGAAAGGGGTCGGGCGGGTCTACCAGCAGAGTGTCATCGATACCTATTCGAAAGTGGCCTTCGCCAAGCTCTATGACCGCAAAACCCCGATCACCGCGGCCGAGCTCCTCAACGACCGCGTCGTGCCGTTTTATGACGAGCACGGCATCCGGCTGTCCCGGATGCTGACCGACCGCGGCACCGAATTTTGCGGCTCAGACAGCCACGAATACGAGCGTTACCTGGCCGTCGAGGATATCGACCACACCCGGACCAAGGCCAAGAGCCCGCAGACCAATGGCATCTGCGAGCGCTTCCATCGCACGCTCCTGGACGAGTTCTACTGGGTGGCCTTCCGCAAGAAGATCTACCGGTCCATTGACGAGCTGCGGGCTGATCTCGATGCCTGGATCGCCGAGTACAACGAGCACCGGCCGCATCAGGGCCGTTGGTGTTTCGGCAAGACCCCGATGCAGACCTTTCTTGACGCACTCCCCCTGGCAAAGGAGAAACTCATGGCGGCATGACCCCAGGCGACAGCCACAACGGCTCAGACACTCAATGCCGTCTGTCAGATCAAATGTTAGCTAGAGCGTGATCGCATCAGGTTGAAGCGTAGCCGGCATTGGCGAGGTAGTTTGCGCATTCCTGTGCGGAGAAATGATCGAGCAAGGAGCCGATCTGGCGCCACGTGTCCTCGGTGGTGCGCGGATC
>JBFWVT010000102.1:0-15264 GCA_050246595.1 Alphaproteobacteria bacterium
GCTCACGTTGAATGTCTTCGCGGTGGCGCGGCGCGAGCGACCGCCCCTCACCGATGCCACCACTCGGTCTCGCAAATCCTGTGAATAGGGTCTGGGCATGCGTGCTGGCCTCCGCCCCCCAGCCAGCATCTTGCGCAGAGATCCCCGCGCTTGGAAATCTTCAGCCTCGCTTCAACCTAAAACGATCAGGCTCTAATTGATGAGTTGGCAAGGCAGATCCCAACAACCGGCATCAGCACCGATCTGCGCCAAGTATATAATACGCTGACGACCGGCCAGGAGCGCACACGAAACCTGACCGGCCCGCAGCATCTCGGCTATCGCGGCGAGGACGTGCCGCGCGAGCTAATGGCTGAAGCCATTCGCGCCTACATGGCTGACTCGAATTACCTCAAGACCGTCGCGCCAGGCGTTGCGGCGCGCATTCGCGAGTACGTTAACACGCACCCGATACTGTCGCCGACCATTCAATTCAACACCCTCGCCGGGCTTCTCGGCGGCGCCGGCGCGGTCGCGGCAACCAATCCCTACCAGCCACAGGAGTAGACAATGACGGCAGGATTTAACAAGTCGAGCCGGTCGCGCAAGATCAGCGGCGGCGGCAAGAGCGCCGGATTATGCCGCGCCGGCCGTCGCCGCGATCGGCGCCGGTCTCGCCTTGAGCGCGTGGGATTGGGGCTGGGACCGTCATCGGCATTGGCATCGGCCGTGGGGCTGGGGTCATGGCTGGCATCACGGCCGAGGTCACCCTGGCTGGCATCACCATCGCGGAGGTCATCACGGCGGCAGGCACCACGGCGGCAGGCATGGCGGTCGCCACCGCTGATTTCTGCGGTGTTTCCCGCGTTCGCCCGGCTTCTAGCCGAGGAGCCGCGCCGCGTCGGGATCACGGCGGCGGAAATTCGCGATGGCGCGATCGCGGGAGGCGGCAGCATAGCAATGGACGAGCCATGCGGGCAGGCAGGTGTCGTAAGCGCCGATGTCGTGCGATTCGGCGCACCGGGTCGAGATCCGGCGGCAGCGGCTTGATGTTCCGGGTCCAGAAAACAAACCCATCAATTTCTCCCGGATGGAGCGAAACCTCGTAGGTGCCGCTCCCATAGGGATTGGCCGCGTGCACCCGGCCGGCCTCCAGCCGGCGCAGAAACCAACGCGCATAAAATGCTGGAATATCGGTGCGACAGCTCGCCGAAACGGTCGCGCCATGATCCTCCGCAACAACCCGGAAAGCCGCCCCCGAGCCATGCGTTGCGCTGGTTGTAGGGGCGGGGAGCGCCGCATATATAAGCCGCGCGGCCGTCCTGCAGCGGGGGCCGTTTCCGGGGGATCGGGACGGTGCTTCCCCGGGCCGACCGGTCCTGCTTCAGAAAAGAGGTTCGCATGAGCAAAGTTATCGGCATCGATCTCGGCACTACGAATTCGTGCGTCGCCGTGATGGAAGGCAAAAACGCAAAGGTCATCGAGAACGCCGAGGGCACGCGCACGACGCCGTCGATGGTGGCGTTCACCGATTCCGGCGAGCGGCTCGTCGGCCAGGCCGCGAAGCGGCAGGCTGTGACCAACCCGGAGAACACGTTTTTCGCGATCAAGCGGCTGATCGGGCGGCGCATGGACGACCCGATGGTGCGCAAGGATCGCGATCTCGTTCCCTACAAGATCGTGCCCGGCGATAACGGCGACGCCTGGGTCGAAAGCCGCGGCAAGAAATACGCGCCGTCGCAGATCAGCGCCTTCATTCTGCAGAAGATGAAGGAAACCGCCGAAGCCTATCTCGGCGAGACGGTCGATCAGGCCGTCATCACGGTGCCGGCATACTTTAACGATTCGCAGC
The DNA here is from genome assembly GCA_050246595.1 of Alphaproteobacteria bacterium. Classification (GTDB taxonomy): domain Bacteria; phylum Pseudomonadota; class Alphaproteobacteria; order ATCC43930; family CGMCC-115725; genus DATARH01. The sequence goes on from JBFWVT010000102.1 coordinate 1,832, forward strand.
GCCAGGCGACAAAGGATGCCGGCCGCATCGCGGGCCTCGAAGTGCTGCGCATCATCAACGAGCCGACCGCGGCGGCGCTGGCCTACGGGATGGAGAGGAAGGGCACCGGCACGATCGCGGTCTACGACCTTGGCGGCGGCACGTTCGACATCTCGATCCTTGAAATCGGCGACGGCGTGTTCGAGGTCAAATCGACCAATGGCGACACGTTTCTCGGCGGCGAGGATTTCGACAAGAAGATCATCGACTATCTGGCTGACGAATTCCGGAAGGAGCAGGGGATCGACCTGCGCAACGACAAGCTCGCCTTGCAGCGCCTGAAAGAGGCCGCCGAAAAGGCCAAGATCGAGCTGTCCTCATCGGTGCAGACCGATGTCAATCTGCCGTTTATCACGGCCGACCAGACTGGACCGAAGCATCTCAATATCAAACTGTCGCGCTCGAAGCTCGAACAGCTTGTCGACGATCTGATCCAGCGGACGATCGAGCCGTGCCGCGCCGCGCTGCGCGACGCCCAGCTCAAGGCCTCCGAGATCGACGAGGTCATTCTGGTCGGCGGTATGACCCGCATGCCGAAGGTCATCGAGGCCGTCAAGCAGTTCTTCGGGCGCGAGCCGCATCGCGGCGTCAATCCGGACGAGGTCGTCGCGATCGGCGCCGCGATCCAGGCCGGTGTGCTGAAGGGCGAGGTCAAGGACGTCCTGCTGCTCGACGTGACGCCGCTGTCCTTGGGCATCGAGACCTTGGGCGGCGTGTTCACGCGGCTGATCGACCGCAACACGACGATCCCGACCAAAAAGAGCCAGACTTTCTCGACCGCCGAGGACAACCAGACCGCGGTGACAATCCGCGTCTTCCAGGGCGAGCGCGAGATGGCGGCCGACAACAAGCTGCTCGGTCAGTTCGACTTGGTCGGCCTCCCGCCGGCGCCGCGCGGCATGCCGCAGGTCGAGGTGACGTTCGATATCGACGCAAACGGCATCGTGCAGGTCTCGGCCAAGGACAAGGCGACCGGCAAGGAGCAGCAGATCCGCATCCAGGCATCGGGCGGTCTGTCCGAGACCGACATCGACAAAATGGTTAAGGACGCCGAGTCGCACGCCGCCGAGGACAAGAAGCGGCGCGAACTGGTCGAGGCGAAAAACCAGGCCGACAGCCTGATCCACACGACCGAGCGCAGTCTGCAGGAGGCCGGCGACAAGGTTCCGGCGGGCGATCGCGACGCCGTGCAAAGCGCGATCCAGGCGCTGAAGGACGCGGTTGGCGGCGACGATACCGAGCAGATCAGGCAGAAGACCGAGGCTCTGGCCCAGGTCGCGATGAAGCTCGGCGAAGCCATGTATCGGGCACAGCAGGGCGCCGGCGGCGAGCCGGGCGGCGGACCGGGCGGCACCGGCACCGATGGCGGACCGGGTGGTGCCGCGGGGAGCGACAAGGTCGTTGACGCCGATTTCGAGGAGGTCGACGATCAGAAGCGGCGCGGTTCCGCTTAACCAAGGCGTTTCCGCTGATTTTCGCGGTTCGAACGCCCCCGGCTCCGGCCGAGGGCGTCCCCCTGTGCAACCGAGCTAAGGCCGGGCGTCAGTCGAGAGATGGCGAAACGGGACTTTTACGAAGTACTCGGCGTGTCAAAGACGGCCGATGCCGACGAGTTGAAGCGGGCCTACCGCAAGCTGGCGATGACGTATCACCCGGACCGCAACCCGGGCGACACGTCTGCCGAGCAGAAATTCAAGGAAGTCAGCGAAGCCTATGACATCCTGAAGGACGATCAGAAGCGGGCCGCCTATGACCGGTACGGTCATGCCGCCTTTGAAAACGGCGGGCGCGGTCCCGGCGATTTCGGCTTTGGCGGCGGCTTTTCGGGCGGGTTCGCCGACATTTTCGAGGAGATGTTCGGCGCGATGGGTGCCGGACGCCGCGCTCAGGCAGGTCCGGCGCGTGGCAGCGATCTGCGCTACAACCTCGAAATCTCGCTCGAAGACGCGTTCAAGGGCAAGCAGACGACGATTCGCGTCGCCACCTTTGCCTCTTGCGAAACCTGCCAGGGCAGCGGCGCCGAGCCAGGCACGCGGCCGGTCGGCTGCCGCACCTGTCACGGCCATGGCAGGGTGCGCGCGCAGCAGGGTTTCTTCACGATCGAGCGCACCTGCCCGACTTGCCACGGCACCGGACAGACTATCGAGAAACCGTGCAAGAACTGCGGCGGGCAAGGGCGCGTGCGCAAGGAGAAGACCCTCTCGGTCAATGTTCCGCAGGGGGTCGAGGACGGCACGCGCATTCGCCTGGCCGGCGAGGGCGAGGTCGGCCCGCACGGCGCGCCGCCGGGCGATCTCTATATTTTTGTCAGTCTGACGCCGCACTCCATCTTTCAGCGTGACGGCGCGAACATCTTCTGCCGCGTGCCGATCCCGTTCACGACGGCCGCTCTTGGCGGCTCGATCGAGGTGCCCACTGTGGATGGCGGCCGTACCCGCGTCACCGTTCCGGCCGGGACGCAATACGGGCACCAGTTCCGGTTGCGCGGCAAGGGCATGCCGGTGCTGCGCTCGGCGGCGCGCGGCGACATGTATATCCAGGCGGTCATCGAGACGCCGGTTAATCTGACCAAGCGCCAGCAGGAACTGTTGCGCGAATTCGAGAAGGCCGGCGAAAAGGAGAAGACCAACCCGGAAAGCGAGGGGTTTTTCGCTCGGGTGAAGGAATTTTTCGAGGATCTGCGCGAGTAGTGCCGCCGCGTTCCGGAAAACGCGCGCGATCAGCTAAGCTGATCCACCTGATCGGTGGTGAGCCCGCCGGGCACGATCGTGATCGGAATGCGCAGCCGTGCCGCCACCCTGCCGATCAGATGTGTGATCAGCGGCCCCGGCCCCTCCGACCCGGCGGCGGCGGCAAGCACGAGGATCGAGATCGCCGGCTCTTCGTTGATCAGCTTCAGCAGCTCGTCGCGGGTGCGGCCCTCGCGGATATAGACAATCGGCATCGAGCCGGCGATCGGGGCGATCTCGTCGCACAGGCCGCGCAGCAGCTCCTCGGCCGCCTCCCAACTCTCGTTGCGGGCCAGTTCCTCGATCGCCTGGAAATGCTGCAATTCGGCCGGCTCGATAACATGCAGCATCGCGACACGGCCCCCGGTATGCGCGGCACGCCGGGCGGCGTACCGCACCGCGATGCGATGCTCCGGGGTCTCGTCCACGACGACAAGAAAGACACGCGGCGGCGCGCTGTCGGACATGAAGACCTCGCTGCGGGTCACGCTCTGCGAAACGGCAGGCTCGCAAGCCATCCTGCCGCCAGCGCGACGACGATGGCAATCACCCCATAAGCGGCGGATTGACGAATCGCGAAATCGGAGATCGCGGCGTCGACACCGACCTTGGATACGACGAGCGGTGTCGTCTGGCCGCTGACCACGTCGCCATCGCGCACCAGGAACACCTGAACGAGATAGGTTCCCGTCGGCACGTTCTCCGGAAAGGTGAGCGTGGCGCGGAACAGCCGCTCGCCAAGAAACCGAACCCTGCCGATATCGGCGACAAACAACCCCGCCCGCTGCTGCTGCTCGATCAGCGCCCCGGCAAACAGGCGAGCGTGTTCGGGGGACACCGGCGACACCGCTTCGTATCGCAAATGCGCCGTGCCGATCTTGTACAGCGCGGCGACCGAGGGCTGGATCAGTTGTTCGAGCGGCCGGCTCGCGACGACCGAGTAGAAGGCTGGAATGTTGCTGAACGTCACCGCATCGGCATTGATCCAGATCCCGGCCACCTTGGCCTTGCGCCAGACGGTCGCGTCGCGCTCGGGTCCGCGGATCACCGCGATGATATCGCCCGGCCCGTCGGTACTGCCGAACAGAACGACCGAGTCGCCGGTGAACCCGCCGCCGATCGCAATGATGTGCGAACTCAGATCGGCCAGTACCGCCGCCGCCCGTGCCGGAGCCGCCCCCGAAGCGAGCCAGACCGCCGTCAGCCATAGCAGAGCGGCGACCCGGAATTTCTCAAGGCGCGCCCGGCTGATTGTCGCGGGAAGCAGATTGCTGCTCATTCCGGGTGCACTGTGACGGCGAACAGGCTCGCCGGCCGCAGCGTCAGGTCAAAGGTCAGTTTCGCCGCGACCGCGAGGAGCAACAGCGCCAGCAAAAAACGCAGCTGCTCGCCGCGCAGCCGGGTTCCGAACCGGGTTCCGAGCTGCGCCCCGACGACCCCGCCGAACAGCAGCAGCAGCGCCAGCACCACATCGACCGTTTGGTTTGAAAAGGCCTGCAGAAACGTCACATTGGCGGAGACAAAGAGGATCTGAAACAGCGAGGTGCCCGGAACCACCGCGGTCGGCATGCCGAGGAGGTAGATCATGGCCGGAACCAGCATAAACCCGCCGCCGATCCCGAGAATGCCGCTCATCATGCCGACGACAAGCCCCAGAACCGCCGGCAACAGCGCGCTGATATACAGTTTCGAGCGGCGAAAGCGTGTCTTCAGCGGCAGACCGTGCATCCAGTTGTGCTGATGCAGCTTGCGACGCACCATGCCGGGTCTTCGCTGCCGCACCAGCGTCCGGCTGCTCTCAACGATCATCAGCGCGCCGAGCGTGGTCAGCACGGCGACATAGAGCAGCGAGATCGCCAGCTCGATTTGACCCACCTTCCTGAGCAGCGTGAAAATCCATACGCCGAGCGCCGAACCGGCCAGCCCGCCCAGCAGCATGATGACAGCCATTTTCGGATCGACTGCGCCGCGCCGCCAGTACCCGATGACCCCGGACAGCGACGCGCCGACGAGCTGGTTCGCCGAGGAGGCGACCGCGACCCCGGCCGGCACGCCGATCAGGATCAGCATCGGGGTCAGAAGAAACCCGCCGCCGATACCGAATACGCCGGTTATGATCCCGACGCCGGCGCCCAGCCCGAACAGGACGAAGATATTGAGCGACAGCTCGGCGATCGGCAGATAGACATCCATCGGGACGGGGTCCCTGCTCCCGCGAATCGCAGGCGCCGCCGCATCACCGGAATGCGATGCGAGCGGTGCAGGGCAGGTTTACCGCCGGTCGGCAACCAGGGAAAGCGGCAAAAAGCCCCGGCCCAGTCTGCCCTTTAAGGACGCAGCAGCCCGGTGATGTCCTTCACCTCGTCGAGCACCGGCATCGCGATCGCGGCGGCGCGTTCGGCGCCGTGGCGCAGCATCGCGTCGATATGCTCGGGATCGGCCATCAGCCGGCGCATCTCGCCGCCGATGCGGCCGAGCACCTCGACCGACAGCGCCGACAACGCGTCCTTGAACGTCGAAAAATTCTGTCCGGCGAACCGCGCCAGCGCCGCTTCGCGCGACACACCGGAAAGCGCCGCGTAGATGCCGACGAGATTGTCCGCCTCGGGGCGTTTTTCGAGATCGGCGATCGCGTGCGGCAGCGGCTCGGGATCGGTCTTTGCCCGGCGGATCTTGAGCCCGATCGTCTCGGCGTCGTCGGTCATGTTGATGCGCGAATAATCCGACGTATCGGATTTCGACATCTTTTTGGTGCCGTCGCGCAGGCTCATGACGCGGGTCGCCTCGCCAAGGATCTGCGGCTCGGGCAGCGGGAAAAAATCGTGCTCGTAGCGGCGGTTGAACGCACCGGCGATGTCGCGCGCCAGCTCCAGATGCTGCTTCTGGTCCTCGCCGACTGGAACGTGCGTCGCCTTGTAGGCGAGAATGTCGGCGGCCATCAGCACCGGGTAGGCGTAGAGGCCGAGACCGGCATTGTCGCGCTGCTTGCCGGCCTTCTCCTTGAACTGCGTCATCCGGTTGAGCCAGCCGAGCGGCGTCAGACAGCTCAGCAGCCAGCTCAATTCGGCATGCGCGCTGACCATGCTCTGGTTGAAGATGATGCAGCGCTCGGGGTCGATCCCGGCGGCGATATACGCAGCCGTGACCTCGCGCGTCGAATGGCGCAGCTCGGCCGGGTCCTGCGGCACCGTGATCGCGTGCAGATCGACGATGCAGAAGATGCATTCGTAATCGTTCTGCAGCGCGACCCAGTTGCGGATCGCGCCAAGATAATTGCCGAGATGCAGATTGCCGGTCGGCTGCACGCCGGAGAAAATGCGGTTCATCGGACCTCGCTTCCGCTGCGCCTTGCGCCCGGCGGGGAGGGCAGGGCGGCGGCTCGGCTGTTATCGCTGTCCTTCGGGCTGCGTCAAGCCGGTGCCGGCAGCTTGCGGTCTGCGCCGCAACTGGGCGCGCAGCTCGCGCCAGTCGGCGCCCCGCAGCGCCAGCACCAGCACGGCATAGGCCAGAATGCCGGCCGCGATCAGCAGCACCAGTGCGCCGAGCCGCTCTATCGCGCCGCCCGCCAGCGCCGGTTCGAACACGATGCGCAGCCCGAGCACGATACCGGTCATGCAAAGCGTCGCCGCGGCGATCCGCGGGATCTTGCCGCGCGCCCGCCGGTCGAGCCGGAAGTGGCCATGACGCAGCAGCAGCACCAGCAGGGTCAGCGCTTGCAACCAGCCGGACAGGGTCAGCGCCAGCGCCACGCCGACATGCGCCAGAAATGGCATCAGCGCGATTGTCGCCGCCAGGTTCGCAACCATCGCGACGATCCCCACCTTGACCGGGGTTCGCGTGTTCTGCCGTGCGAAAAAGCCGGGCGCGAGCACCTTGACGAGCACGAAGGCCGGCAATCCCGCGGCATAAGCGGCCAGCGCCGCCGCGGTCGCGGCGGCCTCGGCCGGGCCGAACGCGCCGCGCGCGAACAGCACGAACAAAATCGGCTCCGCCAGCACGATCAGCGCCGCTGCCGCCGGCAAGGTCAGCAACAGCGCCAGTTCGACCCCGCGGTTCTGCGTCTCGACCGCCCCCGCTTCATCGCCGAGCCGCGCCTGACGCGACAGCGGCGGCAGGATCGCGGTGCCGATCGCGACGCCGACGACACCCAGCGGCAGCTGGTTCAGCCGGTCGGCGTAATACAGATAGGCGATCGAACCGGTCGGCAGCAGCGAGGCCAACGCCGTCGAGATCAGCAGGTTGAGCTGAGTCACCCCGGCGCCGAACACGCCCGGCCCCATGATGCGCAAGGTCTGTTTGACCCGCGGCGTCAGGCGCGGCAGCCGCAGACGCAGCGTTAATCCGGCCCGCGCGCACGAGACCATCAGCCAGAGAAACTGCGCCACCCCGGCGGCGGTCAATGCCCAGGCCAGCGCCCTTCCGTCCGACCAGCCGAACCGCGCCATCAGCAGCAGGGCGGCAATCAGCGACAGATTCAACAGGATCGGCGTCGCCGCCGCCGCCGCGAACCGGTCCACCGCGTTCAGCAGCCCGGCCTGCAACGCGGTCAGCGAGATAAACAGCAGATAGGGAAACGTGATGCGGGTCAGGGTAACGGCCAACTCGTATTTCTCGGGCTCGTCGCCAAAGCCGGGAGCGATCACCGCCATCAGCCAGGGCATGAAAATCTCGCCTGCCACGATAAAGGCGAGCAGCACCGCGAACAGGATCGCGAACGCTTCCTCGGCAAAGGCGCGCGCCGCCGGTTTGCCGCCTTCGGCGAGAGAGGCCGAGGCGAGCGGCACAAAGGCGGCGCTGAACGCGCCCTCGGCAAACAGGCTGCGGAACAGGTTCGGCAGACGCTGCGCGACAAAGAACGCGTCGGCGACCGGCCCGGCACCGAGGATCGCCGCGGTCAGGATGTCGCGAACAAAACCGAAGACGCGGCTGACCAGCGTGAACGAGCCGACCGTCGCGACCGAGCGGAGCAGAGCCATGCGGCGATCGGTGTAGCCAAAAACCGGACGCGAGGAAACCGTCGCGGGATGCGTCCAGCCGGTGCCACGGCGAGCGGCCCTCGACGCAGTCTTGTAGAGTACGGGACGCGAACGCGGTCAGACCGCGCTCCTCATGTCGGCGATAATGCGCAAAGCGGCGGCGGCCGGATCGGGCGCGTGTACGATCGGGCGTCCGACAACGAGGTAATCCGCGCTCGCCGCGATCGCCTGCGCCGGCGAGCCGGCGCGCTTGTGATCGTCGAGCGCCGCCCCCGGCAGCCGCACCCCAGGGGTCACGACCAGCAGCGCGTCGGCCCCCGGTACGCAGCGGATGTCGCCGATGTCGTGCGGGCTGGCGATCACCCCGTCAACGCCGAGTTCGGCACAGCTTGCGACGCGCTGACGGATCAGCTCGGCGACCGGCAGCCTATGACCGAGTTCGCGCGCGCCGGCATCGTCGATGCTGGTCAGCACCGTAATCGCCAGGATGCGCAAATTGCTGCCGCGCTTGCCCTCGACGGCGGCGCGGAGGATGTCGCGGTCGCCGTGGACGGTTACAAAGCTCGCGCCGCGCTCAGCCGCGCGCGCGACGCCCTGCTTCACGGTCTCGCCGATATCGAACATTTTGGCGTCGAGAAAGACCTTTTTGCCTTGCGCGACGAGGTCTTCGAGAAGGCGATCGAAACCCGGCGCGAAGGTCAGCCACAAGCCGAGCTTGAGAAACGACACAATGCCGTCGAGCCGCTCCGCCATGGCGCGCGCCGCCGCGACGGTGGGCAGATCGAGGGCGACGATCAGGCGGTCTTCGATACGATCGGGCACGGGACGCGGCATGGGTATCCTCGGAGCGAGGCAATGGCGGCAGGCGCCATCGTAGGATGAAACGGCGCCGATCGACATACGGCATCAAACACGCAGCAGTGCCGGCACTGACCCCACGGTCTGTTCCGACGGTCAGGGATCTGCGAAGACAGGACTGGGCCGTCGAGAAGTCGCTTGTTGATATTTGAAGGTCCTTGGCTGAGCATCGCAGCCAGGTCGCCGGCAACCACCCTGTAGCCGTAACCGGCCAAGCGTTGCCCTATCCCCGTTCTGCCTAACGGCACGCGGAATCGATGGGGTGTGCTATGGGCGGCTGTCACGCTCTCTATCAAGTCGCGATTCTATGGCGTGGCGACCGCGAGGCCCGGCAGACCTCAACGGCGCAGAACAACCGTTTTCACCGCATCTTCGCGGAGTTGGAAAAGGCCGGCATCCATGCGCCGTCGCTGACCAGGAACCGGATTGGACGGCCGCGGGCGTTCGGGCGCTATGTCCCGTCCGCCGCGGCCGGCTCGCCGAGCGACAGCATCAGCCGGTTGGCCCAGTTGAAGAACGCGGCGGCATGGATCGCGTCGGCGATCGCCAGATCGTCCAATCCGGCACGACGCAGGCGTTTCACATGTGTCGATTTGAAACTGATCGGTGTCGTGCTCAGTGCCGCCGCGGCATCGACGATGGCGTTCCAGCGCTCGCCGAGATCGGCGCCGACGCCGTTGTCCAACAGATTTTGCACCTCCGTCTCGCGCTTCGAATAGGTCGCGGCGAACCGCGCATGCACCGAGGCGCAGTAGATGCAGCCGTTGAAGCGCGAGGTCGCGGCGGCGGCCAATTCGCGCTCCGCCCGCGGCAGGCCGGCATCGGCGTTGTAAAAAATGTCCTTGTCGGTCAGCGTGCGGGCCCGCAATGCGTCCGGGTCGCGCGCCAAAAGGCGGAAATACGGCGATTTTGTCCGCGCTTCGTCCACCAGCCCGGCCCTGTGCCGTTCGGTCAAGGACTCGACAGCCAGCGGTTCGAGCCAGGGCAGCCAATCGAGCAGCTCCCGCGTAAAGACGGCGGGAACCGTGTGCGGCGGCGGTTCGAGAACCGTATCGGGCATGGTTGAACTCCGTGTGTCAGGCAGTGGCGGCCAGCACGCGCAACCCGGCGACCACCCGGATCTGAAAGGACAGAAAGGCGGCGATCTGCGACAGCGTTACGATGTCGGTGGTCGACCAGCCGGCATCGAGCAAGGTTTGCAGCGCCGCCGGCGCGGCGTCGCGCGGATGGAACACCAGGAGGTGCATGTGATCGAACGCGGCGGCCAAGCGCGGCCCCAGCACGCGGCGGGTTTCGTCCGCGACACGATGGGTCGGTCCGGCGGCGTCCTCGCGGCTCAGCGGGCCGGCGGGATAGACGCCGTAAGGGCCTCGCCCCTTGACCGCCGCGATCGCCGCGTCAACCGCATCGCACAATTCCGGCGACGCCCCGCTGGCCGCCAGGCCGGCGGCGTAGAACGACGCGGTCTCCGCGTCGCCGTGCAGGCCGGTCACAAAGGCGGCCACCGCGAAACGCTCTGTCGCGGTGATCCCGCCGCGAGTCTGCGGTGCGAACAGCGCGCGATAGCTGGCCTGCGCCTGTTTGCGCGCCTCCGGCCGTCGGTTGCGGATCGCGTCCAGCGCCGAACCGGGTCTGATCCCGACCAGCGTATCGATGACGTCCGCGTCCGTGCCTGGCATTGCCATCCTCCCCTTGCCCGCCGTCACGCCCCATCTTTACGCGACGTGCCGCGCTGCTGTCCCGTCGCTCCGCATCCAGCCCAAGGCCGGCGCCACGACATTGGCGACCAACTCGATCGACCGCAGGATGCAAGGATGCGGCGGATCGATCGAATGCGACTGAACCGTCAGATCGGTGGCGCGGGCCAGCACCGTGTCGGCGCGCAGCGAGGCGATCACGTCGTCCGGATTGCCGATATGGATATCCATCGCGGCGATCTGGTCATGGACCGACATGCCCTCGACAAATACCGTGCGCCCGATCGCGGCATAGCGCGCTCGCTGCCTTGCCAGGCCGATCTCGGCCAGCCGCAGCGCCTCGGCGCGGTCGTCGGCGACGAACACGGTGCGCGAGGCCAGGATGCGCGGCGCGCGGCCCCGCCTCAGCGTTTCTTGGGGCAGGGCCTCTAGATAGGCATCGATCATCGGGTTCTGGATCTCGGGCAGCGACAGGTGCGGCGACTCCGCCGGCCTCGGCTGCGTGCGCGACAGCATCAGCCCGTCACAAGCCGCCCCGGCCCGCCGCGCGCCGTCCACGTTGAAGGTCGCCTGCCAGACGCGATCCGCCAGCCCGGGATCGGGCGGATACAGGCGGTCGCCGCCGGGCAGCTGCCGCCCCGCCCAGGCGTCGAGCAGCACGCGATGATACTTGACCAGCAGCGCCGTCCGTTCGGCGCTGTCCAGGCCGAACGCCTTATAGGCCGAGAGATTGCCGCCGGGTCCGATCCCGACCTCTAGACGGCCGCCGCACATCAGGTCGAGCACCGCGGCATCCTCGGCCACCCGGATCGGCAACTCCAGCGGCAGGCAGACGATCCCGGTTCCCAGGCGGATTCGCGTGGTCCGGGCGGCGACCTGGGACAGAAAGACAAAGGGCGCCGGCAGGCCGCCTTCGTCCTCGTGAAAATGGTGCTGCGCCACCCAGGCGGAATCGAAGCCGTTTTTCTCGGCGTGCACGATCTGCGCGATGGCCAGGCGGTAGCGCTCGGCCGCATCCGTCTGATCGAGCAGCCGGGTGAAAAAGCCCAGCCGTATCGGCGGCCTCGCTGTCGTCACCCGCGCCACCTGGTGCGCCGCCCATGCCGGCAGCGATCGAACTCATTGGGCGAGCGCCGGACCGGAGGCGGAACCGGTTGTCTCATTGGGTCCCTCCTCAACCCCGAGGCTTCCCTGATCGGCAGCGTATCGCCAAGGCGGGAGACGGTCATCATAATCCTGGCAGGAAGCGGAGCGGGACTACCTGCAACTTTTCCACCGGACGGAAGCAACGGGTTGGACCGACCGGCGCGCCCGTCCCGGTGAGATGTCCGCCCGGAGTCGTTGCAAGGAGCCTTGTCACGGGCGGCCGATGCCGGCGATCCGGATTGGCCGGTTCCGGCCGGGGCTGACGCGTGCGTACCCGAATGCCGGAATGATCCCGCATCGCCGAATGAAGCGACGATTTCGAGCGCGTTTCAGGCGATTTTCGTATAAATCTGGAACCTGATCGGGGTGGCTCTGGCGGACCCGACGGGTGAAGCGGATAGGGGTGCCCTGCGCTTCGATTTCAACCCTCCGCCGCTCGCGATCGAAATTTGCGACCTGATCGCCAGCACAAGATCGGCATAAGAAAGGTATCGCAATGAACCGCAAGGACAGCGAGGATCTCGTCCGGGTCGGGCCGGACACCGCCATGGGCGAATTGATGCGGCAGTACTGGGTTCCGGCGGCGATGTCGTCGGAACTGAAGACCGACGGCGACCCGATGCGCCTCGTGCTGCTCGGCGAGAAGCTGATCGCGTTTCGCGACAGCTCCGGGCGGGTCGGGATCATGGACCACAAATGCCCGCATCGCTGCGCCTCGCTGTTTCTCGGGCGCAACGAGGAGAACGGCATACGCTGCGTTTATCACGGCTGGAAGTTCGATGCGGACGGCAACTGCGTCGATACGCCGAACCTCGCCGGCAGTCCCGATTTCAAGAACCGGATCAAGGCCAAGGCCTACAAGGTGGCGGAGCGCAACGGACTCGTCTGGGTCTATATGGGCAAGCGCGCCGAGGCGCCGCCGCTGCCGCAGATCGAGGCGACCCTGCTGCCGGAAAGCGAGGTGACGATCTCCTTCGTGCAGCGCGAGTGCAACTGGCTGCAGGCTCTTGAGGGCGATATCGACACCTCGCATTTCGGCTTTCTGCACGCCGGCGGCATCGACCCGGAGATCGTGCCGGAGAGCAGCCTGTTCCGCTTTACGGTGACAAACCGCGCTCCGGAGTACCACGTCGCCGATACCGACGCCGGCACGGTGTACGCGGCCTATCGCGAGGCCGAGCCGGGCCGCACCTACTGGCGCTTCGCCAATTTCATACTGCCGTTCTGGACGCAGACGCCGCAGGGCAAGTTTACCGAGCACCTGCACAACCGCGCCTGGGTCCCGATGGACGACAATCACACGATGTTTGTCAGCCTGGTGTGGCGGCGGCACCCGCCCTCGATCGGTCCGGACAGGCACGGCCGCACGATGCCCGGCTTTCAGCGCGCTTTCGACTACCTGCCGAACACGACCGATTGGTACGGCCGTTGGCGGCTGCGCGGCCGGCCCGAGAACGACTGGCTGATCGACCGCGACGCGCAGCGGCATGGCGGCAACTATACCGGGATCGAGGGCATCCACGCACAGGATCAGGCGGTGACCGAAAGTATGGGACCGATCACCGACCACCTGTTCGAGCATCTGGCGCCCTCCGACCGGATGATCATGGCGACCCGCCGCCGGCTGCTGGGCGTGGCGCGGGAATTGGCCGAGCACGGCACGGTGCCGCCCGGGGTGGACGAGCCGGAAATCATGTACCCCGTGAGGAGCGGCGACTTTATCACCGAGGCGCAGCTCGGTTGGCGTGACGCTTACGACCGCGAGATGCGCGCCGCCGTGCGTCCGCTAAAGCTGGCGGCGGAGTAACGAACCGGGCGCTCAAGACCCTTATCCGGCGAATCTGGGACCGGTTTGCCGGCGATGGGGCGGTCGGACATCCGGTTTCAGTGCTTTGCACCCCTCGTTCAGGACGCTGGCGGCCGCTCTCTAACCCTCCCCCGCGAGCGGGGGAGGGCAGGGTGGGGGTGCGACTGCAGAAAAGGCAGAC
>JBFWVT010000103.1:0-14907 GCA_050246595.1 Alphaproteobacteria bacterium
TGCTGCTTCAGCAAACTCAAGCAGTTCCGACGTGTCGCCACCCGCTTTGAAAAGACTGCCAGACATTACCTCGCCGTCGTCACCCTCGCCGCTATCGTCCTCTGGCTACGCTGAATGTCCACAGAACTTCGACCGCCCGCAGCTGCGGCGAAAGAGCGCCGTGAAAATTGCCGTAATCGTGCGGTGTCCTGCACCCTCGTCAATAGGCGGACAAGTGTGGGTGGCGACCGGCACCGGCCGGCTGTATCACACGATCATCGTGCCGCCATCGACGACGATCGTCTGGCCGGTGATGTAGGCGCCGGCGCGCGAAGCCAGCAACAGCGCAGCGCCGGCCATATCCTCGGGCTGGCCCAGGCGGCGCAGCGGGGTCTCAGCCTCGCGACGGGCCCGACGTTCCGGATTTTCGTAGAGCGCACGGGCGAAATCGGTCACGACCAGCCCCGGCGCGATGCAGTTGACGCGGATGCCGTGCGGACCCCATTCGGCCGCGAGACTGCGGCACAACGCGATATCGGCCGCCTTTGTGACGCCGTACATTGCGATCGCGGTCGATGATTTCAGACCGCCGATCGAGCTGATAAAGATGATCGAGCCGTCGCGCTTGGCCTTCATGTCGGGTACGACCAGCTTCGAGAGCCACAGATTGCTCAATACGTTGTTGGTCATCATCCGCTCGAAGACCTGGTCGGTCAGCGCTTCGAGCGAGCCGTAATGCGGGTTGATCGCCGCGTTGCAGACAAGAATGTCGATCCCGCCCCACTCTTCGCGGGTTTTCGCGACGAGGTTTTCGATCTGCGCCTTGTCGGAGATGCGCGCGGCGATGACGATCGCCTCGCCGCCCCTGGCGCGGATCGCCGCCGCGACCTCCTCGCACCGTTCCTGGTTGCGCGACGAGATCACGACCCTGGCCCCGGCATCGGCGAATGCTTCGGCAATCGCCCGGCCGATGCCGCGCGAAGAGCCGGTGATGATCGCCGCCTTTCCGGTGAGGTCGAATAAATTCATCATCAGCTTTCTTTATCGATTGATGCTCAACCGAACGGTCCCTGGAACACCTGATCGACATAAGTATCGCCGAGCGGCTCCAGCGCCTCGGGCCAATCGCCGGTCACAAGGCGGCGCGCCGAGGCCGGGCGCACCTTTCCGTCCCAGCCGATCTGCTCCATGTAGTAATAGAGCTGGATGCAGTGGCCGTCCGGGTCGAGGGCGAAGGTCGCGTAATCGATCCCCGGATAGAGTTCGGGTGGCAGGTCGATGAGCGTGCAGCCCTGCGATTTCAGGAAATCGATCGCTTCGCGCAATTGTGCGTAATTGGCCAGCTCGACACCGAACGACAGGCAGGTCGTGTGCCGGCTGAGACCAAGAACATCGCGCAATTCCCTGGGATACAGTGCGATACTGTGGTGCTCGGCGCCGGTGCGCAGAAAGACGCAGCGGGCGCCGCGATAAACGCTCTCTTCGCTTTTTGTCAGGCCGAGATGGCGGGTGTAGAAGGCCTCGGCGCGGTCGACATCCTCGACCAACAGCCGCACCGGGCCGATCTTTGTGATCTTGAACGGGCGCGGCAGCAATACGCCGTCGACATCGTAGGTCTTGCCGCCATTCGGCCCCCTCACCCTACCCTCTCCCCCAGTGGGGGAGAGGGTAGGGTGAGGGGGTAGGGTCGGGCGGTGGCCGGAAAAGATGTCGATGCCTTTTTGCTGCGCCTCGGCGATCTCGGCGGCCTCCGACATCTGCGGCAGCTCCGGCTTTTCACGAAACCCGCGATAATACATTGCGCGCGGCTTCGATTCCTGGTTCCAGCCGATCTGCTCGATGCCATAGTACAATTCGTTGGTGTGCCCGTCCGGGTCGTAGACATAGGTGTGCCAGTTGCTGCCGGGCATATCGCGGCCGACGCGCTGGATGCGCACCTGCTGCTTCTCGAAATAGCCGTAGGCCTCGACGATCTCCCTGAGGCTGCCGCATTGCCAGGTGATCTGGTTAATCGTGACCTCGGGCGCGAATTGGCGGTCGGCGCGCTGGTCCATGACCGGCTTGGAGAACAGCACAATCGCATGGTGGTCGGTGCCGTAGCGCATGAAATAACCGTGACAGTCGCCGAACCCGGCCTCTTTCGGAAACCACGGGGCACCGGAGAAATCCGCCTCATCGGCCACGGTGAAGCCCAGCAGATCGCCGTAGAAATGGCGCGCCTCTTCGAGCCGGGTCACATTGAACCCGAAATGCCCGAGCCGGCGGATCTTGAACGGCCGGTCGAGCAGGATGCCGCCGACATTGTAGCGGTGACCAGTTGACGACATTACGGTCCTCCCGGCGGGAATGCCAAACGCCTCCGAAGCCGCATTATACGAGGTTTCGGGCACGGTTGACAGAAGCCACCGGCCGGCGCTTCGATCGCGGCGAACCGCCGAGGAGACGCAATATGACCATCGCCCGGCATGAGATGCCGCCCGAAATCGCCGCAATGTCTCTGGAGGAGATCGCCGATCGCCATATCGGCCGGTTCCGCGACAAAAAGGCCGACTGGAACGCCTTTGAGGACGCCAGGATCGACGGCCATCGCCGGGCGCAGCACCGCTTTATCGGCGCCGGCGGCTCCGGCAAGCACGACGATCCCGATACGATCCCGGCGCGCGGCTTTACGCTCAGCATCATGTACGTGCCGCCGGGCCAGGGAAACGCGGCGCATACGCATGAGGTCGAGGAGGTGTTTTTCGTCCTGCAAGGGCATCTGACCGTGTTTTTGCAGGACGAGACCGGCCGCCGCATCGACCGCAAGCTCGGGAGATGGGAGTGCATCGCCTGCCCGCCCGGGGTCATCCACGGTTTCCACAATGACGGGCTGGAGCCGGTCTATATGCAGGTCATGCTCGGCCGCGCCCGCCCGGAGGCGATGGGCTATGCCGACGACGATCTCTATCGCCGGCGCGAGGAACATCTGCGCTGAGGATCACCCGATCCAGAGCCGCTCGTTGATCGAGACGACGCGGATGCCGCCGACGTCGATGCGGATCGTGCTCAGAGACCCCTGCGCGACCTCGATGCGGCCGTAGAAGTCGAGCGGCATGCCGAGCGCGAAAACCAGCGCCGAGCGGATCACGTCGCCGTGGCTGACGATGACCGAAGCCGCGTCGCGGTGCCGATCGCCGATTTCGAGCATTGCCTCGACGGTACGGAACTGCACCGCGCGCATCGTTTCGCCGCCGGGGATTCGCGACAGGCTGCGATGCTGGCTCCACGAGCGCCAGCGCGGATCGGCGCGGATCGAATCAAAGGTCGTGCCGGTCCACTCGCCGAAATCGAGTTCCATCAGATCGTCGCGAAACTCGATCGGCAACCCCAGCCGCTCGGACAGCAACTCTGCACTCTCGCGGGTGCGCTGCAACGGGCTGGCGTAGAGCGCGGCGATGTTTGCGCCGGCAAGGCGTTCGGCGACGGCGGCGATCTCGGCCCGGCCGCGCTCGGTCAGGCCGACACCGGGCGTGCGCCCGGCCAGAACGCCGCCGCCAAGATTGTGCTGGCCGTGACGCAGCAGGTATAGCAGCGCCATCGTCTCAGCGCGCCTCGGCCAGCCCCCACCCTGACCCTCCCCCGCCTGCGGGGGAGGGGAGGGTGGGGGCAAGCGCGTACACGCCGCGCTCGAACTCGCCGCAGAGTCGCAGCATCGCCGGGTCGGCAAACGGCAGCATCTGGGTCAGGATCACGCCCGCGATCCGCCGCACCGGATCGAGCCAGTAATAGCTGTTGAAGATGCCCGCCCAGCTGACCGTGCCGGGGCTGCGGCCGTTCGGTCCGGACGTTACGTTGATCATGTAGCCGAGACCCCAGCGGATCGGCGCGCCCGGAAACAGGTCGAGAATGTTGGCCCATTCCGGCACGATGCTGCGCAATACGCCGCAAGGCAGATCGCCGACATGGTTTTTGTTCATCAGCGCGACCGTCTCCGGCCGCAGGATGCGCGCGCCGTGCAATGTGCCGCCATGCAGCAGCATTTCGAGAAAGGTCAGATAATCGCGCGCGCTCGAATGCAGCCCGCCGCCGCCGGCCCAGAATTCGGGCACAAACGGTTCCGGTATCGGCTGCGGTTCGAGCCTGCCGTCGGGGTGCTTTTGGTGTACGCGCGCCTGCCGCGCCCGCTGCTCCGGGGTCGTCGCAAAGCCGGTATCGGTCATTCCGAGAGGGGAAAAAATCCTGTCGCGCAGCACGGCGTCGAGCTTTCGGCCGGACACGGCTTCGACAATGCGGCCGACCCAGTCGATATTGATGCCGTACTCCCAGCGCTCGCCGGGATCGAAGGCAAGCGGCTGACGCAACGCGGCGAGCTTTCCGGTCGCCGTGACCGGCATGCCGGTCGTCTCGACATGGCGCCGCGTGTTCGGGTTTATCCAATCGTAGGTGAACCCGGCCGTGTGGGTCAGCAGATGCTTCAGCGTGATCGGGCGCTTGGCCGGGCGCAAAAGCGGCTTGCCGGCTGCATCGAAATCCGCAAGCACCTGCGGCATGGCCAAGGCCGGCTCACCGATGTCTGGCACCGGCGAATCGAGGCCGAGACAGCCCTCCTCGACAAGCTGCATCGCCGCGACCGACGTGACCGCCTTGGTCATCGAGGCGATCCGAAATACCGTGTCCGGCGTCATCGCCGGGCCGTTTTCGACGTCGCGCAACCCGAACGCGCCCTCATAGAGGAGGCCGGCCTCGCTCGCAGCCATTGCAACGACGCCCGGCATCTCGCGCGCCTCGACCGCGCGGCGCAGCGCCGCGTCGATGCGTTCCTGCAATTCGGCCCGACCGGTCATACTTCCTCCCACGTTCCCATCAAGTCGCAGTCCCGGCGGAAGCCGGGACCCACAGTTCAAGAGATTCGAACGCGGATAAGTGGACCCCGGCCTTCCCCACGGATCAAGTCCGTGGGCTGAAGGCCCACGGGGATGCGATGGTTGTATTAGATCAAGGGCGCGGATCGTGCCGCACGTTGCCGCTCTGCTCGGGGATGCCGAACTGCTCGTAGCAGACCCGCGCGAAACCGGCGACCCCTTCGCGGATCTCGTCCTTTGTCGTCAGCCCGAAACACAGGCGCAGACGCGATTTCGCGGCCTCGCCGTCGACCGCCCATTCCGGGCCGGGGTTGAACGCAATCCCGGCATTGAGCGCCGGCTGCACGAGCTTGCGCACATCGACCTGATCGGGCAGCTTCATCCACAGAAAGATGCCGCCTTTTGGCAGCCACGGCTCGACCGCAGTGCCGAACTCGCGCTCGACCGCCTCGACCATCGTGTCGAGCTTGTCCTTGAGCTGGGCGCTCAGCTCGCCGACATGATCCTCGAAATGCTGCGAGAAATACTCGGCGACGACCATCTGTTCGAGCGCGCCGGTGCCGCTGTCGCCGGCGGTCTTGATGGCAATCATGCGGCTCAGGAACTCCCAATCGGCGACGACATAGCCGAGCCGCAATGCCGGAGCCAGCGTCTTCGAGAATGAGCCGATATGAATGACCCGGCTCGGATCAAGCGAATACAGCGCCGGCGGCGCGCTCATTCTGCCCCATGTCAGATCGGCGTAGCACTCGTCCTCGAAGATCGGGACGCCATACTCGGCCGCGACAGAGAGGAATTCGTGCCGCCGCTCCAGCGGCATGATGCTGCCGGTCGGGTTCTGGATCGTCGGCACGGTGCAGATGTATTTTGGCCGTGTCCCCTTGGCCTTCAGGTCGGCGAGGATCTGCTCGAGCGCGTCGATGCGGATGCCGTCATTGTCGAGCGGCGCGCCGACGATATTGACGCCGATCCGGCGCAGCTTGGTCAGATAACCGCCATAGGTGAATTCTTCGAGGATCACCGTGTCGCCGGGTTCGAGCAGCACCTGATTGATCAGATCGATCGCCTGTCCCGAACCGGAGGTGATCAGCACGTCGTCGGCGGTGGTCTTGACGCCGCGCCAACCGCCGAGCTTGTCGGCGACAAACTGGCGCAGACCGCGATAGCCCTGCGGCCCCTGCGCCAGACTGTACAGCGCCAGATCCTGGCCCTCGCGGCGCAGCACGGATTCCGTCGCCTCGATCAGACCCTCGATCGGAATAAGGCTGCGATCGTTGTGGCCGCCGATAAAATTGTACGTCGCATTGCCGGTCCAGCGCGGCGCCGGGGGCGGCACCTCCTTGCCGAACAGGTTCGGGTAGGCAAAACCGGTGCTGCTCACTGCATGATTCCCTTGTTCGGCCCTTGTCTGTCCGGGCGAACGGCGCGCTTGCAACCGTGCGCCTGCATGCATAGCAGTGCATAGCACAGCCGATCCGCCCGACCCAACCGATCTTCGGCCGTGCAGCAATGCGCCTCGGCGGCCGGCAGCCGGCACAAGGGCGAAGGGCGTGTGAATTCTGTTGCGGGTCGCTGCGACAGCCCGGAAGATTGGCGAGGCCCGGCCGGCACCGGGGTGCGGGATGGCGGGGTGGATGCGCTTTTCGCGGCTGATTTCGGCGATCAACCCGCTGAGCTATATCGAGCGCCGTCTGAACCGAATCGACCGCAAGCTCGACCAGCGTGTCGCCTTCGACGAGGCCTTGGCCCGCGGGCTTCTTGAGCTGTTCAAGGATCTCAAGGACCGCATGCCTGGAGAACCGGCGGCGCAGCTGACTGATCTGGCCCGGCGCCTCGACACTCTCGGCGAGCGTCAGGAACGGATGTGGGGCCATATCGAGTTCATCCGGACGCGGCTCAACACCTATGTCGGCGAAGGTGTTGCGCTGGCTTACGCGCTCGACGGAATGCCGATCTATGTCAATGCGTTCGACGTCGGCTGCCCGGCTGCACTGCTCAATGGCGGAAGGTATGAGGAAGACAACCACCAAGTGTTGCTCAGCTTTGTGCGGCCCGACACGGTTTTTCTCGATATCGGGGCCAATATCGGGTTTTACACTCTGCAAATCGGGCGGAGACTGTCGAAGGCCGGAAAGGTTTATGCGTTCGAGCCGCATCCCGAACTATGCCGGATTTTGCACCTCAATGTCGCTAATCTCTTAATGGATCGCACGGTTACCATCTTCCCGCTGGCATTGTCGGACAGCAACGGCCGGACCGAACTGTATTATGCCGCGGGCCATCTCGGCGCCGGCTCAGTGGCCCCGATCGGCGGCGGCGGCTGGCAGACCGGCACAATCGAGAGCGACATGCGGCGGCTCGACGACCTGCTCGGACCGGATTTCACCTTCGATCTCGCGAAGCTGGACGTCGAGGGCCACGAGCTGCCCGTATTGCGAGGGATGCGCCGGACGATCGTCAATTCGCCGCGCCTCAAAATCCTGTTCGAGAAGCTTTGGGCCAATAACGGCGTCGAACCCGAGACGGTCGCCTTTTTTGCCGAATTGGGGTTCGAGTTGTATGCGATCCACCACGACGCCTCGCTCGTCCCGCTGGCCGGAGAACAAGCGCTTGCCGAATGGTCCGGATACGTTTTTGCCGCCCGGCCGGGTACGATCGAGGGCGGCCTCAAGCGGTCGCGGTTTTCGATCCATCCGGCGCAGCTTTTGATCTCCGGCGGCAGGCACCCGGATACCCCGAAGCTGCACCGCGCCGCCGATCGGGACGGCATGCTGTTCCACGGTCCCTACTGGTTTCTCAGACGCGGCGTGTGGCGGCTCAAGCTGCACGGCGAAATCCGCGGTGTCGCCGATTTCACATTGCAGGAGGCGGCCGGGCGCCGCGTGCTTGGTTTCACGATGACCGAAGGCCAGACGGAGCACGTCTTTGTCGTATCCCGCGATCTGCTCGATTTCGAATTCTTTGTGGTCGCGGCGAGCGACCGCGCTGAAATCGGGTTCGAGCGCCTGGAGCTGATCCAGAATGCCTGACAGACTGCATTATCCGACGCGGATCGATCTGAAATGCCGGAATTGCCGATAAACGCCCTGAGGGCAGCCGAATTCCTCGTCCGTCGGCTGTATCGCCCGATCGACGAGATGGCCGGATCGCCGCAATTCGCGGTCGCCGAAACCGAGGGTCTCGACGACGACCGCTGGTTCTGGAACGACGATAACGCCAAGGTTCTCGAACTGATGTCGCGGCCCGAGGTGTGGCGGCGCTTTCCCGAGGAAACGGCTGAAATCCTGCGCTTTGTCCGATCCATGTGCGACGGACCGTTCATCTTCCGCCGGCTGAGCGCGCCGCGGCTGGACCTGATCGGCACCGAAGGGACGATTACGACCTATCGACACTCGCTGATGGGGCTGCGGTACGATCTCGCCCGGGGCGCTATTGTGGCGGGGGTGCGTTTCCATGACGAGCGCAATACCGACAACCTGATGCTGAGCGGAAACTACGTTGAGTTCACATATCGCGGGCGCCGCTTTCGCCGCCAGGTGACCGCCGCCGGAGAGAAGACCAGCGCCGTGCGCGACGGTCATATGCTGCGACTCAGTCATGCAAGCGAGATCCACGCCGCTATAGGCTGGAGCCGGCGGCGCATCGGCGTGGCGACCTATACCTATATTTTCGATGCGCGCTCGATGCTGTTCGAGGTCGAGGCTGCGTTCGATCCCGATCCGAGTGTCGAGCTTCGCGATGTCGTCCTGACGATCGGTCATGACGGTCTCGCTTATTGCTTCTTCAACAACATCGTGACCGATGCGGCGAGCGACGGCGCGCCGCTATTCGCCGCGGGAAAACCCGGCCAGCGGTTGATCCCGGCGGCCGATGCATCGTATTACGCGATCCGGCAGGGGCACATTTCGTCCGATGCGCTGGCGATTCACTCGCTGCCACGCGCCCCGGAGCGCCTCCGAGGCTTCGATATAGCGGTGGATATAGCCGGGCGGTTGAGCCGGGTGAGGGCGCGCTATGAATTCCCGGGGAGGCATCGCGGCGGGCGTCTTGTCGCCGCCGAGCACAAGCTCGTTACGGCGGGCGGCTTTTACAACCGGGTGTCCGACTACGCCGTCTTTGTGCGCAAAGCCGCCGCCGCGTCACCGCCGCCGTGTACGGCGCAGGATTACAGCATCTCGTATGATTACGGTGTTACGATAAATGCGTTTGCCAAGTGCTTCGCCGTTGCCAATTCGGGGGGCGTCCCGACCGATCCGCCGTCGCTGCCGGAGGAATTACGGGCTCTGGTCGATACCAATCTCAGGCATTATTTCGAGTTGTACGTCGATCGGCACGAGCGGCAGCCTAATGTGATCTTCTCGCGCGAGCTTGCGTTTGTGACGCTCGGCGTCATGACGATGTATCGGGCGACCGGGGCCGACGAGTACCGCCGCCGGCTGACACGCCTGTGCGACATCCTGCTCGATTTCGAGATGCGTTTCGATGATCCGAATGGATTGCCGATCTCGGGTTTTCTGATGCGCAAGGACAGTCCCCGCGCGGCCTATGTCGATTGTCACAGCGGCGTGCTGCTGGCCTTGACGCAGGCGGCGCGCTATGTCGCGGACCCGCGTCTGGCGCCCGCCATCGATTGCGGCCTTCGCAGCTACGGCCTGGAAACCTGCCGCTTTCCCGGCGGGCTGGTCGATACGGTCCAGACAATCATGTTTGACGAGCAGGGAAGGCCAGGCACCGCGAATGCTTTCTGGAACTTCAAGGTCGGGCTGACGCTGCGTTTCTTTGCGGCGCTGCGGGCGGCCGAGGAGCCGGCACTTCGCGCCGTCGCCGCGCGTCACCGGGACCGCATGAACCTGCTCGAAACAGTCATGCGGCGTCAGTTGGAGAATTCGACCGCCGATCACGAGGACGGTGTCGAGATCAGCTGCTCGGTGCAATCGGCCGGAACCAACTCGGAATCGCAACCTTGGGCCGTGCTGGGGCTGGTCGGCCATCCATTCGATTGAGGCGCGCGCCTCGGCCGCGAAGGTCCGGCAACGAGGTCAGCCCGGCCGGCCCGGTATCCCCGGCACTTGCGACAAGGCGGCGACCACCTGTGCCGCGACTGTTTGCGAGTCGTTGCGGTTCGCGGCACGGCGCAACACGAACAGCGACCGCCGGCCGACCGCGAGATCGAAGAACCCGCCGAGATGACTGTGTATGGCCGTTTCGATGACCGGATCGCGGATCAGACCGTGGCTCGCGAATTTTTCCGTCCACCAGCCGGGACTGGCCCAGATCAGATGACCGTGCAGCGGCCATCCTCGTTCGTCGCACGGCCAGTGGCGCCAGTAGGACGCATCGCCCACCGATCGCCATTCCGCCAGATACGGCGCTTCGACAATTCCGAATGTCGGATCGTTGCCGAACATCGGCGAGTTCACGTAGAGATAGCCGTCCTCGGCAAGCAGCGACAATAGCTTCGCCAAGTACGCGTCCAGGCGAAGCGGGCTCACATGCTCCAGTACGTCCATGCACAGAACGGCATCGAACCGTTCGGTTATCGGCAGCGACAACAAGTCGCCGTACAGCATCGCCGTGCGGATATTGGCGCAGGCGAACACAAAGGCGAGATGGCTTGCCTCGGTTCCGAGGACCCGTAATCCTCGATCGGCGAGCAGGCTCAACACCGTACCGGTAAAGCAGCCGAGTTCGAAACAGCTCCTGGCCCCGAGGCCGGTGACGATCGCCGCCGTGATCTGCTTGTCGAGATCGATGACCGGGGTCGCCACGCCGAACCGATCGTAGTAGCGATGGGTTTCGATCAGGCGCTCACATTCGGCGATGTCGGCGTCGGTATCGGCGATGTAGACGCGCAACGGCCCGCCTGCGATCGGCTGGGTCGTATACCGGTCCGGCATCGCCAGCGTGAGGTCGGGCAAATCGATATCCGGCGCCAGCGTTTTCAGCATCCGCGTGCGGAATTCGGCCGATGCGATCATCATTCGGACCGCGCCCTCGACGGCCTCGCCGGTCAGCGGCAGCCCCGAGGCCCAGGCCGGGTCCGGCTCGCGGTCGAAAAAGGCGCGGTGCAAGGCCCGGATCAAAATTCTTGCCGCGGTGGTATCCCGGCGTTTCGGAGAGAGCCCGATCAGTCGCCTGGGGAGAGACGACCAATGCCCTAAGCGCAATCCGAAAACCACCAACAGCTCTTCCGATCTCTCACGGGGGAGGGGAGTAGTATCGCCTGTCCGTCGCGGCAACAAGACGACCGGGTGTCGCTGGGTCGCCACCGCCGCGCCCGGTGCGCGCGGATCTCGACACGGGTCTGTCGGATGCTTTAGATCGTGGCCGGAATACAGCGGACCGGATGACGTTCTTGATTTCCTTTCCTTGGGGGCGGCGCGCGGGAAGGACGACCCGTTCCGCTCCTCGTTCGAGCGAACCCGGCGCCGCAATTCCGCCGGCGGACGCTGTGGAGGGGTCGCGACCCGAGATCGTCCGCACTCTCGAAGAACTCGATGAAAAAATCGGCGAATGCGACCGCGCCGGATCGGACGACGCACTCCGGGAATGCTTCGGCACATTCCGCATGGAGCCGCCGTCCGGGATGCCGGGGGATCCGTTTTCCGAGGAATACCGGCGGTTCCAGCTCGATCTGTATCGCCGGATCGCCGGCAAGCCCTACAGCGTGGCGAATGAGGAGACCGTTTTCGATATCGCCGCTTCCGTGCAGCGACCCTTCCCGTTCTCGACCGGGAGCGCCGGCACCGTTGCCGATTCCCTGATCAGCACCGGCTTTATTCTGCGGACGATGAAGCTCGATCCCGGATCGCGGGTTCTCGAACTCGGTTCCGGTTGGGGCACGATGACGGTCGTATTGGCCATGCTCGGGCACAGCGTCACGGCGCTCGATGTCGAGAAGCGGTTTTGCGAGCTGGTTCGCCGGCGCGCCGCTCACGACGCCCTGGCGGTCGAAATCGTCAATGCCGATTTCTCCTGGATCGAGAGCACCGATCGGACGTTCGACGCGGTGCTGTTCACGTCCTCTTTTCATCACGCCGACGACCATCTGCGGCTGATGCGGTCGCTGCACCGGGTGCTGATCCCGACAGGATGCGTGTTCTTCGCCTCCGAGCCGATCGACGCCGATCTTTCCTATCCCTGGGGATTGCGCCTCGATGGCCAGTCGCTCTGGTCGATCCGCAAGCACGGCTGGCTCGAATTGGGGTTTCACGAGGGCTATTTCGCCGAAGCGCTGCGTCGCACCGGGTGGTTTGCGCGCAAGCACGCGGCGGTCGAGCCGAACTGGCTGACGGTTTGGGAGGCGCGACCGCGCGCGACCGCGGTGCTTCGTTTCACGCCCGGCGGCGGCCTCCATACCGAAATCGGCGTTGTCGACCGGGGTCGCATCGTTCTCGATCGCGCCCGCGCCGGCACCGCCGTATTCGGGCCTTACGCCACCCTTCCCGCCGACGATTATATCGCTCGCATCCTGTTTGATGCAGGCGCGCCGCGCTGCGGCGCGGCAATCATGGATGTCGCGGCCGAAGCGGGAACACGCCGCATCGCGCGGTGTTCGCTTGAGCTTGGCGACGGACCGCCGGTCGCCGAACTGCCGTTCCGGGCGGGGGGCGAGCTGAAGGCCGTCGAGGTGCGCCTGTTTTGCTCGCAAGGGTCCTCGGCGGTTGTCGAGGCTGTTGAGATCATCCCGGCGGCCTCCGATGCGCTCGCTCCGGAGGGGCAAGGGCGGTGATCGGTTGTCAGTACGGCAGGAACGGCCGTTGACCGTGGAGGCTTTGCGAGGCCTGTGATCCTGTTGTCGGTAGGCTTGCCCGGTCCGTTGTCGCAGTGGTGCGATGCCGTCATGGCCAGTCTCGCCGGCCTGTCGGGCGGAGAGGTATCGAGCGGGACCTGGCCCGCGCTGCACGAGATGTTCGGTTTCGAGCCAGCCGGTTCGATACTCGACAATATCGGGCTGTTTCTCGTTCGCAACAACGCCCGTCACGTCGTTATCGGGGCAAGGCAGCCCGATCAGGCGCTCCGGCGGATATTCGTCGATTGCCGGACGCGGTTCGTGCTGGCGCTGGACGACCCCGCGAACGCCGTGGTCGCGATCATCGACGAAACCGGCGGCGACCCGAAGCTGGCCGTGCGCGCCGTCGCCAAAAGCTGTCCGTTTGTCATGCAGTTCAACGGTCTGCCCGGCGGACTTGCGATCGACGCCGCTCTCGTTCGGGACAACCCGGAAGCGGCGATTTCGGCCATTGCCGCTCATTTCGGCATCGAGGCGGACCGGCAGACGTGTTCCGCGATCCTCGACGCGGTAGGTTCGCCGGGGGGCGGGGCTTGGCGGCGGAGCGGGCAATCGCTGGAGGATCGGCTTCCCGCCGCCGCGTGCAAGATGATCGACGGGGCCCTGTCGGGATACCGGGAAGCGTTCCGCACCGGCAGGATCGACCAGATCGTCTGGACGCGCGATCTGTTTTATCTCGCCTCATCCGGCGCAAGCCCAACCGAGCCGATCGACATTTCCGGCGACAGCCGAGTGCTGACCTTTGGGCCTTACATCCATCTGCCCGCCGGGAGCTGGTCCGCTCAGGTCGTGCTTGGTTTCTCGCAACAGGCCGCGACGGCGACATTCGAGGTCGATGTCTTTTCCGAGGGTCAGCTCGCGCGCACCAGCCTCGTGCCCGGCTCGGCAGGAATTCATGCGGCTGCGCTGACCTTTTCGCTCGGCGAGCCGCGCGGCAAGGGTGTCGAGATCAGGGTCATGATAACGAGCGGCGCGGCGACCGGTTCGGTCGCGTTCGGCCAGGCTGTCCTGCGGCCGTTCGCGGTTCCCGGAGCCGATGCGCCCGGTCGCCTCGCGGCTTTTGAGAGCGTGCTCCAGTTGTAAGAGGTACTGCGCCCCTGATCGACAGCACCGGTGCGATCGGGTAGGAAAACGGGCGCGGCGGATCGAATCGAACGCAGGCGGCATGCTGTTTTTTGTTGTCGGACTTCCCGGCGGCTTCACGGAATGGTGCGGCGCGCTGACAGCCGCCCTGGCCGGCAAACCTGGCCGCCCGGCCGCCCCGATCGAAGCCGAAACGCTTCAGGATCTCGCAGCGAGCGTGATCAAGGCCGGAGAGCCGCATTCGACGATCGTGTCGTGCTGCCCGGGCGGTCGCTTGCGCGGTGCGCTCGCGGAGACGGGCCGCGACTTCGTGGTCGCCCTCGACGATCTGCGTTCGGCGTTGCTTGATCTCGTCCTCTGGCGAGGGCTCGACCTGGCGCAGGCCGTGCGGCTTCTGGCCAGCAGCTGCGGCTCGGTCATCGGCTGCTCTCTTCTGCCCGGCGCCCTGGTCCTGACAGGGGATGAGGTTCGCGCGCAACCCGCCGCCACCGCTGCGGCAGTTGCGCGCCATCTCGGGATCGCGTGCGACGGCGACACGATCGCCGCGCTCACCGAAGAACTGGGTGCCGAAAAAAGGCGCTTTCAGGGCGACGACGCGATCGCATGGTGGAACGGGCTCGACCAGGCGCAACGACAGATGGCGATCGGTGCTCTCGCCCCCTATCTCGATCCGGACCCGATCGGCGGCGTGCTGCCGATCACATGGACGGGCGATCTGTTCATCGCGTGCGGCCGGCCCGAACAGGCTGCCAGCGCGCCGATCGACATAACCGGCCGCGCCCGCCGTCTTATCGACGGTCCCGGTATCATCTTGCCGGTTGGCGCGTGGTCGCTGACACTGACGCTGTCCTGCAATCGCGCGGCGGCGGAGTATGAGTTTCTGGTGGAAGTAACCGCCGGGCTTCCGCTGGCCGCCGCGACCCTGCGGCCGGAAGCCGAGGGCAGTGCCGCCATCAGGATCGATTTCGACATCGACCATGCGACCGACCACCCGGTCGCGATCCGGGTCGGCACGGTGCGGGCCGCGTTCGACGGCGTTGTTTCGCTCCTCGCCGCTTCGCTCGTCCGCGCGACGCCCGCGGCTCCCAACCCGCCCTGAGTCTGCCCTGAGGAAGAGGCTTCCCCGAGGCCGGGGTTTGTGATCCGGGGAGAGCCGGCTTGTGCAGAAGGCGGCGATGCCGGCGATCGTATTGCGTTCGGACCGGGTGCCGC
>JBFWVT010000104.1:0-14708 GCA_050246595.1 Alphaproteobacteria bacterium
CGTCGAGGCCGAAGAACTCGATATTGGGATTGACCCACAACGCCACCCGCGCGCCGTCGGGCCAGGTCAGCTTGGGACGGCGCGTGATCGGTACATAGGCGAGAGGGCCATAGCGGCGCGGAATCATTGGCAACCACTCTCAATCGATACGCATTCACCCGACATTCGCCGGGTCCCCGCATTTTCGCGGAGAGGATCGCCGCTCTGACCGGCTTATTCAAACGCGAGATGCGAGGCCGGCGTGCCACGCATACCGGTCGCACGGCAGACTGGCGACGGCTTGTTGGGTTGCGTCCGCGCCCCGATCTCGGCAGCATCGAACCGACGCATTGCCAACGAGACGGGAAGCACCCCATGAGCAGCATCGTCCGTGCCGTCAGCCCACATCTCGGCGAGCCGCCGCCGGGCACATGGTCGAATTGTCTCGTGGTCGGCGGCGTCGCCTATGTCGCCGGCATGACCGCAACCGGCGGCGATCTGACCGACGAATACACCCAGAGCAAGGCAATCTTCGGCAAGATCAGGCATCTGGTCGAAGCGGCGGGCGGCACGATGGCCGATATCGTCGCGGTGACGATTTTTGTCACCGACATCAGCCAGCGCGAAAAGGTCTGGCAGGCCCGCCGCGAGTTTTTCACCGGCGATTTCCCCACCTCGACGCTGGTCCAGGTGGCGGCACTCGCCAACCCGTCGCTGAGGGTCGAAATCAACGCCGTGGCGCATATCGGAGCCGGCCGGCGCTGACATCCGCCGCACGGGGATGGCGGATTATCGTACCGTCCGCAGCGCGCGCCACACCTTCTCGGCGGTGGCAGGCATCTCGACCGCCGGGGCCCCGATCGAGGCCAGCGCGTCGTTGATCGCGTTCATCACCGCCGGGATCGCGCCGATCGTGCCGGCCTCCCCGACCCCCTTGACGCCGAGCGGGTTGCGGGGGCTTGGAGTCGCATTCTCGCGCAATTCGAAATGGCAGAGATTGTCGGCCCGCGGCATCGCGTAATCCATAAACGAGCCGCTCAGCAACTGCCCGCTCTGCGGGTCGTAGACCAGGTTTTCGAACAGCGCCTGACCGAGTCCCTGAACGACGCCGCCGTGGATCTGCCCCTCGCACAGGAGCGGGTTCAGCATCGTCCCGACATCATCGACCGCGCAGTAGCGCGACAGCTCGACCTCGCCGGTCTCAGAGTCGATCTCGACCTCGCAGACATGCGCGCCGGACGGAAATGTCGCGGCGTCCTCCGGACCGAAATTCGAACGCTCGGCAAACCCGATTTCGACACCATCGGGCAGTTGCGCCGACTGGAACGCGCGGCGCGCGACCTCCTCAATCGCCACCGCGCGGTCGGTGCCGGCGATCAGAAACCGGCCGCGCTCGAACACGATATCGGCCGCCGCCGCCTCCATCATATGCGCCGCGATCTGCCGTCCCTTCTCGATCAGCCGGTCGGCGGCGCCGATAATCGCCGAGCCGGCGAGCTGCGCCGAGCGCGAGCCGAACGTGCCGATCCCGATCGTCACGAGATCGCTGTCGCCCCAGCGGTAGCGGATTTTATCGGCATCGATGCCGAGCTTGTCCGACAGCACCTGCTTGAATGTCGTCGCGTGGCCCTGGCCGTGATCCATGCTGCCGGTCAGCAGCACGACCCCGCCTTCCGGATCGAAGCGGATTTCGGCATGCTCGTAATCCCGCCCGCCGGTCGCCGCCACCGTCGTCGCGACCCCGATGCCGAGCAGTTTGCCGCGGCTTCGCGCCGCTTCCCGCCGCTCCGCGATCCGGTCCCAGCCCGACAGCGTCAGCGCGTCATCAAGGTTTTTCGCGAAATCGCCGCTGTCATAGGTCTGCCGCATCGGCGTCAGATACGGCATCGCGCTGGCCGGAATCGTATTGCGGCGGCGCAATTCGGCCGGGTCGATACCCAATTCCCTGGCCGCCTTCTCAACGATGCTTTCGACGACATAGATCGGTTCGGGCCGGCTGCCGCCGCGATAAGGCGCCGTGGTCATCGTGTTGGTCAGCACCGCCGTGACCTCGGCGTGCACCGCCTCGAAATTATAGGTGTTGACGAGGCACCCCATGCCGATCGTCAGCGGTATCGTCGGCCGGTCGGTCGAATAATAGGCGCCGATCGACGACACCCAGCGCGTGCGCAGCGCGAGGAATTTGCCGTCCGGCCCCAATGCCAATTCCGCCTCGACGGTGCTGCCGCGCGCCTGCTCGTCGCTTTGCAGGCCCTCGCCGCGCTCGGCGACCCAGCGCACCGGGCGCCCGACGGTCTCGGAAGCCCATAGCGCCAGAGCGTATTCGGGATAGCAGCCGCCCTTCATGCCGAAGCCGCCGCCCATCGTGTCGCACACGACGCGCAGCTGATGATGCGGCACGCGGAAGATCTGCCCGGCCAGCGCCGCCCGGATTTGATGCACCGACTGGACCGTGCAGCGGATCGTGTAGCGGTCCTCGTCGCGGTCGTATTGCGCGATACAGCCGCGCGGCTCCATGCTGTTCGCGGTCACCCGGTTGACGACGATCTTGTGCCGCACGATGCGGGAGGCGCGCGCGAACGCGGCATCGGTCGCGGCCTTGTCGCCGGCCTCGACCGTAAAGGCCTCGTTGCCGGGGTTGTCGTCCCACACCGGAGGCGCATCGGGCGCGATTGCCGCCTCGGCCGAGATGACCGAAGGCAGAATCTCGTACTCGACCGCCAGCAGCTCGGCCGCGTCCTTTGCCCGGTCCAGCGTCTCGGCGACGATAAAGGCGACCGGCTGGCCGACATGGCGCACCCGCTCCCGCGCCAGCAGCGGCAGCGGGCAGACATAGGAAGGCGCGCCGTTCCGCTTGCGACGCGGGATCAGAGGCCGCAGCGCGCCGAGACCGCGCCGCGCGAGATCGGCGCCGGTCAATACCGCGATCGCCCCCGGCGCGGCGCGCGCCCGCTCCGCGTCGAGCGACACGATCCTTGCATGCGCGTGCGGCGAGCGCACGACATGCCCGTGCGCGGCCCCGATCGCCGCTACGTCCGCAACATAGCGTCCCCGTCCGGTAAGCAGTCGGAAGTCTTCCTCGCGTGGCACTCTCTGCCCGATCGACAGAACGCTCATGCCGGTCCCCGCCGCAAATTGGCGCCGTTAATTTCACCAAATTCATAGTCCAGTATTGACTGATGGTGAAGCGTTGGGGAGACCGGAAACCTGGAGTTGAGACGAAGAAATCCAATGGTTTGCCGGCCGCAGATTTGCCGCAGAACCGGATGGACGCTCCGGTTCCCTCAACCGTGGATTATACCACTCATACGGCAGCGGCGGCGCGCGCGTCTTCCCGGATCATCGCGGCGCCTTTCTCGCCGATCATGATCGTCGGCGCATTGGTATTGCCGGTGGTCACCGCCGGCATGATCGAGGCATCGATGACCCGCAGCCCGGCGATGCCGTGCACGCGCAGGCGCGGATCGACAACCGCCATCGGGTCTGTTCCCATCTTGCAGGTGCCGACGGGGTGGAAGACATTGGTCCCCGCCTGTCGCGCGAATTCGGCAAACTGCTCGTCGGTTGCGACGCCGGGTCCCGGCACGGTTTCGGCGACGCTGTAGCGCGCGATTGCCGGCTGGGCGAAGATCCGCCTTGTGTGCCGGATGCCGGCAATCAGCACGCGCAGATCGCTCGGTGCCGACAGGTAGTTCGGACGGATCGTCGGGTATTCGAACGGATCGGGCGAGGCGGCCATGATGGTTCCGCGGCTGTCCGGGCGCACCGGGCAGACCGCGACCGTCATGCCCGGCTCGCGCTCCAGCCGGCGGAAAACGCCCTGGGCATAGCTCGCCGGCGTGAACAGCAATTGCAGGTCGGGGCTGGCCAGCCCCTCGCGGCTGCGGCAGAAAACCATCGCCGAGGTGACACCAAAGGTCAGCGCGCCGTTGCCGATTGTTGCCCAGCGCGCGACCTCGCGCGCCAGACGCAGTCCGCGCGCCAACTGGTTGATGCTCACCGCGTCATGCACCCGGTGCGAAATGCGCACGACGTAATGATCGTTCAGATTGGCGCCGACCCCCGGCAGATCATGCAACACGGGCACGCCGATCGATTGCAGATGCGCCGCCGGCCCGATGCCGGAAATCTGCAAGACATGCGGCGAGTTGACCGCACCGCCGCAGAGGATCACCTCGCGCGCCGCCATCTGCCGCCGGTCGGTCCCGTTCTGGCGGAAGGCGACGCCGATGCAACGCTTGCCGTCAAACAGCAGTTTGGTGACGAGCGCGTCGGTCTCGACCTTGAGATTGCTTCGGTGCCGGGCCTGCGCGAGAAAGGTCCGCGCCGTCGAGCCGCGCAGCCGCCCGCGGCGCGTCATCTGCGAATAAGCGACGCCCTCCTGCGTTCTGCCGTTGTAATCCTCGGTGAACGGGAAACCGGCCTGCTTGGCGGCCTCGACAAAGCTGTGCGTCAGACCGAGGATCGTGCGGTAATCCTCGACGATCAGCGGGCCGCCGCGGTTGCGGTAAGTCGGATCGCCATTGCCGCGATAGGTCTCCGATTTGCGAAAGAAGGGCAATACCTCATCGTAGCTCCAGCCGCGACAACCCATCTGCGCCCAGTTGTCGTAATCGGCCGGGTTGCCGCGCACATAGAGCATGCCGTTGATCGAGCTGGTGCCGCCGAGCGTCTTGCCGCGCGGCCATTGCAGCCGGCGACCGGCGGTGCCCGGCTCACCCTCGCTGAAGAAATTCCAGTTGATTTTGGCATTGTCGAGGACGCGCAGGACGCCTGCCGGAATATGGATCATCGGGTCGCGATCGGACGGCCCGGCTTCGAGCAGGACGACCCGCGAACCGTCCTCACCCAGCCGGCTGGCCACGACGCAACCGGCCGATCCGGCGCCAATGACCACATAATCCGCTTCCATCGCGCCCTCACCCGCACTCCCCATATCGGACCTTATATCATCCCGGCCGCGCGGCACCCAAACCCGCCGGGCACCAAAAGCGCCGACCTCATTCATCGCCCAGTCTCGTACAGCCTGCTCGTACAGCCTGCTTAGGTGCTGGCAAGGCCGGGCCGACACGATTAGAGTGCCGCCGGTTCAGGTTCAGGGGGCGCGGCGATGAGGGCGCTTTTGACTGGAATGCGGGCGCAAGCCGGTGCGAGCAGCGGGGCGGCGGCGTCCCGCTCGGAGAGGCTGGCGGCCGCGGCGGTTGCGGCGGTGCTGGGGCTTGGCGTGATCTGGGGGGTCGGCTTTTCGCACATCCCGGCGTGGCACAACGCGGCACATGATTCGCGCCACTCGATGGCGTTCCCCTGTCATTAGCCGGAAGATGACGTTGCTGCGACGCATCCTCCTGGCGGCGCTGCTCGGCGGGGCGCTGGCCGGCGTCTTTGCCGCTGTGCTGCATCAGTTCGCCACGGTGCCGCTGATCCTCGAAGCCGAGACATACGAACTCGCGGCCGAGCACGCCGCCCCCCACACCGCCCCGGCGCCTTCGCCAGCGGCAGCAGACCACCACCATGCGCACGGCGACGCCTGGGCGCCCGAGGAGGGTGCCGAGCGTGTCGCATATACGCTCGCCGCCGATATGCTGGTGGGGATCGGTTTCGCACTGCTCCTTGCCGCCGGCATGGTGTTGCGCGGGGGCGAGATCGCCTGGCGCAAGGGTCTGTTATGGGGGCTGGCCGGGTTTCTCGCGTTCACGGTGGCGCCCGGTCTGGGATTGCCGCCCGACCTTCCCGGAAACGATGCCGGCCCGCTGCTGGCGCGGCAGCTCTGGTGGGCGGCAACCGCGGTGATGACCGCGGGCGCGCTGGCGTTGCTGGCCTTTACAAGGCACAAGCTAACCGCGGTCGCCGCGGTGGCCCTTCTGGCGCTGCCGCATCTTTACGGCGCGCCGCCGCTTCCGTCCGAAGAGGGGGCCGCGCCGGCTTCCCTGGCGCGGCAATTCATCGTGACCGCGACCGTGGCGAGCCTGCTGTTCTGGGCCGCGCTCGGCGCGGCGACCGGTTATTTTTACGGCCGCTTCGGACACCGGGGCGCCTGATACCGGCCGGCGCTGACGCCGGCTGGTATTATCAGGCAGGAGACCGCGCGGTCTCCGGGCTGCGGACGTGCTCGGGCCGGAAGCCCATCCCGATCAGACGTGCCGGGATGCGCGCGAGCATCGGGACCCGGTTGAACAGGCGCACCGGCCATGGGGCCGTCAGCGGGGTGTCGGCTTTGAGAACCGGGTCGATGACGCGCTGCTGGATCGCGACCTGCATCGCCTGCGTGAGACGCGTCGGCAATATCCGGCGCCGCTGCACCGCAGCGAGATGCGCATCAGTCAGCGTGCCGTCGCGCAGCGGCACGGCGAAGATATTGGCGGCGGCGACGGCGTCCTGGATCGCGAGGTTGATGCCGACCCCGCCGATCGGCGACATTGCGTGCGCGCTGTCGCCGATGCACAACAGACCCGGCCGCCACCAGCGCTCCAGCCGATCGACCGCGACGGTCAGCAGCTTGACATCATCCCAGTCGCGCAGCTCGTGCAGCCGGTCGCGCAGAAACGGGGCGATCGCGGCAATGTCGGCGCGGAACGCATCGAGACCGCGCGCCCGCACCGCTTCGAACCCGTCCTTGCGGATCACAAACGCGCATTGCCAGTACTCGCCGCGGTCGAGCGTCACCAGCATGCGGCCGCTGTTGATCCGCCCGGCGGTCTCCGGCGGATCGTTGGGGCGTTTCGAGAGCCGCATCCACAGCACGTCGATCGGCGCGCCCAGGTTGATAATGTTGAGACCGGCGCGCTCGCGCACGACCGAGTGCCGTCCGTCGGCCCCGATCACCAGATCGGCCCGCACCTCGAAGGCGCCTTCGGGGAACGCGCCCTGCTGCATCCGACCGCGCAGACCGGCGATGCGTCCGCCCTCCTCGATGAGGCCGGTCGCCTCGGCCTGCATCACTAGGCGAAATCCGGGATAGCGGCCCCCCTGATCGGCGAGAAAATCTAGAAAATCCCATTGCGGCATCATCGCGATAAAACGGCAGCCTGTCGGCAGATGACGGAAATCGGCGAGCGTGATCTCGGTATCGCCGATGATGCCGTGCAGCTCCCGAACCTTCTGATGCGGCAGCGCGAGAAACGCATCGAGCAGGCCAAGCTCGTGCATGACCTGCAAGGTCGAGGGGTGGATCGTGTCGCCGCGGAAATCGCGCAGAAAATCGCGGTGCTTCTCGAAAACCACGACCTCGACCCCGGCGCGGGCCAGCAGAAAGCCCAGCATCATCCCGGCCGGACCGCCGCCGGCGATCGCGC
Organism: Alphaproteobacteria bacterium; assembly: GCA_050246595.1. Lineage (GTDB taxonomy): Bacteria > Pseudomonadota > Alphaproteobacteria > ATCC43930 > CGMCC-115725 > DATARH01. Next base: position 7,272 of record JBFWVT010000104.1, read on the forward strand.
AGGTGGTTCGGGGCGGCGGGGAAGCGGTCATCGATGCTGCCTCCTTACCTGCCGCGCCTTGAGAAGCCGATTGCGAGTGATTGTGCGGCAACGGCCATGAATGGCGGATGAACAAAGCATCATCCGCCGCCCCATGCCGTAACAGGGCGGGTTGCGCTTTGGCTTACCCGCCCTGCCCGATCGCCCGCTGCCGTCCGGTCAGGCGACGCGGCGCTCCTCGACGACGGTCGTATCGATGATCGCCTCGTGCTCGTACATCCAGCGGGTCAAAAGCCCGGCGACCACCGCGCCGACGATCGGGACCAGCCAGAACATCCAGAGCTGCGAGATGTATTCGCCGCCGGCGAAGATCGCCGGTCCGGTGCTGCGGGCCGGGTTCACCGACGTGTTCGTAACCGGGATCGTCACGAGGTGGATCAGGGTCAGAGCCAGTCCGATCGGGATCCCGGCGAAACCGGACGCGGCGCCTTTCGAGGTCGTGCCGATAATAATGAACAGGAAGAAGAACGTCGCCAGAAACTCGGTCAATATACAGGCGGCGAGCGTGTACTTGCCCGGGCTCAGTTCGCCGTAGCCGTTGGAAGCGAAACCGCCCGGCACCCAGCCCGCCATGCCCGATGCGATCGTCCACAGCGCCCACGCGGCCAGAATGGCGCCGATCACCTGCGCGATGATATAGGGCAGGACGTGCCTGTTCGCGCAGCGTCCGGCGGCCCAAAGACCAAGCGTCACAGCCGGGTTGAAATGGCCGCCCGAGATGTGGCCGACGGCATACGCCATCGTCAGCACGGTCAGACCGAAGGCGGCGGAGACCCCGAGAAGACCGATCCCAACATTCGGGAACGTCGCTGCGAGGACCGCCGCCCCGCACCCTCCGAACACTAGCCAGAACGTCCCGAAGAATTCGGCAACAAAGCGCCGTGACATATCGCTCTGCATGACCACAGCTCCTGTGATTTTGCGTGCTTATTTCATCGACCGTACCCGATAGGACCTCTTCGCTGTTGCACTCCGATAAAACCGAAACGTTCGTCTATCGCCTGACCCCTTGACGGCCGCAATCGGGCGGATCAGCCAAGCACGATCCGCCGCATTTTATCAACCCTGGGTGTCGATTGCCGAGCGCGACTCCGGCTTGCGCCGGGTTCATCCCTCCCATGCCCGACCTCCCGCCGGGGCGGACGAGACCCAAGCGGCCCGGAAATCGGACAGTTCCCCTCTCCCGCAATGCGCGAGAAGGTCTGGACTCACCACCCCAGCGCGTAGGCGGCCCGCCGCGGATCGGCCCCGGCTTCCTTGACGCCGCGCTTTGTGTCGGAGCGAATCGCGCAGACCGCGCCGGCCAGCCAGATCCAGTCGGGCCAGCGCTCGACCTGATGACCGCGCCGCGCGAGATCGTCGGTGATCGCCGGCGGTATCCGGCCCTCGATGTTGAGCCGCCCCGGATAATAATCGTAGGGCGAGAACGAGGAGGGAAAGCTGTAGCTCGCAAAACGCGGGTTCTCGATCGCGCCCTGCACCGACTGGCCGTGGACAAAGATATTGAGCAGCACTTGCAGCATCGCCTGCGTCTGCACGTCGCCGCCCGGCGTGCCGAATGGCAGGAACTCGGTGCCGCCCCTGATCGCCAGCGCCGGGTTCGGGGTCAGACGCGGCCGTTTGCCGGGTGCCACCCCCGCCGGGTGCTTCGGATCGGGGCGCGACTGCGAGCCGCGCGAGGACGGGATCAGCCCGGTGCCCGGCACCATCGGCGACCCGTAGGACCCGTCGCTCGGCGTCGCCGAGAACAGATTGCCCCAGCGGTCGGCGGCGCAGACATACGAGGTATCCGGCTCCGGGTTCGGGTTTGGCGGGCTGGCGCGCAGCCGTTGATCCATCGCGCCGAGTTCGCCCGGCGGCGGCATCTCGGGCCACGCCTTGTCCGGCCGGATCAGCTTGCGCCGTTCGGCGGCGTATTCCGACGAGATCAAGGTCGGCAGCGGCACGTTCCCGAAAGCCGGGTCGGTGTAATAGGCCTCGCGATCGGCAAAGGCGAGCTTGAGCGCCTCGGTCAGCGTGTGGATGTAATCGGCGCTGTTGTGGCCGAGCGCCTTGAGATCGGTACCTTCGAGCAATGCCATCGTCTGCAACAGTGTCGGCCCCTGGCACCAGGCGCCGCAGGTGAAGACTTCGAGATCGCCAAAGCGGCGCCGCTCGGGCGGGGTGACCGGCGAGCGGTAATCCGCCATGTCCTCGGCCGAGAGCAGCCCGCCCTGGTCCTGGATGAACCCGACGATCTTCCGGGCGATGTCACCCCGGTAAAATGCGTCGCGCGCCGCGTCGAGACCGGCCTCGCGCCCGCGTCCCGACGCCGCCTTCTCCTCGTCGGCCATGTATTGCAGCGAGGCGGCGAGATCGGTCTGGCGAAACACCTCTCCGACAAGCGGCGGGCTTCCGTTCGGCAGCATCACCGCCGCACTCGACGGCCATTGCCGCAGCCGCTCCTGCTGCTTCTCGATGCTGGCGGCCATCAGCGGGTACATCGGGAACCCGTCGCGCGCGAGCCGGATCGAGGCGGCGGCGACCTCGCCGAAACTCATCGTGCCGTAGCGCTTCAGCGCGGTGATCCACGCATCGGGCGCCGCCGGCACGACGATCCGCAGCGCGCCGAGCGGGATTTTCCCGCCATGCTCGCGCATAAAGAACTCGGGGTCGAGCGCCTTCGGCCAGGTGCCCAGTCCCGCGATCGTCACGATTTCGCGCTTCTCGGCATGGTAGATCATGATCGGCGCGACCCCGGCGAAATCGACGAGGTCGATCTGCAAGATGCCGAGCGCGATCCCGGCCGCGACGCCAGCGTCGATCGCATTGCCGCCGGCCTGCAATATTTCGAACCCGGCGGTAGTGGCAAGATAATGTCCAGCGGCAATCGCGTGCTGGGTGACGGCGATGGTCGGGCGGTGGGCGTCGCTCATGCGGATGCTCCCGAGACGGTTTGTCGCGCCGAGCTTAACGCCACAAAGCCGTAACAGCGAAGCGGTATCATTACCCGGTAGTGTCTCAGTTTGAATTGCAACCTTGTCATTCCGGGGCGCGGGCGTAGCCCGCGAGCCTGGAATCCATCAACACAGGCCCCTGAAGTCCTTGGAGAGGTTGATGTTCATGGATTCCGGGTTCCGCCCTGCGGACGGCCCCGGAATGACAGTGCCGCTGTTGCATTCAAACCGAGACATTACCCATTACCCGCTCCATTCCAAGCCGTCGTCCCGGTCTCCGCCGGGACGACACCCGAGTGAAACGCGGTTCCGATGACCCTCCGTCGCACGTTATCCCGCCGCGCGCTGCTGACCGGTTTGGCCGCCGCTTTTGTCGCGAGCCGCACCCGGCCGCCATGGGCGCATCCCAGCCACGACCCGTTCGCGCTCGGCGTCGCCTCGGGTCATCCGGGTCCGGACGGGGCGGTGCTGTGGACCCGGCTTGCGCCCGAACCGCTCTCCCCCGATCCGGAGCGTCCCGGCGGCATGCCGCCCGACATCGTGCCGGTCGATTGGGAGGTCGCCGCCGATCCGCGGATGCAGCAGATCGTGCGGCACGGCACCGAGCCGGCCGATCCTGACTTCGCGCATTCGGTGCATGTCGAATGCAACGGCCTCGAACCGGGGCGGGAGTATTGGTACCGCTTCATGGCCGGCGGCGAGGCCAGCCCGATCGGAATGCTGCGCACCGCCCCGGCACCCGGCGCGCCGCTCTCCCGGCTGCGCTTCGGGTTTGCTTCCTGCGCCAATTACGAACTCGGGTATTTCTCGGCCTACCGCCATCTGGCGGCCGAGAACCCCGACCTCGTGCTGTTCCTCGGCGATTACATCTACGAATATGCCAGGCATCCGCCGAAAGTGCGCGACCACAGCGACGGGGCCGAGGCGGCCGATCTGCGCACCTACCGCAACCGGCACGCGCAGTACAAGACCGATCCCGACCTGCGGGCGCTGCACGGCTCCGTCGCGTGTCTCGCGACCTGGGACGATCACGAGGTGCAGAACGACTACGCCGACGACCGCGCCCAGACCTTCGATGATCCGTTGGCCTTTCTGACGCGCCGCGCCGCGGCCTACCAGGCGTTCTGGGAGCACATGCCGCTGCCGCTGTGGGCAAGACCGCGCGGGCCGGGCATGACGATTTTCGGCCGCCATGATTTCGGCGGTCTCGCGACATTTCTGGTGCTCGACGGGCGGCAGTACCGCTCGCCTTTGGCCTGCGACGGGCCGCCCCGCGGCGGCGCCAGACCTCTGCTCGATGCCGAATGCGCGGAGCGTCTCGACCCGCGCCGCTCGTTTCTCGGCAAGGCGCAGGAGGCTTGGCTCTACCGCGAGTTCCGCACTGCCCCGGCGCGCTGGACCATCCTGGCGCAGCCGCAGCTGATGGCGGAGTTCAAGGAGCGGCTTCCGGGCGGCGAGATCTCGTACTGGTCGGATGACTGGAACGGCTATCCGGCGGCGCGCCGGCGACTGCTCGACCAGATCGCCGAGACCCGTTTGGCCAACCCGGTCGTCCTCGGCGGCGATATCCATTCGTTCTGGGCGAACGAGCTGAAGCCCGATTTCGACGATCCGCAGGCGGCAATTGTCGCCACCGAGTTCATCACCTCGTCGGTGACATCGAAGGGGCCGTCGCACGAGCAGTTTGCCGCCTGGGCCGCCGACAATCCGCATGTCCGGTTTTTCGACAGCCGCAAACGCGGCTACGCCAGCGCCGAGCTGAGCCCCGAGCGGCTGGAGGTGGCGTTCCGCGCCGTTGACGACGTGCGCGACCCGGCGAGCGGCGTCTCGACCTTGCGACGCTTTGTTGTCGAAAACGGGCATCCCGGACCGCAATTCGCGTGAACATGGCGGCTCTCCGGTTGTTCCCGATTGGCGGATCAGCAGTGGGAGCAGACGCATGGCGCGCGAACGCAGCTTCTTTCACCGGACCGGGCTTGCCGCGACAATCCTCGCGGTCGGGCTGGTATCCTTCGCGGCCGGCTCGGTGGCGCAATATCGCTTCAGCCGAATGAATCAGGCCTATGAGGCGCTCAACGCCGCGCTGTGGCACCTGAGGGCCGCCCCGAACGGCATATTCGGAGGCCATAAGAACCAGGCCGAGCTGCTGATCGCGGATGCGATGCGCCAGATCGAAGCCGCCAAGGCCTGGGCAATATCGCAAGGCTACTGAGCCGGCGCGGATTTGCCCCGGCGCGGTGCGCGATAGATGTGCTCCTCGGCCGGAAACCGCCCGGTCCTGATCTCATCCGCATACTCGCGCGCCGCCGCCCGGATTTCGTCGCCGAGACGACGGTAGCGCTTGACAAATTTCGGCGTGAACTCGGCAAACAGACCGAGCATGTCGTCGGTGACCAGGATCTGCCCGTCGCAGGAAGGCGAGCCGCCGATGCCGATCGTCGGGATCGCGATCGCCTCGGTCAATTCGCGCGCGACGCTCTCGGCCGTTCCCTCGATAACCAGCGAAAAGGCGCCGGCATCGGCGACCGCGATCCCGTCGCGCAGGATCTTGTTGCGCTCCGCATCGGCGTGGCCGCGCGAGCGGTAGCCGCCGAGCGCGTTGACCGCCTGCGGGGTCAGCCCGACATGACCCATCACCGGAATACCGCGGCGCACGAGGAAGGAAATCGTTTCGGCCATCTCCTCGCCGCCTTCGAGCTTGACCGCGGCGCAGCCGGTCTCGGCCAAGACGCGAGCGGCGGCGCGAAACGCCTGCTCCGGCGCTTCCTGATACGAGCCGAACGGCAGATCGACCGTGATCAGCGCGCGGGCAGTGGCGCGGACGACAGCGGAGCCGTGCGCGATCATCATGTCGAGCGTGACCGGCAAGGTGCTGTCAAACCCGTACACCGTCATCGCCAGACTGTCGCCGACCAGCAGCAGGTCGACCTCGGGATCGAGATGCCGCGCGACCGACGCGGTATAGGCTGTCAGACAGACGATTTTCTCCCCACCCTTGCGGGCCTGGATTTGCGTGACCGAAAGACGCCTCGGCCGGGTCTGACTGCTCATCGCTCGCTCGTCGCCGATATGGATGCGCAGAGGATGGGTCGCGGCGGCGTTGCGGGCAAGCCCGAGCGTCCGTAGGCTGCCCCAAAGCGTCTTTTTCGAACGAGGTGGAGCATGGGCATCGTCGTCGCGATCGTCGCGCAAGGCAGCATGGGAGCCGGTGTCGGCAAGCGGCTGCACGAAAGCGGCGCCGAGGTGCGCACGCTGCTGTCGGGCCGCAGCGAAGCCAGCGCCGAGCGCGCCCGCGCCGCCGGCATGCAGCCGATGAACGGCGAGCAGGACCTGCTCGACGGCGCCGATTTTTTTCTGTCGATCCTGCCGCCCGGCGAGGCCGAGACCCTGGCCCAGCGGATGGCCCCGGCGCTGACCGCGCTGCTAAAAAAGCCGGTCTATGTCGATTGCAACGCGATCAGCCCGCAGACCGCCGAGCGGGTCGCGGCGATCATCGCGCCGACCGGCGCCAGATTTGTCGATGGCGGGATCATCGGCGGACCGCCGCGCCCCGGCTACAGCCCGGCGATCTACGCCTCGGGGCCATCGGTCGGCGAGACCGCGGTATTGCGCGACTGGGGGATCGACTGGCGGGTGATCGACGGGCCGATCGGCGCCGCCTCGGGTCTCAAAATGTCCTATGCCGGGATCACCAAGGGGATCACCGCGCTCGGCTCCTCGATGATGCTCGGCGCGGCGCGGTTCGGCTGCGCCGAGGCGCTGCTCGCCGAACTTAAGACCAGCCAGCCCGACATCTTCAAGTATCTCAGCGCCAGCATCCCGCGCATGTACGACAAAGCCTATCGCTGGGTCGCCGAGATGGAGGAAATCTCCGACTTTCACGGTTCCTACAAACCGGCCGCCGACATCTACGCCGCGATCGCCCGCCATTACGAAGCGCTGGCCGCCGCTCAAGCCGAAACCGCGCCGGGGCCGGAGAATGCGATCAAGGTCCTGGATCGGGTGCTGGGGCGGTAACCCTAGTACTACAGTTGCGCTTCCCTCTCAGCCACTGGTCCCGCTGCGGTAATCTACACGGGATTGCCGCAGCAGCCGTACAGCCTCGGCATTTTTGCCCGGCTCGGCCGCGCGGAACCCGTAAGAGCGTCAGCTCTCATCAATCAGGGAAGCAAGTGCATCTGTAATGTTAGGCTCAAGCTCACCATGGAGAGAAAAGCGGCTACCAGCCATAACAAACGCCGCCGGTAATGGAGGTAAATGTACCATCCCAATATTTTGTATTGTCATATATTTGGTCACAACTCTTGCACGGGTCCCGAGGTCTTCCCGTATAATATGGTAATTATATACTTGACAACCCCGGCTCTAGGGGTGGTATAGTCGGCCTCAGCCCAGGAGGCCGAGATGTCGATCGCCGACAATCCGATTTTCCATGACGCCGAAGCCGCCCGCGAATGGCTCG
>JBFWVT010000105.1:0-14214 GCA_050246595.1 Alphaproteobacteria bacterium
TCCGACCCGGTGCTGCGACACCATTTTAGTCTTGGGAATGTCATCACGACGGTCGATGCGGTGAACGGGGCCGGCAGCTCGACCGGCAACCCGAAAGCATCGAGCAGGTCGCGGTTGCCGACCGGCTGGTGTTGACCAAGACCGACATCGCGACCGCCGAAGCCGCCGACCGCCTGACCGGGCGATTGCGTCGGATCAATCCGGATGCGCCGCTCCGGCGCAGCGCCGAGGACGATCTCGATGCGGCGGCGCTGCTTTCGGACAACGGCATCGAGCGCTGGGAGCCGGTTGATTGCCACGGCGATACGCCCGACCCGCAGCATCGTCACGCAGACAATATCGCCACGTTGGCGCTCAGCCTCGACGAACCCGTTGATTGGACGCGGTTCGGCGTCTGGCTGACGATGCTGCTGCATCGCCACGGCGATAAGTTATTGCGAGTGAAGGGCATTCTTAATGTCGCCGACGCGGCAACCCCGGTGGCGGTGCACGCGGTGCAGCATCTCGTGCATCCGCCGCGCCATCTGGAGGCATGGCCCGACGAGGATCGCCGATCGCGTCTGGTATTTATCGCCTGCGGGCTCGATCCGGCGGTGATCGAGCGCTCGTTCCGCGCCTTCAGCACCCACCGCCAGCGGCTTCCGACGAGCAGGCAATGACGACGGCCGGCGCATTCCTGACCGAATGCCAGCCTTTCTGCCGCCATACAGTTCGACAGAACGGGAATAAACCGAGCCGTTCCAATTTATGAACGACGTTCAGCAAGCTGGCTTCTGAACTCGATCGCCGCTAGGGTGCGACATTCGCGACATCTTCACGGGAGAGAATAAAGATGGCTCGTACCTACAATGTCGTCGATGCGGACGGCCATGTGCTCGAACCGCTGGATCTGTGGGATCATTACATCGACCCCAAATACCGCGACCGCGCGCCCCGGCTGATCAAGGACACTGACGGCAAGGAGCGGCTGGTCATAGAGGAGCAGATCCTGGGTAGCGCGCAGGCCGGTCTCGGCGGCGCCGGCGGGGTCGGGGCGCGGCAGGGCGTCGTCGCCTCCAACACGATGGAATACAAAGAGGGGCGCAAAGGCGGGTTCGATCCGCACGCGCGCATTCCCGATATGGACGCGGACGGGATCGACGCCGCCTTTCTCTATCCGACGCTCGGTCTGTTCTCCGGCGCGATCCATGATCCGGAACTCGCCGCCGCGACCTGCCGCGCCTATAACCGGTGGTTGGCCGATTATTGCAGCGCCTATCCCGACCGCCTGTTCGGGATCGCCATGCTGCCGCTGCAATCGGTCGATCTGGCAGTCGCCGAGATGCGCTTTGCCAGGAAGGAACTCGGCTTCAAGGGCGGTTTCATCCGGCCGAACCCGTATAGCAGCAACAAGATGATCAACGATCCGATGTACGAGCCGTTCTGGGCGGCCGCCGAGGATCTCGATTTTGCGATCGGTTTCCACGAGGGCGCCGGCGGCGGCATGCCGCAGGTCGGCATCGACCGGTTCGATGGCCGCGGTGCCCGCCACATCATCACCCACACGATGGAGATGATGCTGGCTTGTTTGGCTGTGGTCTGGGGCGGCGTGTGCGAAAGACACCCGAAACTGCGCATCGGGTTCCTGGAATCGGGCGGCGGCTGGATCGCGCCCTGGCTCGACCGGATGGACCGCCACTTCGACGATCAGGGGTTCAACGATTCGGGTCTGAAGACGCGTCCGAGCGATCTTTTCCGGCGCAATTGCTGGATCTCGTTCGAGCCGGTCGAGGGCAGTCTCAAGGTTCTGGCCGATTATATCGGGCCGCACAAGATCATGTGGGCGACCGACTACCCGCATCCCGACGGATTTTTTCCCGGCGCGCCCGAGATGGTCAGAAAGCAGCTCGATGGTCTGTCGGACGAAACCAGGCGCCAGGTCATGGGAGGGGGCGCCAAGGCCTTTTACGGGCTGAATTGAAGCAGGAACGGAGGGGCGGACCCGGTTTTGCTGAAGCGCCGGGTCCTTCCCGTCGGCGGCGAAAAAACTCTCTCCGTAACAGAGCAGGCGCCAATCCGATGTCCGACAAAAACCCGGCCGAGGTGTACGAGCAGTATCTTGGCCGATTCATCGCCGATCGGTTTACCCGAGTGCTGCTCAAACTCGCAGGGCCGAGACCCGGCGAGCGCGTTCTTGATCTCGCCAGCGGCACCGGCAGCGTGGCGCGCCATATTGCACCGCTGATCGGCACGGAAGGCCGGGTGGTCGCACTCGATATCAGCCCGGCGATGCTGGCCGTGGGAGCCGCGATCCCCGCGGCGGGCGGGGCCGGGATCGAGTGGCTGGAAGGCGATGCGTTGAGCCTCAACTTTCCGGACCAGGCCTTTGACCTGATTTTGTGCCAGCAAGGTGTGCAGTTCTTTTCCGATCGTAAGCGTGCGCTGCAAGAGATGCGGCGGGTATTGGCGCCGGGCGGTCGCCTCAGTATCAGCGTCTGGCAGCGGCTCGATCGCCATCCACTCTATAAGGCTTTGTTTCAGGCGACCGCCCGTCATCTCGGTGCGTCGGTGTCGGCGTTTGATGTCTCATTCTCATTGGGTGATGCCGAGGAACTGCGCGTGCTTTTGGCGGGAGCCGGATTTCAGCGCGTAACCGTGACGCCGCAATCGCTCGAAATCCGCCTCTCCTCCCCGGAACTCTTTGTGCAGCTTACCGTAACCGGCGCGGCAACATCGGTTCCCGCTTTTGCCGGAATGGATGCCTCGACCCGCGCGGCTCTGGTCAATTCGGTTGCTCACGAGCTCGACCCCGTTCTTCACTCCTCTATACAAGGCGAAGAATTGATATTTCCGATGCATACGCATATAGCCATGGCTTATCAGGCTTAGACGAGCGTCCTACCGGCATGTAAATGCTCGATCCCTGTCCTTGTCGATCGCCTGAATGACAAAGGGTCGTTGTTTGGACCCGGCATGCCGGGTGAGCCGGGCGGCATACCGGCCAGCGCAAGCCCTTTGACAGCCGTCTTCCGGGAACATGTCGATCAACGGCTCGAAGACCCGATTTTCGTCCTCGCCGAGCGGACCGGCGACATGGCCGATCGTAAAGACGGCGCCGATCGCCGCCATTATCAGGATCAGGCTGCCCGGCTGGGCGGGGCCGCGTTCGGCCGCCAATTCCGCGGCGGCAGCGCGTCGATCCTGTCGGCCGGATGCCCGGCGATGCCGGTTCTCCGCCGGGGCTGCGGGGGAGGGGGGACGCGGCGGGATCAGCGAGTCGCGAGACCAGGGATCAACGGAACGGATGTCACTGTGACGAGTTAAAACTTCCAGTCCCGTCCCTGGTTGAAGAGCGCGAGACACTGCCGATGGGCGACGCCCAGCTTCCGGTCGATTTTCTCCGCTGGATTCTGGCGCTCCTGCCGATCGTGGTGCTGCTGGTCCTGCTAGTCCTGCTGCGTTGGAAAGCGCCGCAAGCGGGTCCCATGGGGATGTTCACGGCCGCTGCCGTGGCCCTGTTTGCCTTTGCCACACCTTGGGAGACCGTCGCCGTCGCCAGCGCGAAAGGCGTCTGGGACGCCATCTTCATCCTTTATGTGGTCTGGCCGGCGTTGCTCCTCTACCAGGTCACCGATAAAGCCGGCGGATATAACGCGCTGCGCCAGGGCATCACCCGCTTCAGCCGCAACGATCTGTTTATCGTGGTCGCTCTCGGGTGGGTGTTCTCGTCCTTTCTGCAAGGCATCGCCGGGTTCGGGACGCCGATCGCCATCGTCGCCCCGCTTCTCGTCGCCTTTGGCGTGCGGCCGGTCTATGCCGTCACCATCCCGCTCATCGCGCATCTATGGGCGAAGTTCTTCGGCACGCTCGGGGTCAGCTGGTTCGCCACGCTGGCGGTGGTCGATCTCGCGAACCCGGCCGCAACCGCCTTCCAATCCGGGCTGCTCCTCATCATTCCCTGTGTGCTCGGCGGCTTTACCGTGGTGTGGATGTACGGAAGATGGCCGGCGATCCGCCATGCCTGGCCGCTGGTGTTGATCATCGCCGCCCTCCAGAGCGGCGGCCAGGCCTTGTTCGCGGTGGTCGATCCGGTCCTCTGCACCTTTGTCGGCGGCACGGCCGCGCTCGTCGCGCTCTATCCGCTGTCGCGCTGGCGGCGCTACGCCGAGTCGCCGCAAGGCATCGACGAACGCCCCGCGATGCGCGAGGACGGACCGGACGACGCCGGTGATCGCCCGGCCCCGATGGGGCTTGCCATGTCGTTCCTGCCCTATGTGGTCCTCAGCGTCGCGGCGATCGGCGTGCTGGCGATCGAACCGGTCAACGCGGCTCTCGGCGCGCTCAGCATCGGCCTGCCCTTTCCGGCGGTGACAACCGGCTTCGGCGTCGCCAACGCGGCGGAGGACCCGTATTCGCCCTTTTCTCCGCTGACACATCCCGGCAGCTTTCTGCTCGTCACTTCCCTGATCACCTGGCTGGTCTACGGGGTGCGCGGCTATTACCGCAAATGGTCGTCGGGCGCGGACAAGTCGATCCTGCGCGGCCTGATCGACGATGCCGTGCCCGCCTCGGTGCCGGTGATCGCCTTTCTGGTCATGGCGCAGCTGATGAACCATTCCGGTCAGAACGAGGTGCTCGCGCTCGGCATCGCAGCGGTCGCGCCGGCTTACGCGTTTGCGTTCCTGTCGAACGGCATCGGAGCCCTCGGCGCCTTTATGACGTCGAGCAGCACCTCGTCCAACGTGCTGTTCTCGGATCTGCAGCACACGGTGGCGCGGCTGAAGGGGCTGCCCGAGGCCGCGATCATCGCTGCGCAGAGCGCCGGGGGGTCGATCGGCAACGCGATTGCCCCCGCCAATGTGGTGCTTGGCGCCAGCACCGCCGGCATCGCGGGCCAGGAAGGCGCGATCCTGCGCAAGACCCTTCCCTGGACCGTCATGGCTGTCCTGGTGACCGGAGTCGCCACGGTGCTGCTCGTCATGCTGACCGGGACCGATGTTGGAGCGCCCCCGCCATGACCCCGATCGTCGCCCTCGGCCTGTCGATGGTCCTCCTGCTCGCCGCCTTTCCGCTGATCAGCATCGGAACGACCCAAGGCCCGGCCTATTTGTGGTGGCTGGGGCTTCTGGCTCTCGTGTTGGGCGGCGTCATCCCGCCGGCGCAGCGTTTTCTTGCGGCGGGCCAGCCGGAGCCTCCTCCGACCCGAGCCGGCATGGCCGAGGACGACCGGGTCTAGTGAGTAGTTGGGTAAAGGAAGTTGCGATGAGCCATCCAAACGGGCCGCGGACCGGCCGCCCTCCGACCTACGCGCCGCGCGGCATGGTGACGACGCCGCATGGTCTCGCCAGCGCCGCCGGTCTCGACGCCTTGCAACGCGGCGGCAGCGCCGTCGATGCTGCGATCGCGGCGAACGCCGTCCTGTGCGTGGTCTACCCTCATATGGCCGGTCTCGGCGGCGACGGTTTCTGGCTGATCGCCGGCCCCGACACGCCAGGGGTCGAGGCGCTGAACGCGAGCGGCCCGGCGGCGGCCGGCGCAACCGTCGCGTTCTACCGAGACAAGGGCCATACCGCCGAGATCCCCGAGCGCGGGGCGCTTGCGGCGCTCACCGTTCCCGGCGCCGTGGACGGCTGGCGGGCGGCGCACGAGCGCCACGGCAAGCTGCCTTGGGCCGATCTGTTCGCGGCGGCGATCCACTATGCAGGCGAGGGCATGCCGGTCAGCCGCTCGCTCGCCGACTGGCTTGTGCAGGACCTGCCGATCCTGCGGCAGTTCCCGGAGACGGCGCGCGTTTATCTTTCCACGGGAGAGCCGCAGCGGGAGGGGTCGCGCCTTGTCCAGGTCGATCTCGCCCGAACCTTCGAGGAGCTGGCTTCCGCGGGGGCGCGCGCCTTTTATGAGGGAACCATTCCAAAGCGCATCTGCGATAGTCTCGGACCCGCCGGATCGCCGCTCAAACCCAAGGATTTCGCCGCCTACAAGGCCGCGTGGGTAGACCCGATCGCCTCGACCTATCGGGGTCTTGAAGTCGTCCAGATGCCGCCGAGCACGCAAGGCTTCTCGGCTCTGCAAATCCTGAACCTGCTCGAAGGGTTCGATGTCGCGGCGTGGGGCGAGGGCACGGCCGATTACTACCACCACATCGTCGAGGCCGTAAAGGTCGCCTTCGCCGATCGGGACGAGTGGCTGACCGACCCGGATCACGTCGAAATCCCGCTCGATCGGCTGCTCTCGAAGGAGTATGCGGCACAGCGCCGGACTCTGATCGACCCGCGCCGCGCGCTCGCTGCTGACGAGGTCGAGCCGGGAATGCGTTTTGGCGGGCACGCTCCGCGGCGGCAGCCGGGCGGCGACACCTGCTATTTCTGCACCGCCGATTCCGACGGTCTGGTCGTTTCCATCATCCAGTCGATCTACCATGATTTCGGCGCGGCGGTGATCGGCGGCGACACCGGGATCATCCTGCAAAACCGCGGCTCGTTCTTCTCGCTCGACGAGCGCCACCCCAACCGGCTCGAACCGGGCAAACGCACCTTTCACACCATTATTCCCGCGATGATGCTGCAAGACGGGCAACCCGTCCTCGCCTACGGCACGATGGGCGGCGAGGGTCAGCCGCAGACCCAGGCCGCGCTGGTCACCCGGATCGTCGATTTCGGCTACGACGTACAGCAGGCGATCGAGGCGCCGCGCTGGCTGATGGGCCGCACCTGGGGGACGGCCTCCAGCAATCTCTCGCTCGAATCCCGCATCTCCGACGAGGTCATACGCGAGCTGACCTTGCGCGGTCAGCCGGTGCGGGTTGTCGAGGCGTGGAGCGGCACGCTGGGCCACGCCCAGGCCATCCGCGTCAACCGCGCCAGCGGCTTTCTGGAGGGTGGGGCCGACCCGCGCGGCGACGGCGCCGCCCTCGGCTGGTAGTGGCGGTGACCGGCGCGGACCTGCCGATCACGCTGCTGCTGTGGCTGGCCGCCGCCGCCCCGCTCGCGGCCGTCTTTGTGCTGCTGGTCGGTCTGCGCTGGAAGGCGTCCAGCGCCGCGTCGGTCGGCTATTTCCTGGCGGCGTTTATCGCCCTCTTGCTGTTCGAGGCGTCGCTCGGGACGGTTGCCCTGCAATCGGTCAAGGGCGTCTGGGACGCTCTGTTTATCGCCTATGTCATCGCGCCGGCCCTGCTTCTTTACGAGATCAGCGACGAGGCCGGCGCCTTTGGCGCGATCCGGCGCGGCATCGAGGCGATCACCCCAAACGACCTTCTTCACATTCTGGCGTTTGGCTGGGTGTTCCCGTTTTTTCTGCAAAGCATCACCGGGTTCGGAGCGCCGATCGCGGTCGCCGCGCCGCTGCTCCTGGCCATGGGATTGAAACCCCTCTGGGCGGTCGCCATCCCGATCATCGGCCACGCCTGGGGCAAGACCTTTGGTACGCTTGGGGTCGCATGGGAGGCGCTCACGCAGGTCGCCGACGCCGCTGATTCGCTGCTCGCCATCACCGTGACCGGGATCATGCTGGTGCTCGCCGATCTTCTGGCCGGTTTTACGATAGCCTGGTTGTACGGGCGCTGGCGGGGTGTTCGCGAGGCGTTGCCGGCGCTGCTCGTCGTCGGCGTCATCCATGCAGCGGGCCAGCTCGCCATCGCCCCGATCGCGCCAAATCTGGCGAATGTCATACCGGGAACCCTGGCGCTGGCGGCGATCATCTTCCTGGCGCGCAGGGTCTACAATCAGCCCTCGGCGGTGGCGGACAGCCCGCTGATGCGGCAAGGCGATCCAGGGACGCCCGTAACCGGCGGCGGGGAACCCGGACCGATCCCTGAACGGTCTATGCCGCTCGGGATCGCGTTCGGTCCGTATCTGATCCTCATCGGACTGATCCTGGCTGTCGAGCTGATCCCGTTTCTCAACGAGCCTCTTTCCTCGGTCCGCTTCGGATTGTCGTTTCCGAGTCTCGCTACGGGTTACGGCATCGTCACCAATGCCACCGAGGCCTACAGCGAATTCTCGCCGCTCACCCATCCCGGAACATTCCTGCTTGTCTCATCCCTGATCGCGTTCTGGTATTTCCGGTCGCGCGGTTATATCGGTGCGGGACGCGTGGACGAGATTGCGATCGACACCGTCAAGACCTCGATCCCGACGGTGATGGCTCTCTTTGCTTTCCTGCCCCTTGCGCTGGTGCTCCAGGGCGCCGGCATGGTGCTCGAACTCGCGAGAGGCATCGCGCAAGTCGCCTCCGGCCCCGTCTATGCCCTTCTGTCCCCTGTGATCGGGTCGCTCGGCGGCTTTCTTACGGGCAGCGCGCTGTCGTCGAATATCCTGTTTGGCGCGTTGCAGCAGCAGGCCGCCGAAGCCTTGGGGCTCCATCCCGCCTTCGTCCTCGCGGCGCAAACGGCGGGCGCGTCCATCGGAGCCTCGATCGCGATCTCGACCGTGCTGCTGGGCTTGGGAGCGGTTGGCGCGGGGAGCGAGCAGACCGGCAACGCCATTCGCAAGATGTTGCCCTATGCAGCGGTGACAATTCTCGCGATCGGTCTGATCGCAATCATCGGCGTGCTCGTCTTCCCGGTCGGCGCGAACGGAACCGGAGGCTGAGATGGCATGGCTCCGGGATCGCGCTTGGCAGCAGGGCATCGCCATCCTCCTCGCGCTCGCCGGTGCCGTGCTGATCTATTTCGGAGCGCGGCCCGCGGGCGAGTTGGGCGGCGTCGCGCTGACCGGCATCGTCCTCTTTGCGACCGGTATCGCCCTGCCCTTGATCGTCGAGCTCCTCCGTATGCACCGCGAGGACACGGCCAGGAGCGAGGACGTATAGTGCCGGACAGCTTCCGCCTGCGCGCCGCTGGCCGGCGGCCGACCGTCCGTCCGCAAGCCGCGTTCGCGAAGACGGGTGTGCGACAAGCGCACAAGGCCGGGGGATGATGGACAACCAGCTTCCGGTCACCTTTCTCTCGGTCGCGACCGCCGTCCTGCCGATCCTCGTTCTGCTGGGCCTGTTGGTCGGGCGGGGCTGGTCTACGTCGTCAGCAGCGCCGGTCGCGCTTGTCGTCGCGGTCCTGGTCGCGACGACGCTTTTCCAGACGCCGCTCCGGACGATCGCGGTGGCGGCCGGCAAGGGCATCTGGGACGCGATCTTTATCCTGTATGTCGTCTGGCCTGCTCTGATCCTCTATCAGGTCGCGAACGGCGCCGGGGCGTTCGAGGCGATCCGGCAAGGCGTGTTGCGGCTGATCCCCGATCGCCTCCTCGTCATCCTTGT
Organism: Alphaproteobacteria bacterium; assembly: GCA_050246595.1. GTDB lineage: Bacteria > Pseudomonadota > Alphaproteobacteria > ATCC43930 > CGMCC-115725 > DATARH01. The sequence goes on from JBFWVT010000105.1 coordinate 9,232, forward strand.
GTTCGCGTGGGTCCTCACCTCCTTTATCCAGTCGATCGCAGGCTTTGGCGCGCCGCTGGCGGTGGTGTCGCCGATCCTGCTGGGACTTGGGGTGAAGCCGCTCTACGCCGTGCTGCTGCCCATCATCGGCGGCGCCTGGGCGAACTCGTTCGGATCTCTGGGTACGCCGTGGTTCGCGCTGACCTCGGTGGTCGACATACCCGATCCCTCGCTCACGCTCCGGCTCGGGGCGCTTTTGGTGTGGATCGCCGATCTGACGGCGGGGCTGGTGATCGCGTGGCTCTACGGGCGGACCTGGGCGCTGCGCCGCGGTCTGCCCGCCATCCTCGTCATTTCTCTTTTGCACGGAGGATTGCTGGTCCTTCTGTTGCCGATGCTGCTGCCGATCGCGATGCTGATCGCCTGCTCGGCCGGTCTTGCCGCCGCGCTCGTGCTGTCGCGATGGAGCTTCTACCGCCAGGAGGACGCGGACGAACCCGATCGGATTTTCGTCCAAGACGAACCAGCCGCACCTGAAGCCGCGGCGGCTGGTGACGGATCGCGAGGGGAACAACCGCCGATGAGCCTTCCGGTCGCGTTCGCCCCTTACATGTTTCTCGGAATTATCGCGGTGGTTGTCCTTACCATTACCCCAATCCGCTCGGCGCTTGAGACGGTCACGGTGGGCTTGCCTTTCCCGGCGACGAACACCGGGTTTGGCGTAAGGGAGGAAGCCGTCGATGCCTACGCGGCGTTTACGCCGCTCACCCATCCCGGCACCTTTCTGCTGCTTTCGGCGCTGTTCGGTTATCTAATGTTCAAGCGCCGCGACCGGTATCCGGAAGGCACAAGCGTGGGCGGCGTGCTGCGGCGCGCCGCGGCGGACGCCCTGCCGGTGACCACGAGCGTATCGGCTCTGCTCCTGATGAGCGGGGTGATGAGCCATTCGGGCGAAATCACCGTGCTGGCGCTCGGGTTGAGCGCCGTGGCGGGGAGCACGGTCTATCTCGCCTCCGCGAATTTTATCGCCATCATCGGGTCCCTGACGACGTCATCCAATACGGCTTCGAACGTCCTTTTTGGTCCCCTCCAGGCCACCGGCGCCCAAGCCGAGGGAGTACCCGTCCCGCTGGCGCTGGGGGCGCAGGCCGCAGGCGCAGCGGTCGGCAACGCCATTTCCCCAGCCGATGCCCTGCTCGGCGCGACAACGGTCGGCGATCCGTCTCTTGTCGGAGGCGTGCTGCGCCGGGCCATACCCTGGGCGATCGTCACCGGTCTGCTGATCTCATTGGCCACGGTGGGGCTGTCGGTGTTTCTCGGCGCAGACGGCTGACACATGACAAAGCGCGAACTCCAGATCGCGGCCAGCGCTCTCATTCTCGCGGCGCTGGCGCTCATCGTGATCGGCCTGGCGAACGAGCAGTCGGTTGTATGGGGTCTTGGCCTGATTGCCGTAGGGGTGGCGATGACCATGTCATTGGTCACGCGCTGGGCCGGCAGCGGCCCGGAATGACAGGCTCCCTCGGGTCCTGCGAGTACAGGGGCGGCATAGCGTCTCCAACGGCCTGCTCCGGCCTCGGGCGCACCAATCGGCAAGAGCCTGAAACTCCTCTCTTGTTTTACGCGTCTACCTGATCGGAACGCTCCAGTCGAGCCGTTCGGCCAGGCACGCGGTATTTTGAGGGTGTCCGGGGCGTTGCGGGACACGTTGGAAATCCTGCTCCCCCACAGGGTACAAAGCATGGGAACCCTGATGGATGATATCTTTACTCTGACAAAGCCGCTCTGGGAGATCGTCGTCCGTGCGACGGCGGTCTATTTCGGCCTCGCCATTCTCATGCGCGTCATTCCAAAGCGGCGGACGGGCAGCATTTCCCCCAATGACATAATTACCCTGGTCGTCATCGGCGGCATGGCGACGGACGCGATCATGGGCGGCTCGGAAACCGTCACCGACGTTCTGCTCATGATCGGGATGATCGTTTTTTGGAGTTATGTCACCGATGCAATTGAATTTTATTTCCCCTCCTTGGGACGATTTCTGCGCGACCGGCAAACGACGCTGATCCGCAATGGCCGTCTGCTGCGAAGGAACATGGAGAGGGGGTTGATCACCGAAGACGAACCGATGGCGATGTTGCGCGAGGAGGGAGCAAGCGATCTGTCGATGGTCCAATCGGCCTGTTTGGAGGCGGACGGCCGCATCAGCGTGATCAAAAAGAACGGATGAGATTGCGGCCCGTGAGAGCGGGTCGGGGGCGCCGCGCTGTGCCGGTCCGTCCTGACGAGCGCCGAAACCCTGTTTCCCGAGAGTTCGGCTCACCCGCGGAAACGCCGAGGACGCGGGTCTTTCCAAAGCCGCTGTTTCGGAGCGATCTCATGAATCGAGTTCGGAGGTCTGAAATCCGATCGAAAGGCGTCGTGTTGCAGGTGAACCCGTCGCCGAAAATGGAGTTCTCTTTCAGCCGCGGGGCCGCCCTGGACGCGGTTTGCAAAGGAGCAGCGGATGGGAATGCTTGTCGACGGCCGGTGGCAGGATTCGTGGTACGACACCGCCTCGACGGGAGGGCGCTTCATTCGGAGCGACTCCCAGTTCCGCAACTGGATCACACCCGACGGATCGCCGGGTCCGAGCGGCGAAGGCGGGTTCGAGGCCGAGCCCGGGCGCTATCATCTCTATGTCAGTCTCGCCTGCCCCTGGGCGCACCGCGTGCTGATTGTGCGGGCGCTGAAGGGACTCGATGAAATGATCTCCGTCTCGGTCGTGCACTGGCTGATGGCCGAGGACGGTTGGACCTTCGCCAAAGGCCCCGGAGTGGTCCCCGACCCGATCCGCGATGCCCGCTTTCTCCATCAGGTCTATACTGCCGCCCAGCCGGATTACAGCGGCCGGGTTACGGTGCCGGTGCTGTGGGACAAAAAACGGCAGACGATCGTCAATAACGAATCCTCCGAGATCATCCGGATGCTGACCCGCGCTTTCGATCGGCTCGGCGCCAAATCGGGAGACTACTACCCGGAGAACCTTCGCGCCGAGATCGATGCCGTCAATGCTCGTATCTATGACGGATGCAACAACGGCGTCTACAAGGCGGGCTTCGCGACCAGCCAAGCGGCTTATGATGAGGCCGTGGCCGGAGTGTTCGAGACGCTCGACTGGGTCGAGGAGCGGCTGTCACGGCAGCGTTATCTTGCAGGAGACCGGTTCACCGAGGCCGATATCCGCCTGTTCACGACGCTGGTCCGGTTCGACGAGGTCTATCACGGGCACTTCAAGTGCAACCGCCGGCGCATTGTCGACTACCCGAACCTGTGGGCGTTCACCCGGGAGCTATTCCAGCTGCCCGGCGTCGCCGCGACGGTGAGCATGGAGTATATCAAGCGCCACTATTACGAAAGCCATCGGACCATCAACCCGACCGGGATCGTTCCGGTCGGGCCGGCGCCTGATTTTTGGGAACCTCACGGCCGCGATACGTTGAACGCCCGTCGCTCGGCCTGACGAATACATCGCCTACTGAAAAGACAATCGCGCCCCGGATACTCGTGCTCCGTCATTCCACCTTCGGCCACATTGAGACGATAGCGAACACCTTGGCCGAGGGCACTCGGTGCCGAACACGCCACGCGCCTCCTTGTCGGCCTTTCCCAGCGCAGCGATCCGCGCCTCGGTCAACAGGATGCCGGTCAACGCCGCCCGGTTCGGGATCGGCCGCCGGCCGCCTTTCGGCTAGGGCCGCTCGGATGGCACCAGCGCTTCGATAACGGCCGCTGGCTGTGATCTTGCAACAGGTTGTTCACTCGGCCCGGACCGAGGAAGCTAAAGGTGTCGAGGCCTTCGACCTTGGAGGACCGAATGGCCGTGCACAAGAAGGCCCCACTGACCCTGGCGGGTCGCGAGATCATGGTGGGCCGGGTCATCGCCGGGCAGACCCCGAAGGTCGTGGCGGCCCCCTCGGGGTTTGCGTCAAGACGGTCACTACAAGACGGCCAATAAATGGCTCGCGCGTTTCCGGGCGCAGGGCGCCAGACGGCCCGGACCAAGCGGGCTGGTCGAGCGCCGCTCGCGGCCGCACCGATTTCGCCGGCCGACCGCAACCTCGATCATCGCGCGCACTGCCTCGACAAGCAGATTGCCAGACGGTCGGCGTCTCGCCCGCTACCGTCCGCCGGGTCCCGAGCCGGCTCGGGCTGAACAAGCTGAGCGCTCTCAAACCGGCCGCGCCGGTGGTGCGCTTCGAGCGCCAGCACCCTGGCGAGATGATCCATCTCGATATCAAAAAGCTCGGTCGCTTCGACCGGATCGGCCGCTGCATCACCGGCGACTGCACCGGCCGGTGCAACCGCCGCGGCATCGGCTGGGGTTCGTTCCTGTCTGCGTCAAGCCTGCCCCGGCGCAAGGCCGGGGATGCTTCGCGCCTGGCTTTCTCGCAGATCGTGCCCGACGAGCGCGCAGAGAGCGCCGCCGCCTTTCTGAGGGCCACCGTGGCCTACTATCCCAGCCTCGGCATCACCGTGGCCCGCGTCATGACCGACAACGGCCCGTGCTATAAGCTTTCGCGTTTCGCGACGCCTGCCGCGACTCGGCCTCCAGCACATCAGAACCAAGCCCTGCACGCTGCAAGCCAACGGTAAAGCTGAGCGCTTCATCCAGACCGCCTTGCGCGAATGGGCCTATGCAGGCCTGTTCGACCTCCGAACACCGACGCAACGCACTGCCCGTCTGACGGCATCGCGACAACCGGCACCGACCCCCTGGTAGCTTGGATGCCAAACCACCAATCGGCCGCCTCGGCTTACCCAAGGATAACTTGTTGAGGCTCTGCGTCTTTAATCAAGAGCAGGGTTCATGGATCAGATGACCCATGAACCCTGCTCTAGAGCGTGATCGTTTCAGGTTGAAGCGTAGCCGGCATTGGCGAGGTAGTTTGCGCATTCCTGTGCGGAGAAATGATCGAGCAAGGAGCCGATCTGGCGCCACGTGTCCTCGGTGGTGCGCGGATC
>JBFWVT010000106.1:0-14155 GCA_050246595.1 Alphaproteobacteria bacterium
TTCCATCGCTCGCGCCGGCGGGCAATGTCGGGGCGATCCTGTTCGCTGGCGTGCAGGCTCTTTTTTTGAACGTGATGCCTTCGCGTGCAAAAAATGCCCACAGCGCGCCATGGCTCACCTTCACCCCGTCGGCGGCCAGCTCGGCCAGGAGCGCCCGCAAGGTCAGGTCCGGCTTCTCCGCAATCCGAACCAGCAGCCACTCGCGCCTGCCGGCCAGACGGTGCGGCCGGCGCCCACCCATCGTCAGGGCCGCTGCGCTCCCCGTCGCCTGGAAACGCTGCGACCATCGCACGACCGTGGCGACGCTCACGTTGAATGTCTTCGCGGTGGCGCGGCGCGAGCGACCGCCCCTCACCGATGCCACCACCCGGTCTCGCAAATCCTGTGAATAGGGTCTGGGCATGCGTGCTGGCCTCCGCCCCCCAGCCAGCATCTTGCGCAGAGATCCCCGCGCCGGGGAACCCCTATCCCGTTTCAACCAGACCCGATCACACTCTAATGGCGCTTGCTACATAATACCGGGAACGCTCGCTGTTCGGATCCGCCGGATTCCCTGTTCCGATTCCCGGGAAACCGGCCGGACAGCCGGCAAGTCTTTGTTTCAATGAGAGAAAGCCGACCGAATCGGGCGCCGGGAGGAAATTCCCTGCCGCAGGGAATTTTCTCCCTCCGCCCTCAGCGCACCCGCACGAACTTGTCGACGCTGCGGTCCTGGGTCAGACCGGCGTAGATGTCGCCGCGGCTATCGACGCCGACGCCGTGGACGTGGCGGCTCGCCATCTTGGCCAGCACCTTGCCCTGCGGGTCGCGCACCGTGACATAGGCCGGGTTGCCGGAATCCTCCTGCTCGGCGATATAGAAATTGCCGTCCTTGCCGCGGCTGATGTCGTTCGGACCGCCCATCCCGGTCCACTCGCCGCAATATTCGCCCTCCGGCGTGAAAAGCTGGATGCGCTTGTTCGAGCGGTCGGCGACATAGAGCGTGCCGCTGTCGTCAAAGGCGATCGAGTGCGGCAGGTGGAACTGGCCCGGACCGCTGCCCGGCGTGCCCCAGGACGCCACCAGCTTACCGTCGCCGGTAAATCGATGCACCCGTGAATTGCGGTAGCCGTCGGTTACATAGATGTCGCCGTTCGGATGCCGGATCATCTCGGTCGGATGGTTGAACGGCCCGGCGGCGCGCTCGACAAGCCAGTTCTCAACCTCGCCGGTATCGGAATCGACGCCGCGCTGGCCAAGTTCCATCAACGGCTTGCCGTCCAGCGTGAACGATTTCGCGACCGAGTCGATGCGGTCTGTCGTATAGGCCGTGTCGCCGACGATCTTGAGGCCGTGCGGGTCGGTCACCTCGCCGCTGCCCCAGGCGCCGAGATACCTGCCGTCGCGGTCGAACACGACGACAGGCGGGTCCTTGCGCTGGAAGACGTAAACCCGGTCCTGCGCGTCGCTCGCCACCCGGCTGACCATGCCGAAACTCTCGCCCGGCGGCAGTTTAAGAAAGTCCCGCACCAGCTCGTACCGGTACTCTCCATTGCCTGCTTGCGTCATCGCCGTCTCCCTCCCGGAAAGATACGCCTGCGAACCTACAGCACCGCCTCGGCAACGACGCGCATCGCCGCCGCATCGGCGCCGGTCAGCACCAGAGAGCCGACCCAATTCTTCGCGGCGATCTCCCGCCACGCTTGCAGCCGGTCGCGGATGCGCTCCGGCGGTCCGACCAGCGAGGTCTCGTCGATCAGCGCGTCGGGCACCGCGGCGGCGGCCTCCTGCCGCTTGCCGGCGAGAAACAAATCCTGGATCAGAGCCGCCTCGGCCTCGTAGCCCATGCGGCGGGCCAGATCGTTGTAGAAATTGGCCGAACGCGCCCCCATCCCGCCGATATACAGCGCAAGACCAGGGCGCAGCGCGTCGCGGCACTTCGCGACATCGGGTCCCATGCTGACGCGGACATAGGGCGCGTTGTCGAAATCGGCGAGATCAGACGATTTGCCGGCCCGCGCCCGTCCCGCGACGATCGGATCGACAATCGCCGCCGCTTTTTCCGGCGACATGAAAAATGGCAAGACGCCGTCGGCAACCTCGCCGGCGGTGCGCAGCCCGGAAGGCGATACCGACGCCGTGTAGATTTTCAGATCAGGGTCGCCATGGATGATGCTGCGCAGCGGTTTTCCCAACCCGGTCGAACCCGGCCCGGTATAGGGAATGTCGTAATGCGCGCCGTGGTGTTCGAGCGGCCCCTTGCGCTCCAGCACCTGGCGGATGATCGCGACGTATTCGCGGGTGCGCGCCAGCGGCTTGCCGAACGGAACGCCGTGCCAGCCCTCGACGACCTGCGGGCCGGACGGGCCGATGCCGCACAGGAAACGATTGCCGGAGAGGGCCTGCAAGGTCATTGCGGTCATCGCGGCGCAGGCAGGGGTACGGGCCGGCATCTGCATGATGCTGGTGCCCGCCTTGATGCGGCTGGTGCGCGCCAGCACCCAGGCGACCGGGCTGACCGCGTCGGTGCCGTAGGCCTCGCCGGCCCATACTGCGTCGAAACCGAGCCGCTCGGCTTCCAGCACCGGGTCCATGTCGATCCCGGCATGACCCGGCAGAAACTTGATCGTCGCCGCGAGCTTCACGACAGCATGCCCTCCCCGGCGCGGGCGGCGCGTTCGACGGTGGCGAGCCAGTCGGCGATCTCGCGGTCGAACGGCTCGATCAGCACGTGCTCGACCCCGACCGCTTCATAAGCCTGGAGCCGCGCCCGCAACCCGCCGGGGTCGCGCCCATCCCAGCCATAGCGCAGCGAGATCGCGAAATCCGCATCCGGCCGCTCGCCGCGCAGCCGCGCCACCATCGGCGCCGCCTGCTCCGGCGAGCAGCGCGAGCCGTGCCAGCCGTCGAGACGCAGCGCGCGCTTCAGCGCCGGCTCGGAGGTGCCGCCGATCCAGATCGGAACAGGCCTCTCCGGTTTCGGCAGCATGCGCATAGTGTCGATGACGGAGGGGATCGTTTTCGCCGGGAACGACACGGGGTCCTCGCTCCACACCGCGCGCATCATCGCGATGCCCTCGTCCATCCGCCGGCCGCGCTCGCGGAACGGCACCCCAAGCGCCTCGAATTCGGCTTCGAGCCAGCCGACCCCGGCGCCGAGGATCAATCGCCCGCCGGACAGGTTCTGCAATGTCGCCAGTTCTTTCGCGAGCGGCAGCGGGTGCCGCATCGGCAGGACCAGAACGCTGGTGCCGAGCCCGACCCGGTTGGTGCAGGCGGCGGCCCAGGTCAGGGTCAGAACCGGGTCCCAGAAGATCGCCGAGGGCGGATAGGAAGCGTCCTGCGGCACGATGATGTGCTCGCTGACCCACACATCGGCAAAGCCAAGCTCCTCGGCCTGGATCGCGGCGCGGCGGATCGCATCCGGTCCCGCCTTGCGTCCGATATGGGGCAGATGAATACCAAGCCGCATGATCCGGTCTCCGATGCCGTGCCGGATCGCAGCGTGAAGCCGCGCGCCGCCGCGCGCAAGGGCGGCGGTCGCACGATCAGCCGAGACTTAGATTCGGCGCAGCCATTGCTGCGCGGCCGGCGAACCGGCATCTTCCCGCCGGGACAATTTCTTAACAGAAGGCGGCGCGGCATCCAGCTCGATGCTCTCGTACAATCTCTCGACCATCCCGGGGAGCTGCGAGCGGTGCACGCCGATATCCGCCAGCGAGTGATCGTCGAGCGCGGCCAATTCCTCGTAAATCCGGTACCGGTCCCGCCGCTCGGCGAATGCAGCCCCTGCCGCAACGAGCATACTGACAATCGACATTGTTCTACTCCCGGCACCTATATGGTGCACTGCACACATACGCCCTTGTGGCGATACAACCAGCCGGAAGTTCACAAATCAGCCATGCGCGCGTCCGGCGAATGGGAGCAATGCTGTTGCGCTGCAACAAGATGTGCCGGACAAATGTTTGCCGCCTCCCGGCACCGGGCCAGCAGAAGCGGTTTGCGCTACAATGAGGGGCAATGAACAGGAGCATTGCATGACGGCAAAAGGGGTTGCACCAGACCGGGACCGCTTGGCGCAGTTGCTGAAGGAGACAGAATCGGCGCTCGACCCGGACGGCGTCGCCGAGCTGATCGCCGGGGTGCTCGCCGCCCCGCCCGAAATCGGCCCCCCTGAAAACGCGACCGCCTGGCATTCGCTGGTCGCCGACCCGACCCCGCCGGCGCTCGCCAAAACGCTCGAAGAATTGCGCGCCCATCTCGCCGAGGATTGGCGCGACGGTCTCGCGCCGGAGGATTTCGCGCGGCTGCCGCTCCCCGCCCGGCTGGCGCTGCTGCGCGAGGAACTGGCGGCGCGCCGGCTCGACGGGTTTATCGTGCCGCGCTCCGACGAGCACCAGGGCGAATACGTGCCGCTCTGCGCCCAGCGCCTGGCATGGCTGACCGGGTTCACCGGCTCGGCCGGGCTTGCGATCGTGCTCAAGGAGCGCGCCGCGCTGTTCGTCGATGGCCGCTATACGTTGCAGGCCGCCGCGCAGGTCGATCCGGCGCTGTTCGAGATCCGTCACGTGACCGAGGAGCCGCCGCCGTGGTGGCTGGGTTCCGCGCTCGGCAACGGCGCCGTCCTCGGCTACGACCCCTGGCTGCACACGCCGCACGAGGTCGAGCGGTTGCGGGCCGGCGTCGAGCGCGCCGGAGCGAGCCTACGCGCGGTTGACGGCAATCCGGTGGACCGGGTCTGGCCGGGACGGCCGGCCGCGCCGCTCGCACCGGTCGTGCCGCATCCGGACCGCTTCGCCGGTGAGAGCGCTTCCGACAAGCGCGCCCGCTTGGCAAGCGGTCTCGCCAAGGACGGCGTGGCCGCCGCGGTGTTGACGATGCCTGAATCGATCGCTTGGCTGCTCAATATCCGCGGCGGCGACGTGCCGCACACGCCGCTGCCGCTGTCCTTCGCGATCCTGCGCGATGATGGCGGTATCAGGCTGTTTATCGACCGCCGCAAGCTCGCCCCCGGTCTCGACCGCCATCTCGGCAACGAGGTTACAGTCGAGCCGGTCGGGCATTTCGGCCCCGCTCTCGATGCGCTGGCTGTCTCGGGCGCGCTTGTGCAGGCCGACCCGGCGACGGCCGCCTCCTGGGTGTTCGACCGGCTCGCGGCGGCGGGCGGCAAGATCCATCGCGCCGCCGACCCGTGCCTGTTGCCGAAAGCCTGCAAGAACCCGGTCGAGCTGGACGGCACCCGCGCCGCGCATCGTCGCGACGGCGCCGCTGTGATCCGTTTTCTGGCCTGGCTGGCCCGCGAGGCGCCGAAGGGGAACCTCCGCGAGATCGCCGCAAGCGACCGGCTCGAAGCATTCCGCCGCGACGGCGAACACTTCCGCGATCTGAGCTTTCCGACGATCTCGGGGGCCGGGTCGAACGGCGCGATCGTGCATTACCGCGCGACGCTGGAGAGCGAGAAGACGCTCGAACCGGGGACGCTGTACCTGCTCGATTCGGGCGCGCAATATCTCGACGGCACGACCGATATCACGCGCACGATCGCGATCGGCGCGCCGACCGCCGAAATGCGCGACCGTTTTACGCGCGTGCTCAAGGGTCACATCGCGCTCGCGACCGCGCGTTTCCCGAAAGGCACGACCGGCACGCAGCTCGACGCCTTCGCCCGGCGCGCTCTATGGGAAAAGGGTCTCGATTACGATCACGGCACCGGGCACGGGGTCGGCAGTTATCTGTCGGTGCATGAGGGGCCGCAGCGCATCTCAAAGGCGCCGAACGCACAGCCGCTGCTGCCCGGCATGATCGTGTCGAACGAACCGGGCTATTACAAGACCGGCGCCTACGGTATCCGCATCGAGAACCTCGTCGTGGTCCGGCCGGCCGAGGGCAGCGGCGAGCGCGAGATCCTGTGCTTTGAGACCCTGACCCTGGCGCCGATCGACCGCACGCTAGTCGATCGCACCCTGCTCGACGACGGCGAAATCGCCTGGCTCGACGCCTATCACAGACGGGTGCGCGAGACGGTTTCTCCCCTTGTCGATGCCGAGACGGCGCGGTGGCTCGCCGCTGCGACAGCGCCGATCGGGTCGATGCACTCCTGAACGCCTACCTGGCGCTGGTGCCTACGCCGGGGGCGGTCAGCCAGGCGCCGGCCGCCGCAAGCATCGCCTCGATGCCGGTGCGCAGCGTCGGGTTTATAACGGGCGCAAACTCGGGCGAGTGGTTCGACGGAATCTCGTTCAGGCTGCCGCTACTCTCCGCTTGGGCATATTGTTGCGGGTCGATGCCGCCGACGATCCAGTAGACCGAGGGCACGTCCCAGGCACGGGGGATGACCGAGAAGTCTTCGCTGGCCGAGGCAGGACCGGTCGGTCCCACCCGCTCGGCTCCCAAACGCTGCCGCAGGGCTTCCGCCACCCGTCGCGTCGCATCTTCGTCGTTGATGGTCAGGGGAAACTCGCCGCTCAGCATGGCGATCTCGGGCGGCCTCGGGGCGCCCGACGTGGCAGCCTCGCCGTTGACGATGCGCTCGATCGACGAGAGTACTTCGCCGCGCACCTGATCGTTGAAGGTTCGGATATTGAGCTGGAGCACGGCCTCGTTCGGGATGATATTGGCGCTGGACCCGGCCTGCACGGACCCGACCGAGACCACGGCGTTGTCCGTCATGCCAATCTCGCGCGAGACCACGGTCTGGAGCCGCATCACCGTCGCCGCCGCCATCACCACCGGATCGACGGTCGTCTCCGGGGACGAGCCGTGGCCGCCGCGTCCGAACAGGGTCACCCGCAGACTGTCGCTCTGGGACAGCACGAGACCACTGCGGATGGCGGTTTGATCGGCCGGGAGCGGCAGCACATGCTGAGCCAGAGCCACGGTCGGTTTCGGGAACCGTTGCGTCAGCCCGTCCTCGACCATCGCGCGCGCGCCCTCGCCGGTCTCCTCTCCCGGCTGGAACACGGCCATTACGGTGCCGCTCCATTTGTCCCTGTTCGCGGCGAGGATCTGCGTCGCGCCCATCAACCAGGCGACATGCATGTCGTGGCCGCAGGAATGCGCGATCCCGGTCTTCCGGCCGGATGACGGGTCGGTGCCGGTCCTGGTGCTCGCGTAGGGCAGACCGGTATTCTCCGTCATCGGAAGAGCGTCCATATCGGCCCGCAGCAGGACCGTTGCGCCGTCGCCGTTGCGCAAAAGCCCCACTACCCCGGTGCCGCCCACGCCCTCGGTGACTTCGTAGCCGTGCTCTCGCAGCCAATTGGCGGCAATCCCGGCGGTACGCCGCTCCTGCATGGAGAGTTCGGGGTTGGCGTGAATATCCTTGTAGACGCCCGCGAGCGTTGCCAGGAGGTTGTCCGATGGTCCCGGGAGCGCTGTCTGGCTGCTCATCGGACCCTGCTGCTGCCCGGCGTCCTGTCCGAACACCGGCCCCGCCAGGGGAGGGGCCGACAAGGCGATCATCGTCGCGAGAAACAGCGATTTTGCGGAGGTGGAACCGCGTTTCCTGACCACCATTGTCGTTCTCCCCGGCCGGCATCGATGCAGCCCCGAACGCACGGGCGGGGATGCGGTTCCAACCCCTCTGCCGGAGTGGAAGTCCTTTCGGCTTGAGCGGCTCTGCGGTTGGCCGGGTCGCCCCCAAGGACCCGGCGCGTTCCTCCGAGGCAATGGTCCCGGACTTGATCCGCCCGTCGCTTATCCGACCGGCACGACGAGCGGGAGCGCCCGCGCGCGGATGTCGTCGGGCCATTTCGCCGGGCGGCGTGCGTCGAGGTCGAGATTGACCGCGTATTGGCTCATCCGCGCCACCTCGCGACTGTCGCGCGGGTCGGTCATGACGTGGACCATGCGCAGCGACGAATTGCCGAAATGCGCGATGCCGGTCTCGACCAGATAGGGCGCGTCGAGCGACAGCGAGCCGGCGAGTTGCAGCACCAGCTCGAAAGTGGACATGCCGCGCCGATGCGTGGCGACAAATTCGGCATCCATGCCGATTGCGGCGCCGGTCTGCACCGTTGCGTCGGTAAACCGATGCACGATCGCGGCCGGGCTGAGCCGTCCGTCGGCGTCGAGATCGCCGGGCTTGATCCGGCCGCGCGCCGTCGCGATGGACCCGGCTCGGCTCGGCGGGTCGGGGCGGTCCTCGACCGGCGGCCCCTCCCAGACAGCAAGGCGGGCAGCGATCGCGTCCTGACGCGCCCGAGACAACGGCACGCCCGACAAGTCCCAGCGCTCCTCGACCCAGGTCACGGTCTCGCCGTTCGCCGAATCGACAAAACGGTGGCCGAGCCGCAACCCGCCTTCGACCGACAGCGCCGCGCCCTCGATGTGAAAGCTGCTGCCGGCACGCAATTCGCGGGTAAACCGCAGCGTGAAACGGCGGTGAAACCCGGCGCCGCGCAGCAGGTCGCCCAGGTCGAGCAGGTCGGCGAGATTGCGCTCGGCATCGGTCAGCCGGTCGAGATAATAGGCGATCGTGAAGTGCTCGGTAATGTCGCATTCCCAGGGCGGCACCGTGCCGCGATAGGTTTCTTCCCAGTTATTCATCGGGTGCGGCGCTCTCGGATAAGGGCCTCGGAGGCGGAAACGGCTTCGCGTGATAGGCCGGCGCGACCGCGGTGTCGAGAGCGCTTCCGCGCCGCATCGAGGTCGCTACAGCAGCGGCCGGGATCGGTCTATCCTGGTGCGCCGAAAAGACGGAGAGCAGCGATGACCGACGCCGACGCCGTGCTCGCGGCCAATCTCGAATTCTACCGCGCCTTCGCGACCCGCGACATCGCCGCGATGGAAGCGATCTGGGCACGGCACGCGCCGGTCGGCTGCATCCATCCGGGCTGGCCGGTGCTGGCCGAGCGCGACGCGATCCTCGAAAGCTGGCGCGGCATTCTCGCCAGCCCGCAGGCGCCGCGCATCGCCTGCTACGACGAGCGCGTGCTGCTCTACGGCGACACTGCGCTGGTTCTGTGCGAGGAGGAACTCGACGGCGGCACGCTGGTCGCCAGCAACCTGTTCGTGCGCGAGGACGGTTCCTGGCGTATCGCACATCACCAAGCCGGTCAGCTCGTCGCGCGGGGCCCGGCGGGAAGGCGTGCCACCCGTCCGCCGTCTTCCTCGCGGCTCAATTGAACCGGTTGCGCAGCCGCACCGCTTCAGCCGCCTGCGCCGCCTCGACCGCGAGCCGCACGTCGCGCAATCGCAGACCGGTCTCGGCGTCGAGCAGCCCGTCCCAGCGCTCCTGGCGATAGCGCCGTTGAAATGCGGCCAGCGCGATCCGCTCGGTGCCGCGCGACACGAAATAGCCGATGCGCGCGAGGTCGGCCCAGGCGGCGGTGCGGTGAATGACGCCGACGCCGCGTCCGCGCCGCCTCGCGATATCCGGCGACGATGGCGGCCACAGCCCGATCCCGGCGCGCGCCAGACGCCGCCAGTCGAACCTCTCGCCGGGATCGGCTTTGCGGTCCGGCGCGATGTCGGAATGACCGACGATGCGATAGGGCGGGATGCGCCTGCGCGCGATGATATCGCGGCACAGCATCTCGACCGCGTTCATCTGCGGCTCCGGGAAGTCGCGGTAGCCCCATTCGTGACCGGGATTGACGATCTCGATCCCGATCGAGACGTAATTCAGGTCGCGCTCGCCGAGCCAGTACGACACCCCGGCGTGAAAGGCGCGGCGTTCCTCGGCGACAAGCCGCCAGATCGTGCCGTCCTCATCGACGAGGTAATGCGCGCTGACCTGCGCTTGCGGATCGCACAGCCGGTCGAGCGCGGCCGCGGCGCTCTGCATGCCGGTATAATGCAATACCAGCATGTTGATCGGGCGCACATGGGGCGGCTCGCCGCGGCTGCCGTGATTGGGCGACGGCCGTTCGCGCATCTCGATATCTGTCACGCCGACACCGCCTCGCAACGCTCTTCTACCCGACCGTTCCCCGCAGCATAGCGTGCCCCGTGCTGCCGCGGAACCGGCCCGGCTTGACGCCGATTCGCTTTCGGCAAATCCTCGCGCTCAGCCGAGGAGATCCCGATGCAGATAGAAGCCGCAATCTTCCGCAAGCCGCACGCGCCCTTGACGATCGAGACGGTCGATATCGATGCGCCGGCGCGGCGCGAGGTGCTGGTCCGCACCATCGCGACCGGTGTCTGTCACAGCGACCTGCACGTCGTCGACGGGGTCGGACGCTTCCCGCTCGACCGGCCGATCGTGCTCGGTCACGAGGGCGCCGGCATCGTCGAGAAGGTCGGCGAGGACGTGACCAGCGTGCGTGTCGGCGATCATGTCGTCGCCTGTCTCTCCGGGTTCTGCGGCACCTGTCCGCAATGCCTGTCGGGTCATCCGAACCTCTGCACCGGCGGCATCGTCACGCGGCCCGACGGCGCGACGCCGCGCCTGTCGCAAAACGGCGAGCCGTTCCGTCAGTTTATCGGCATTTCAAGCTATGCCGAGAAGATGCTGCTGCACGAGAACTCGATCGTTCGCATCGATCCCGACATCCCGCTCGACCGCGCCTGTCTGATCGGCTGCGGCGTGCTGACCGGGATCGGCGCCGCGATGCGCAGCGCCGGGATCGAACCGGGCCAGACCGTTGCGGTGTTCGGCTGCGGCGGGGTCGGATTGTCGATCGTCCAGGGCGCGCGCATCACCGGCGCCCGCCGGATCATCGCGGTCGATATGTTTCCAAAGGAGGAGATGGCAAAGCGCGCCGGCGCGACCGATTTTGTCAATTCGAGCGAGGCGGACCCGGTTAAGGCGGTGCGCGCCTTGACCGGCGGTCTCGGGGTCGATCACGCCTTTGAGGCGGTCGGCAACGCGAAATTGTGCCGGCAGGCGATCGAGAGCCTGGCGATCCGCGGCACCGCGACGATCGTCGGCGTGCTGCCGCCCGACGCCGAGATCTCGTTTCCGTGGATGGCGATCCGCCCGGAGTGCAAAATCCAGACCTCGCGCATGGGATCGAACCGCTTCCGCTACGACATCCCGAACTATCTCGAATTCTACAAGCAGGGACGGCTCGATCTCGACGGCATGGTGACAAAGACCGGCCGCCTCGGCGACATCAACGAAGCCTTCCGCGCGATGAAGGCCGGTGAGGTGGCGCGCACCGTGCTAACCTTCGACTGAACTTCAGGAACATTCAGCCAGAGAGGCCGCGCCGCCCGCGGCATCTCGCGAGACAGGCGGCAGGCCGCCAGAGAAAGGAGTTCCGATGATCAACAAATTCGTAACGGTCTACGCCGGGCATATCGATTTCCCGGACCACGGGCAGAACGCGACCCCCGCCAACGAGCGGCGCTTCGACAACGACGCGCTGGCGGGCGTCTACGACAAGCTCGAAGCGATCGCCAAGCAGATGGACCGCTTCGGCTACGATACGCTGTGGCTGGCCGAGCACCACTTCCAGCATGAGGGCTACGAAGTCCTGCCCAACATCCTGATGTGCGCGATCCACATCGCGCATGTCACAAAAAACCTCAAGACCGGCTGCGGCTTCAACATCGCGCCGATGTGGCACCCGCTGCGGCTCGCCGAGGATTTCGCGACCGCCGACATCCTGACCAAGGGCCGCACCGTGTTTGGCGTCGGGCGCGGCTATCACACGCGCGAGGTCGAGACCTTTGGCGCGCCGATGCTCGATCAGAACGCCAACCGCGAATTGTTCGAGGAGCAGGTCGAGATCATCTTCAAGGCGTTCAACAACGAACGCTTCTCGCACCGGGGCAAGCATTACACCCTGCCGCCGGAAGTCCCGTATCGCGGCTATCAGCTCAAGGATCTGACCCTGGTGCCGCGGCCGGTCAACATGCCGGTCGAGTGCTGGCAGCCGATCGTCAGCGCCAACCCGCGCGGTCTCGACTTCATGGTCCGGCACGGCATCAAGGGCGCGGTCGGCGGCGGTGCCGCGACGATGCAGGCCGGGCCGATCCAGGGCTACCAGCAGGCCGCCGAGCGCGCCGGAAAGCACCTGAAGCTCGGCGAGAATTTGATGCTCGGCATCCACGGCATCGTCGCCCGCACCCGCGAGGAGGCGCTGCGCCAGATCACGCCGCTCTACGAGGAGCATGCCAAGATGTTCGCGCCGCTCGGCTTTGTGCCGGGGCTTACCCCGGAGCAGGTCGCGGCGGTCGCGCGACGCGGCGGCTGGGCCGAGGCCGGCGTCCCGAGCGTGGATCATTTTATCAAGCTCGGCTCGTGGTTTGCCGGCACCCCGGACGATCTCGTCGCCTTTCTGAAGGGCATCGAGGAGAAGTATCCCGGCATGGAGCACATCAACTTCTCGTCGCCGCTGACGACGCCGAAGGACCTGATGCTCGAACAGTTCCAGATCGTCGCCGAGGAGGTCATGCCGCATTTCCGCGGCGGCGCCCGCCCCCAGGCCGAGGCCGCGAAGTAAAGAGACGCTGTGAGCAGCCCTCTCCCGCATCGCGGGAGAGGGGGGACCGGTCGCGACGCGACCGGTGGGTGAGGGCTGTCGCCGCAAGACCTCACCCGGTTCCCCGCAAAGCAAGCCCGCGGATCGCCACCCTCTCCCGCATCGCGGGAGAGGACCTACACCGCTGCGGCTGTGGTCGGGGGTATTTATCGTGATCCGCCGCATTATGACCTTTGTGCTGTGCTGGCTGCTGATTGCACCGGCTGCCACTGCACAACCGGTGCAGCCATGGGTCGCGCTGGCGCCGGGCGGGACGCTGTCGGTGCGGACGGTCGTCGCGCCGGATGCGGTCTGCCCGCTCGCTGCGGCGGACGGCGCACCGGTTGCGATGCGTTTGCGCGCCGTGCCGGATGCGGCGTTCCCGGTGCGGGTCTGCGAAGCACGGGTGCCGCAAGCGACTTCTCGGCTGAGCCTCGGTGACATCCCGCTGCCGACGCTTCCCTCGGCCGTCAACCGCATCGTGGTGATCGGCGATACCGGCTGCCGCCTCGCCCGATGGGCGGCGCAGGATTGCCACGACCCGGAGGCATGGCCGTTCCCAGTCATCGCCAAGGCCGCCGCTGCCAGACGCCCCGATCTGGTCATCCATGTCGGCGACTATTTCTACCGGGAGGCGCCGTGCCCGCCCGGCCGCCGCGGTTGTGCCGGCAGCCCCCATGGCGACAACTGGCCGGCTTGGCGCGCCGATTTTCTCGACCCGGCGGCGCCGCTTCTGGCCGCCGCGCCGTGGGTCATGGTGCGCGGCAATCACGAATTATGCGCCCGCGGCGGACGGGGCTGGTTCCGCCTGCTTGATCCATATCCCGGGCCGTATCCGGGCCGGGCCGACTGCGCCGACCGCACCCCGCCTTACTTTCTGGCGGTCGGCGGTCTCGATCTTCTCGTGTTCGACAGCGCCGACACTAACGATTTTCTGGCGCCCCCGGAAAAGGTCGCGTTTTATGCCGGCCAGCTCGCGCCGCTGCTGGCGCAGGCGCCGGCGGGGTCATGGCTCTTGCTGCACCACCCGGTCTGGGCGATGGGGCAGGGCATGCTGACCGGCTTTTCGACCAACCAGACGCTGCAAGCCGCGATACGCGGTCTCGTGCCGCCCGCCCTCGACCTCGTGATGTCGGGGCATGTCCACGATTTTCTGGCCTACGATTTCGGGCCGGAGCGGCCGCCGCAACTGATCGTCGGCACCGGCGGCGACAAGCTGCAAGAACTCGGGCACGCCCCGATCGCCGGCGCCGAGCTTGACGGCATGACCGTGCGCGACGGGGTCGCGCTGGCGCGGTTCGGCTATCTGGTGCTGGACCGCAACCCCGCCAGCGGCTGGGGCGGCGTACTCTACGCGCCGGATGACGCGGTTCTCGCGCGCTGCCGGATCGCCGGGCGCAGCCTCGAATGCCGGAAATTCGCCGATTAGAGCGTGATCGCATCAGGTTGAAGCGTAGCCGGCATTGGCGAGGTAGTTTGCGCATTCCTGTGCGGAGAAATGATCGAGCAATGAGCCGATCTGGCGCCACGTGTCCTCGGTGGTGCGCGGATCGGCTTTGCGCAGCAGAGTCTTGAGCTTGGAGAAGACCTGCTCGATCGGGTTGAGATCGGGCGAATAGCGGGGCAGGAAGAACAACTTGGCGCCGGCGGCGCGGATCAGGCGGCGGACAGCTTGTCCCTTATGACTGCCGAGATTGTCCAGGATCACGACATCGCCGCGGTTCAGGGTGGGTGCAAGGAACTGCTCGACGTAAGCGCGAAAG
>JBFWVT010000107.1:0-13787 GCA_050246595.1 Alphaproteobacteria bacterium
CGCAAATCCTGTGAATAGGGTCTGGGCATGCGTGCTGGCCTCCGCCCCCCAGCCAGCATCTTGCGCAGAGATCCCCGCGCCGGGGAACCCCTATCCCGTTTCAACCAGACCCGATCACACTCTAGGCCTGGGTGAAATAACGGAACGGCAGGCGCAACTGCTGCGACTACTCTCCGCTGAATGCAGCGGCTGGTGGGTTTGGAATAAGGATCGGCCGAATTTGTCACCCTTGGAGGGGGCATGCACACGTAAGCGCCAGACCTTGAAAAGAACCGGTCAGTCGTCAGACCACCCGGTGCATCGGCTGGGGCGCCGGTCAGCTCAAGGCCGGTTCGTTCGCGCGATCCGAGCGGATGGCGAAATGGAACGAGGCGCTGCGCATCGAAGAGGCGCTGGGTCCGCGCGCCCGCTTTGCGGGGGAGGAGCCGCTGCGGTCGAAAAAGCCCGTCACCTGACTCCCTCTCCATCCCTGGGGGTGGAGAGGATTGGGGTGAGGTGGGGGATTCCAGAGCGGTTGCCGACACCCGCCTCATCCTCCCCCCGCTCCGCGATGGGCTCCTCCCTCTCCCCCCTGGAGGGCGGAGAGGGGTATATTCCCGCTACTCCGAAGGCTCGATATCGAGCCGCACCGCGATGCCGTCAAGTTCCGGTTTCGGTACCGGATAGCGGCGTAGCACCAGCGGGTCATGGCCTGGGATCACGTGACGCGGCGAGGTCGCCAGCCGCTTTACGGTCGCAAAGCCCTCCAGCATGTCGCCGACATTGTAGACCGTCGCATAGGCCCGCATCTGCTCGAAATTGGCGTAGAAATGCGACGCGTCGGAAGCCAGCACGACCCAGCCGCGCGCGGTCTTGACCCGCATCACCTGCAACCCGTTCGTGTGGCCGCCGACATGGTGCACGGTGATACCGGGCGCGATCTCGCCAACCCCGTCATGGAACCGGACCCGGTCGCGGAACACGCGCTCGACCATCGCGGTCACATCGGCCATCTCGAACGAGCGGCGGATGTCGCGATGACACATGCAGCGCCCGGTGCAGAACGCCATCTCGCGGTCCTGGATATGAAACGTCGCATTCGGGAACAGATCGTTGTTGCCGGCATGGTCGTAATGCATATGGCTGATGACGACATCCTCGATGCCGTCGGGATCGACGCCGATCGCGGCGAGACCGTCGCGCGGCGGAAGCAGGAACTCGCGCCCGCGTTTTTTGGCCATCGCCGCGTCGAAGCCGGTATCAAAGATCAGCGTGCGGTTCTCGCCGACGATCGCCCA
Source organism: Alphaproteobacteria bacterium (assembly GCA_050246595.1). Classification (GTDB taxonomy): domain Bacteria; phylum Pseudomonadota; class Alphaproteobacteria; order ATCC43930; family CGMCC-115725; genus DATARH01. The sequence goes on from JBFWVT010000107.1 coordinate 1,278, forward strand.
GACAAAATAGTCGAGCGGCATCGGTCCGTCATGCGGGTCGCCGCCGTAGAAATTCTCGCTCGCCCGCCGGTTATGGTGCGCATAACGCACCGCGTAAATCTGGTAGGTGTCGCTGCTCACGCCCATTCCTCAGTCTGTTCGGCCGGGGCCATCCTATATCGATCGGCTGCGGAGCGGAATTGGCCACCAAATTGCAGTCGCCTTGGCGCGGCGGCTTCGGTATGACGGCACCCGGACCCGGCATTCGTCGCCGCGACTTGTCCGCCCCTCAAGCCGGAGACCGATCTTGAGACGCGCATCAACGCTGCTGGGGCTTGCCGCTTCCCTTATCGCTATCCTCGCGATCGGCGCCGGCCCGGCACCGGCCGAAACGCCGAAACGCGGCGGCACGCTGACCTACACGATCCCAGCCGATGCGCCGCCGAGCTTTGACGGGCATCGCGAAAGCACCTTTGCGACGATCCACTCGGCCGCGCCGTTCTACAGCACGCTGATCCGGGTCAACCCGGCAGACCCCGGATCGGACCGGTTCGTCTGCGATCTGTGCATTGAGATGCCGACACCGACCGACGGGGGCAGGACCTACACGTTCAAGCTCCGGCCGGGGGTCAAGTTCCACGATGGCATGCCTCTGACCTCGGCCGATGTCGTCGCGAGCTGGAACAAGATCGTCTTTCCGCCGGAGGGGTTTGTCAGCCCGCGGCAGAGCTACTACGTCATGGTCGACACGATCGAGGCGCCGGACCCGGAGACGGTTGTCTTTCGCCTGAAGTTTCCGACCGACGCCTTTCTGCCGGCGCTGGCCGACCCGTTCGCCTTTGTCTATCAGAAGAAAATCCTCGACCAGGACCCGCGCTGGTACGAGCGCAATGTGATGGGGTCCGGCCCGTTCAGATTTGTCGCCTATGAGACCGGCCAGTCGATCAAGGGCGAGCGCAACCTCGATTATCACCACAATGGGCTGCCCTATCTCGACGGGTTTGTCGGGATCTACGCACCAAAACAGGCGACCCGCATCGAGGCGATCCGCGCCGACCGCGCCGCGATGGAATTCCGCGGCATGCCGCCGGCTTCCGCCGAGGAGCTGAAGCGGGAGCTTGGCGAAAAGATCGCGATCTGCACCAGCGACTGGAATGTCGGCTCGTCGTTCACCCCCAACCACAAGAAAAAGCCGTTCGACGACCCGCGCGTGCGGCGCGCGCTGACCCTGGCGATCGATCGCTGGCAGGGTGGCGAGGCCCTGTCTCGGGTCGCGGTCGTCAAAACGGTCGGCACGTTGGTCTTTCCCGGATCGAAGCTGGCGCCCACCAAGGAGGAACTGCACCAGATCGCCGGATACGGGACGGATATCGAGCAATCGCGCGCCGAGGCGCGGCGGCTGCTCAAGGAGGCCGGCGCCGAGGGGCTGAGGTTCGAATTGCTGAACCGCAATGTCGATCAGCCGTACAAATATATCGGGAGCTGGCTGATCGATCAGTGGAGCAAGATCGGTCTCAACGTGACGCAGCGTGTCGTGCCGAGCGGACCGTGGTACGAGGCGCTGCGCAACGGCAGTTTCGATGTCGCGGTCGAAGCGCCCGGCAAGGGCATCGTCAACCCGCTGCTCGATGTCCAGAAGCTGCTGCCGTCATCGGTATCGGCCGAGAGCTACGGCCACTACGAGGACCCGAAATCGGTCGAAATCTATGAGAAGATGCTGCGCGAGACCGACCCGCAACGGCAGAAGGCGCTGATGCTGGAATTCGAGAAGCACAATCTCGACACCGAGGCGCATCAGGGCTTCCTGGTCTGGTGGAACCGGATCGTGCCGTACCGCTCCTATGTCAAGGGCTGGAATTGCGGGCCGAGCCATCTGACCAACCAGGACCTGGCGACGGTGTGGCTCGACAGGTAAGCTAGCGCGCCGCTCGGAGGGGCCGCCATGAGCCTGCACTACTATCCGCACGAGGATCTGCACGTAAAGCCGGCGGTGCGTCCCGAGGGATTGGAGCCGGGCGCGAGCGATTACCTGCCGATCGCAATCATCAATCTGACGCTGGCGATGTCTCTTGTCAGTTTTGCCATCAATGGCGGTGTCATCGGGACGCTGGTCATGCTCGGTCTGATCGCCGGGTTCAATGTGCTGGCGCTGCGCGGCAGGAGTTAGAAGCGGCGGACCCGGAGGGCCGCTATCGGCGGGATCGCGGCTCGCCTCAGACGCAGAGCGCGAGCATCATGTCGAGCAGGATGCCGGCGCCGTTTCTGGTCCACAGGACGAAGGCGGCTGTGGAGAGCGCAACGGCTGCGAGGCCGGCAAAGCAGAGCAGCCGGGAACCGTGAGCGGCGGACCCTGCCGTGTGCCTGCCGCAGGCGCGACCGCTATCGGGCATCGCCGGCCGGCCGCTCCCGCGACGGCTCGTCATGTCTGTGCCTGCGACATTGCCAAGCGCGGGGTCGGTCGTTCGCGGATCTGCCAGTGGAGCAGCGCGGCCAGGACGCCAAGCCCGACCGAGAGCCACCACATCGCGTCGTAGCCGACCAGCCCGCCTGTCAGCGGCACCGTGCCGAGCCGCAGAAATCCGAGCACGGCGGCGAACGGCAGCACCGAAGCCCACGACAGCGGCAAGGTCAGAAAGACGACAAATGCCGCCGCCCGCAGCGCATAGAGCAGGGCCAGCATATCCTTTTCGGGTGGCGGCCGCCGAGCCAGCCCCATATCAGCGAGCCGGCGATATTGAACAGACCGACTCAGCACCGATACAAGGCCCAGGATCGCCATCGTGGCATGCCAGTTGTCGAGCCGCTGTTGCAACACGGAGGCGAACGGTACGATCGCGAACTGACCGAACGATCCGCCCGCCGTCGCGACGCCGAGCGCGATCGAGCGGTACGTTGCCGGGGTCTTCCGGTTGATCGCGCCGAGTATCGGCCCGAACCCTGCCGCCGCCGTGCCGATCCCGCCCAGAATACTGCCGAGGATCAGCATTGTGCCGTCACTCGCCAGCGCGATCACGAACATGCCGGCGACATACAGGACGCCGCCGGCGGCAACGGTCCGCGCGGCGCCGAACCGGTCGGCGAGATTGCCGACAAACGGCGCGAACAACCCCATCAGCAGCATCGACAGCGCATTGGCGAACGACCATGGCTCGCGTCCGACACCGAGTTCGGCCGCGATCGGCGTCTGAAAAATACCGAAACTCTGGCGCGCGCCGATGCCGATCGTCAGGATCGCCGCGCCGCACAGCACCGGCACCCAGAAGCTGCCCGGCCGGCGCTCGGCGGTGTTTTCCTCGAAGGCGGCAGCCTCCCGTTGAAATCCTTTGAAGGAGTGTCGTCATCGTGTCGCGCGCGGCGCCGTGAACCAGACGCCGCGGGCGACCGCGCCGGCGATCGTCAACCCGTAGACCACGAGGGCGACCGCGAGAGAAGCAAACAGCCAACTCAGCGACCCGGTCAAGGACAGGGCGATCCAGCCGGCGCCGATCGCGATCACGAGACGGATCATCCCGGCCAGGAGCGGCCACAGCAGCCTTCCGGCGCCTTGCGAGGCGAAGTAGAGGGCCAGACCCATCCCGAAAAAGCCGTAAGCCGGCCCGACGATCCGCAGGTACTGCCCCCCGACGGCGTGCATCTCGGCATTATCGCTGAACAGGCCGAGCCAGGTTTCGGGCGACATCGCCGCCGCCAGCCCGACCGCCTCGGCCAGGACAAAGGCGAGCGCCGCCCCGGTGAAGGCGGTGCGCAGCGCGCGCTCGCGCCTTCCGGCGCCCAGATTGGTGCCGACCAGCGCGACCAGCGGAGCGCCCAGCCCGAAGACAAGCGGTACGATCAGGTATTCAAGACGATTGCCGGTGCCGTACCCGGCGACAGCCTCCGGCCCGGCGGCGGCGCCGACCAGCGCCGTCGCCAGCGCCACGGTCAGCGTCGTCTGCAATGTCGTGATCGAGGCGACCGCGCCGACCCGCAGGATCTCGCCAAACAGACGCGTCTGAAGCCGCACCCAGGCGAACCGCACAACCGACCGCCCCGCGGCGAGATAGACAGCCAGGACCGCGGCCATAAAGGCATTGGTCACCACGATCGCGATCCCGGCTCCGGCGATCCCGAGCGCCGGAAACGGACCGAGGCCGAAGATCAAGCACGGCGACAGCGGCAGCAGCAGCACGACGCCGGCACTCATCGTGAGCGCCGGCGTCAGCATGTTGCCGGTTCCGCGAATGACGTTGGCCAGCGCATTGGTCAGCCAGACCAGCGGCAGACCAGCGAAAACAATGTTGGAGTAGGCAAGCGCGGCGGCGAGCGAGCCGCCTTCGCCGCCGAGCGCCCGGTACAGCGAGGGTCCGAACCCGATCACCAGCGCGGCGAACAGGCTGCCGATCGCGACATTGACGATGATGGCGTGCAGCACCAGCGCATCGGCATCGTCGCGGCGTCCGCCGCCCAGAGCGCGCGCCACCGCCGACGAGATGCCGCCGCCCATCGCGCCGGCCGACAGCATCTGCATCATCATGAACCCGGGAAAAACCAGCGCGACACCGGCCAGAGCGTCGAGACCGAGCCACGAGACCCACCAGGTCTCGATCAGCCCGGTCGAGGCCATCAGCAGCATGACGGCGATGTTGGGCCAGGCGAGCCGCAGCAATGTCGGCACGATCGGTGCTTCGAGCAGGCGCCGCGTCCGCGGGTCGAGGACGAGTCGACGCGCGTCTGTCGGGGCGATGGTGGCCGGAACCGCACGGCCCGGGCCATCCAGTGGCATGACAGGCTCCAGGACGCGTGCTCGCAGCTTTGGGGGTGTATGCGCCTATACAGCCTATATGATATGATATATCAACTGACAGGTGCGTCCGTCCAGACCTCCGACTCCGTACCGGAGCGCGGCCGGCGGCGCGGAGAGCACGTCAACGGCGCAGCTCGGCTTTCAAACGAAAATTGAGAAAATCGCATGATCACCTCACGATATCGGAGCAATCGAGGCGAGGACAAGAGGCGAACCGGGGGAGGCGCCTCGATCGGTCACGTGCTATTATCGGGCCGGCTGTATCGGGAGGAAGGCGATGGATCGGACGGCATTCGAAAACGAGCTGCGCGAGCAGGGTTACGGCGAGGTGGTCGATCGGCGCATGAAAGCAGGCGAGGTCAACCGCACGCACGCCCATGAATTCGATGCCAGGCTGCTTGTTCTCGAAGGGGCGATGACAATCGCCGCGGAAAGCGGCGAGCGCACCTACCGCGCCGGCGATATTTTCGAGATGCCGGCCGGGCGTCCGCACAGCGAAACAGCCGGCCCGCAGGGCGCGCGCTATCTTGCCGGGAGGCGGTATCAGAGCGGCAGCTAGTGTCCTGATCGAGAAATTTCTCCGACTTTGTGCCCAGCGTGTCATTGCGAGGAGGCCGCAGGCCGACGAAGCAATCTCGCTGCTACTCGGCAGCTTCGGCACGAGATTGCTTCGCGTCGCGCGCAATGACACCAATGCATAAAGGTCCGAATTTCAAAATCAGGACACCAGAATAATATCGGTCTGAGTTGCAACCGTCATAAAGGCAGGCTCGGGGACCCGCGGAGCAAGTTTGCGGGTCCCCGGCCATCGCGCCGAGAGAGGTGCAAGGCGGGAAAGCGGAGCGCATTCTGTTTCTGAAGGAAATCGCCCGCCGCCTACTTGATCGTGACGATATGCATCTTCCCGATATTTTGTCTCACCTTTGCCTTTATTTCGGACTGGATAGATGTTATAAAGAGAGGCTCGAAGTCATCCAGTGCTGCCTTGTTGGCTAGCGACGGTGTTGCCGGGTCGACGATAAATATACAGCCATTCGTCTGCTCCTGCTTGTGAATATCGATCCTGACTTTGCCTGTGGCATAAAAATTTTTACTGTCACTGACCCACAGCCCGTAATATTTGACGCCATTGTATTTTAAGAAGAAGTACGTATTCTGATAAAGTGAGACCCACTGGCCGTCCCAAGCGTCATACACCTGATTGGCGGTGGATTCGGTCCAAAAATTGGGGTCGTTGCGGAGCGCAATGGAAATCGGTCTTTCCAATAAAGCCGAGCTGATCAGTTTTCCTCTTTTATCGAAGGCAACGATCAGATCGTTGCAGTCGAAGACAAATGTCGAACCCACTTCGCCGGCGGTGGTTGATCCGTAGAAGCGGATATCACGACTGGCATTCTTGTCGCGATACCGAGGGTCGAGAAAACCTTCTCCTCCGCCCCTGATTATAAAAAACTCCAAGCCGCTCGATCCGCCAATTGCTTTGAATCGTCCTCCCGACGCGCGCTTGATCAGCTCCTTGAGGTACTCTTCGCTTTGCATATTGATCCTGTGACCCTTTGCGAAGTCATTTTCCATGATCTGCAGGTCGATCATCCGCTTGGCGCTGGCTTCCGGCGCCTTCGAATAGGTATGCAGGACATAATAACCCTTCTCCAGCGCCGGGGTCAGGGAACGATAATCGACGACCTCAACCATGGTGACCTCCGCGGGATTGAGAAACCGCCTTCGGGCGTGGCGAGCGATTCGAGTTGTTTTGCGAAAGATCGCCGCGCGGCGTCGCGAACCCGTTGACGAAGCGAGCCGATGCAATTCAGCGCCGGCTCCGCCAAGCCTTTGCGTCCGCCGCGACCATGTCTAGGCGATCAGTGTATCGTGCCGATGTCGTATCGGCGGCAATCCGGTATCGTTTGTATCGCGGCCGGAATGCGCCGCGAGGGCAAATTGCCCCCGAACCGCATGGGCTTCACTGCGTTCAGCCCATCCTACGACTGCTTTACTGCCTCCGGCGCCTGGTCAAAAACCTCACAAGACGAGATCGGCGGCGACCAGGACAGGCGAGCCGACCAGCAGGATTTCAAGCTCGGCAGACGCATCCGCATCCGTGCTCCCCTGCACCACGCCCCCGGAATAGCGCAGCTGACCGGCCGCGGTGAACGCGGCACTCTCTATAAAGTCAAATGCCTGATCCCCGGCGAGAAGGACATTGGCGTCGATCGCCGCAATGTTGATCACATCCCCCGCCAGATTGCCGTTGCCAATAAAGTCGGTGATTGCGTCACGGTTGAGCAATCCAGGCGGGCTTTCATCGACGGTGCTGAACGCGAACCTGTCCAATCCACCGCCCCCGGTCAAGCTGTCGCGGCCGAGACCGCCCATCAGCATATCGTTGCCGGCGCCGCCGTTCAGCGTATCGTTGCCGGCGCGGCCATAAAGGACGTCGTTGCCGGCGCCGCCCCAGACCGTATTGGCGCCGGCGTCGCCGCGCAGATCGTCGGCAAAGTTCGAGCCGTACAGACCCTCGACCGCGGCATAGAGGTCGCCGAGCGCGATGCCGGTATTGTTGGCCGGGAGTTGCAGATCGACCGTCAAGCCAACTGGGGAATCGTTGTACTGGGTGCGGTCGGTGCCGGCCCCGCCATTGTGCATATCGGCGCCGGCGCCGCCGATGATTATATCGTTGCCGTCGCCGCCGAGGAGATGATCATTGCCGGCGCGGCCATAAAGGACGTCGTTGCCGGCGCCGCCCCAGACCGTATTGGCGCCGGCGTCGCCGCGCAGATCGTCGGCAAAGTTCGAGCCGTACAGACCCTCGACCGCGGCATAGAGGTCGCCGGCTGCGATACCGGTGTTGTTGGCCGGGAGTTGCAGATCGACCGTCAGACCAACCGGGGAATCGTTGTACTGGGCGCGGTCGGTGCCGGCCCCGCCATTGTGCATATCGGCGCCGGCGCCGCCGATCATCACGTCATTGCCGTCGCCGCCGAGCAGATGGTCGTTGCCGCCGCGACCGTACAAGGTATCGTTGCCGGTGCCGCCCCAGATCGCGTTGGCGACGGCATCGCCGCGCAGATTGTCGGCGAAGTTGGAGCCGTACAGGTTCTCGAGCGAAGAATAGCTATCGCCTGCTGCGATGCCGGTGTTGTTGGCCGGGAGTTGCAGATCGACGATCAGACCAACCGGCGAATCATTGTACTGGGCGCGGTCGGCGCCGGTCCCGCCATTGTGCATATCGGCACCGGCGCCGCCGATCATCACGTCATTGCCGGCACCGCCATTCAGAACATCGTTGCCGCCGCCGCCGTTGAGCATGTCGTTGCTGTCGCCGCCCCACAGCGTATTGACACCGGTATTGCCGGTCAGCGCGTTGGCAAGAGCGTTGCCGGTTCCATTGATGTTCGCGTTCCCGGTTAAAGTCAGCTGTTCGATTTCGGCCGGCAGCACGTAGCGGATTGCGCTCAGGATGAGATCGACGCCGCCGCCGGCCAGCTCGCTGACCGTATCGCCGACATTGTCGACAGAGTACGTGTCGTTACCGGTGCCACCAGCCATCGCATCCACACCGGCGCCGCCATTGAGCGTGTCATTGCCGAGTCCACCATGGAGGATATCGTTGCCTGCGTTGCCGTTGAGGACGTCGTTGCCTTCGAGGCCGAAGATAAAGTCGTTGGCGCTGCTGCCTATGAGGGTATTGGCGCCGGCATCTCCGCTGATAAAGGTCACGGATGCAGCGCCGGCATTGCCGGCGGCATCGGTTTGGGTCGCGGTCACCGTATGGCTGCCGAGGGGCAGGGTGGGCGCATAGCTCCATGCCCCGGAGCCGGTTGCCGTTACTGTGGCGAGAACCGTGCTTCCTTCAGTGATCCGCACGCTGGCATTCGGATCGGCTGTCCCGGTGATCTGGGGGGTGGCAACGCCCGCCGCCAGATGCGCAGTAACGATCGGAGCCGTCGTGTCGATCCTGACCGTGAGCACGCCGGAGGGCGGGCTGACCCCGATGGCATTGGTTTGGATTGCGGTCAGATCATGGAGCCCCTCGCCGAAGGTGATCATCGTCACCGACCACGCGCCGCCGGCGGCAACGGTGTCGGTGCCGACGATCGTCGGCCCGTCATACAGTGTGATTGTGTTGCCCGCCTCGCCGGTGCCGGTAATAACGAGGTCGGTCAGCTGGGTGATGTTGTCGCCGGGGACGCCGGTATCCGACGCCGCGGCAAGAGCCAGCCCGGCGGGCGCAAGCGGCGGTGCCGGAACCAGCGGATTTCTGACCGTCAGCGGCCCGGCGATGTCGATATCACCGATGCTTTGAACAACGCCGACGCCGGACGTCACGACGAGTTTGAGTTGATATGCGGTTGTTCCCAGCTCGCTGAGCGGGATCGTGACATTGAGAGGCCCGGCGGGCGAAACCGCCGTAATACCCGGGGTCAGTATCGACCATCCGAGATGGGACAACAGTCCCAGCTTCTCCCCGCCGGCGCCGAACCGCGTCAACTCGGCCGTCAGTTCGGTTGCGAATGCGTTACCGGTCGGGAGGTGGATGTAAAGTTGATAATCAGCCCCTGCGATACCTTCAACCGGTTTGGATAATCCTGTAAAAGGATTATTATCCGTATCCAGGTAGATCGAGAAATTTGGTTGGCTTGTTTTGATTATGTTCAGCGCATCGACGCTGATGGCGAGCTTGTCGCCGATCACCTGCGCAGTCAGTCGGGACAGGTCGGGAGTGCTGATGGAGAAGATTCCCTCGATCGCATCGTTCATTGACACCGCATTGCTGTCAAAGCGGAGCCCGGTCTCGACGGCGCCGGTAAGGGTATCGACGACCATGCCTCGTTCCGGGGCAAAATCGAGGATCGGCTCCAGAGGAGAGCTGCGGGTCGCGAACCGCACCTTCATCTCGCCGTCGGGTACAATGCGTTCGTACTCCAAAGCGCTGGCGCGATCGCTGCCGTCGCCGGTGACGCGTTGCGCCGAAAGGACGCTTAACGAGGTGGTCAGCTCAAAGATATTGCCATTGATGATCTGCCAACTGCCGTCGCTGCTGCCCGAAGCAGTGGCGCCGGATTGCCCGCTTCCGGAAACGCCGAATTCCAGATTACCGGAGGCGGTGATCAGCAGAACTTGAGTTGTAATGAGACTTATCCCGCCTATGCCGGCGGAGTTGATCTGGATTAAGATATCCGCGGTCCAGCTCGGCAATCCGGTGTCTGAGGGAATCGGTATAAAGCCTGTCGCCTGATTATTGTCGGAATCGATGTAGATGTCGGCGGTCATTATCGACCCGCCGATCTGACCGTCGAACTGCAATTGAAACGTGACCTGATCACCGACGATGCCCCAGGCCGCGCCGATCAGATCGGCTCCCGACGACGCAGCCGCGAGCTCATCGGAGAGGCCGAATAGCGCGGTTTGCGCCGGATTGCTTATCTCTATTTGTCCGGTAGCGGTATTGAACGTTCCGAATGAAGGGCCACGCGACCCGTTTGCCTTCAGCTGCGATCCCAGTGCCGCCGCCTTGGTGTAGACGTTGGCCGAGAGATTTACCGCTGTCGTCGATGCTGGATTGAGGCCCCCGATATCGTCCGGCGCCAAGACCGGAATGTGATCCAGCGGGACTTGTATCAATGAATTTCCGTTAGGGAGACGTTTTACCGGGTTTAATGCAGTGCCTATCAACCGATCCTTTTGCTCGTCTGGCGGAGGCTCGGTAGACGGATTTGTCCAGTCCTGCCCGTTGAAGAACATCTCCTCGCGAATGTTGCGGGCCAGCCGGTGCACCGCGAAAGTCCCGCCGCCAATAAAGGTTCCGGTATTGCCGTCAATCCGGTATTCGGCACCGCCAAAATGCCCGGTTCGATAATCTCCGGTTGCAGGATTCTGATCGACATCGATAAAAATGCTGAAATTCGTTCCGAGTATCGATCCCACCGTCGCGCTCGTCGTGGCGAGTTCGATGTTCAAAAATCCGCCGGAAATAGTCGCATACAATCCGCGAGACTGATCCCCCGACGTTCCCTGCGGCATCTCCACGCCGATGCCCGGACCCTCGCCGATGATTTCGGTCGCGGAGGATTGGGCGCCCAGGGCATACCCGGATCCGGTCACGAGCGAGGCCACGATCGTTTCGCTGTCACCTTCCAGGAGACTGTCGTTGCGCGGAATAACGGCGTACCACGCTCGGCTCTGACCGGGATTGAAGGTGACGATATTGCCGGGTACTATATAATCATCAGACGTCGCGGTTCCGCTCAGCTCTATCGGAACCGTCAGTTCTTGCGAGAGATCGCCGGTGCGTGATATCTCGAACCATGCCGGGGTTGGACCGATCTCGGACGGGTTGCTGGCGGCGTTGATTGTAACGGTTGAGATCGCCATAAATCGCCCTCTTTGAGCGGCGTTGACAGATTGAGCGCCGCGTCGTTTTCTTTATTTCAAGCTCGCGAATTGACCCACTGCGCCGTCTCGACGAAACAGAAAGTAACTGCTTCTTTATTCGCGGAGCATCAGCGCCTTCCCAGCAGCAGCGATACGCGTCGTTCTGCGCTATTTTATTTAACCTTACTCTGGGGTATCATTGACTCGGTGTCAACCGATTTACGTTCGATATCTGACACTTTTGTCACGGGCCGTTGGTCGGTCAATTCCTCTTGGATCCCCTTTGAGAATTGCCCGGGCAAGCGCAGAATTGGCCGAGCGGCGCGACGCCCATCGCTTTGCCGCCGAACAGCACGGGCTTTCCCCGGCTTGCGCCGAGGTCAGCCCATGCTGCGACGACTACGACTGCTTTACTGCCCCTGGCGCCTGGTCAAAACCTCACAAGACGATATCGGCAGCGACCAGGACAGGCGAGCCGACCAGCAGGATTTCAAGCTCGGCAGACGCATCCGCGTCCGTGCTCCCCTGCAAGACGCCCCCGGAATAGCGCAACTGACCGGCGGCGGTGAACGCGGCACTCTCTATAAAGTCAAATGCCTGATCCCCGGCGAGAAGGACGTTGGCGTCGATCGTCGAAACGTCGATCAGATCTCCCGCGAGATTGCCGTTGCCGACAAAATCGGCGATGACGTCGCGGCTTAGCGATCCCGGCAGGCTTTCACCGACGAAATCGATGTCGAACCGGTCAAGTCCGCCGCCGCCGATCAGGACATCAAGACCGAGACCGCCGATCAGCACATCATCGCCGTCGCCGCCGATCAGCGTGTCGTCGCCGGCGCGGCCGTGGACGATGTCGTCGCCGGCGCCGCCCCAGACCGCATTGGCGCCGGAATCGCCGCGCAGATGGTCGGCAAAATTGGAGCCGTACAGGTTCTCGACCGAGAAATAGCTGTCGCCTGCCGCGAGGCCGGTGTTGATGGCCGGGAGTTGCAGATCGACGATCAGACCAGTCGGGGAATCATGATACTGGGCGCGGTCGGCGCCCGCCCCACCGTTGTGTATATCGGCGCCGACGCCGCCGAGCATCACATCGTTGCCGGCGCCGCCGAGCAGATGGTCGTTGCCGGCGCGGCCGGAGACGATGTCGTCGCCGGTGCCGCCCCAGATCACGTTGGCGCCGGCGTCGCCGCGCAGATCGTCGGCAAAGTTGGAGCCGTACAGGTATTCGACCGAGAAATAACTGTCGCCTGCCGCAATGCCGGTGTGGGTGGCCGGGAGTTGCAGATCGACCGTCAGACCAGTCGGGGAATCGGTGTACTGGGCGCGGTCGATGCCGGCGCCGCCGAGCATCGCATCGGCGCCGGCGCCGCCGA
>JBFWVT010000108.1:0-13628 GCA_050246595.1 Alphaproteobacteria bacterium
GGATGCTGCGCCACTTGGCGCCGTTCTGGTGCCGCCGGAGGATCGCCGAGATGGTCCGCCGCAATTTCTTCGACGGCGTCTTCGCGCGGCCGGACCGCCTCGATCAGCGGTTCCCAAACCGCCCACGTCGCATCCGTCAAAACCTGACTGCCGTTTCCTTCCCGTATGCCCGGAAAATCGGGATGCTATCCAAGCTCCAACAGGCTCCAGGCGCGCGGCTTGTGTCGCGATCCTCTCCGTCAGCCCCCTTCTACCCGAGGCTGAACACAGGCCGCTCACCACTCAGGCGACGATATTTCTCGGCACATCCTTGAACGGTCTGTCCGTGTCGCCGGTCCGCTGGCGCGGCATCTTGAGCACGCGTTCGCTGATAATATTGCGCTGGATCTCGTCCGTGCCGCCGGCGATCGAACAGGCCGGCACCGAGACCAGGATCTCCGCCAGGAGTCCGTTCATCGGGCTGTCGTCGCCGGTCAACAGCGCATCCGGCCCCAGCAGCGAGGTATGCACGCGCGCCGCCGCCCGTGCGATGATGCTGGACGCCAGCTTGCCGAGCGAACCTTCGGGGCCTTGCGGCCGCCCCTGTTCCTGCGCCGTGCGGGCGCGACGAGCGGTCCATTCCGCCGCCTTCGACATCGCCAGCACCTTGGCGATCTCCTGCCGCAGCACCGGATCGTTAATCTTTCCGGTCGCGCGCGCCCGTTCCAGGATGAGATCGACCCGGCCCACACGCTGCGGATACCACTTGTAAGGCTCCATCGTCGTGCGGATTTCCTCCCGCTCCTCATCGTAGATGCGGCCGGGTTTGTCGGAGGCGATCGCCCAACTGCGCAGCGCGTCGGCGCCGCGGCGTTCGTGCATCAGCGTCGTCGTCGTCACCGTCCAGCCGTTCCCGACATCGGAGACGAGAAATTCCGGTTCGACCTTGGCATCGGTAAAGAAGACCTGGTTGAACGAGGCATAGCCGTTCATCTGTCGCAACGGCTGCACCGTCACGCCCGGTTGCTTCATGTCGAGGATGAAATACGACAGGCCCCGGTGTTTCGGCTGATCCCAATTCGTGCGCGCCAGCAGAAGACCCCAATGCGCCTTGTGCGCGCTGGTGGTCCATACCTTCTGCCCGTTGACCACCCATTGATTGCCGCGCAGCTCCGCTCGCGTCACCGCACCGGCCAGGTCGGAGCCGCTGCCCGGCTCGCTGAATAGCTGGCACCAGATATCCTCGCCGGTCAGGATGCGCAGCAGGAACTTCTCCTTCTGCCAATCGGTGCCGTGCGCGAGAATGGTCGCGGCGGCGAGCGTCCGGATGCCGACCTTGGCGACGCCGACGGCTCCGATGCGCTTGAATTCCTCCTCGACCACCGGCACCAACCCGACGGGGAGATCGCGGCCGTACCAGCGCGACGGCCAATGCGGGACGCCCCATCCGGATTCGGCGAGTTTGAGACGCCATTCCACCAGCCCGCAATCCGGGCTCCAGTTTGCTTCGAGCCAGGTGCGGACCTCGGCGCGGATCGTGTCTTCGTTGATATCGGTCATGGTCGCCCTCAGCCCGGCCAGTTCTGCAGCATCTTCTCGCGGTGATAGCCGGCATCGCCCAGCAACACCTCGGAGCTTTTGGCCCGCTTGAACCAGAGATGGGTGTCGTTGTCCCAGGTAAAGCCGATGCCGCCATGGATCTGCACCGCGTGGATGGCGGTCTGCATATACGCATCGCTGGCGAGCGCCTTGGCGAGATGCGCGTTGGCCGCGGCATCGCCGTCGTCGTCATCCAGCGACGCCGCGGCGTAATAGGCGGCCGATTTGGCCAATTCCACCTCCAGCAGCATGTCGGCTTGCTTGTGCTTCATCGACTGGAACGAGGCGATCGGCTGGCCGAACTGCATGCGCATCATCGCATATGCCAGCGCGTCCTCGCGCAGCCTGTCCGCGCCGCCCACCATCTCGTTGGCCAGACAGACCGCAGCCTCGATCATCGTGCGGGCGAACGGCGCCGCCGCACCGCCCGCCGCGCCGAGCGGGCGCGCCGCCACCCGATCGAACTCCAGACGGGCTGACTTGCGCGTCTGATCCATCGATTTCAGGGCGCGGCGCGTCAACCCTGCGGTGTTGCCGTCAACGGTGAACAAGGACAGGCCCTGCGGCGCGCGAGCGAGAACGACGACCACATCAGCGGTATGCCCGTCCACGACGTAGATCTTATGCCCGTTCAGCACGATGTCGCCGTTTTCGGCCGTCGCGGTCAGCGCCGTGCCCTCGGCCTCCCAGCGCCCGTTATCCTCGACCCAGGCCAATGTCGCGGTCGTCTCGCCGGCGGCGATGCCCGGCAGCAGCCTCTGCTTTTCGGCCTCGGTGCCGGCATTGATGATGGCGCCGGCGGCGAGTACCGCGGTGGCGAAATACGGGGCGCAGAGGAGCGCGCGCCCCATCTCCTCAAGCACGATGCATTGATCGCCAAAACCGAGCCCGTAACCGCCATAGGCTTCGGGGATGCGTATCGCCGTCAAACCGAGCGCGGTATCGATCGCGCGCCACAAGTCGCGCTCGTAGCCCTGATCGGTTTCCATCAATCGCCGAACTTCCTGTGTCGGCGACCGATCCGCCAGCAGGCGACGGAGGTTGGAGCGGAATTCTTCCTGCTCGCTCGAAAAACCGAACTTCACCGCGCTCCCCTATCCATCAAACCACAGCGCGAGCTTATCACCCTCCCACTCGTCGGGGCGACTCGATCGGTAGCGAATTTGCTGACTGCGCCGTAAGCGGCAGTTCGTTCGCGGCCGCTCAAGCCGCGAGTTCAGCCTTTCGCCTGGTCATCTCTGCGAGATAGCGGGTCGGCACCTCCATAAACGGAGTACGCTGCCGCAGCCACAACGGGTAGTCCGCCGGGCTTTGCATGCCCTGGTTTGCCGGCAGAGGCGGCCAGTTTGGCATCTGAAGCCATAGCCTCAGCATGTGGCGGCGCGTCGCAATCTCCGGTGTGTCTTCGTAATCGGTGCGGCCGTGCAGGATCGTGCGATTGTTGAGGAACTGGATGTCGCCCTCGCCGATGTTCATGTCGAGGTAAAGCTCGGGCGAGGCGGCGATGCGCGCCATCTCGTCCAGCGCTTCGATCTGCGTCGGAGTCATCATCGCGTCGCCGGCCCTGACGGCACGATAGGGATAGCTGCCCGAGACGTTGCACGTCAGCTGGCCGCTCTCGCGCGAGAAGATCACCACCCGCTTGGTCAACGGCCCGGTGCCGTATTGCGCGTCCAGTTCCATGCGCCGGAACACCCATTCGCCATACAGCGCTTCCAGCAGGTCCGGCCGCGTTTCGAGCAGCCTGTTGTGAACGGCGGCGGCGCTGACGATGCGGCTGATGCCGCCGGAGCACGCCGCACGCACGCACATCAGCGAGACCACGTCGCAATTGTCGCTGTGCATGCGCTGACCGCCGCCGGCATGGTAGCCGCGCGCCTGCGCCTCGACGTCGCTCACGTCGATGACATTGCCGAGCAGTTCGC
Source organism: Alphaproteobacteria bacterium (assembly GCA_050246595.1). Lineage (GTDB taxonomy): Bacteria > Pseudomonadota > Alphaproteobacteria > ATCC43930 > CGMCC-115725 > DATARH01. Next base: position 3,504 of record JBFWVT010000108.1, read on the forward strand.
CCTGGTAGGATTGCGCGACCGGCCGACCCAGATGCACGCCGATCCCGTAATAGACGAGACCGAAATCGTCGAGCGAATAGCGCTCGCGCGGCAGACCGCGCAGCAGCAGAAACCCCCTTCCATGCAGCAATTCGCGGCCGAGATCGTTGAAGAAGCGCCCGAGATTCGGCAAGGGAAAGGTTTCAGAGGTGATCTGGGGAAAGTCGAGCGTCCCCAGCGAATGCAGATGCGCCAGCGCGGTGTCGATCTCGGCAATCTCGTCGGCGGACAGCACGCGCATGCCGTCGGCGCAATAATCGATCTGCGGTCCATACCAGACGGCGCGGCCTTCGGCCGGTGTGAGCCTGACGGACATTACGTTTCTCCCTCGATTTTGCGGCATGACGATAGCATAGACCGACAGGTCGGACAGGCGCGGGAGCTCCCCCGCATCACGGTTGATTGGGGCACCTCGCAAGCGGACGATTTCCGCACGAGAGGTGAGCCATGGACGATCAAACGAACCCGGTTGCGCGGCCAGGCGCGGCGGAGAGAGCGCGAGGGTCTGGCGTAGCGGCGCCCGGGCACGGTGGCCGGATGTCGCGACAGCGCAAGAGGGCAGCGGTGCTGCGGTTGTTGCGGGGCGAGGCTCTGGAAACGGTGTCGCGCAGCCTGGGGGTGACGGCGGCGACCTTGAGCGGCTGGTGTGAGGCCTTTCTCGCCGCCGGCGCGGCGGTGCCGAGTGCGAGGCCCGCGAGCGGGGAAGAGCCGGAGAGAGCGCGGCTGAAGGTAAAACTCGGCGCGGCGCTGATCGAGCGTGACCTGTTGCGCAAGAAGATTGCTCTGCCGGAGGCCAACCGCCCTTTGGCCCGGCAGAGGCGCGCGCCATGAGCCAGGCTGTCCCACCGATCAGCGGCCGCCAGTACGGGTCGGCCACGGTGTGCCGGGTCTGGTGCGTTGCCCGCTCGGGGGTCTATCGCCACCTGGGGCCGCCTGCGACACCACCCCGGCGTCCCGGACCGGCGGGCCCGATGCCGGATGCTGCGTTGCTCGCCGCGATCCGCGCCGTGCTGGCCGCCAGCCCGTTCCTGGCGAGAGGCACCGCAAGGTATGGGCCGGCGGCGTGTTGCCGGCACCCGCACCTCGCTCAGGCGCGTGCTGCGGCTGATGCGCGCAAACGGTTTGTTGGCCCCGACCCGGGTTGGCGCCGCGCGGGGGCCGAGGGCGCATGACGGCACCATCATTCCCGATACTGTCGACACGATGTGGGGCACCGATCCGACCACCATCTGGACCGGCGAAGGGCCTGCCGCCGTCTTCATCGCCGTCGATCATTGCTCCACCGCCTGTGTCGGCATTCACGCCGTCGCCGCGCCTGTACCGCCTGCGGTTTTTGAGACACCTGGTTAAAGCCTACGCGGCCTTGGCCGCGGGAGGAAGCTGCTCGGTTCGGATAACGGCGGGCGGCCCGGGCATGCGCGTGGATGCCGACGCATTCGGCGGAGCAATGATCGACCGCGACGCCGTGCCGCGGGGGAAATGTGAACACGCCCTGCGCGAGCTTGCTCTGTCAGTAGGCGCGCACGCCGCTGTAGCCGCGCATCGGCATTCCGTCAGCGAAGTCGATCGCCTACTGGCCAACCCATGACACATTGACGATGCGTGCCGGCGCGCTGGCCTGAAGAAGCGGTAGTAGCAAGCAGGTCAGCAGGAACCCGGCCAGAAAATTGACCGTAAAGCACAGTTCAAAGCCGCCCGCGCTCTCCTGACGAATGCCGCCGGCGATGCCGATACCGGCGTTGTTGATCAGCCGGCGTTGTTGATCAGAATGTCGAGCCGACTGGTAGCCTCCTGTACTGCTTCGGCAAGGCGCCGGACCTCCACAAGGCTCGCCAAATCGGCTCTGAGGAAGGTCGCTGCGCCTCCCGCGTGTTCGATATCGGATACGACTTGGGCGCCTCTCGCCGCATCTCGTCCATGCACCAGGACGTGCGCCCCGGCCTCTCCGAGCCGGCGGGCGACCAATCGGCCGACGCCATCGGTTGATCCGGTGATGAGCACGGTCTTTCCGGTCAGCTGCTGCAACGAATTACCTCCTTCGGCTCATCACGGCGCCGCGCTCCGCGATAGCGCTGGCGCGAGCCCCGCGCACTCGGCTGCATGGCCCGGTGGCGGGCCACATGCCTGGCGCACCGCTCGTCTTGCCGCCGCGGCATTACCGCTTCCATACTCGCTCGGACAATCGGAGGCAGCATGCAGTTCGACCTTACACCACCGCAGCGCGCCTTGCAGGCCAAGGCGCGTGAGCTGGCCCGCGGCCAAATCGCCGAGCGCGCCGCGGAGATCGACCGCACCGAGCAATACCCGTGGGATAACGTTGGGCTGCTGAAGGAGGCCGGGTTCTTCGGCATGACGATCCCGGCCGCTTATGGCGGGCAAGGGGCGGGCTATCTCGACGCCGTCCTCGTCATCGCGGAGATGGCGAAATGCTGCGGGGTAACGGGCCGCATCGTCGTCGAGGCCAATATGGGCGCGATCAGCGCGATCATGAAATACGGCAGCGAAGCGCAGAAGCGTCTCGCGGCGAACCTCGTGCTGTCGGGCGACAAGCCGGCCATCTGCATCACCGAACCGGGGGCCGGCAGCGCCGCCAGCGAGATGACCACCCGCGCCGACCGCCGCGGCAACGGTTTTGTGATCAACGGCCAGAAGCACTGGATCACCGGCGGCGGCGTCTCGCGGCTCCATCTCGTATTCGCCCGCGTGTTTGACGAGAAAGGCCAGGAGGAAGGGATCGGCGGCTTTATCGCAATACGCGACGAGACGCCCGGCCTCAAGATTGGAGCGCGCGAGCCAGCGATGGGGTTGCGCGGCATCCCCGAGGCCGAGATCCTTTTCGAGGACATGGAATTGACCGCCGATGCGCTTGTCCTGCCGCCGCGCGGTCTGCGCAAGGGCTTTGCCGACCTGATGAACGCCTATAATGGGCAGCGTATCGGCGCGGCGACGGTAGCGCTCGGCCTCGCGGAAGGGGCTTACGAACTCGGCCTCGCATACAGTCAGGAGCGCGAGCAGTTCGGCCGGCCGATCTGCGAATTTCAGGGTGTGCAGTGGATGCTGGCCGACATGGCGACCCAGATCGCGGCGGCGCGGCTGCTGGTCTACACGGCGGCTGCCGGCGCGGGTGACGGTTTTCCCGACCCGACCGAGGCCGCCCAGGCCAAGATCTTCACCTCCGAAATGGCGATTAAGGTGACCAACGACGCGCTGCAACTGTTCGGCGCGGCCGGCTATTCGCGCAATCGGCCGCTGGAGCGCATGGTGCGCGATGCCCGCATGTTCACGATCGGCGGCGGCACCGCGCAGATCCTGCGCACCGTCGTCGCCTCGCGGCTGCTCGGCCGACGCCTGCCGCAGACCCGCGACGGGTATCTGAACGCAATGAGCCAGGAATAGGCGAAGGAGGACCGCATGGCCGGCGACTTCAAGTATATCAGCGCTGGGCAGCTGAAGGCGCAATTGCATGATGGCGGCGAGATCGCCCTGCTCGATGCGCGCGAGGAAGGGGTCTTTCATGCGCGCCACCTGCTGCTGGCGTCCTGCGTGCCGCTCAGCCGCCTCGAATTGCTGATCGACGACCTCGTGCCGCGGCGCAGCACGCGCGTCGTATGGTGCGATGATAACGACGGTTCGGCACTGCTCGCCGCCCGGCGCATGGCGTCGTTCGGCTATACGAATTTGGCGGTGCTTGAGGGCGGTATCGCCGCCTGGGAGGCAGCCGGGTATCGCGTCTATAGCGGCGTGCACGTCCCGAGCAAGGCGTTCGCCGAGGTCGTCGAGCACGAGGCCGGGACGCCGTGGATATCGGCGTCCGATCTGAAGGCGCTGATCGATAGCGGCGCCGATATCGCGATCTTCGACAGCCGGTCTTACGAGGAGTATCACAACAACAGCATCCCGACCGCGATCAGCGTGCCCGGCGCCGAGCTGGTCTACCGTTTCACTGACATGGTGCCGTCGCCCGACACGACGGTGATCGTCAACTGCGGCGGCCGCACCCGCAGCATTATCGGGGCGCAGGCGCTGCGCAACGCCGGCTTCCGCAACAGGATCATGTCGCTGAAGGACGGTACGATGGCTTGGCACCTGGCCGGGTTCGAGGTCGTGCAGGGTGCGGCGCGGCGGCCGCCCGACATCTCCGAGACCGGACGGCGGGCGGCGATCGAGGCGGCAGCCCGGGTAGCCGAACGCTGCGGGATTCCCCGGATAGACAGAGCGGTGCTCGCAGCCTGGCGCGCTGAAGCGGACAGGCGCACCCTTTATGTGCTCGACGTGCGCACACAAGAGGAATACCGGGCCGGACATCTTGTTGGGGCGCGCTCGGCGCCGGGCGGGCAGCTCGTGCAGGAGACCGACGCCCATATCGCCACCTGGAACGCGCGTGTGGTGCTGGTTGACGACAATGGCGTCCGGGCGACGATGACGGCCTCCTGGCTGAAGCAGATGGGCTGGACCGACGTGGCGGTATTGGTTGCCGATCCGTCGGCCGGAGACTGGCAGAGCGGCCCCGATACGCCGCGCGTACTTGGGCTCGAAGCCGTTGCCATCGCGACCATCGAGCCCGCCGACTTGCGGGACCGGCTCGCCGCCGGGAACACGGTGGTCATCGATCTCGATACGAGCCGGCGTTACGGCCGGGGCCACATTCCCGGCGCTTGGTTCGCGATCCGCAGCCGCCTCGCCGACGATCTGGGAAAACTGCCGAAGGCCGAGACGATCGTGCTGACATCGCCGGACGACGCGCTGGCCCGCTTGGCCGCTGCCGATTTGGCCGGGTCGGCAGGCGTGCCGGTCATGGTGCTGGCCGGCGGCACCGAGGCATGGGCCGGCGCCGGCCTGCCGCTCGAAACGGGGGCTGCTCGAATGGCGAGCGAGCCGGAAGACGTCGTGCTGTCGGCGCGCGAACGCGGCCAGGGGCGCGAGGAAGCGATGCGCGAGTATCTCGCCTGGGAGATCAATCTCGTCAATCAGATGGCCACCGACGACGATCACCGCTTTCGGGTGGTGAGCGTCTGAACCGGCAATGACAGGCAGTGAGGGATGAATGCGCTCGCAAGCTGAGAAGGGCCGCCTGTTCCGGGAATTGCATGCGCGACCCGGAATTCTGATCCTGCCAAACCCGTGGGATGCCGGCACCGCCAGATTGCTGACATCGCTCGGCTTCGAGGCGCTGGCGACGACCAGCCTCGGCATGGCGAACGCCCTCGGTCGGGTCGATGGCGAGGGTTTGGTGTCGCGCGCCGAGCTTCTGGAGAATTGCCGCATCATTGCCGAGGCGACCGACCTGCCGGTCAACGCCGATCTCGAAAACGGCTATGCTGACGACCCCAAGGAAGCCGCTTCAATTCTGCGCGATGCCGCCGAAATGGGTGTTGTCGGCGGCTCGATCGAGGATTGGAGCGGCGAGCGCATCTACGATTTCAACCACGCGACCGAGCGCGTCGCGGCCGGGGTCGAGGTCGCGCGCTCGCTGCCGGTGCCGTTTACCTTTGTCGCGCGGGCGGAGAACCTGATCCGCGGCCGGCCCGACCTCGACGATACGATCCGGCGCCTGCAGGCCTTCGAAAAGGCCGGCGCCGATGTGCTATACGCGCCCGGGCTGCGCGACTTGGCAACAATGCGCACGATTGTGCAGTCGATCGGCAAGCCGTTGAATGTCGTGATGAGCGCCGCCGATCCGTCGCTGACTGCCGCCGAGATGGAAGCGGTCGGTGTCAAGCGGCTGAGCGTCGGCGGAGCGCTGTCACGTCTCGCGCTTGCCGCTTTCATGAACGGCGCGCGTGAGATGCGGGAGCGGGGCGGCTTCACCTGGATGCGCGAGGCAGTGCCGACCAGCGATCTAAAGGCGGTATTCCGAGCGTAGAAGACGGGCTTCAGCAGGGCACGGCGGCAGGGAGCAGGCGATGAGAGTCGGGATCTCGCTCACAAGCAACTACCCGGGCGTGACAGATCCGCGGCAAGGCGCCCGGTGAATGGCGCAGCGGCGGGCTCGAGCAGCCGGGCCGCGAGCCGCGGGTCGCGCTCAAGTTGCCGCAGGAAATTGAATTGCAGCCGATCCCAGCCGACAAGACACTGTCGCAGCATCTCGACAGCGGCCGGGTCGATGCGTTGATTTCGGCGTTGGCGCCCTCCTGCTTCGGTCGCAACCCGAAGGTGCGGCGGCTCTTTCCCGATTACCGTGCTGCGGAGGAGGCGTATTTCCGATGTGACCGAATGTTTCCGATCATGCATCTGGTCGGCATCAGGCGCTCGCTCGTCGAGCGACATCCCTGGCTCGCGGTCAATACCTAATTCGCCTATCTCAGGACCAAGGAGCTGTGCTACCGGCATATGGAGACGATCGGGCATCTGTTCACGACGCTGCCCTGGCCGGTCGAGGAGTTCCGGCGCGCCCGCGCCCCGATGGGCGAGGATTTCTGGAGTTACGGGGTCGAGCCGAACCGCCGCGAGCTGGCGGCGGTGGCCCGATATGCGCACGAGCAGGGGATCAATCCGCGTGCGGTGGCGCCGGAGGAGCTGTTCGCGCCATCGACACTGTCACTGGCAAAAATTTGAGCTGGTTCCGCTCCGGTGAAATCAGCGCGGTCGGCCAGCAGCAATCCGCTCGGCAGACAGGAGCATTCGATGAGCGAGGAACTGTGGCGGATGTCCGCGGTCGAGGCGGTGGGGCGGCTGCGGAAGGGCGAAGTCTCGCCGCTTGAGCTGGTCGAAGCTTCGGCTCGGCGCATCGCCGAGGTCGAGCCGGCGGTCAACGCGCTGCCGACCCTCTGTCTCGACCGGGCCCGCGATCATGCCGGCCGCATCATGCGGGGCGGCGCTTCCTGCGAGGCCGCCGGCGAGGCGGGCTGGCTCGCGGGTCTGCCGGTCTCGATCAAGGACCTGACCGATGTGGCGGGCGTCCGCACGACCTACGGCTCGCCGCTCTTCGCCGATCACGTGCCGACCCGCTCGCACCCGCTGGTCGAGCGCATCGAGCGCAAGGGCGGCATCGTGATCGGCAAGTCGAACACGCCCGAATTCGGCGCCGGCGGCAGCACCTTCAATGAGGTGTTCGGGCGGACGCGCAATCCCTGGAACACCGCGCTGACCTCGGGCGGCTCGACCGGCGGCGGCGCGGTGTCGGTGGCGACCGGCGAGGTCTGGCTGGCGCAAGGCACCGATCACGGCGGCTCGTTGCGTGGCCCAGGCAGTCACTGCTCCGTGGTCGGGCTGCGGCCGTCGCCGGGCCGCGTGACGCGCGGCACGGTGAACAATCTCTGGAGCCCGCTCTCGGTGCAGGGGCCGATGGCGCGCAGCGTCGCCGACCTGGCGCTGTTCCTCGACACGATGGCCGGCTTCTGCCCGCACGATCCGCTGACGTTCGACGCGCCGGCCGTGTCCTTCAGCGATAGCTTGGCTCGTTCCGTTGCTCCCCGGCGCGTTGCGTTCACCGCCGACTACAACGGCCGCATGCCGATCGATCGCGAAGTGCGCGAAATCTGCACCAGTGCGGCGCGGCGTTTCGCGGAGCTGGGATGCATCGTCGAGGAAACCTCGCCCGAAATCGGCACAGCGGACGAGGCGTTCCATATCCTGCGCAGCCAGCATTTCGTCGTCGATCGCGAGCTGCAGCTCAGGAGCAGCCGCGACAGGCTGAAACCCGACATCGTCTGGAACACCGAACGCGGTCTTGGCCAGACCCCCTCCGATATCGCGCGCGCCGACCGCGAGCGCGCCGCGTTCTACCGACGCATGATCGCGTTCTTCGATACCTATGATCTGCTGGTCACGCCAGGCGCGCTGACCCCGGCTTTCGACGTCAATCTGCGCAACGCCCCGACGATCGGCGGGCAGAAACTCGACAACTACATGAGCGGCTCGACCGTCACGGCGGTGATCACGCTCACGGCCTGTCCCGCCATGGTTATTCCGTGCGGTTTCGACCGATTCGGCAGGCCGGTGGGGCTGCAGCTCGTCGGCAAGCCGCGCGGCGAGGCGACGCTGCTGCAGGCCGCCGCCTTGTTCGAGGCGCTGTTCGGTCTGAACCGCCTCCTGCCGATCGATCCCAAACCAGGCTCCGTTCCGCCGACAATCTGAACCCGATCCAATGCCCTTGCAGAACCGGGTGACACCCTATGGTGACATCGTTGCGATACCGCAAAGGGGCATGTTCACCGGCAACCGCGGGATTATCCATGACCCGACTACCCGGACGCTGCTGAACAGGCGCTGGACGAGCAAGGCCTGGCTCGTTTGTATATGCGAATTCAAGGGGCGCCGCCGCACGGTCATGGGTTCCCGCAGTTGGACGGAGTTGTTCTTTCTCGACGAGGCGATCGCGCTCGCGGCAGGACACCGCCCGTGTTTCTCCTGCCGCCGAGATGCCGCGGAAACCTTTCGTGACGCGTGGGCGTTCGGCAAGGCAGCAAAGGTCCCCCGGGCTGCGGAAATCGACGCCGTACTGCACGCGGATCGGCTCGATCACGGGCGCGAGCGAGTGCATCCGATCACGGCTCGCCCGAACGAATTGCCCGACGGCACCGTGATCGCAGCCGTGGGCGAGCCCTATACCTTGGCGCATGGCCGAGCGTTCCGTTGGACGGCGCGCGGCTATGAGGGGCCTGTAGAAGTTCCTCGCTGCGACGCGCTGCCGACCCCACCTCCGACGCTGGGAGCGCTTCGTGCCGGTTATCGGCCGGTGCTGCACCCGAGTATTGACGCGATGCAGACCGCAACCGCTGATGCCTGGCCTGCTTAGTGCTGCCGGCCTCGCCGAGGAGCCGGAGGATGAAGCGATCGCGCCCGGCGCCATGCTGCTGCGCGGTTTCGCCTTGCCGTTCGTGGATGGTATTCTCAGGGCACTCAACGACATCGCCGCGCAGGCGCCATTCCGGCACATGATCACGCCATGGGGCGCGGTGATGTCGGTCGCAATGACCAATTGCGGCGAGGTGGGATGGCTGACCGACCGCGCCGGCTACCGCTACGATCGGATCGACCCGGAAACGGGCCGGAAGTGGCCGGACATGCCGGCGTGCTTCCGCGCGCTGGCGAGCTGTGCCGCGGATCAGACCGGCTACACGGGCTTCGTGCCGGATGCCTGCCTGGTCAACCGCTACACGCCAGGCACCAAGCTGACGCTGCATCAGGACAGGGACGAGCGCGACTATGCGCAGCCGATCGTCTCGGTGTCGCTGGGTCTGCCCGCCGCCTTCCAGTTCGGCGGGTCGAAGCGTCGCGATCCGGTGCGGAGGTTTCCGATCCAGCATGGCGATGTCGTCGTGTGGGGCAATGAGTCGCGGCTCGCCTACCACGGTGTTGCCGAGATCAAAGAGGGCGAGCACCCGCGTCTCGGCGCGCTGCGCATTAACCTGACGTTCCGCCGCGCGTTATAAAACGGATCAGCGTGGACGAGCGGTACTCGCCGCAACCGCCTCGATTTCGATCAGCCACGCCGGATTGACCAGCGTATTGACAATGATTGTCGCCGAGCCGGGATGCGCATCACTGAAATGCTTCGCCCGCGCTGCGCCGGCCGCAGCGACATCCTTCGAACGCACGAGATAGGCGGCGATCTTAACGAGATCCCCGACACTCATGCCGGCCTCGGCGAGGATCGCGATGATGTTCCGCCAGCACGCTTCGGCCTGCGCCTCGATTGTTTCGAGGAGCTCGGTGACCTCTTTGCCGAGCCGGGCCCTCTCGCCGCCGCACTTTCTTGCCGCCGCACTTTCTTGCCGCCGCACTTGGGACAGCAGCAGGCGCCCTCGTGCTTCGGTTCATGCACGATCTCCCGACGCGGCAGGCGGTCCGGCGGCGGTTTGCGCTGTGGCCGCTCTCCCTCCCGGATCGGCAGCGGCCGGTCTTCGGTAAGAGCCTTTGCGATCTCTTCGGCGCCGCCCGCTGCCAGCTCCTCGAGCCGCGGTTCGAGCCGCTCAATCTGCCGGGGCAGCCGCTCCGAGGAGCGGCCAAACTGCATCCGCCGCAGCCTGGCGCCGCAGCCTGGCGCCGCAGCCTGGCGCCGCAGCCTGGCGCCGCAGCCTGGCGATCTGGAATTTGAGCGTTTCGATTTCCAAAGGCGCAGCTGGACGGCCAGCTTTGCCGCCC
>JBFWVT010000109.1:0-13547 GCA_050246595.1 Alphaproteobacteria bacterium
AACTCGATCGCGACGATCCGCCGACACCTGATCGTTGCCCTCGCAACCACCCTGGCGCGATGTCCATGCTGCAACGCCCCACGCCAAACTACCGGCGCCCATCCATTTCTATGACGCAGTAAGATTACCTAACGCTCTGAAAAGGGCATCCCGCACAACGCCGCGTTCTCCCGTTTCATGTGTAAGTCTCGAAGAGGCGATTGGATACGGTTCAAAAGCCCTGATCGTATATGGCTCGAAAGCCTTTCGGATATCGACATCTCGGCCAAAAGCAACCACGCCTTCCCTGCAGCGACGAGCGTCAATATCGACTTCGGCCTCTTGGATTGCAGCTTCTATATCAGCAAAGCCGCCAATTCCACATTCCACGAGCCGGCAAATAGCAGGGTACGAGGTAACAGGAAGAGCATTGGTACGAATTGCTGGCACGTCGGCCTTTGCCGCTAGTATAGCAGTGGCCGCAAGTCGCGGACGCGCCGTATCGGCCAAAGATTGTACTTTCTCATAGGTTTTAGGCAAAAACCTTAGCAGATCTGAAAAAAGTTCATCAAATGACTCTGCCTCAATCAAATATGCTTCGATTTTATGCTCTCGCGCTGATCGTATCAGATCACTCACGGCAGGATAGACCGTATCTTGGCTTCTCTTGAACCAGAAGAGACCAGCTGGAAAGCCTTTGCCATTGTCGAACGCAACTGTCAGTGCTTCGATAACGGATGCATCCCGGCCGCTATATCCAATTACAGCCAACCCCTGTTGGCGGCATGCATCGATTAATGCGCCGCGCATTTCTGCATCTTGCTTTTGAAGTTCTTCGTCTGTATTTTTCAATTTTTCTGAATGATAATCGCCGTGGAGCTTTCCATAGACCGGCCATTTTCCTGAAACCAATGCTCTCCGTATTTTTTCCGGTTCTGCCAAATCAGCCACGACAAGATTTCCAGTCCCACCAAGAACTTTTACTGCGGCATCTTCAAGGGTCCGATCAAAATTCGTGCTCCAGACAATGCGGCAGAGATTTTCACGCATTAATGGTGCAAGGGCATGACGACCAAAAGAAGGTTTTCCGCGTGCTGTTAATTCTTCAAGATAAATCCTCCTATTACTAGCGGATAGGTATGTCGCTTCGAAGTATGCTGAATATTCTTCTAGGGCTCCGATCGACGGAAAACCGCCGAGAGCGTCAAAATAATCCTGGAGCTTCTGTTGAACAGCGATTTCTCCGATATCTGTGATTGCAGAAGGCGGAAGCTTTTTCTGGGAACGATAAAGTCGCTGCTTGAAGTCCCAGATCATATCGCCGGCAGTCTTTATACCGGCAGCACGGGATGCGCCTCCACCCAGGAACCACATAATTTGGGCTTTTCGTAACTGAAACAGGCGGAGGAATGACGGGAGGTCCAAATAGTACTCGCGGCCGGTTACAGAGTTTGCTGGGATAATTTTAGGCATAGTCTGAATATGGCATATGGGCAGGAAATCCGTATCCGTCGCCCTATCACGGCGAGGCTGGCTGTCAAGGGCAATGTAGGTGCAGCTTGGTCACAGTTGTCTGTGAAAATGATCCCGATCCCCCACAGGCATAGTGTAACATAAAGGACGTTACGCAGCACGACGATTCCTGCGGTAAATCAAATAGTTGGACGATTATGTGTTACACAATTTGACGGGGCGGGTGGCGAATTCCGCTTTTAACCCTGAGCCGCGCCAGATTTTGGCGAGTGTCCCACGGGAAGCCTCATAGCAGATTGAGGGGTTGAAAATCCGCCACCCTCGCCGATTTACCATCCACATGGATGGTTCAGGGATGGCGAGGATGGCCAACAATGTCCGCGAACTTCGGCCCAAGACGGCCGATAGTGAGAAAATCACCATCAACCTGGGATGTATAGACCTGGGTCAAATCGATCTCCTTGTGCAGGAAGGGTTCTACTCCAATCGGACGGACCTTATTCGAACGGCCATTCGCAATCAGCTCGACCGCCATAACGATGCGGTCAAGCAGTCCATCGCTCGACACCAATTTGAGCTCGGACTCAGACGTTACACTCGCCAAGACCTGGAGGACGTACAGGCCGCCGGTGAGACACTTCACATCCAGGTTCTCGGCCTCGCCAGCATCGCTGACGATGTTTCGCCGGAACTGGCTTTGCGAACCATTGCCTCAATACATGTTCTCGGTGCGCTGGACGTCAGTCCTGCAGTGAAGGCAGCTTTGAGCGATCGGATCCGATAGCTCTGCCCTTTGGCTTAGGATGGCCCTGCCTTTGCCAAGGTGGGGAAACACGCTCCTCGCCTGCTTTTATCAAGGAATAATCGTCGTGATTTCGGATCTGAAGGTACGCATGGGCGAGGCGCTCCGCCTGACGCGCGCGGGGCGATTGGCGGAGGCGACGGCGCTCCTGCAAGGACTGCCCCAAAATGCAAAATCGTCGAAAATCTCGAAGGGCATTAAGCGCGAATCAACGACAAAAGCGGGTCGCGCCGGGCAATTGATAGACATGGTACCTCCGCGCTCGGCCTCAGGTCTTTGGACCGCGCCCGGCATGGATACACAGGAGCACAATGCTGCTCTGGCCGAAGGCGTGGCCCCGCCGCACATGACGGCTGCGTTACAAGGATTGCTTGATCGCTTTGGCAGACGGGGCTCCTCGTGGGGGTTAGGTGGGCTGGCCGGCAATCGCTCACCGGAGGCCAAAACACCGTTGCCAGACGGAGCCCGCTTCGAGGAGCATGTCTATGCTAATGACGCTGGCAGCCGAAGGTACAAGCTCTTCGTCCCAAGCGGTTATTGCGGAGAACCTCTGCCACTGGTTGTGATGCTGCACGGTTGCACGCAGTCGCCCGACGACTTCGCTGCCGGAACGCGAATGAACGAATTGGCAGAAGAGCAAAGCTTCCTCGTTGCCTATCCGGCGCAATCACCGTCAGCGAATTCTTCAAAATGCTGGAACTGGTTCAATGGCGAAGACCAGCTACGGGACGCGGGCGAGCCTTCTCTGATCGCAGGAATTACTCGACAAGTCATGAACAATTTCGCCGTCAATCCGACGCGCGTCTACATCGCGGGACTGTCGGCAGGTGGCGCTGCGGCGGCGATAATGGGTTCTGCCTACCCGGATCTGTATGCAGCGATCGGCGTCCATTCCGGACTTGCGTGCGGGGCCGCAAAGGACTTGCCTTCAGCCTTTTCCGCGATGCGGCAGGGTGGATCACCGCCGCGGGCAACGCGCCCGCTGCTGCCGACTATCGTGTTTCACGGTGACCGGGATAATACGGTGAGCCCGTTGAACGGGGATCAAGTCATCGCGCAGTCAAAGGGGGGAATGAAACTTCAGCAGACGATGAGCCGTGGCCAATCTGCGGGTGGGGTCAGCTACACGCGCACGGTGTACGCGGATGGGAGCGGCAGCCCTGTCCTGGAGCAGTGGGTTTTGCATGGAGCCGGGCACGCCTGGTCGGGTGGGAGCCCCGCTGGGTCCTACACTGACCCCCGGGGGCCTGATGCAAGTCGCGAAATGCTGCGCTTCTTTCTCGAAAGATCCGCGGGCCGCGCATGAACATGCGGAGAGCGCTCGGAAACTCGCTTTCACAACCTGATCCGTTCCACTTCGTCCTGGGTCAGCCGCTCTTTTGTCCGATCGTAGAGCTTGGTCGTGCGCGGGCTCTCGTGCGCCGCCATTTCCTGCGCGTGTTCGAGCGCGCCGCCGTTCGCGAGATAGGCGGTGATGCCGGTCGCCCGGAACGTGTGGCAGCCGATCGCCTCGGCGATCCCGGCCGTAGCGGCGCGGCGCCGGATCATGCGCCAGGCATCGGGCTGGCCCATTGGCCTCTCGGACAGCGCGCTTCCTTTGTGCCCGCGAGCCGTGCGGAACAGCCAGCCTTTCCGATCGTCAGCGATACCGGCCGTGCCGATATAGGCATGCAGTGCCTCGGCCAGCGCATGATGGCACGGCATCGTGTGCTGCTTGCCGCCTTTCTCATGCAGGCGGATCGACCAGCCGGCACCGCGCGGCCGCAGATCCTCGACCTTCATCTTCAGGGCAGCATTGATGCGTGCAAAGCTGTAGGTCAGTGTCGCAATCAATGCCCGATCGCGCAGATCGCGCACGCTCGTAGTCGGGATCGATTTGAGCAGCTTGCGCCACGCCTCGGCTTCAAGCACCGGCGTCTTGCCGACCTTGATGACATATTTCGGGCCGCGCACGGCGGAAGCCGGGTTGTGCGGCACGATCTGGCCCGTGACCAGCCAGTCGAACAGCATCCGGATCGCGGCGAGCTGCTGCTTAACCGACGGCGCCGAGACTTGTTGCTGCAGCTGCTCGATATAGGTGCCGACGTCATGCGGCCGGATCGACGCCGGCATCAAGCCGCGGTCTTCGCACCACGCGAAGAACCGGCTGCACGCGCGCGCATAGGCTCGGCGCGTGTGCGGGTTGCGGATGTTGGCCGTGAAGAATTCGACATAGCGCCACGCGGCTGGGTCTCCGAGATCGGCGATCAAAGCCGGGACCGGCAAGCTGTCGAGAGGCAGAACGACAGCGCCCGGCGCAACGATGGTGGGAAGCTGATCGCTCATGTGGGATCAATTAACCTGGCGTTTGACGACGTAAAGCGAGCGACGGCCTTTGTGCTCGAAATAGCTGAGCGCTTCATCATCGCTACCGAGCTCGGTGTCGCAATACGCTTCCAGAAAGACCCCGGTCACCGGATAGTCTTCGAGCTCGCGGATGCGCCGTGCCGCCGCGGTCAGCGTCTCAAAGCTGCCGGCCTCGATCCATTCCGTCGTCGCGTTCGTCTGCATCAACCGCCACATCGATCCTCCCTGAAAGCCCAGGTTTGACCCCTTCCCTAGCACAGTTCTATTGCATGATAAAGGACGTTATCATGCGTGATGGACAAGGGCAAGGGGAGGGGTCAGGTGTCATTTTGAACATTAAATGGCGTAGAATTTTGAACATTATCTGGCGTAAACTGGGGCATGACAACCCCTGCCGGCGACGCCATGACGGGCGTGTCCCTGACCGAGCTGTCGGACCAACAGCGCGAGCGCGCCCTGGAGCGGTACCACAAGCTTCGTCCGCATCTGGAACAGGATGCGCCGCTTGTGGGTGTCGCCAGGGAGGCGTCGCTGCCGCTGCGCACGGCGCAGCGCTGGGTTAGTCGATATCGGCGGTTTGGCCTGATCGGGCTGATCCGCGCCGGCCGCATCGATCAAGGAAAGCGGCGTCGTGTACCGGACAATCTGCGCCGCCTCCCCGAAGGGCTGGCGTTGGAACGACCGCCGCTCGGGCCCAGCGCCATTTACCGGGAAATCTGCCGCATTGCGCGGGCCCGCGGCGAGCAGCCGCCCGGATATCACACGATCTATAACGTGATCCGCGCTATCCCCGACGACCTCAAAACCCTCGCCCTGGGTGGCGAGAAGGCCTACCGGGAAGCTTATGACCTGGTTCATCGGCGTGAGGCCGAACGCCCGAACCAGATCTGGCAAGCCGATCACACTCAGCTCGATCTTTGGGCCAAACGGGCCGACGGCAAGGCAGAGCGCCCGTGGCTGACTGTCATTATCGACGACTACAGTCGCGCGATTGCGGGCTTTTACATTTCTTTCGACAACCCGTCAGCGGCGCGCACCGCGTTGGCGTTGCGCCAGGCAATCTGGCGAAAAGCGGATGCACACTGGATCGTCTTCGGCATCCCCGAGATCTTCTACACGGACAATGGCAGCGATTTCACCTCCATCCACCTCGAACAGGTCGCCGCCGACATCAAGATGCGTCTGGTTTTCTCCGCGCCGGGACAGCCGCGCGGACGCGGGCGCATCGAGCGGTTCTTCGAGACCGTCAATCAGATGTTTCTGTGCACGCTACCCGGCTACATCGAGGCCGGCGCCGTTCGCGGCCGAGCAGAATTGACCGTGGCGGACCTTGATCGCGGCTTCCGTGAATTCCTTCGTGAGTACCATGCGCGGCCGCATGGTGAAACCAAGGTTGCGCCCCAGGAACGTTGGCAGCATGGCGGATTTGTCCCGCGCATGGCGGAGTCTTTGGAACATCTCGATCTGCTGCTTCTGACCGTTGCCAAGATGCGCAAGGTCCAGACGGATGGCGTGCGCTTTCGGGGCATGCGCTACATCGACCCTACCCTCGCCGCGTACGTCGGCGAGAGCGTGGTATTACGCTATGACCCGCGCGACCTGGCCGAGGTGCGGCTCTTTCATCAGGGAAAATTCCTCTGCCGCGCGATTTGCCCGGAACTTGCCGGCGCAACCGTGCCGCTGCGCGACATCAAGCGGGCGCGCGATCAACGGCGCCGCGATCTCCGCGACACGTTGCGGGATCGGCGCAAGACCGTCGAAACGCTGCTCGATCTGCGTCGTGGGTTTCCCCAGCCAATGACCGAGCCGGTTGTGACTGGCGAAAGCAAACCAAAGCCCGCACCTGTGCTCAAGCGATACCGGAATGAATGACGCCACTTCGTTCCTTGTAACCAGCGAATATCGCCGCTTCGCCGAGTTCTGTGATGCCTGTCGGCACTATCGTTATGTCGGCCTGTGCTACGGGCCGCCCGGGGTCGGCAAAACTTTGTCAGCTCGTCACTACGCCGACTGGGATCGTTTTGAGGCTTTGCCGTCCGTATGGCAGGCCGATGACGAAGCCCTCGCCGCCTTCGCCAGTGCCGATACCGTCTTGTACACGCCGGAGATCGTGAACAGTCCGAGCACCGTGGCAAATGGCGTAAGGAGTCTTTGCATAAGCTTAAGCAGCATCCAACAGGAGCCACAGCGCCGGACTGACCAAGCCGACGCCAGGGCGCGGGCTCGCGAGGAGGACCAAAGGAGCCGGGAACTTCTGCTTGAAGGGGATTGGTTCGCGCCGCCTCCCGAGGAGGAGCCGGCACCACGAATCGTCGCCGTTCCCGTCGTTCCGCGACGGTCGTCGCTGATACCCGCCCGTTTGATCCTTGTGGACGAAGCCGATCGGCTCAAGGTTACGAGCTTGGAACAACTCCGTGACCTGTTTGATCGCAATGAGGTTGGCCTGGTGCTGACAGGAATGCCAGGAATCGAAAAGCGCCTCGCTCGCTATCCCCAGCTCTATTCCCGCGTTGGCTTCGTCCATGCGTTTCGTACCCTGCGCGCTGAAGAAATCCGCCGGTTGCTTGTTGAGCATGGATCGGAGATCGGTTTGACACCTCCGACTTCTGACATATCCGACCAGGAAGCGATCGCCGCTATCATTCGCATTACCGGCGGCAATTTCCGCCTGCTCCGGCGGCTGCTGTCGCAGATCGAACGCATTCTCGGCATCAACCAACTGTAGGCGGTTACCGCGACTGTCGTCGAGGCTGCGCGCGAGAGCCTTGTAATCGGAACCGCATGATGCCGCTGCACGGGCAGCGGCGGCCACTGTGCTGTCCGACAAACGAACGATGAGCGGCCATCCCGCAACTGTCCGGAAATACTGGACTGAAAACGGCAATTCGGACAAGATGATTATCGGATGGAAAGGCGGACACTTGTGACGCTCGTCGGCTACGCCCGCGTCAGCACTCTGGACCAGGACCCGGCGTTGCAACTCGACGCGCTCGCCGCAGCGGGATGCACCAAGGTCTTCGACGACCGCGCCTCCGGAGCGCGGGCCGATCGTCCCGGCCTACGGCAGGCGCTCGATTACGTGCGGGATGGCGACGTGCTCGTCGTCTGGAAACTCGACCGGCTTGGCCGTTCGCTGGCACATCTGATTGAAACCGTGACGGTGCTCGAACAGCGTGGTGTCGGGTTCCGCTCGATTACCGAGGCGATCGACACCACGACGCCCGGCGGTCGGTTGGTATTCCACCTGTTCGGCGCGCTGGGGCAGTTTGAGCGCGACCTGATACGCGAACGCACGCGCGCGGGGCTTGCTGCCGCCGCTGCGCGAGGCCGCAAGGGCGGGCGCAAGCCGGCTGTCGATGCCGAGAAACTGGCCCGCGCCCGCAGCATGGTCGCGAAAGGATTGACTGTGCGAGAAGCCGCTATCCGGCTGAAAGTCGGTAAGACTGCGCTCTACGAAGCCCTTCGGCTCGCCGCAGGCGAGAATATGTCACCCACTGTTTCCAACGGCTGAAAAGGGGGCGGCTGATCGCCAGCACTGACGACATCGATCGCGAGATCGCGGACCTGAATGAGCGGTTGACTACGCTCGACCGGGAACGGTTGGAGCTTGCTAATCGATTGCGTGCGCTCGAACTTGCTCGGGCCAAGGCATCGACGAAGCCGCGGCCACTCCTTGGTGCGCGTGTGACGACAGCCTCACCAACCGCAGAAAAGATTGCTCTATTCCGGAGCTTGTTCCGTGGACGAGAGGAGGTGTTTCCCCGCCGATGGGAGAATCCGAAGAGCGAAAAATCGGGCTATTCGCCTGTTTGTCGGAATGAGTGGGTCCGAGGGATCTGCAGAAAGCCGCAGGTCAAATGCGGTGAGTGCCCAAATCAGGCCTTTGTTCCATTCGGCGACGATATCATTCGCTTCCATCTGACGGGTCGAGCGGCCGGGAACGCAGGCGATTTCATAGCCGGTATCTATCCCATGCGGGCGGACGAAACCTGCTGGTTCCTAGCGGCGGATTTCGACAAGAAATCCTGGAAGCGGGATGTTGTCGCGTTCCGCGACACGGCACGGGCGAAAGGCGTCCCCGTCGCGATCGAACGATCGCGCTCGGGAAACGGAGCGCATGCATGGATTTTCTTCGAGGAACCTGTTGCGGCGGGTGACGCGCGGCGCCTCGGAGCGCTCCTTATCACGGCAACAATGGACCGCTGCCCCGATATCGGCTTCGATTCGTATGATCGCTTCTTTCCGAGCCAAGACACCATGCCCGCGGGCGGCTTCGGCAATTTGATTGCTCTGCCCTTTCAAAGCCGGCCTCGCGAGAACGGCAACAGCGTCTTCGTCGATGACGATTTCTGTCCGTACGAAGACCAATGGGCGTACCTATCAATGATCCGCAGACTGCCGCGAAGCGAGATGCTGTCGATCATTACCGAAGCGGCGGCGGCCGGCCGGATCCTTGGCGTGCAGCTTCCCCCGGCGGACGAGGATGATGAGCCATGGGCCGCATTGCCGTCCCACCGCAACAGAGAACCCCCGATCGAGGGGCCGCTTCCGAAGTCCGTCGAGGTTGTCCTTGGCAATCAGGTCTACATTAATAGATCGGACCTCCCGCCGGGCTTGGTAAACCGCATCGCACGGCTGGCCGCATTCCAGAATCCTGAGTTCTACGCGGCGCAGGCAATGCGATTGCCGACATTTGGCAAGCCACGCATCATCGCCTGTGCCGAGCTGTTCTCCAAGCACGTCGCTCTCCCGCGGGGATGCCTCAATGGTCTGACGGGCCTTCTTGACAGCGTCGGTATTGCCATCGAATTGCGCGACGAGCGCCAGCAAGGACAGCTCCTCACCTCACGGTTTCTCGGCGAGCTAACGCCGGAACAGAGTACGGCCGCCGCGGCTCTTCTCGAGCATGAAACCGGGGTGCTTGCAGCGGCGACGGCATTCGGCAAGACCGTTGTTGCCGCAAAAATGATCGCGGCACGGGAGCGCAATACCCTGGTTCTTGTCCATCGCCGGCAGCTTTTGGAGCAATGGGTCGCAAGGCTACAGTCATTTTTGGACATCCCGCCGGGCGGCCTTGGAATCATCCATGGCAGGAAGAAGAAACCGACCGGGATCATCGATGTCGCCCTCATGCAGAGCCTGGTTCGAATGGGCGTTGTCTCTGACTTGGTCGCCAATTACGGCCATGTTGTTGTCGATGAGTGCCATCACCTCTCAGCCGTGGGTTTTGAAGCGATCGCGCGGGCAGCAAAGGCCAAATACGTGCTGGGGCTATCCGCGACAGTGACGCGGAAGGATGGCCACCACCCGATCATTTTCATGCAATGCGGTCCGATCCGTTATCGCGTCGATGCCAGGAAGCAGGCGGCGAGCCGACCGTTCGAACACAAGGTCGCTTTCCGACGTACTGAGTTTCAGCTGCCTCGACGCCAGCCGGATGAGCAGCCGGCAATTCAGGAACTATACGCGAAGCTCGCTCAGGACCCTGCACGCAATGATTTGATCTTCGATGACATCCTGTCGGCGCTCGAGGACGGCCGCTCACCGGTCGTCATCACAGAGCGCAAGGATCATCTCGATATGCTGGCCGGCCGCCTATCGAAGTTCGCCAAGAACGTGATCGTTCTGCGTGGCGGCATGGGCGCGCGCCGTTCCCGGGCGACAAGCGCGGCTTTGGAGGAAATCTCCGATACTGAAGAACGGGTGCTTGTCGCCACGGGCCGCTACCTCGGCGAGGGCTTCGACGACGCGCGGCTCGATACCCTGTTCCTGACGATGCCGATCTCCTGGCGCGGGACGCTCTCGCAGTACGCTGGCCGGCTCCACCGCCGGCACGCCTCGAAGCGCGACGTCGTCATCTACGATTATATCGATGAGAATGAGCCGCTTCTCATGAAGATGGCCGCCAGGCGAGAAGCGGGCTATCGGAGCCTCGGGTATCGGCCTGTACGCAGCGTCGAACTTGCTCTGGAACCGTCATCACGCGAGCGGACATAGTTGGGACCCGCTGCGCCACTTATTGTTCAAAATTCTACGCCATTTAATGTTCAAAATGACAGGTCTATGGCCCCCCGTGTTTCCGGCAATCCTAATCTTGATAAAATCTATTATCAAGAGTAAAATCGAGGATTGCAATCATTGCTAGCATTTTGTATAATATGATTGCATGACACAGCTTGAGATACTGATGGCCACCTTGACGATCCGCAATGTCGATGCGGCGGTGCAAAGAGCGATTGCGCCTACGCGCCGCCCGGCATGGCCGATCGATGGAAGCCGAGGCACGCACGATTTTGAGCGAAGCCGTGGCCGGTGATCGCGATCAGCCCGAGCCGAACCTGGCCGAGGCGATCCGCCGGCGCTTTGCCTCGCTCGGCGGTATTGATCTCGAACTGCCACCGCGTGAATTCGTCGGCAAGCCGCCTTCGTTCGATCCGTGATCGTCGTCGACACCAACGTGATCTCGGAGCTGATGCGCGGCGAACCGCATCCGGCGGTGCTGTCTTGGGTGGCGGCGCAGCCGCGCTCGCTGCTCTATGCGAGCTATGTCAGTCAGGCGGAGATCCTCTACGGAATTGCCGCTCTGCCTGAGGGACGCCGGCGGACGGCATTGGCAGCTGCGGCTGAAGCCATGTTCGCCGAGGATTTCGCCGGGCGGGTCTTACCCTTCGAGGCGCGCGCGGCGGCCCGTTATCCCGAGATCGTCCTGGCTCCTCGTCAGGCCGGGAAGCCGATCGAGAAATTCGATGCGCTGATCGCCGCAACCGCGCTGGCGGCCGGCGCCAGCATTGCCACGCGCGATACCGCCAGCTTTGCGGGCTGCGGCCTTACCGTGATCGATCCATGGACGGCATCGTAAGCAGAGACCACCCCACCGAGTGTGAGCCCAAATCGTCTAAGATTGCGAGCCCGGGCGCCGATAATTGCGAAAACCGCTACACCTTACTGCGCATGATGATGGCGGAGTATCGTCTACCTTACAGCACCAGGGTCACTCGCCGGAGCGGGACGAATCGCGGGCCAAGGCTGGTGATCGGCCGGGGTATCTGACCGGTCTTCTCGGCTTCAGCAATCCGGGCGATGAGCACGCGATCAAGGCGCGGCTCTATCAGTTGCGCCAGCTCGGCTTCGAGCAGTCGGCGACGCATCGGATCGAGCCGGCACTGGAAAAGCGACAGCTGAACCCACTCACCATAACCCTGCAGCAGCCGATAGACCCGACGCCAACGCCGCGGGTCGGCGATGTCGTAGGCGACGATATAAAGCGGCTCAGTCATGAACGGGTACTCTCAGCCTCATCTGCGATGGCGCCGAACAAAGAAATTCGGCATGTCTCAAGGGAAGCACTGAAGAATGCCGATGGGTGCTGGTTTGCGTTCCGGGGCGCGTCCTGTCACCCCAGGACGCGTGATCCTTTCGCAATAAAGTTCCAGCTTCTGATATGCGTTCTCCCCGTGGTTCCGGCTCCAGGGCAGACTCCCGCTACTATCCGCCCGTCCACACACTCATCGGTTAACCTGACGGCGTGGGAGAGGCTTGAGTTGAAAAGGACGAAGCTGCCCGCTGCATGGCCCGGATAAGAGATTCACGAACCGCTTCGATATGGCTGAGCAAGTCTGCTCGACCGGCATATCGCTCGGCAATATCGTCCACCCTGGCTTGCGTTTGATGGAATTCTTGCACGAGGGCGTCAACCGCTGTGAATGGCGCAGTTATCTCGGCTTTTTCGGTCTCTATCTTCATCCGTAGAGCCGCCAAATCACGAACCGCCTCGCTCCTTCCTTGGCGCAGCAACGTTTCGACCCCAACCTTCTCGGCTTGCAGGATTGCCACGCGCGTTGCTACGTCGGATTCAGCGATGGCGGTCTCTAGCGCGATCCTCGCCGCGAGGCGCCGATAATCGCTGGATGTACGCCGATCATAGGCCGTTCGCATAACGAGTTTGGCGAGCACCGGCATGATATCGATCAGAAAGAAAAAGAAAAACGTGACCGCCAACACAAGGGCTACGAGGGTGTCGTGTCCGGCCATTTGACCGAGCGCGCGAATGCGAGCCGCGAGATCGGGTGTGGTGACTCGGGCCACGACCCCATCCGACTGCGCGAGCACGGTTATTGCATCGTTTTGCGCCTGATCGAGCCTGCGCTGAGCCACCTGCTTGCGTGTCGTCGCCTCCTCCCATTCCCGGTCGAGGTGCGCCTGATATTCCTGCTTCGCGCTGTCGAAGCGTTCGCTGGCGTCCCGGCAAGCACGTGCCTTGGCCGCGAGCGTGTTTTTCCAGTCGGCAATCTGTTTGCTCAGGACAGCAAGGCGGTACCGCAGTTGATCGGACCCATTCCCGCGGGATCTGACCTCGCGTAGCATCGCCGTGTATCTCGCGTTTGCTGCGCCGATCTTCGGTCGTAGCGAACCCTGCAATATCGCGTTCTCACGGTTGCATTCCGTAGCAGCCATTGATAATGCCTGCATGTCTGCCGGCAATTGATCCCGCTGCTCGCGGTTCGACACAAGATCGTGGTCGATCATGGATATTGCTTTCGTCTTTTCATTCAGCCCGAACAGCTCCCCGATCGCGCCTCTCTTCTCGCCCATGAGGGCCAGCTTCTCGTCATCCAGGCGAGCGAGAATGCCGGAGTCGAAATAGGCGAGGGCAAAGGGGATCGTGACCAGCGTAGCCGCAAGCGAGGCAATGACGCCGCGCCACGCGAGAGCAGCTATTCTAGCAGCTATCGAGGCGTCCTGACGGATTGAGGCGACCAGTACGCGCTCCATGCAGAAGACGACCGCCCCCATTAGCAGGCCTAGGTTCTGTGGACATTTAGCGTAGCCAGAGGACGATAGCGGCGAGGGTGACGACGGCGAGGTAATGTCTGGCAGTCTTTTCAAAGCGGGTGGCGACACGTCGGAACTGCTTGAGTTTGCTGAAGCAGCACTCGACGAGGTGGCG
>JBFWVT010000110.1:0-13416 GCA_050246595.1 Alphaproteobacteria bacterium
CGGCCGGCGCCCACCCATCGTCAGGGCCGCTGCGCTCCCCGTCGCCTGGAAACGCTGCGACCATCGCACGACCGTGGCGACGCTCACGCTGAATAGCTTCGCGGTGGCGCGGCGCGAGCGACCGCCCCTCACCGATGCCACCACCCGGTCTCGCAAATCCTGTGAATAGGGTCTGGGCATGCGTGCTGGCCTCCGCCCCCCAGCCAGCATCTTGCGCAGAGATCCCCGCGCCGGGGAACCCCTATCCCGTTTCAACCAGACCCGATCGCACTCTAGGAAGCCGCGCGTTGTCGCCGTTGTGGTGCTCTCGTGCGACGGCGCGGGTCCAGCGACAGCCGGCCATCGCGTTCCAGACCGGCGACGATCGCAGTGATCGAGCGAGCCACCGCCTCGCGCGCCAGCGAGGCGCTGCGGCTGACCCGCACCCCGAGCGCCAGGGTGCGGAAAATCCCCGCCGCGGTCAGCCGGTGCGCCTCGACAAGCCCGGCGGCGCAGTCGCGCGCCACCGACGAATACGGCAGGATCGCGGCGGCGACCCCCCGCGCTGCCATCAGCCGGATCGTCTCGTGGTCGTTGACCTCGATCTCGACCTTCAATTCGATGCCGCGGCCGGCGAGCAGCGCGTCCATCGCGGCGCGCAGCCCGTCGCCGAGCACGAGCGATGTGCGGCTCAGCTCGGCGCCGGTGACGATGCCGGGAGGCCGCGCGCCGGGCCTTGTCACCAGTACCATCTCCTCGCGGCCGAGACCGGCGGACAGGATCAGCCGGCTGCGCGACAATTCCGACAGCAGCGCGATATCGACCCTGCCGTCGATCAGGAACTCTTCGAGCCGGATCATGCCGGCATGCATGACCTTGAGTTCGATGCGCGGAAACTCCTCGCGCATCGCCGCGAACAGATCGGGCACCAGCACTGGGCACAGGGTCGGGGTCATGCCGAGGATGATGCGGCCGCTCGGATGCGCGTCCTGCGTCCGGATTTCGTCGCCGGTGCGCTCGACATCGCGCAGGATGCGGACGGCGCCGTCGAGCAGCTTCTGCCCGGCCTCGGTCAGCCGCACCCCGCGGTTGGCGCGCGTAAACAGCGCCACCCCAAGCTCCTCTTCGAGCCGTTGGACATGCCGGGTCAGCGCCGGCTGCGCCAGGTGCAGATGCGCGGCAGCACGGGTGATGCTGCCCAATTCGGCGACCCGGACAAAATAGGCAAGGCTGCGCAGTTCCATGCGCGCGATCGTACACGGGCCGGCTTGTCATGCCGAAAGATTATGGAACGGGACAAACAATCGGCATTTGTCCGATGCCGGCGGCCTGCCCTACCCTTACGGATAGGAAGGCCGTCCCGATGGGATGACGACGAAGAAATGCAGAGCTGATCTGGGGAGCCGTACATGGAATTCGGCTGGTATCACGAATTTCACCGCCAGGTGCCGGGGCAGAGCGATGCCGACGCGTTCGAGCAGGGGTTCCAGCAGGCCGAGGACGCCGAAGGCTGGGGTCTCGACGTGTTCTGGCTGGCCGAAATCCACCAGCAGGCGCGGCGCTCGGTGCTGAGCGCGCCGCTCAATGTCGCCGGCCAGCTAGCCGCGCGCACCAGGCGGATCAGGATCGGCACCGCGGTGCACGTCTTGCCGCTGAACCACCCGCTGCGGCTGGCCGAGGAGACCGCGACCATCGACCAGACCAGCCGCGGGCGGCTGATCCTCGGAGCCGGGCGCAGCGGCAACCCGCGCGGCTACGCCGCCTACGGCATCCCCTATTCGGAAAGCCGCGAGCGCTTCTACGAGACGCTCGAAATCCTGAAAAAGGCGTGGACGCAGGAAACCTTCTCGCACGACGGCAAGTATCACAGCTTTGACAACGCGCGCGCAGTGCCGCGGCCGTACCAGCAGCCGCACCCGCCGATCCGCATCGCCGGCGCCAGCGAGGACACATTTCCGATGCTGGGGAGGCTCGGCTATCCGCTGTTCGTGTCGGTGCGCAGCGGCTCGCTGCCGGGGCTGGCGCCGGACATCAAGGCCTATCGCGACGCCCATCGCGAGGCCGGCAATCCAGGACACGGCGAAGTCTATCTGCGCCTGTCGATGCATGTCGGCGACACCGACCGACGGGCACTCGACGAAGGCGAGCCGAGCATCATGGCCGGCTACAAATCGCTGCTCGACCGGCTCGAAGGGTCTCCGAACGCGCGTCGCCGCGCCGAGGCCGAGGAGGTGCGCACCGCCACCTATGCCGACGTGCTGCGCGACAAGGTCATCGTCGGCGGCCCCGAGCGCGTCGCCGACCGGCTCAAGGAGCTGGAGGAGGTGCTGGGCATCGACGGCATCCTGTTCGAGCTGAATTTCGGCGCCGCGATCCCGGCCGAATTGATGATGAACTCGCTGCGGCTGATCTGCGAAAAGGTCATGCCGCATTTCAAATAGGCTTGTCTTGATGTCCGAAGATGTCGAGCAGGGCGGGCCGGTTCACGAGGTCGCCTATGTCGAGGCCGCCCCGGAAGCGGCCGACGCGGTGGCGGCGGCGCTTGGCGATCTGGCCGCCGAAATCGCCAAGGCGGACGGCGCTCTCGGCTTTCTGGCGCTGCGCGAGACCGGCCGCCCTGCCCGCTTCGCGATGCTCGGGGTCTGGCGCGACGCACCGGCTTGCGATCGCGCCGGCGAAGCGATTGCCCTATGGCAGGACCGGATGGCGGCGCGACTGGCCGCGCCGTTCGACCGCCGGCCGAGTTCGGGGTTCCTGGTCGCCGCCGAACCGGGGACGCCGCCCGCCGGCGATGCGGTCCATATTCTGACGCATGTCGAT
This sequence comes from Alphaproteobacteria bacterium, assembly GCA_050246595.1. GTDB lineage: Bacteria > Pseudomonadota > Alphaproteobacteria > ATCC43930 > CGMCC-115725 > DATARH01. The sequence goes on from JBFWVT010000110.1 coordinate 2,800, forward strand.
GTGCCGCCGCCGTCAAAGGACATCTGCATCGGCCTGCTGCATCGTCTTGTGGCCGCCAGCCGCAACGAAGCGGGCGCGCTGCGGTTCGACGCGTTGCAGCAGGAAAACCGGCCCAATCATTTTACGCTGATCGAGGTCTGGCGCGACCGCGCCGCCTGGGAACGCCACTTGACGGCGGACCACACAAGCGCGTTCCGCCGCGACCTGACCCCGCTTCTGGGCGCCCTTTACGACGAGCGCCTCTACGAGCCGCTCCGGTAGCCCGCTACTCGACCACGGCGATCATCTCGATTTCGACCATCGCCTCGGGCTGCGCCAGACCGCTGATCTGGATTGTCGTGCTGGTCGGCGAGGCGACGCCGAAATAGCGCATGCGCACATCGCTGTGCTTTGAGAATTCCTGGTAATCGGTGACGAACGTGTTGGTCTTGACGACATCGTCCCAGGTCGCGCCGGCCGCCTTCAGGCACAGATCGAGGTTCTTGAAGGTCTGTTCGAGCTGCGCCCGCATGTCGCCCTTGCCGACGATATTGCCCGCCGCGTCGCGCGCGAGCTGGCCGGCGATATAGACCGTCTTGGCCGGACCGGTGACGGTCACGACATGCGAATAGGCCGGTTTGCCCTGCTGCATCCGGACATTCATGCCTTCGGGCTGGATGCGGTCGATCCTGGGCATCGCTTCGCTCCCTCGCTGGGTTTTCCTCGACGCTGCCGTAGCATCCCGGCGCGTCAAATCCAAGAGCGAGCCGCCACCATGCCGACGCAGAACCCGGTCGCAACGCATTACGGAACCGGCCATGACGCCGATGGCGGCATCGCCGACCGCATCCTCGGAGCATTGCGCGAGGTCAACGGCCCGGACGCGCCGATCACCCCGGAGGCGCTGGCGCCGATAGACCATTTTCACGGACGCGGCCTGCCGGCGACCAAGGAACTGGTCGCGCTGCTGAAACCGCGTTCCGGCGAGCGCCTGCTCGATATCGGCAGCGGGATCGGCGGGCCGGCGCGCTGGATCGCGGCGACATGCGGCGCGCATGTCACCGGTGTCGATCTGACCCCGGAATTCTGCGCGGCGGCGCTTGTGCTCAACAAAACCTGCGGCATGACCGACCGGGTGACAATCCGGGAGGGCAGCGCGCTCGACCTGCCGGTGCCGGATAGCGCCTTCGACCGGGCCTATTCGCAGAACGTCATCATGAACATCGCCGACAAGCTGCGCTTTTATCGCGAGGCGTTTCGCGCATTGCGGCCGGGCGGCCTGCTCGCCCTGTCGAATGTCTGCGCCGGCGACGCCGGGGAGCCGCATTTCCCGGTGCCGTGGGCGACGACTCGCGACACCGGCTTTTGACCGCCGCCATTGACCGCGATCCCGCGCGGCGCTAAGCGTCCGCCCTTTGAAGCCGATCCGATGCGGGCGGTGGCAATCGAAAGGACGGGGCGATGAAGCCGACCCGGCGTCCGGAAAATCCGTGTTTTTCGTCCGGCCCCTGCGCCAAGCGGCCGGGCTGGTCGCCCGAGGTGCTGAATGGCGCATTGCTCGGCCGCTCGCACCGCTCGCGCCCCGGTCTGGCGCGGCTCGTCGAAGTTATCGAGCGCTCGCGTGCGATCCTGCGGATGCCCGAAGGTTACCGGCTCGGCATCGTGCCCGCCTCCGATACCGGCGCGGTCGAGATGGCGCTGTGGTCGCTGCTCGGCGCGCGCGGCGTCGATCTGCTGTCCTGGGAAAGCTTTGGCGAGGGCTGGGTGTCCGACGTTGCAAAGCAGTTGAAATTGCAGGATTTGCGCCACCTGCACGCGCCCTACGGCGAGCTGCCCGATCTCGCCGCCGTCGATCCCGACCGCGACACGGTGTTTGTGTGGAATGGCACCACTGCCGGGGTGCGGGTCCCGAACGGCGACTGGATCGCCTCCGACCGCAAGGGGCTGACGATCTGCGACGCGACCTCGGCCGCGTTTGCGATGCGTCTGCCGTGGGACAGGCTTGATGTCGTCACCTGGTCGTGGCAGAAGGCATTGGGCGGCGAGGCGGCGCACGGCATGCTGGCGCTGTCCCCGCGCGCCGTCGAGCGGCTGGAAAGCTACACGCCGCCCTGGCCCTTGCCGAAAATCTTCCGCCTGACCTCGGGCGGCAGGCTGATCGAGGGCATCTTCCGCGGCGAGACGATCAACACCCCGTCGATGCTGTGCGTCGAGGACGCGATCGATTCATTGAAATGGGCCGAGTCGGTCGGCGGTCTCGACGGGCTGGTCGCGCGCGCCGAGGGCAACCTCGCGACCGTCGCCGCCTGGGTCGAGCGCTCGCCATGGCTGCGCTTTCTGGCAAAGGACCCGGCCGCCCGGTCGTGCACGTCGATCCAGCTCGAAATCACCGACCCGTGGTTTCTCTCGCTATCGCCCGACGAGCGCTTCAGGACCGTGCGCTCGATGACGGCGCGGATCGAGGCCGAGGGGGCCGGGTACGATCTCGCCAGCCACCGCGCCTCGCCGCCGGGCATCCGCATCTGGGCCGGCGCGACCGTCGAACGCAGCGATGTCGAAGCGCTGCTGCCCTGGCTCGACTGGGCCTGGGAGCAGGAGCGCGACGCCGCGAAAGCAGTGTAGGCGCGACGCTCGGTGCTCCCGGCTGTTCAGGACTTCAAATCGTCCGGAACCTTGCCTCCATTCTCGGCGAGTTTCCGCATGACCTGCTGGTGCAGCCAGATATTCATCGCCGCGGAATCGTTCATATCCCCGCTGTAGTGCAATTCTTGCGCCAGTTCCTTTCGGGCATTGAGGCTGCTGTCGAGGTTCAGAAGTTTCATCAGATCGACGATCGATGTACGCCAGTTGAGCCGCTGGGGATTTTTGGACGCGAGATCGCTCAATAAGGCCTCGACATCGACACTCTGCGGCGCGGCGGCGGTGTTTGCCGGGGCGGAACCGGTCGGCGACGCAGCCGGTACGGGAGCGGTCGCCGTCCCGGTCCCGGTCCCTGCCCCTGCCGTCGCGCCCGCGGCAGCCGCCGAGCCGGTGCCGAAAATTTTGGACATGATCGAACCAAAGATGCTCATCCCAACACCTCCGATACCGTCTTGCCGGTGGATATCCGGACCTCAGCACATTGCTGATGCAGCGCCGCTCCGCTCCGGACGCCGTGGCGAAAGCGGCACGCAGCGGCTCGGCGGATTGTTAACGCATGTTCAAGATCGATCGATCCGCGATCCCGACGACCGAGGCGGGCGGGGAGCGCCATCAGGCCGCACGGGGTCGAACTGCGTCGGGCGATCGCGTTGCATCTTCTTTTGCCGGCGTGATTAGGTCTTTATCGGCCTATCTAAAAGCAGCCGAACGGGCAGCTTGGAGTTTCCGATGGCAAGGGTGCTGATCGCCGACAAACTGAGCCCGCGCGCGGTCGAGATTTTCCGGGACCGCGGGGTCGAGGCCGATATCGCGACCGGTCTCGATGCGGCCGAGCTGCGCCGCCGCATCGCCTGCTATGACGGGCTGGCGGTGCGCTCGGCGACAAAGGTCACGGCCGAGCTGCTCGCCGCCGCCGACGCGCTGAAAGTCGTCGGACGCGCCGGGATCGGTGTCGACAATATCGACGTGCCGGCGGCGACCGAGCGCGGCATCGTCGTCATGAACACGCCCTACGGCAACGCGATCACCGCCGCCGAGCACACGATCGCGATGATGTTCGCGCTGGCCCGCCAGATCCCGGCCGCCGACCGCTCGACACAGACCGGCAAATGGGAGAAATCGCGCTTTATGGGGGTCGAACTGACCGGCAAGACGCTCGGCATCATCGGTTGCGGCAATATCGGCGCGATCGTCGCCGACCGCGCGCAAGGGCTGAAGATGCGCGTCATCGCCTATGACCCGTTTCTGACGCCCGAGCGCGCCGTCGATCTCGGCGTCGAGCGCGTGCCGCTCGACGACCTGTTGGCCCGCGCCGATTTTATCACATTGCACACGCCGCTGACCGACGCGACCCGCAACATCATCAATGCCGCGGCGATCGCGAAGATGAGGCGCGGCGTGCGCATCATCAATTGCGCCCGCGGCGGTCTTGTCGTCGAGGAGGACCTCGCCGCCGCGCTCGACAGCGGCAAGGTCGCCGGCGCCGCGATCGATGTCTTTGTCGAGGAGCCGGCGATCCGGAACCCGCTGTTCGGCCGCGACACGCTCGTCGCGACCCCGCATCTCGGCGCCGCGACGACCGAGGCGCAGGAGAACGTGGCGCTACAGATCGCCGAGCAGATGGCCGATTTTCTGCTGACCGGCGCGGTCAGCAACGCGGTCAACATGCCCTCCCTGACCGCCGAGGAGGCGGCGCGGCTCCGGCCGTACATGGTGCTCGCCGAACAGCTCGGCAGTTTCGCCGGGCAATTGACCGAGACCGGCATCCGCGCGGTCGAGATCGAATACGAGGGCGCGGTCGCCGAGTTCAACGTCAGGCCGCTGACCGCGACGGCATTGACCGGGCTTCTGGCGCCGCAGCTCGCTTCCGTCAACATCGTCAACGCGCCGCTGATCTGCCGCCAACGCGACATCCGGGTCAGCGAGACCCGCCGGGCCGACGCCGGCGACTATCTCAACCGGATCCGGGTCACGGTCACGACCGAGCGGCGGCAGCGCTCGGTCGCCGGTACGGTGTTTGCCGGCACCAAGCCGCGCGTCGTCGATATCGAGGGGATTTCGTTCGAAGCCGAACTCGGCCGCCACGTCCTGTTTGTGCGCAATTACGACAGGCCGGGTTTTATCGGCGGGCTCGGCCGGGTGCTGGGCGAGAGCGAGGTCAATATCGCGACATTTCACCTCGGTCGCACCGCTCCCGGTCGGGAGGCGATCGCGCTGATCCAGCTCGACCAGGAGTTGCCGCCTTTTCTGATCGACACCGTGTGCCGCCTGCCGAATGTCATACAGGCCAAGGCGATGCGCTTCTGAGGCAATGCGAAACCCCGGCCATGGGGGGGCCGGGGTTTCAGGGCGCGCCATCCCCGCGCGGGACGGCACAGCCGAGCACCGCCATTGGGGGAAGCGACGGTGGCGCCGCATAGTGGCACAGTCTCGCCTATAAGTGCAATTAGTCTTTAGGCACGAACTCGACAGTGCGTTCGGCCAAATCCGCGCGCTCTCCCGCCGCGGCGCGAAATGGTACACAATGGCGCGATGAGCCTGTCACGCCCAACATCGCCTCCCGGTCATGAATGATGCGCCGCATCCGGCGCTGCTGCCGGCCGGGTTGTACGATCTGCTGCCGCCCGAGGCCGAGATCGAGGCTGCGGTCACCGGGCGGCTGATCGGCGTGCTCGCGTCGCACGGCTATGAGCGCGTCAAGCCGCCGCTGGTCGAGTTCGAGGAGACGCTGCTGACCGGCGCCGGCGGTGCGATGGCAAGCGACACGTTCCGCACAATGGACCCGATCTCGCACCGCATGGTCGCGCTGCGCGCCGACATGACGCCGCAGATCGCCCGCATCGCCGCAACCCGGCTGCCGCACCGGCCGCGGCCGGTGCGGCTGAGCTATGCCGGCCAGGTGTTGCGCGTCAGAGCGACGCAGATGCGTCCCGAGCGCCAGATCGGGCAGGTCGGGGCGGAACTCATCGGCGCCGCCGGTCCGGCGGCGGATGTCGAGGCGATCGCGGTCGCCGGCGAAGCCTTGACCGCAGTCGGTGTGCCGCATCTGTCGGTGGACATCACATTGCCGACCCTGGTGCCGGCGATCGCCGAGGCTTACGGCATCGCCGGCGAGCGCGCGGCCGACTTGCGGGCCGCGCTCGACCGCAAGGATGTGGCCGCGGTCGCCTGTCTGGCGGGCGAGGCGGGCGAATTGCTCGCCTCCCTGGTCGCGGCGGCCGGTCTCGCCGGATCGGTCCGCGCCGCGCTCGACCGGCTCGAATTGCCGGCGCGGGCACGCATCGAGCGCGACCGGCTCGGCGCGGTGCTCGATGGGCTGAATGCCGCGATCCCCGGGATCAAGGTCACGGTCGATCCGGTCGAGAACCGCGGCTTCGAATACCACACCGGCATCAGTTTCACGTTTTTCGCGCGCGTCGATCCGGCGCTCGGCCCCATGGCGCTCAGTCCAATAGGCGAACTCGGGCGCGGCGGGCGCTATCAGGCGGGCGACCCGACGGCGCCGGAGCCGGCCACTGGGTTCACGCTCTACACCGACACGATCCTACGCACCTTGCCGGAGCCGCCGCCGCGCCGCCGCCTGTTCGTGCCGTTCGAGGCGGATCGCGTGCGCGCCCGCGCCCTCCGGGCCGAGGGGTGGAGCACGGTCGCGGCGCTGCAACCCGCTTCCGACTGGTACGAGGAGGCGCGCCGGCTGGGTTGCGGCCACGTGCTGGACGGCGGCGAGGTGCGTCCCGTTATGCAGAAGGGCGCCGGAGCGGGAGACTGAGATGGCCAATGTCGCGGTCGTCGGCGCCCAGTGGGGCGACGAGGGGAAGGGGAAAATCGTCGATTGGCTGTCGCAGCGCGCCGATGTCGTCGTGCGCTTTCAGGGCGGCCACAATGCCGGGCACACGCTGGTGGTCGGCAATGTCGAGTACAAGCTGAGCCTGCTGCCGTCGGGCATCGTGCGGCCCGGCAAGCTGTCGATCATCGGCAACGGCGTCGTTGTCGATCCCTGGGCATTGCTCGCCGAGATCGAGACGATGCGGGGCAAGGGGCTGGCGATCTCGCCGGAGACCTTGCGCGTCGCCGACAACGCCGCCCTGATCCTGCCGTCGCACGGCGCGCTCGACCGGACCCGCGAGGAACGCCGGGGCGAGCGCAGGATCGGCACGACCGGCCGCGGTATCGGCCCGGCTTACGAGGACAAGGTCGGGCGCCGCGCGGTGCGGATCTGCGACCTGGCCGAGCCAAAGACGTTGGAAGACCGGGTCGATGACCTGCTCTTGCACCACAACGCGCTGTTGCGCGGACTTGATGCGCCGGAATTCGACCGCGCCGAAATAATCGGCCGGTTGCGCGAGGTCGCGCCAAAGCTCTTGCCCTATGCCGCGCCGGTCTGGCGATTGCTCGACCAGGCGCGCCGCGCCGGTCGCCGTATTCTGTTCGAAGGCGCGCAGGGCGTGATGCTCGATGTCGATCACGGCACCTATCCCTATGTGACTTCGTCGAACACGGTCGCGGGTCAGGCGGCGGCCGGTTCCGGCATCGCACCGTCCGCGATCGGCTTTGTGCTCGGCATCACAAAGGCCTACACGACACGGGTCGGCAGCGGTCCGTTCCCGACCGAGCTGACCGATGCGATCGGCCAGACCCTGGGCGATCGCGGGCGCGAGTTCGGCACCGTCACCGGACGGCGGCGGCGCTGCGGCTGGTTCGATGCGGTGGCGGTGCGGCAGGCGGTCAGGACCGCCGGGATCGACGGCATCGCGTTGACCAAGCTCGATGTGCTCGACGGGTTCGACGAGATCAGGATCTGCACCGGCTACCGTCTGGACGGGCAAGGCTACGATTACGTTCCGGCCGGCACGGCGGCGCAGGCCGGGATCGAGCCGGTCTACGAAACCGCCGAGGGCTGGAAGGAGAGCACGCGCGGCGCGCGCTCCTGGGCCGACCTGCCGGCCACCGCAATCAAGTACATCCGCAGGATCGAAGAACTGATCGGCGCGCCGGTGGCGATGCTGTCGACCAGCCCCGAGCGCGACGACACGGTGCTGGTGCGCGACCCGTTCGCCGATTGAGCAGGCGCGAATTTCCTGCCCTCATTCTCCAGGGAAACACTGGATAATTCCGGACCGTCGCTTCCGAGCCGGAGAAGATCAGTGACTTGGGCCTCCCGGCGGGCGCGTTGCCGCCTTTTTGTTCAATGTCTTCCTAAATACCTTGACGAGAAATTGCATGTGTGTCTCTTTCTTCAAAAAGTCAGAACAATTGCTCCCCTTGGCGAGCGGCCTGGGCGGATTCTGGCAAAGACAAAAGAAGGGGGTCCTTTTATGCGTTGGACAGCAAGTTTGGCGGCGGTGGCGCTGATCGCCGCGCTTGCGGGCGGGGTATCTTCCCGTTCGGCGGATGCGGCGGTCTGCTTTGGCAATTGCGGCACGCTCGGCGCGGACGGCGTGGTCACCGCCCCGCCGGGCGGCACCACCTACGACTACGTCTCCACCTGGCTCGGTCAGGGCGGACGCGGGCAGATCGCCGGCGTCGCGGGCGGAACCAACGGCTCGGAGCTGATCTCGGATCCGTTCTTCGCCCGGGCCGGCGACACGATCACCTTCGACTTCAACTACGTAACCTCGGACGGCTCCGGGTTCCCGGACTACGCCTTCGCCTCCCTGCTGCGGCAGGACGGCACGGTGGCCGACTATATCTTTACCGCGCGCACGCAGCCCGCCGGCACGATCGTGCCGGGCCAGGGACTGCCGGACGTCACCGCGACGCTGACGCCCGCCTCGGTGGAGATCATCCCGGGCGGGCCGACATGGTCGCCGCTCGGAGAGTCCTCGGGTTCGTGCTATGATGCCGGCTGCGGCTACACCGATTGGGTCAACTCCGAGTACACGGTGGAGGCGGACGGGACCTACCAGCTGCGGTTCGGCGTCGCCAACGCCAATGACACGGCTTTCGACAGCGGACTCGCCTTCAGCGGGCTGAAGCTCGACGGCTCGCCGATTGGCGACGGCAGTTCCCCCGAGGACCCGCTGCTCCCGGTCGAGATCGACCCTGTCACCGGAGCCTTCAACTTCGTCTTCACCGCGACCCCAAACCAGGTGGTGTTTGTCGATCCGCCGGTGGCGGTCGGCTACGACTTTGAGGTGACCTCCGGCCCGCTGATCGCCAGCGCTATCTTCCCGGTAATCCCAGGCAGCTCCGGTCTCTACTCGGTCTATGAACTGGGCACGGACACGCTGCTGTTCGGGAATGTGCTGCCGAACGTCACGATCGACTTTACGACCCTCCCCGGTTACGCGGGGGGGATAGGCGGGTTTACGCTTGAGGGCATCGCCCCTCAGGCGATGCTCGACCCCGACAACCCCACGGCGTTTGTCACGGGGCTGACCTTCGTAGGCCCGGGCACCGTCAACCTGAGCCAGACCCCGATCGTGGAGGACTTCACGGCGGTCCCCGAACCCGCCTCGCTGACCCTGCTCGTGGCAGGGTTGCTGGGCTTTGCCATGGTGAGGCGGGGGAAGGCGGGCGCCGCTTGAGTGCGCGCCAGCACCCGTAAGGTTGCGTCGCGGGCGCCGGCGGCCGGGCACCCCCGGCCGCCGGCACCCGAGGCGCCTCCTCCACCCTGTTCTTGTTCGATCATCGATCAGCCCGATCGGGATCAGTTTTCAAAAAAATCGTGATGTGTGATCCCCCTCACAGGGGCTGGCGCGGCGCCGCGCTAAGGTGTGACCGCTCAGAGAGCGGTAACACGGGAGGAAATCATGCGTCGCGCTTTTATTGCCCTGATTGCCACCCTTCAGCTGCTGGCCGCCGGCGCTCCGGCGCTCGCCTGCCCTGCCGGTTACGGTCCGTGCGGCAGTAAATTCTGCTGTCCAAAATGAGCAACGGTCACGCAAGACGGGCGGAACCGTCACCAACCGGATCGGCCGAGCGGTATCGCTGGCTGGTCTGGACCGTCGTGCCGCTGGCGGCGATCCTGCCCGTAGCGGCCTATATGCTCGTGTTCGCCACCCCGGAGGACAGCGTCGCCCGCGGCGCCCCCGAGCCGATCGAAGACGCCATCAGGGACATAAAATTCGATCCGCTGCTGCCCCCCAACCGGCTGCGCGGTCCCGGCGCCATTTACGCGGTCCTCGATGACGGCGCCTACTGGAAGGTCTGCGATGCCGACCCGGAGCTGGTGCGCGACAAGGTCCGCACCTCCCCGATCCCGAACCAGACCCGCCGCAAACTGGAGAGAGCGGGGCTGTCGATCGCCGGCGATGTCGTGGAAACGCTCAACGCCAGACTGAGCGCTGCGCGGATCGTCTCGATCGAATACCGGATGACCAATGTCACGATCAGCGAGATCGCAATGCGCGATCTGTATGTCATCCAGAAAGAGCTGATGAGCGACAGGAATTGCGACGAGATGGTGGGCGAGCTGCTGAAGCGGAACGTGAAGGTCTGTCCCGGATACGCGGCGCTGACCGCGAGCACTTCCTACAAGGTCAGTATCGACAGCAGCGTGGACAGCGGGGCAGCGGCGCGCACTCCGGTCATCGAGGCGGTGCAGCGGCAGATCGCGTTCGAGACGCAGGGCGAGATCAAGCTGACCGGCACGCACGAACTGGTCGGACAAGACCTGTATTACGGCATCAAGTTGTCGCCGGTGTGCATCGCGCCGAATACCGCGACGGAACCCACCCGGCTCGATGATGTCGGCGGCCAGCCATCCGTGAAACTCGCCCCGAACCCTCTACCGCCAGGAAGGGCATGAGCGCGCCGCGCCTGCCGCCTGCCGCGATACCGGCAGGAAACGGCGATACGATCCAAACTGAGGCCCCATCCGAAGACAAGTCAGCTTGCCGAGGGCGGTCCCGAAGCGGGTGCTGTCCTAACTGGAGCGTGATCGGCTCTGGTTGACGTGGGATGAGGGTTCCCGAGCGCGGGGATTTCTGCTCAAGATGCCGGCTGGGGGGTGGAAGCCAGCACGCATGCCGAGACCCTATTCACAGAATTTGCGGG
>JBFWVT010000111.1:0-12582 GCA_050246595.1 Alphaproteobacteria bacterium
TTTAAAGGCGTTGAAACTCTATACGAATTTCCTGCCGATCAAAAACCGGGAAAGGCGTTCTACCCGCCGGCAGCTGGCTTCCAGGTAAGAAACCCCTCCTTTTCCTGCCCGCCGCCGCCATGGACCGATCCGTCTCACCGAGCGTGAGCCGGCGCCGATGATCTCAAGTCCGTCTCACTTATCGTGAGCCCAGGATCACCCAGCGTGAGCCAGACGGCCCGGATAGTCTCACCGAGCATGAGCCCAAATCCGCGATGATTGCGAGCCCACCCGCCGATGGGTAGTGTCTCAGTTTGAATGTAACAGCGGCACTGTCATTCCGGGGCCGTCCGCAGGGCGGAACCCGGAATCCATGAGCATCAATCTCAAGGACTTCAGGGGCCTGTGTTGATGGATTCCGGGCTCGCGGGCTGCGCCCGCGCCCCGGAATGACAAGGTTGCAATTCAAACTGAGACACTACCCGCCGATGATTGCAAGCCACTACATGTAGGCCCATTGGAGAGGGCAGTGGTTCGACATCGCCAAGTCCCCGCCGGCGCCGATCGCCGCCGCGGTCCGGCAACGGATCGCCGAACCCTACCGGATCGAGGCCGAAATCCGCGGCCAAGAAGCTGATGCGCGCCGGGCGATCCGGCAACAGAAGTCCAAACCGCTCATCAATGCCTTAAAAAACTGGCTTGAACAAATCCTGCAGCAGGTCCCGAGCGGCTCATCCATCGCCCGAGCCATTCGCTACGGCTTCAATCAATGGGACGGGCTGCGGCGCTTTCTCGACGATGGCCGCATCGAGATCGACTCCAATACCGTCGAGCATTTGATGAGACCAATTGCCCTGAACAGAAAGAATGCTCTATTCGCCGGCAGCGACGAGGGCGCAGAAAACTGGGCAATGCTTGCGTCGCTGATCGAGACGTGCAAATTGCACGGCATCAATCCGCATGCCTATCTGACCGAGGTATTGACCAAACTCGCCAATAACTGGCCCAACCGCCGTCTCGGCCAATTGCTGCCCTGGATCTGAACCCCCGAAGCATCCTGACCCGTCCAGCGCCGAGCGCGACGGTGCAGAAGCTCCGCTCACGCCTGATCTTATCCACCCTGCCGATCCCTGACCTGCCGTTGCTGGAATTCGTGCGATGATGCCCGGATGGCTGCGTCTCAGCAGCGGATCGCCGCTGCGCCCGGCAGGGGAAGGTCGGAAGCGAATGGGCGCCGCCCCGATTTGCGGACAACACTGCGGACGGTGTTCACCAACCCTTAACACATTGATTTTTCTCTGTTCTGGACGTGCGGACGGCAAAATCGCTACTACTACATACCGCCTCTCTGTAAAGCGCGTGCGCGTGCCTCGCACGCAAGCCCCGGCGCTCGATTCCAGAAACGGCACAGCAACGGATGGCGGGCGAATTCGGGCAAAAATGGGCACATTCCGGCGGGTTCGATTAGTCAGCCCCTCCCGGCTTTTCCGCTGGTTTTCCTCGAAAATGGCGGTTTCATTGGCGTCCCCGGCAGGACTCGAACCTGCGACCCCCGGTTTAGGAAACCGATGCTCTATCCGGCTGAGCTACGGGGACTTAGAATTTCTTCAAGTACTTAGCGGCGGGTTCCGGCTGCGGCTGTGTTGACAGCAGCCATATTACCTGATTCCCTACAGCGCCGGCAACGCTAGGTACTGCCTCAGTTTGAAATTCGGGCGGCGGATTTGGGATTGACGGGCTGCCGCTGCGTGCCACATGACAGGGGCCATGCCTGACCGGTCAAGAAAGCCCCGCCCGCGTGATCCGAACCAGCTGGCGAAGCTCGTCATCGATATTGCCACTGGTGCAGTCGGGGACCAAGCGGAGCCGAAGCCAGAGGACGCTGGCAAAGACCCGGCTGCCGTGTCGCTGGGACGGCGCGGCGGATTGAAGGGAGGCAAAGCGCGCGCTAAAAAGCTTACCCAAGAAGAACGATCTGCCATCGCAAGACGCGCGGCCACGCAACGTTGGGCCGCAAGAAAAACTGATTGACAAAACTACGCCATTGGCGTAGTTTTGTCATGAGGGCGCAGCGGGAGGATCAATCTTGAAGGGGGCAAGCGTTGGTACACGGCGTTGATTATCCAGTCCGCTTCGCTCACTTGGCTCCATTTAGGAGGGATGCGCGGGAAATTTGGCGGGAAATTTGGTCGGAATCGGAAGTAGATGACTTAGAGCAATATCTTGCCCTCCACCCGGAAGCTGGAGACGTTATTCCTGGCGCCGGCGGCGTAAGGAAACTCAGATGGAAAATAGCCGGCCGGGGGAAGCGCGGTGGAGTTCGTATCATTTACTACTTTCGCGATCTAAACATGCCGCTTTATCTGATCGCGGTTTACAAGAAGTCAGAAAAAGCATCGCTTACACAAGCTGAGCGTAATCAGCTTCGCAGCTTGATCGAGGAGATAGTCGATGGGCACAGTCAGGAATGGATGCGACTTGTCAGAGACCAATCGGCGTAGTCTTACGTGAGACATGGAGGGAGGGTTTCGGCAACGGGGGTACGTTATGAGCAATGGGCGAAAGATCATCGAGGGCTCGCAGGAAGCCGTAGCCTATGCTCGCGGTGAGCGGACGGGCACCAAGGTTACTGTTGTCCATGTGCCGAAGAGCATTGACGTTAGAGCCTTGCGCGAACGCTTGGGGATGACCCAAGAGGAGTTTGCCGTTCAATTCGGGTTCAGCCTCGGCGCAGTTAGACATTGGGAACAAGGGTGTCGTTACCCCGTGGGATCGGCTCGTGTTCTCCTCAAGGTCATTGAGCATGACCCCGACGCCGTTAAAGCCGCGCTAGCCGTGGCCTAGCGCGCGTACCCCTCAACCTGAACGGAAGCGCTTCACGGCCTCCTAGAGAGGCCGTTTTGAATCCAAAACGATAAAAAATGCTTGAGCGCATAAGCACGAAATGCTATCACCATGCTTATGAACAAGCTCTCGACCGCCCAGCGCGCCCAAATTCTGTCGATGCTTTGCGAGGGATCGTCCATGCGGGCGATCACACGAGTTACGGGTGTAGCGCTCAACACCGTGACCAAGCTGCTGGTCGATGCCGGAAAGGCGTGCGACGCCTATCATGACGAGCATGTGCGGGGCGTGAAAGCGACCCGCATTCAATGCGACGAAGTTTGGACGTTCTGCTACAGCAAGCAAAAGAACGTTGCTGACGCGAAGGCCGCCCCGGCAGGTGCGGGCGACGTTTGGACTTGGACAGCGTTGGAGGCCAGCAGCAAGCTCCTGGTCAGCTACATGGTCGGCGGCCGGGATGGCGAATACGCGCTGGCGCTGATGGACGATCTGCGCGGCCGGTTGGCGAACAAGGTTCAACTGACGACAGACGGCCATAAGGCTTACCTGCAAGCAGTCGAGGATGCCTTCGGTGCAGACATCGATTACGCCATGCTCGTGAAGCTGTACGGCCCCGGTCCCGCCACAACCGACGATGCCGCCGGCCGGCGCTATAGCCCCGCCGAGTGTGTCGGCATCCGCAAAGAGACAATCACCGGCAAGCCCGATCCGAAGCACGTCAGCACGTCCTATGTGGAGCGGAGCAACCTTTCGATCCGTATGCACATGCGCCGCTTCACGCGGTTGACGAACGCGCATTCAAAGAAACTCGAAAATCACACTTGGGCGGTTGCCCTTCACGTCATGTTCTACAATTTCGCTCGTATTCACTCGACACTGCGAACCTCGCCCGCGATGGCGGCCGGGATCGCGGATCGGCTCTGGGAGATGTCCGACATTGTGGCGCTGATCGACGCTCGCGAGGCTCAGCCGAAGCGACCGGCGACCTACCGGAAGCGCGGCACGGACTCGGCAGAAATTTCAAACTGAGGCAGTACCCAACGTTAGCATTTCCTGCCACTACCGCTCCACGTCGTAGGATGACGGCGTAGGCTTGGCTTGGCCGGTTCTATGCCGCATAGGCCGGCACCAGCGTGTCGAGTTCGCCAACCTCACAGGTGACCGCGCGGTCGTCAAGGCTGGCGGTCAGTTCGCCGGTTTCGGGATCGTCCCGTCGATGTAGCCGATAGTGCCGTTATGGACCTCCTTCTCGTAATCGTTCTCGATCTGCATGACCTTGTCGCCCAGGGCGAAAGTCCACCCGAAACGCTGGACTTTTTGTCCCCCGGCCGGAGTCAGGGCCACTTGCAGTTCGATGTTCAAGGAGCGTGCGCCAACGCCGCCGCGGTTCATCGGACATAGCACCTGAATGTCGCGAATCGAGGCCGAAGCGCCGCGGAATACTTGCCCCGACCAGCTCGACAATGCGCGCCACCGCGGTTCGGGATCACCCGCCGGCACGAAAGAGAAGTCGCTGTCGCCTTCGGGCTTGCTCAGATCGGGCGAGAGGCCTCGGTTGTCCGATGCGCGTTGGTAATGATCCGGCTCCGGGCGGCCTGGCGGAAGATTTCGGTCAACCGCACAACTGTCAAATGGCAGGGAAACAGGTCCTTGGATCGGCATCCAATTGGACCCCTGTGCGGCTCAGGCGCGGTGTTTAAAGCGTCAGCTTTCGTTTCCAATTTCGATGATTTCGCAGTGATGGGTCAGGTGATCGAAATGATAATTGTGTAGGGCGGTAGGTTCGCAGCTGGCGAGGTCCAGGCGGACATCCCAGTGAGCGAGGTCGGACCGGACCCGGTCGGACGCAGGGTCGCCATTCATGCGCGCGATCGGGAGCGCTTTCCGACCCTGATAGGCGAGGATCGACAGAACATGTCCGCAGGTCCCGCCGGCCCAAGGTCGAACGGGGGACTGGGGTCAAGGCCGACAACCAGTCTAGCGCGATCAGTCTGGTTCGAAGATCGTTGGTTTGCAACAGAAGTCATCATCAAGTCAATCCTTCTGCTTGCAATGCCGGATTTGGCATCGAGTTTCGGGTCATGGGCCACGAAGATATGGATGTTTACTGGTCCGCGGTTCCGCTCAATAAAGCTGCGGATGATCGGGAAGCTCGTGCCAATGGACAGTGCGCTGATGTCGAGCGCGACGCCCGTGGTATCGGTGAAGTCCTGCCGGCTCAGGAGCGGGCTATTGACCTATATCGTTTCTAGACTATTGAAATAAATGGTGACCCCGGCAGGATTCGAACCTGCGACCACTCGCTTAGAAGGCGAGTGCTCTATCCGGCTGAGCTACGGGGCCCGGAGACATCGTTTGCTATTATCACGCGCCGGCTCAGGGGCGCACCCGGTCGTAGCGGAAATTGTCGGCATAGCTCTTCGCCTTCGGCGTGCGCGCGTGCGGCTCGATCACTGTGTAATCGAGATTGTATCTCTTAGCATAGACTAGCGCCTCCTCCAGCGTGTCGAAGCGCAGTTGCACCTGATTGAGCGTGTCGCGCGCGCTCGACCAGCCCATCAACGGATCGGGATCGCGGCGGCTCGCCGGCTCGTATTCCAGGAGCCATTTACGCGTCTTGGCGCGTCCCGATTGCATCGCGGTCTTCGCCGGCCGGTAAATCCGCGCCAAAGCCATAGCGCCCGCCACTCCCCGGATCTCGAAACGTCTGCCGCCAGCCAACAGCACAAGACCGCAATGGTCGGGGCGAGAGGATTCGAACCTCCGACATCCTGCTCCCAAAGCAGGCGCTCTACCAGGCTGAGCCACGCCCCGCGCCGAGCGGGTTTTACCAAGTTTTCGAAGGTCAAGCAACCACCCCGAACATCAACAAAACATCAATATCGGGACGTTTTGCGTCACAACTGCGTCGCCCTGGTTGAGAAGGCTGTTCCGGCTATGTCCGGCACCGCTCGTTCCGGGCTTGGCGCACGCGGCGGCGGACCCGCTCGCGCTGATCGGGCAGAACCCGAGTAGCCTCACGCACAGCGAAATTCTGGGGCACATGGGCCTGAAGGGCGACAGTCCGGCGAGATGTCCGCCTCGCATGCCTGACCGTGCTCGGAAAGCAGAACTAGGGACGGTGCGATGGCGGCAAGTATTTCCCGGCCGGGTCCGTGATGGAGCCACGCACCGGCACGGGCGGGTAACGCCGCCCATCTCGTGCGAAGATGGAAGACGGCCGCGGTGGTGTTTGCCGCGGCCGTTACCCCGAGCCTTTCATGAGGGTAACAATCAGCGCGCCCGTGCCCGTGACAAGCGTCCCGGCCGTGCCGATCAGAATCGTCTCGATGCGGTTCATCGGGGTTTTGGCGATCACTCAGCGGATATTGCACACCGCCTCGTATCTGTCGATGCGGTCGAGCGCCTCGACCCGCCGTCATTGTGAATGCGCGACCATGGCCGCTCGACAATGTCTGCCGCGGCCGCCGCCGTTCCTCCAAAAAATGCGCTCGGTGCGCCATCAGGCATAATCGAACGCCGCCTGGCCTGTCTGATCGACAGGGGAGAGGAGTGCGGTATAACGGTCCAACGCGAGCTGCGCATTCATCGGATGGTTGTTACGAAGTGCCAGTAAAGCCGCGCATCGGTGCATCTGAGGGAAATCGTCCGGTTGAACCACTCGTCCAAGTTGAGTGTTATCGCTTGCCGCCTGACAATCATACGCCGGCCAGACATTTGTATATTTGGAACCGAAAACGACGAGGTCGGTCAGCCCCGGATCGCGGAAAATCTGATATGAACGTTCCTTCGAATTATCTACATTCCCCATGTAGTAGACGGTTCCGAGCGACACTTCCGAAGGCACGGTGGCGGCAGTTCCGCCTTGTAGCTTGTCAGTGAACATCACCTTGTCGCCGTTCGTGTAAAATACCTTGCTACGCGGCACGCCGCCTGCGATGCGATTGGTTGAGGAGTCTATCGTGGCCTGGCCGCTATCGGCGCGCTCGAAGAACACGGGGTCCGCAAACGAAGGGTTCGTCGTGGCATTCCAGGCTTGCAGCTCTCTTGGCCGGGTATGACCAAGATATGCTAGGGCATGCGCTATTCGGTTTTGAAGACCGCATGATATAGATACCTGAGAGACGTATTCGGCGCTAGGACGCCAGTTTTCGTCTCCGGTGCGCTCCAGACAAATATAGAAGGCAAGTGCAATCAATGCCTCGAACCACGGCGCTGGAGGCGCAAAAGCGCCGCCGTTTGCCGACCACATACCAAAGACACCCGCAGGGATGAACGTCGCTTCCCATGCTAGAAATTTTGCGTTGTGCTCAATGAGCCGCTTAATGTAATTTGCATGGATATCGCTGTCAGGGACAATAACCATGTTGGCAAGCGACATGGCGCCAAACGCAAGCATGCGAATGTTGTTAGTCGCCCTCAGGGTGGCGAGGCCGGACCAGACGGTTGATGGCGTGCCGGGATATATGGATACACCGCCGATTCTCCAGCTGGACGGAGCGCGACCGTAATTTACGTGTACGCCCTGGACCGCGCGAATACCCAGGCTCAAATTTGCGTCAATAAAATGTCTCTCGCCAGAGTATAAAGCGGCAAAATAGCTATATGGTACGGTATGAGTATTATCAAGCGAGGGAAACCACGTCATAGAGCCGACTGTCAGCCGTCCGGCTGTAGTTGACGGCAGGACGTACCCGCCCGATATGCCTATGGTACCAGCGGCTCCCGATCCGCCGGAGTACGCGTGGATAGATGCCGGAAGCCCGTCAGCGGTGAAATCGTAATAAGAAGCCGGAGTCCCGGCGTCTCCTCGCTCGTCGATGAGAATGTTGGGGATGAACGTGTTCGTCGGGCTGCGGTAGTGATAAGGGACGTGCAATCCAGCAAACGCGTTGAGGCGCATCGTGCGCATGTTGGCCGCTGTCGGGACGGCAAACGCGATCGCGTCCATATTTGTTATCATGCCCCGGCCCGGATAGCCGGCAGTGCCGTCAATGTCTCCTCGGTGGTTTTGCCCGGTACACGGCTGATATAGTCCAGAGGAATAGGTGCGGCCAGCACCGGAGCCAAAAACGGCGCCGTTATAGCTGGCGGGCATGACGTAATTCTTCGTCAAATTGATCGGCGGCACCATCTTGCTCGCGACCCAATAGGCCCGATCAGGCTTGTACAGCAAGGTCGGCTGGCGGCCTCCGCGCCAGTGCCGGGTGGCATGGTTGCTGTCATCTCGCAGGCGCACGGTCATCCATTGCGAGTGATACGGATGCTCGACATAGCCGATCCGGGTTCCGCCGCTGTTGAATGCCCCTGTATAGGTTTCGATTGTCGTCGCGCCATCCCTCAGCGTGGCGACATAGGTCAATTTCTCTTTTCCGGTGACGGCCCATTCGTCCTGTGAGACGACAGCGCCGATCTCGCGCCGAACGATGTTGCCGCCCGCGTTCTTCCAACAGGAGAGATACCAGGTCGTTTTCAGGTGCGGGTGCGGCGTGCCGCCGTTAGAGGCATAGCCCCAAATCTTCCAGCTATCGCAAACCATGCCGCTTTCGTACTTTTCCACGCGGGCGCTGACTGCGGCGAGCATATTGAGACTGGAGATGTGATCGGGGAATGCGCCGCTATCCAGGCCGGCGAGCGACGTGAACTCGACTTTGAAATCAGTCCCGGCGAGGGCCGTCGCGAGGTCGAGCGAGGACGTGTTATTGAATGATCCGCTCTCGACGACGACGGAATAGGTGCGGGTCTCACCGCTACCGAAATCGGTGTCGTGGAAGCAGGCGGTGGCGAACCGAAGACCGTTGCCTGTCCATTGCCATGATGCACGGTTGTCGAACTGTGCCGCAATGTCGGTCCCGCCGCGCTGTAACTTGACGCGGCTGCCGGCCGGTACATCGCCGTCCTTGAAGACGAGGCCGATACGCTGGTAGCCAAGGCTTGACGTGCCGGCCTCGGTGTTGACGATCTGGAACGTCGTCACCTCGCCACTCGGGGCCGGCGGGTCCGGGCTGCTGCCGCGCGCGAAGGGCGGACGCGCTTCGGCCGGGATCAGCGGAAGCTGGCTTGCGATGGCGAGCAACGAAGCGGTGCCGAGAAACCGGCGGCGGGTCATGTCGCTCATAGGGCTACCGATGTGAATTGATGCGAGATGCCGTCCGAGTTCGCGTCGAGCCGGACGGTCGGCGTGCCGTCGCTCGAAACCGAGACGGCGTAGAAGCGAACCGTGATCGTCGATCCGCCAGTATCGACGATTTGGACGCGCCCGTACACGTTTCCAAAAGACGTACCGAGATTGTATGGCCCGCCTTTGGCGCCGGCCGGGCGGTTGAACCCGCCGCACTGGAAAACGGGAATGTCCATCCCGCCGCCGGTCGCGTAATCGCCATTGGCGCCGGTATCGATCGACAGCCCGTGCTGATCGCCAGCGACGACGCAGATCAGACCTTCCCAGCCCTCCGCCTTGAAATGATCGGCGAGTTCGAGCCGCTCGGTGCTGTAGCCGCCCCAGTGGTCGCGGGCTTCCACCGGGGCGGTCCACGGCACTTCCGAAAACCAGATATAAAATCTGTTCTGGTTTGCCGGGTTGGCGCGGTCGAACAGCGCTTTGAACCAGGCTTTCTGCGTCGCCCCGAGCATCGTCTTCGCCGCGTCGTCCGGTGCTGTCGGACTTGTTCTCGCGGAACGCTGATCGGTGAAGATGAGCCGCACGCGCCCCACGTCAAACGCGTAGTACAACGGGTCGGTCGCCCCGTTCAGCACAAACGGCGCAGGGACCCGCGCCCGGAACGCGCGCACGGCGGAATCCCGGCCGGTCGAGGTCGCATGGCTTGCATCGCCGCAGAAATCGTGGTCTCCGGTCATGTAGGCGGTC
Source organism: Alphaproteobacteria bacterium (assembly GCA_050246595.1). Lineage (GTDB taxonomy): Bacteria > Pseudomonadota > Alphaproteobacteria > ATCC43930 > CGMCC-115725 > DATARH01. The sequence goes on from JBFWVT010000111.1 coordinate 9,692, forward strand.
GGCACAAGCCGGTACAAATCCGCCTGCGGGCCGCTCGCGAAAACCATGTCGTACAGATCCTGACGGGTCTCGTCGTTGGTGGTGGTGGAATCCATATAGTGGAGATCGCCGACATGGGCCATAAGCAACGGGCTGCCGCGATAGGTGCGCGCCGTGTTGAATACCGGATGGGTGGAACCTGTATTGGCGCACGACCCGGCGACAAGCTCGAACGATAACGGCGCGCCGGCGGGCGGCAGCGTCCGGAACGCCCCTCGGATCGTGCCGGACGGCACGCCGTCGAGCGCCACCGCATAATAATGCTGCGTGTCGGACGGCAGCCCGGTCAGCGTGTGCCGCGCGATCCGATCGGACGATGTCACCGTGTTGTGCCAGACGACATTCTCGGTCAACGCCGCGTCGGTCGCGGTGACGATCGAGACATAGCCCTCCTCGCCCGGATCGCCGAGGAGGCGGGTCGAGAGCATGACCCCGTCCGGGGTCGGCGCCCCGGTCCACACGGACAGCAGCGCGGCTTCCGAGAGGGTCGGACCCGGAACGCCGCCGCGCAGCGCGGGGATCGACATCCGGGCGAGCGCGGGAGCGCCGGCAACCAGCGCCCCGGCACCGCCGAGCAGCGTGCGGCGGGTGAGCTTAATTGCACAAGACACTGGTCGCTCCCGATGCGTTGATCGTGACGCCGGTCAGGGTGAACACACCGTTGTTGCCCACAACCGTTCCGGACTTCGCTACGCTGCTTTCATTATCTGGGATGACGGTGCAATTCGCGGTCGCGCCGTTGGCCTTGATGAATTGCTGCAACCGTCGCATCGTGACATCGACCGTCATCGTCGCGTGGGGGCCGTCATTGGGGCCAGTCGAGCTGTTGCTGAACGCCAGATAGGTCAGACCCGTGCGAAACCAGCTCCGATTGTAGCAGACGCCGAGGTCAGGCGCTGCCGCGTCGCAATCGAACGCTCCCGCCGCGATGCCGGTGTCATGGTTCCCCATGTCGAAAACAAAGACATAGCCGCGCCGCGCGCTCTGCAACGCGGCAAAGGGCTGGTCACGAAACAGACCGTGCAGACCCTGATTGACACAGCCCATCGCCCTCATGCTTTCGCCGGTGCAATGCCATTTTGTCGCGTCCGGGGCGTGATCGTTCTGCGCCCGGTCAAGCATCCGCCGGATGCCGAAGCCGGTATCGTAATATTTCCGGTTCGCCGGGCCGACATAGGCGAGCGGCGTCATGCCAAACCCCTGGTGAAAGGTTTCGATCGGCTCGGTCCCGCGCGGGTGGGTGCGGGTGTCGCGGTTCCGCATCGTCAGCCTGCCGCCCGGAAGCTGCACGAGACGCAGGAGAAACGACTACAACACGAAGTCATGGTGACCTTCTATAAGTTGGAACTGGCTATAAGTCGGAACTGGATCAAGCAAAGGACGCGATCGCGCAGCTGCGCGTCAACTCAGCGAACATATCGAATATGTAAAAAGAGAAATAATGGAGAGTGCCCTTGCGGACCGTAACTTATACGGAGTCGGATACGATAAGGGCTACTTGGTTGCTGTGATCGACTCTCGAAACGAGATTGGGAATAAAAGCCGCGACCACCCGCGAGGCCGCTGCGGCGGCGGTGATCCAGGCGCCGCATTGCGAGGCGCTTGCAGATCTCGGCGAGGCTGTGCGGCGCTATATAGCTAGCGTCGATGTTGTTGGCTACGGCCGGCGTCATGATTGGATTGAGGTGTTCCGGATGGATTGTCTGCCTCGATGCCGCTTCAATCGCTGCAAGGGACGAGGCGGCGCGTGCCTATCATGACAAGACCGTGCGCGGTATGAAGGCGCAGCGCGTCCAACACGACGAAATCTGGAATTTTGTTCACGCCGAGGCGAAGAGCGCTCCCAAGAGCACGCGGGCCGGCGATTTAACCCATCGGCAATAACTTCTACCGATGCCGCCGCGCGGCGCTATAGCCGGACTCGACGCACGTCAGCACGAGCTACACGGAGCGAGCGAACCTGACCATGCGCATGAGCGTGAGGCGGTCCGCCCGATTGACCAACCGTTCAGAAAAAAGCTACAGAACCACGAGCATATGGTCGCGCTGTACGCAGTGTGATGCAACTTCGTCCGGATCCACAAGACGCTGCTGATGACGCTTGCGATGGCGGCCGGGATCGAGACAGGGCTGTGGTCGGTGGAGAACGTGACTCGGCTGATTGATAAGCAAGCCGGGCGGGATGGACCCAGCCGGCAGATCGGCTTGTCGGCCGATGCCGACGAGCATTCACCATCCCTACCACATCAATTCGGATTTGTCAAGGTGCGGGCCATTATAACCAGCCGGCGTTGATCTTGGCTCGTTCGTGCCCGGCCCCGGGGCCGGATATCCACGAGCCACCCGCCGAGCGTCCCCAGCTTCTCGGGAATGTCCGCGGATCAAGCCCGTGGGCTGAAGACCCACGCGCCAATCCCCGGGTCACCCCCGGACTGTGATCCGGGGCCGGGGACGGCCATAAACGACATGCGTCAAGCGCTCGGGCGGTTGGTGTTAACGGCCCCATCGCTTTGACCATCGCGCCATCACGGACCCGCCGCTATCGCGCTTCAAGTCCGGAAATAGCTGCCGCTCACCAGTCTTGCGAGAGCAATAATATACTTGACTCAGTAGGCCTCGAGGCCCCCGGCCCGCGCCGGGGCAGGTTCTGCTCGCCGAGAGGCTCAGGTGGCGCCAGGAAGAGACCTGGTTGGGCGCGCGGGGCAACAACTTAGCAGATGCACCACTAGAGCGTGATCGCATCAGGTTGAAGCGTAGCCGGCATTGGCGAGGTAGTTTGCGCATTCCTGTGCGGAGAAATGATCGAGCAAGGAGCCGATCTGGCGCCACGTGTCCTCGGTGGTGCGCGGATC
>JBFWVT010000112.1:0-12231 GCA_050246595.1 Alphaproteobacteria bacterium
GCTCGACGTAAGCGCGAAAGCTGGCGCCGTTGATCGGGCCGTCGATGACGCAGGGCGCGGTGATCCGGTCGCAGCGCAAGGCCGCCAGAAAGGTCAGGGTGCGCCAGCGCGCTTGCGGCACTTTGGCAATGAGGCGGGTGCCGCGGGCGCATCGTCCGTGGCGCCGGGTCATGTTGGTCTTGGCCCAGGTTTCGTCGATGAAGACCAGCCGCTTGGCGTCGAGCCGGCCCTGGTATCTCTTCCATCGCTCGCGCCGGCGGGCAATGTCGGCACGGTCCTGTTCGCTGGCGTGCAGGCTCTTTTTTTGAACGTGATGCCTTCGCGTGCAAAAAATGCCCAGAGCGCGCCATGGCTCACCTTAACCCCGTCGGCGGCCAGCTCGGCCATGATCGTCCGCAAGGTCAGGTCCGGCTTTTCCGCGATCCGCGCCAGCAGCCACTCGCGCCTGCCGGCCAGACGGTGCGGCCGGCGCCCACCCATCGTCAGGGCCGCTGCGCTCCCCGTCGCCTGGAAACGCTGCGACCATCGCACGACCGTGGCGACGCTCACGTTGAATGTCTTCGCGGTGGCGCGGCGCGAGCGACCGCCCCTCACCGATGCCACCACTCGGTCTCGCAAATCCTGTGAATAGGGTCTGGGCATGCGTGCTGGCCTCCGCCCCCCAGCCAGCATCTTGCGCAGAGATCCCCGCGCCGGGGAACCCCTATCCCGTTTCAACCAGACCCGATCACACTCTAAAATGCGGCGCAGGATTGGTGCGTGGTGATCCCCACCGATTGCTGCCGGAACCGGGTCTTGTAGGCCTCGATGACTGCCGAGAGGCGCGGCGCGAAATCGGGACCGGGGAGCGCCGCAACCAGCAGCACTTTTACCGGCTCCCGCGCGATCGTGCCGGTCGCCGGGTTGCGCCATTGGCCCTCGGCCTCATAGGTCGTGAAACCGTCCGGGAAATTCGGTGTCACGATCTCGGCGGCGAAGACGCGCCATTCAGCCTCGCTCAGCGGCGCGCGCCCCGGAATGAAGCGGCCGAAAAACAGCTCGGCGACAATCATCGGCCGCTGACCGGGAAGAATGCACCCCGCATCGACATTGCCGGGGTGACCTCCGCAGGCTGCCAACAGCATCGTCATACCGGCGAAGACCGGTATCCATGTCAAAAGCGGGTCCCGGCCGGAGTTTATCCTCGGACCGGCCGGAGGGCGGACCCGTGGGCCGGGGCGGCGATGATCTATCGAGCGGCTCCCTACTTCGCCGCTACGGCGGAGATGGGCGCCGGTTCGACGCGGGCCGCACAGTATTTGAATTCCGGGATTTTGCCGAACGGATCGAGCTGCGGGTTGGTCAGGATGTTCGCGGCGGCCTCGGCGTAGCAGAACGGGATGAACACCATGCCGGGCGCGACCGCGCTGTCGGCCCGCGCCTTCAGCTCGATCGCGCCGCGCCGCGTCGTGACCCGCACCGGATCGCCGGGCCGGATGCCGAGGCGGCGCAATTCGGCCGGTGCGAGGCTTGCGACCGCCTCGGGTTCGAGATCGTCGAGCACCGAGGCGCGCCGCGTCATCGCGCCGGTGTGCCAGTGTTCGAGCTGGCGGCCCGTCGTCAGCACCAGCGGGTATTGGTCGTCCGGTTCCTCGGCCGGCGGGATGATCTCGGCCGGGACCAGCCGGGCGCGACCGGAGGCGGTCGGAAAGCCCGATCCGAACACGATTTCGTTGCCGGGCTTGTCCTCGGCGTCGCACGGGTAGGTGACCGAATGCTCGCGCTGGAGGCGCTCCCAGGTGATGTTGTCGAGCGACGGCATCGCCAGCTTCATTTCGGCGAACACATCCCTGGGATGCGTGTAGGACCAGTCCAGCCCGATGCGGCGCGCGATCTCTTGGATGATCCACCAATCCTGCCGTGCGTCGCCGGGCATCGGCAGCGCGGTGCGGCCCATCTGGACCTGCCGGTTGGTATTCGTGACCGTGCCGTCCTTCTCGGGCCATGCCGAGGCCGGCAGCACGACATCGGCATATTTCGCGGTCTCGGTCAGAAACAAATCCTGCACGACGAGGTGTTCGAGCTGCGCCAGCGCCTCGCGCGCGTGGTGCAGATCGGGGTCCGACATCGCCGGGTTTTCGCCCATGATGTACATGCCCCTGATCTGCCCGGCATGGATCGCGTCCATGATCTCGACCACGGTCAGACCGCGTTTCGGGTCGAGGCTGGTCTGCCACAGCCCCTCGAATTTTGCGCGGACATCCGGGTTCTCGACCGACTGGTAGTCGGGAAAGACCATCGGAATGAGACCGGCGTCTGAGGCGCCTTGCACGTTGTTCTGACCGCGCAGCGGATGCAGCCCGGTGCCGGGACGGCCGACCTGCCCGGTGATCATCGCCAGCGCGATCAGACAGCGCGCGTTATCGGTGCCGTGCGTGTGTTGCGAGACGCCCATCCCCCAGAAGATGATCGATGCGCCGGAGCGCGCATACTCGCGGGCCACCTCGCGCAATGTCGCGGCATCGATACCGCAGAGCGGCGCCATCTTCTCCGGGCTGTAATCGCGGATATGCTCGCGCAGCTTGTCGTAATCTTCGGTGTGGGCCTGGATGTATTGCCGATCGGTCAGACCCTCCTCGACGATCGTGTGGATCAGCGCGTTCAGCATCGCGACATCGCGGCCGGGGGTGAATTGCAGCATTTTTGTCGCGTAGCGCGCCATGAACTGGCTGCGCGGGTCCATCACGTAAAGCTTGGCGCCGCGTTTCGCAGCCTGCTTGAAGAAGGTGGCGGCGACGGGATGATTTTCGGTCGGCCGCGCGCCGATGATGATGATGACCTCGGCGTCGGCCGCCGCGGTGAACGGCGCGGTCACTGCGCCCGAGCCGATCCCCTCCATCAGCGCCGCGACCGACGAGGCATGACACAGCCGGGTGCAGTGATCGACATTGTTGCTGCCAAACCCGGTTCGCACCAGCTTCTGGAACAGATACGCCTCCTCGTTCGACCCTTTGGCCGAGCCGAACCCGGCGAGCCCCCTGCCGCCGTGCTCGTCGCGGATGCGTTTGAGACCCGCGGCGGCGCGGTCGAGCGCCTCCTCCCAGGTGGCGGTGCGGAAATGCGTGTACGGGTTGGCCGGATCGATCGCGACATCGTGCTTTGAGACGCCGTCCTTGCGGATCAGCGGTTCGGTGAGCCGGTCCTGGTGGTGGACGTAGTCGAAACCGAAGCGGCCCTTGACGCAGAGCCGGTTGTGATTGGCCGGCCCGTCCTTGCCCTCGACCGCGACGATGCGGTCGTCCTTGATCTGATAAATCAGTTGGCAGCCGACGCCGCAATACGGGCACACGCTCTCGACCTGGCGCTCCGGCGCATTCGTATAGATGCCGTTTTCATCGACGAGGCTGGCCGGCATCAGCGCGCCGGTCGGGCAGGCCTGGACGCACTCGCCGCAGGCGACGCAGGTCGAGCGCCCCATCGGGTCGTCGAAATCGAACACGATTTTTTCGCTGTGGCCGCGCCCGGCCATGCCGATCACGTCGTTGACCTGCACCTCGCGGCAGGCGCGCACGCACAGATTGCAGTGGATGCAGGCGTCGAGCTGCACCGCCATCGCCGGATGGCTGCGGTCGGGCGCCGGCGCGGCGCGCTGCGGAAACCGGCTGTCGGTTACGGCAACCCGGTCGGCCCACAGCCAGAAGCGCGAATCCGGCTCGTGCGCGGCGGCGCGATCGGGCTGATCGGCGGTCAGCAATTCGAAGACGAGTTTTCGGGATGCCTTGGCGCGCTCGCTGGCTGATTGCACCTTCATGCCGGGGGTCGGACGGCGGATGCACGAGGCGGCGAGCACGCGCTCGCCCTCGATCTCGACCATGCAGGCGCGGCAATTGCCGTCGGCGCGATAGCCCGGCTTCGGCAGCCAGCACAGATGCGGGATCTCGACGCCCTGCCGCTGGGCGACCTGCCAGATCGTCTCGCCCGGTGCGGCCTCGACCTCGGTGCCGTCGAGGGTGAAGCGGATTGGTTCGGTCATGTTGAAATCCTCGTCAATCCACAGTCCCGCAGGCCTTCAGCCCACGGGCTTGATCCGTGGGGAAAGCTGGGACCCACTGGTCCGCAATCGGGTTTGTGGAAGCGTGGACCCCGGCTTTTGCCGGGGAACAAGTCCGTGGGCTGAAGGCCCGCGGGGATGCGGTAATCGGTGTCACGGCAAATCCTCCCGGAAATGCTTCAGCACCTGCCTGACCGGGTTCATCGCCGCCTGGCCCAGGCCGCAGATCGAGGCGTCGCCCATCACCTGGCGCAGGTCGTCGAGCAGCGCCTCGTCCCAGCGCGGCCGGGTCATCAGCATGACCGCCTTCTCGGTGCCGACCCGGCACGGGGTGCATTGCCCGCAGCTTTCGTCCTCGAAAAAGCGCATCAGGTTGAGCGCGACCGCTTTCATATCGTCCTGGTCCGACAGGACGACGACCGCAGCTGAGCCGATAAAACAGCCCTCGGCTTCGAGGGTGCCGAAATCGAGCGGGATGTCGGCCTTCGACGCGGGCAGGATGCCGCCCGAGGCGCCGCCCGGCAGATAGCCCTTGAAGGTGTGACCCTCCGCCATCCCGCCGCAATATTCGTCGATCAGCTCGCGCGCCGTGATCCCGGCCGGGGCGAGTTTGACCCCTGGGTTCTTGACCCGCCCCGACACCGAGAAGGTGCGCAGCCCTGTGCGGCCGTTGCGGCCGTTCCCCTTGAACCAGTCCGGTCCCTTCTCGACGATGTCGCGCACCCAGAACAGCGTCTCGACATTGTTGATAAGGGTCGGCCGGCCGAACAGCCCGACCTGGGTCGGATAAGGCGGTTTATGGCGCGGCAGCCCGCGTCGGCCCTCGACGCTTTCGAGCATCGCCGACTCTTCGCCGCAGATATAAGCACCGGCGCCGCGCCTGAGATGGATTTTTGTGTGGTTTGCGAGACCCGCCGCCTCGGCCGCCATGATCTCGACGGTCAGGATCGCGCGGCATTGCGGGTATTCGTCGCGCAGGTAGATGTAGATGTCGGTGGCCTCGATCGCCCAGGCGGCGATCAGCATACCCTCGATAAAGCGGTGCGGGTCGGTTTCGAGATAGTAGCGGTCCTTGAACGTGCCGGGTTCGCCCTCGTCGGCATTGACCGCCATCAGCCGCGGTCCCGGCTCGCGTCTGACGAGACGCCATTTCAGTTCGGTCGGAAACCCGGCGCCGCCGAGACCGCGCAGCCCCGACTTCTCCATCCGGTCCATCAGATCGTCGATCGGCCGGGCGTCGCCCAGAAAGTTTTGCAGCAGAGAATAGCCGCCCTCGGCGCGATAGCGGTCGAGATCGGGATAAGCCGGGATATGCGGATGCGTATGCCCGGAGGCGACCGTCGCGGCGACAGTCTCGACGGTGGCGTGCTCGTGCAGCGCGTGGCCGATCGCGACGACCGGAGCCTTGTCGCAGCCGCCCATGCACGGCGCGCGCATGACGCGCACCCCCTCGCCGAGCCGGTCGCGCAGATCGCCCAGAAGTTTCTCGCCGCCGTACAGCGCGCAGGTCAGGCTGTCGCAGACCCGCACCGTGACCGGCGGGGGCGGGGTCTCGTCGTCCATCACGATGTCGAAATGGGCGTAGAACGAGGCGACCTCGTATATCTCGGCCAGTGCGAGACGCATCTCGTCGGCCAGCGCGACCAGATGGCGGGCATGCAGGCAGCCGAAATGGTCCTGCAACAGATGCAGGTGCTCGATCAGCAGGTCGCGGCGGCGCTCGCGATCGCCGAGCAGCGATTGCACCTCGGCAAGCGCCGCCGGATCGACCTGCCGCCCCTTCGGTGCGCTCGGGCCGCGCCGTCGCCCGGAGCCGGGATGAATGCGGCGGTCATGTGCTGTATGGGAACGCATAGCCTCCTCGAATGCCCCTCTCCCGCATTGCGGGAGAGGGAGGGGCCCGGCCCGAAGGGCTGGGAAGGTGAGGGTTATTATAAGCGCAGTCCGCCGGAATTCGCCCCCTCACCCCAACCTTCTCCCCCCGGTAGGGGAGAGGGAGTTAGACCTAAACCGCGCCGTCTTCGTGCAGTTTCCTGATGTCAGCCTCGCTATAGCCGAGCCAGGAGAGCACCTCGTCGGTGTGCTCGCCCAACAGCGGCGAGCGTTTGACCTCGGCCGGCGAGTCGGACAGCTGGATCGGCATCCCGACCTGCACGTAGCGGCCGCGCTCGGGGTGGTCGATCTCGACCAGCATGCCGCGCTCGTACAAGTCCCGGTCCTCGTAGATGTCCTTCATCGACAGGATCGGGCCGCACGGCACATCGACCTCGTTCAGCGCACTCATGACCTCCCATTTGGTCCGGGTCATCGTCCATTGCTCGATGATCGAGAAGCATTCCGGGATGTGCGACAGCCGCACCTCGGGGGTCGCGTAGTTCGGGTCGGCGATCAGCTCCTCGCGGCCGATGATCCGCATCAGCGGTTCCCAGGACGGCGGCTGAATGATCACGTACACATAATCGTTCGGACCGCCGGGAGCGCAGCGCAAGGCTGCGCCGGGCTGGCCGCCGCCCGAGGCGTTGCCGGCCCGCGGCACCTCCGCGCCGAATTCCTTGTTCGGGTATTCCGCCAGCGGACCCCGCGTCAGACGCTGCTGGTCGCGCATCTTGACCCGGCACAGATTGAGCACCGAATCCGCCATCGCCACCTGTACGCGCTGCCCCTTGCCGGTGCGCTCGCGCTGGTAGAGGGCGCCGAGAATGCCCGCGACGAGATGCACGCCGGTGCCGCTGTCGCCGATCTGCGCGCCGGTCACGGTCGGCGGCCCGTCCTCCCAGCCGGTTGTGCTGGCGGCGCCGCCCATGCATTGCGCGACATTTTCATAGGCCTTGAAATCGGCGTAGCGCCCCGGCCCGAACCCCTTGATCGAGGCATAGATGATGCGCGGGTTGATCTGCTGGATGCGCTCCCAGGTGAAACCCTGCCGGTCGAGCACGCCGGGGCCGAAATTCTCGACCATGACATCGCATTGCCGGATCATGTCTTCGAGGAGCTTCTTGCCGCCCGCAGACTTCAGATTGATTGTAATGCTGCGCTTGTTCGAGTTCAGCATCGTGAAGTAGAGGCTGTCGGCGCCCTTGATGTCGCGCAACTGCCCGCGCGTGATGTCGCCACGCCCCGGCATCTCGACCTTGATCACGTCGGCGCCCATCCAGGCCAGGAGCTGCGTCGCGGTCGGCGCCGCCTGCACGTGCCCCATGTCGAGAATGCGGACGCCTTCGAGAGCCTTGCTCATCCAATCCCACTCCGTTGTCGTCCCGGCGCCGGCCGAGATCCACCGTTCCACCAGCGAGTCGCGGCCAAGTGGACCCCGGCTTTCGCCGGGGTGGCGGCTGCGGCGCCATTTATACATGATGTCCGGCGCAGGGGTAGCGGCGAAGCCGCCGCAAGGCCCGATGCGGAGGTCAGCGCCGCGCTTCGGCCGTTCCCATCGCGCCCGCGTATCGTCGGAGACATGACCAAGGACGCCTTCACCAAATTGGCGGCAGTTTATTTGCGCTTCGCCGATGAGGAATATCGCGATCGATCGCCGCTCTATGAAGAAATCGCACGGGGAATCTCGTCAAGCGCGGAAGTGCTCGGCTTTCTGCTGACTCTCCCGCCAAATAAACGGCAGCCACATTTGCTGCTGGCGGCTGTGCGTCACCGGTGCGGCCTCGCCAGCGGGTGGCCGCAATTCCGTCGCGGTCTCCTGGCAAATCCCGATGCCGTTCGCTTGACCATGCTGACGCATTCAGTACAAACGAACGAACCGACGCGCTGTGCGACCCTGCTGCCCGTCTTTGCGCGGCTGCCGCAACCGCTGGCTTTGATCGAGGTCGGTGCCGCCGCCGGGCTGTGTCTCCTCCCCGACTTCTACGCTTACGATTACGGCGATCGCATCGTCCGACCCGAGCGGAGCGAACCGGCACCGCCGGTGTTCCGTTGTACGGCCAGCGCAATGACGCCGCTGCCCTCGGCAATGCCGCGGATCGTCTGGCGCGCCGGTCTCGATCTGAACCCGCTCGACGCCGCCGACCCTGCGCATGCCGAATGGCTGCGAACCCTGGTCTGGCCGGAACAGACGCAGCGCCTCGCCAACCTGCAGGCTGCGCTGGAAATTGCGGCTCTGTCTCGACCCCGAATCGAGAGGGGTGATCTGCTCGGGGGCGGACTCGCGCGGCTTTGCCGCGAAGCGCCGCAGTGCGCAACGCTGGTTATCTTCCACACGGCGGTGCTTGTCTATATCGAGTCGTCGTCGGAGCGGCAGGCGTTCGGCGAGCGAGCAATGTCGCTGAGCGACTACTAGATATCCAATGAATCTCCCCGCCTGCTGCCCGCGATCGCAGACCGCGCCGGAGAGACGGTGCCGCACGGTCGTTATCTGCTCTCGGTAAACGGGTCTCCGATGGCATGGGCCGACCCGCACGGAGCCGCCCTCGATTGGATTGGCGATGGCGCGAGGCCGGTGAGCGAGGCGTGACACGCCGCGCTTCTCTTGATGTTGCCAGGGATTGCCGGAGCCGGCCCGTACCCGGCACTATCGCAGCGAAGGCAGACCGAGCCCGGTTTCTGTAACAGCGAGGGAACGGCGATGACGGGCGCAGGACGCACCTCCCGGTCGGGCGACGACGGCAAACTGCCGGAGGACGAACGCGCGCTGCTGGAGCGTGCCCGCACCCTAATTCCGCGCCTCGCCGAGCGCGCCCCGGAAGCGACCGCGTCGCGCACGCTGCCGCCCGCAACGATCGCCGAGTATCACGATGCCGGCATCCTGCGCATCCTTCAGCCGCGTCGCTTCGGCGGCTTGCAGGGCCGGTTCAGCCTGTTCTCCCGCATCGCCGAGGAGCTGAGCTGGGGCTGCGCCTCGTCGGGCTGGGTCTATGCCGTACTGGCCGAGCACCAATGGATCATCGCGCAATACCCGGAGCGGGCGCAGATCGACGTCTGGGGCGACGACAAGCTGGCGGTTGCCTCGTCGTCGCTGGCGCCGCGCGCCGGGGCCGAGCGGGTGCCAGGCGGCGGCTGGCGATTGAGCGGCCGGTATCCGTTTTCGAGCGGTTGCGACTACGCGCAATGGGCCATTGTCGGCGCGTTTCTCGGCGAGATCGGCGACCCGCGCCACATTGCTTATCTGTTGGTGCCGCTTTCCGAGGTCGAGATCGTCGATGACTGGCACGTTCTCGGGCTGGCCGGCACCAGCAGCAAGTCGCTGCTGCTGCGCGACGTTTTCGTGCCGGAGCACCGCGCTGTCATGGTCGCCGATCTGTTTGCAGGCACTCCGCCCGGCGCGCTGGTCCATCCCGATTATCCGGTGCTGCGCGCGCCGCGCGGCTATCTCGTATCGTTTTCGCTGCCGACCGTGTGCATCGCGCTCGGCGGCTGCGCGCTCGACATCGTGTGCCGGGCATTGCCGGGGCGGTTGTCGCGCGGCGTCACAAAGCTCGCCGAATCCGAGGTCGTGCAGATGAACCTCGGCGAGGCCGCCGCTGCGATCGACGCCGCAACGACGCTGCTGCATCACGGGCGTGACCTGACGACCGCCGAGGTCGGCTCCGGCCGCCGCATCGCTCCGGCCGAGGCGCTGCGCGTGCGGCGCGACATGGTCTGGGCACAGCACCAGGTCGGCTGGGCGCTGGAGCGGTTGTGCGAACTGTGCGGCGCGCGCTGGGTCTATGACAGCGACCCGTTGCAGGAGATCCGGCGCGACGTGATGACCATCCTGACGCACCACGCCGCCAACCGTCAGGCCGCCTATGCGCCGTATGGCAGCCTGCTTCTCGGCAATGCGGCGGGCCATTGACGCCGTCGCCGAATTCGACGGCAACCGGAGTATCGCAGCACTCAGGATAAGCCGCTTGCCCCATTGATGCCGGCGGGCAATCCTCGACCTCGCGCAGCATAGCGGGAGGCCGATCATGCGTCTGGCGGGGAAGATCGCAATTGTTGTCGGCGCCGGGCAGAGTCCGGGGGAGGGCATCGGCAACGGCCGTGCCACCGTATTGCGCTTTGTGCAGGAGGGCGCCCGGGTGCTCGCCGTCGATCGCGACCTTGCCGCAGCCGAGGTAACGGCAACGCTGGCGGCGAAGGAGGGCGGCGCGTGCGTCCCGTTCCAGGCCGACGTGACGCGCGAGGCGACGCTTGCCGCCGCGATGGAGGAAGCCATGCGGCGCTGGGGCCGGATCGACATCCTGCACAACAATGTCGGGGTCAGCGTCGGGGGCGGCGACAAGCCGATCGACGAGCTGACCGAGGAGGTCTTCGACCTGGTCTCGGCGATCAACCTGCGCGGCACGATCATGGCCTGCAAGCACGTGCTGCCGATCATGCGACAGCAGCGCGCCGGCGCGATCGTCAACATCTCCTCGGTGGCGGCCTTCGAGAACACTTATCCGCTTGTGACCTACAAAGTCACCAAGGCCGGGATGATCGCCTTTACCGAGCAGCTCGCCTTGCAGAACGCGCCTTACGGCATTCGCGCCAACTGTATTCTTCCGGGCCTGATGGATACGCCGATGGCGGTCGATACGCGCGCTCGCGCCAGCAACCGCAGCCGGGCCGAAGTCGCCGCCGAGCGCGACGCCAAGGTGCCGTTGCGCGGCAGGATGGGGACCGGCTGGGACGTCGCCAACGCCGCGCTGTTCCTCGCCTCGGACGAAGCGAACTTTATTACCGGTGTGGCGCTTCCGGTGGATGGCGGCGCGCTGGTCAAAATCGGCTAGCCCGCCACTTTTCGAAGAGCGGAACCCGGAATCCATGTGTGGACGGCCCCCGGTTTGCAAGGTGTGGCGGCTGAATGGGTCTGGTTGGTGCGGTCATGTGTCCGGCCTTTGTGCGATAGCACGGTGGTCCGGGCGCATGTCTCGGCAGCCGGTGCCAAAGGGGGCAGCATGGCCAGGCACTCGGTCGCTCTCGCGGCGGGTTTTCGACCAAGATCCACCTCAAGACCGACTTTGACGGCCTGCCCCTTGCCATCCATCTGACTGGGGGCGAAGCCAGCGACAGCCGGCAATTTGAAATCCTGCTCGATCGTCACCGGGCCGTCTGCGAGAAGCGCGTTCTTGGCGGCTTCGTTCGCTATCTCGAAAAGCCGCGCGATCGTCGCGGGTTCGGCCTGGTCCCGGCGTGGTTGCCGGCGCTTGCTGGTGTCGGACATTGCTCTGTGTTCCCTTCCAGGGGATAAGTGCGGCCCGGCGTCTGGAAAGGCGCACAGTGTCGCCCGCGCATGCTTTTAGGCTTTCGCCTTGGACATTCGCACACGCACGCCGGACGTAATCTGTTGAGGGTCTTCACTGCGCATAGCCTTTCCGGGGGCTGCCGGGAGCACGCGCCGGGTCGGCGACAATTGCAACCCTCGATCAACGATGCCCCAGAAATCGCTTCTGCGACCCGTACACGCGCGGAAGCGTCGACCCGGTTGTTTGCCAGGCCGAAATCATCTCAAGGCTATCGGACGGCCCGCATATGACGGAACAGCGGTGCTGCGCAAAGGGTGTCCTTCCGCAACCGGATGCGGCCGGCCAAGTCGAAGCTTCAGCCTCATGTAGCCATTGGCTGCCCCGCAAGCTTGCGGGTGGCCGAGTGATTCGCAATTCTTCGGCAGCGTCGTTCACCTGAACAGTGAGAACACAGCGCCTCGCATCGCGGAGCTGCCTGTTATGGATGGAGCACAAGCCGGCGATCACAGCCTTCTCGGCATTGGGCTCTATACCCTGGCCGAAGCCTCCCGCTTGACCGGCATTCCGGCATCGCGGCTGCGACGCTGGCTCTGCGGCTACACCTATCGCACCGGTGACGACATTGTGACCGCTGCGCCGGTGTGGCCGCGCCAGGTTCCGGACGTAGACGGGACGGTCGGCCTCGGCTTTCTCGATTTGATCGAGGCCCGCTTTGTTGACGCGTTCCGCAAAGCGTCCGTGCCGTTGCCGATCGTTCGGCGCTGCGCCGCGCGCGCACGCGCGCTGATCGCATTAGCTGGTTCGTGATTGCCAGCTTCTTGCCGGCGCTGCGCCGCGCGCGCACGCGCGCTGATCGCATTAGAGTGTGATCGGGTCTGGTTGAAACGGGATAGGGGTTCCCCGGCGCGGGGATCTCTGCGCAAGATGCCGGCTGGGGGGCGGAGGCCAGCACGCATGCCCAGACCCTATTCACAGGATTTGCGAGACCGAGTGGTGGCATCGGTGAGGGGCGGTCGCTCGCGCCGCGCCACCGCGAAGACATTC
>JBFWVT010000113.1:0-12170 GCA_050246595.1 Alphaproteobacteria bacterium
GGTGTTGTAGGTCAGCCCGGCATGCAGCCCGGCGACAAACCCGCCCGCAACGATCGTCAGCGCAACCAGCGCGATGATCGCCACCGCGCCGCGCCGCCATGCACTGGAGACTCTCTCTCCTCCACCGGAGGAGAGGGTCGGGGTGAGGGGACTGACTCCAGAGCGCTGGCCGGCTCCCACCTCACCCTCCCACGCCTTCGGCGCGGGCCCCTCCCTCTCCCCCCTGAAGGGCGGAGAGGGATTTCTCGTCTGCGCACCGAATAATATCCCGAGCGCGATCCATAAGGTCAGGGCGTAGATGACCAGCGCCAGCGCGAGATGCGCGACAAGACGGTACTGGCTGACCGAGATGCGGTCGGAGAGGCCGCTCTGGACCATGTACCAGCCGAGCGCCCCTTGCGCGAAACCGAGCAGAAAGATGCCGGCGAGCGGCAGTGCGAGGCGTCGCGGGATGCGGCGCCGTATCACGAAATAAAGCAATGGCAGCGCGTAGACGATGCCGATCAGACGGCCCCACAACCGGTGCAGGTATTCCCAGAAAAAGATCGTCTTGAACTCAGAGAGGCTCATCCCGTGATTGAGCAGTTTGTATTGCGGGATCTGTTTGTACTTCTCGAATTCGGCGATCCAGGCGGCTTCCGACAGCGGCGGCACGATGCCGGTGACCGGCTGCCATTCGGTGATCGACAGCCCGGACAGGGTCAGCCGCGTGACGCCGCCGATCACCACCATCGCGAAGATCATGCCGCAGCAGAACAGCAGCCAATACGCGACCGCCCGCTCGCCGCGTCGGTTCGGGTGCGCGGCGTCTTCCGTCGCCACCGGAAGCGGCGGAACCGCACTTGCCAGCGTCTTCATGCCCGATATCGATGCTGAATGTGGTCTAACGTGACTTTATCGCAGCCGCCGCTGTCGCCAGCCGCGTTTCGTTGCCGCGCCCGTGTGTCGAACGGATATTGCCGATCCCACGTTGGAACTCTTCGCAGTCCCGTAGGTCTTCAGCCCACGGACTTGATCCGTGGGACAAGCCGGGACCCGTTCATCCGCTCCTGAGTTGCTGAAAGGTGGGTCCCGGCTTTCGCCGGGACTGCGATGTTGTTATCGTCTCGACGGCCAGGAGGGATCAGCTCCCCGGCACGGTGCCGGCCGGCAGGCTCTCGCAATAGCGCGCGATCTCGCCGGGGGTCGTGATCCACAATTCGTCGCGGTGCTCCATTATATGCTCGACGGCGCGGCGGAAGGCGCGCAGACGGAACGGCTGGCCGATGATGAAGGGGTGCAAGGCGATGCTGAACACCAGCGGGTATTTCCGCGACTGATCGAGCATCTCGTCGAACTGGTCGATCACCATCTCGGCGAATTGCCGTCCGGTATGGCGGCGGAAGACGCAGGCCGGCGAGTCGTTGCACTCGATCGGGTAGGGCACCGACAGGATCGGCCCGGAGCGGGTCCGCATCCAGACGGGCTGGTCGTCGAGCGCCCAGTCCATCATATAGCGGTAACCGGCCTCCTTCAGCAGATCAGGGGTGACGCCGCTCTGCGCCAGATACGGCCCGAGCCAGCCCTCGGGTTTTTTACCCGAGAGCCTTGTCAGGATTTCGGTGCATTCGGCGATCAGCCGGGTTTCGTCCTCCTCCCACAATATGTCCTGGCGTTCGGAATTGGTACGGCCGTGCCCGATATACTCGTCGCCGCGCCCGTTCAAACGCTCGACGATATCCGGACAGTATTCCAGCGCCAGCGAGTTGACGTTATGCGCGCCGGGCAGGGCGAATTCGTCGAGGAAATCGAGATAATACCAGATCCCGACCCGGTTGCCGTAATCGCGCCAGGCGTAGTTGCGCTGGTTCTGCGCGACATCGGCCCCGGTCGAGTCGCTGCCCATGCCGCGCCCAAAGGCAAAATGCTCGATATTGTTGCAGAAAAAGACCGCGAGCCGTTTGCCCTCGGGCCAGTCATAGACCGGCCGGCTTGTGATCGGGACATAGTCGTAGCGGTTATGGGCGGGGAGTTTCATTGGTGAGATCCTCACAGATCCCCTCTCCGCCCTTCAGGGGGGAGAGGGAGGGGCCCGCGCCGCAAGGCGTGGGAGGGTGAGGTGGGACCGGCCGGCGCTCTGGAATCCCCCACCTCACCCCAACCCTCTCCGCCCCCAGGGGCGGAGAGGGGGCAGCGGGCGGGCTAAATTACCGTCCCTTGAACACCGGACGGCGCTTTTCCATAAAGGCGGTGCGGCCTTCGGTGTAGTCCTCGCTTGCGAAACATTCGGCGACGACGCGGCGGCACAATTCCATGTCGCGTATCGACTCGTCCTTCAGCGCCTCGCGTGTGATCTGCTTGGCGGCGCGGATCGTCAGCGGCGCGTTGGCGGCGATCGTGTCGCAGTAGTTCTTGACATAGCTTTCGAGTTCGTCGGGAGGCACGACCCGGTTGACGAGACCCATCGCCAGCGCCTCGTCGGAGGTGAACTGGCGCGCCGTGTAGAAAATCTCGCGGGCATAGGCCGGACCGACGATGTCGATCAGCTTTCTGATCCCGTCATAGGCGTAGCCGAGACCCAATTTGGCGGCCGGGATGCCGAAGCGCGACCCCTCGGCGGCGATGCGGATATCGCAGGACAGCGCGGTCGCCAGCCCGCCGCCGATGCAGTAGCCGCGGATCATCGCGATCGTCGGCTTCAGCGTCTCGGCGAGGCGCACGCGGGCCGCCTCGGAAATCCTGCTGTATTCGGCGGCGGCCTGTTCGTTGGCGCGCTTCTCCTTGAATTCGGAGATGTCGGCGCCCGACACGAACGCCTTGCCGCCGGCGCCGCTGAGTACGATCACGCGGATGGCGGGGTCGTTCTCGAAATCCTCCATGATCTGCGCGACCGCCTGCCACATGTCGAGCGAGACGGCATTGTGGCGCGCCGGGTTGTTGAAGATCAGACGGCCGATCGGGCCGTCCTTCTCGGCGAGCATTTTCGAGGTCAGCGGCTGGTCGAGCATGGTTCTTGACGCTCCTTGACAGACTCCTCTCCGCCCTTCTGGGGGGAGTGGGCGGGGCCCACCGCGCAGCGGTGGGTGGGTGAGGTGGGTGTCGGCGGGCGCTCTGGAATCCCCCACCTCACCCCGACCCTCTCCGCCCCCGGGGGCGGAGAGGGAGTGGCCGTTTACACGACTTCCCTGGCGCGCAGATCGGCGATCGCGGCATCGTTGTAGCCGAGTTCGCGCAGCACATCGTCGGTGTGCTGTCCGAGATCGGGGGTCGGGCGCAACTCGGCCGGCTCCGGGGTGCGGGTCATGTTGATCGCCTGACCGACCGCCTTCATGTCGCCGAGCTTTGGATGGCGGATCGGCCGGGCCATTTCGAGATGCTCCACCTGCGGATCGGCAAAGACCTGGTCGATCGTGTAGAGCGGGCCGCATGGCACGCCGACCTCGTTGAGCAATTCGACCCAGTAGGCGCTCGGGCGTTTCCGGGTGATCTCGGCGATCGTCTCGTTCAACGCCTTGCGGTTTTTCGAGCGCAGCGGGCCGGTCTGGTAATCCGGGTCGTTGAGCAGAAACTGCGCGTCGGCCGCTTCGCAGAACCGGCGCCACAGATTGTCGCCCGAGGCGGCGATGTTGATCTGCCCGTCCGAGGTCGGGAACAGCCCGGTCGGTATACCGGTGGGGTGGTCGTTGCCGGCCTGCTTGGCGACTTCGCCAGCCATCAGCCAGCGCGAGGCCTGGAAATCGAGCATGAAGATTTGCGCTTCGAGCAATGAGGTATGCACCCATTGCCCCTCGCCCGACTGTTCGCGTTCGATCAGCGCCATCAGGATCGCCTGCGCCAAGAGGAGACCGGCGCAGAGATCGTCGATCGGGATGCCGACCCGCACCGGCCCCTGACCCGGCAGACCGGTGATCGACATCAGCCCGCCCATCCCCTGCGCGATCTGATCGACCCCCGGCCGTTTGGCATAGGGTCCGCTCTGGCCAAACCCGGAGATGCTGCCGTAGACGATGCGCTTGTTGACCTTTTTGACCGACTCGTAATCGACGCCGAGGCGGAACTTCACCTCGGAGCGGAAATTCTCGACGATCACATCGGCCTTCTCGGCCAGTTTCATAAAGATCGCCTTGCCGTCCGGGCTTTTCAGGTTCAGCGACAGGCTGCGCTTGTTGCGGTGCAGGTTCTGAAAGTCGAACCCCTCGCGGCGCGAGCCGGTAATGTCGTTGGCCGGCGTGCCGGGCGGCTCGATCTTGACGACCTTGGCGCCCCAATCGGCCAGCTGACGCACCGCGGTCGGTCCGGCGCGAGCATGCGTCAGATCGAGAACGGTGAAACGGGAAAGCGGCAAGGATCCGATGCTCACGTCAAGGCTCCTCCGAATGCGACGGGCGTAACCGCACTTTCCCTGCCCCCGACGCGCGCCGTCAAGGATGCGTCACCCGCGATTCGCGCAGAAACGCGGTGACCTGCTCTGCGAAAACCTCCGGCTGCTCGATTTCGGGGTGATGCCCGGCTGCGGCGATGGTCGAGAACCGCGCGCCGGGGATCAGCCCGGCATAGGCGCGTCCGTATTCGGGGGTGACGATGCGATCGCTCTCGCCCCACAGAACCAGGGTCGGCACGCGGATACGACCGAGCCAGTTCTTCAGTTGCGGATTGTAAAGACAAGGGTGCCAGGCATAAAGGCATAGCGCCTCGCGGTTGCGCGCGTGGAGGACGAGTTCGTCATCGCTCATCGCGTCATAGGACGGCGCATTGGCCGGATCGTGCCAGGCGCGACGGCGGATTTCGGCCGGGTTCAGGTTGAACACATCGGCGATGTCGCGGGTCTCGCGGTCGCCCAGTTTGATCCCGACCGGGTCGGCGAGGATCAGCCGGTCGAGCTTGTGACGGCACGCGACCGCGATCTCGGCCGCCAGCCAGCCGCCAAACGACAGACCCAGCAGCGCGACCCGCTCGAACAGCAGCTCGTCGAGCACCGCGAGATAGAGACGCACGAGATCGTAGATCGTGTCGAAATCGGGCGGCCGCTTTGTGTTCCCGAAACCGGGAGAGGACGGCGCGATGATCTCGGCCTCGCGGCCGACAAGGTCGAGAAATCGCGCGTTCGGGCGCACCGTATCCATGCCGTGCAGCAGCAATACCGGGCGGCCTTGCCCGCGGCGCAATATCTCCAGCTCGATCCCGTTTACCCTCAAGCGGTCGCCGTCCATTGCGCCATCCCCGTTGCCCGCGCATATCATGCCATTTCCGGCTGATTCGCGCCGCCGGCATCATCGCGCGACTCCGGGATCGGAGCATGCACGTCCGCTCGCCGCGCCAGAATGCCGCGTCGCCATCAACAACTTGTAGACGGGCCGGCTTTCCCATACATTGGGCCTGTCGGTGCAACAGCAGAAAGGAGGTGATCCTGTGTCTATCGATCAACCGCGGTCTACCGCTGCCGTGACCAGGATCGCTGCCTCGGCGGAGATCCGCGCCTGAAAACAGGCGCCGGCGCGGCTGCGTAGGCCGCGGGTTTTCGATGAAAAGCCGCCTCTCGAGGCGGCTTTTCTGTTTTACGTGACTCATGGCGGCTGATTTGTCGTCCGTAGGGCGGATGAGCGCAGCGTAATCCGCTATAGCGCAGCATCGGTCGTGGCGGGTGCGCTGCGCTTACCCGCCTTGCAAGGCCGAACTTGCCGAAGGGCCGCGAATTCCGCGGTTACGGAGTACGAGGGACGTGTCGAACGCCCTCACGTCGCCGACCGGGTCGTGTTGATCGTCGAGCCGTCGCTGCCGCGCAGCTCGACCTTCAACAGACGCTGCTGCTCGTCGTACCAGACTTCCTGCGGGATCGTCGTCTTGATCGAATAGCGGTGCGCGGTCAGCGCGCGGCCCTGCACGACAAGCTGCTCCTTGCCGCGATCCACGACCGAGATCGGCATCACGCTGCCGTCCCGCGTGTTGAGCGCTTTTGTCATGCGCACCAGCGAGGCATTCCATAGATTGGCCGGCATCGTCGCCGGATCGACCTGGCTGACCCTGCCGTCGGCGTTGACCGAGAGCCTGTCGCCGTTGCGTGTTGCGCTGACCCGGTGGACGGTGCCGTTGTCGTCGGTTACCGCGCTCAACGCGTCGAGCCTGCCGTCGACCCAGCGTTCGGTAAGCCGCTCTTCGTAGCGGTAGACTGTAATGAAAGCGATTTTCACCTGAACCGTCGTCGCGGTCTCGGCGATCGTCTGATTGCCGTTGCGCCGCAATCTGACGGTCGTATTGCCGATCTGCTCGCCGTTGCGCGTCACGGCGAAGTTCAGAGTCGTCATCTTGCCGTCCGCCGGTGCGGCGGTTCCCGTCATCAGCGGCGAAGCTGCAACCAAAACCCCCAATACGAGCGAAAATTTTCGCATCCGGACCTCCCCAAGGCGGAAGCGGGAACAGAGCGATGAATTGAGGCGATTTCGTGTCCGCGCCGGAACGGCAGGGAACCGGCCGGGAAATTTGTTCCAGTAATGTTCTTTTAAGGCGGAACCCATAGACTCGCAGGCAGCCCAGGGAACCGATTGGTTTCGGTTCGGGTTTTATTGCTGCACGTATTGTCGAAAACACGGCCGGCGGGTTCACCGCCGCGCCCGGACAAGCGGACATGCCGAATTCCTTGATTCCTCGCCTTGTCGAGTTCTGTACGCGTCGCGCCCGGCTGGTCGTCGCGCTGGCGCTGCTTCTGTCGGGTCTGTGCGCGGTCTATGCGGCGACGCATTTCCGGCTCGCGACCGACATCAAAGAGCTGTTTCCGCGCGATCTGCCCTGGGTCGAGCGCGCCTGGCACTATCTCGACCGCTTTCCCGAACAGGGAATTCTGGTCGTCGTCGACGCACCGACCCCGGAGCTGGCCGACCAGGCCGCCGCGAGGCTGGCCGCGGTGCTGGCATCCGACCCCGGACATTTCCGCACGGTGGACGCGCTGCAAGGCGACCCGTTTTTCGCGCGCAACGCGCTGCTTTATCCGCCGAAGGAAGACGTCGAGCAGATCGCCGAACGGATGGGTCAGGCGGCGCCGCTGGTCCAGGCGCTGAGCGCCGATCCGAGCCTGCGCGGGGCGCTGACCGGGCTGAATTACGGTCTGCTGGGAGCCGCCAACGGCTATATTCCGCCCGACGCGCTGGCCGGGCCGATCAACCGGGCGGCCGACACGGTCGATGACGTTCTGGCCGGACGGCAGGCGCATTTCTCATGGCGCCTTCTCGCCGAGGGCAAGAGCGCCGAGCCGGGCGATCTGCGCCGCTTTATCCAGGTTCAGCCGGTGCTCGACTACGCCGCCGTCGAACCGGGCCGTGCCGCCAGCGAGGCGATCGCGGCGGCGGCAACGCGGCTCGACCTCGCCGGGACCTATCAGGCGCGGGTGCGGCTGACCGGGCTCGTCCCGATGAACGACTCGCAATTCAGCGTTCTGCAGGAACATGCGGTCTTTAACAGCCTGGTCACGCTTGCCGCGGTGCTGCTGATCCTGTGGCTGGCGCTGCGCTCCTGGCGGACCATTCTCGCGACCCTGATCGGCCTTGTCTGCGGGCTGGCGGTCGCGGCGGCGCTGGGTCTGGCGCTGGTCGGCACGCTGAACCCGCTCTCGGTCGCGTTTTTTGTGCTGTTTGTCGGGCTCGGCATCGATTTCGGCCTGCAATTCGCGGTGCGCTACCGCGCCGAGCGCTACGATACCGGCGCGCTGCGTCCGGCGCTGCTGAGCGCGGCGCGCAAGGCCGGCGGCCCGCTGGCGCTCGCCGCGATCGCGATCGCGCTCGGGTTTTTCGCCTTTGTCCCGACCTCGTATCGTGGTCTGTCGGAACTCGGGCTGATCGCCGGCAGCGGCATGATCGTCGCGTTTCTGGCCAGCATCACGCTGGTGCCGGCGCTGATCGCGATGCTGAACCCGCCGGCCGAATCGGCGCCGATGCGCATGGCGTTTCTCGCGCCGGTCGATCGCTTTCTGGAGCGCCACCGCATCGCCGTCGTCGCGCTGACCATCGGCGCGGTCGTGCTCGGCGCGCCGCTGCTCTACTGGCTGCGCTTCGACTTCAACCCGCTGCACCTGCAGAGCCCGAAAGCCGAGGCGGTCGCGACCTTTCTCGAATTGCGCCAGGACCCGCAGACCGGCGCCAACGCGATCGAGCTGCTGAAACCCGATCTGCCGGCGGCCGAGGCGGCGGCTTCGCGTCTCGCCGCGCTGCCCGAGGTGGCGGGCACGACGACGATCGCCAGCTTTATCCCGGCCGACCAGGACGCGAAGATCGCCGCGATCGCCCGCGCCGCCGCGACGCTCTCGCCGGCGCTCGACGCCGCCCCAAAGGCGCCGCCGACCGATGCGGAAACCGTCGCGGCGCTGACCGAGACGGCGACCATGCTGGCGCAATTCGCCGCGATGCGGACCGGCCCCGGCGCCGAGACGGCCACCCGCCTCGCGGCGCTGCTGACCCGGCTGGCCGCCGCCGAGCCGGAGGCGCGGGCGCGGGCCGAGACGGCCTTCGCCGAGCCGCTGCGCCTTTCGCTCGCCGCGCTCGACGCCGCACTGCACCCGACGCCGGTCACGATCGCGACCTTGCCCGAAGCATTGCGGCGGGCCTGGGTGGCGTCGGACGGCGAGTTCCGCGTCCAGATCCTGCCGAAGGGCGATCCCGACGACACCGAGGTGCTGCGCCGTTTCGTCACCGCCGTGCTCGCCGCCGAACCCGGCGCGACCGGCCCGGCCGTGATGCTCTACGAGGCCGGCAACACCATCCTGCGCGCCTTTATCGAGGCCGGCGCCTTCGCGATCGTCAGCATCTTTGTGCTGCTGTGGATCACGTTGCGCCGCCTCGGCGATGTCGCCGTGACCCTGGTGCCGCTGCTGATGGCGGGGCTGTTGACGCTCGAATTGTCGGTCCTGCTCGGCATGCCGCTCAATTTCGCGAACATCATCGCGCTGCCGCTGCTGCTCGGCGTCGGGGTCGCCTACAAGATCTATTACGTGATCGCCTGGCGCCGCGGTCTGACCGGGCTGGTCCAGTCCACCTTGAGCCGCGCCGTCATCTTCAGCGCGCTGACGACGGCGATCGCCTTTGGCAGCCTGTGGCTGTCGAGCCATCCCGGCACATCGAGCATGGGCAGCATGATGATGCTTGCCCTCTTCTGCACGATGACGGCGGCGGTGCTGTTCCAGCCCGCGCTGATGGGGCCGCCGCGCAAGATCGCGGCCAAAGAGGGGTCGTCGCGCGGCGTCGCGGTGTTTGCCGAGGACGAGGACGAATTCGAACCGGTCGGCCGCGCGCACGGGCGTGCGAGGTCCACCGCGGAGCAGCAACGCGAAGACGAGACGGTGTCGCGATGAAATCCCGCGCTGAGCATCCGAACAATCCGACTGGTTATTCCGCCTGGAGCGCCCGCGGGGGGAGCGCCCCTGGGAGCGCCCCTGGGAGCGCCCCTGGGAGCGCGGTGCCGCGCGCCAGCGTGGGGATCGACAATCTGCGCGCCGTCGTCATCGTGATGGTGCTCGCGTTTCACGCGATGATGGCCTATGTCGCCTTTCTGCCGCCGCAGCCATTCGGGTTCGACGCGCCGCCCTATCTGTGGCGCGCTTTCCCGATCGTCGATCAGCAGCGCTGGTTCGGGTTCGACCTGTTCTGCGCCTGGCTCGACGTGTTTTTGATGTCGTTTTTTTATCTGCTGTCGGGGCTGTTTGTCTGGTCGAGCCTGACGCGCAAAGGGCCGGCCGCCTTTTTGCAGGACCGGTTGCTGCGGCTCGGATTGCCGTTCGCGGCGGTCGTCGTGCTGTTGATGCCGCTGACCTTGTACCCGACCTATGTCCAGAGCACCGGCGATACGACAATCGCCGGGTACTGGCGGGCATGGCTCGATCTGCCGTTCTGGCCGAGCGGTCCGGTCTGGTTTCTGTGGCTGCTGATCCTGTGGGATATCCTGGCCATCGGGGCTTACCTGCTGCTGCGCCGGCACGGCCACCTTGTAGTGCGGCTCTCCTTTTATGCGCGGCAGCGCCCGGCGATCTTTCTCGGCGGATTGCTGCTCTTCTCGGCGCTGGCCTATGTCCCGCTGGCACTGGTTTTCGGACCGGCGGACTGGGCGCAGGCCGGCCCGTTTGCGTTCCAGCTCAGCCGCCCGCTGCATTATGTGCTCTACTTCTTCGCCGGCGCGGTGATCGGCGCCTGCGGTATCGAGCGCGGTCTGTTCGCGCCGGACGGGCCGCTGGTGCGGCGCTGGACGCAGTGGCTGGTCGCCGCGGTGGTGCTGTTTCTCGCCTGGGGCGGGCTGATGGCGCTGACGGCCCCCGACCCGTGGGCAGATGCCGGCACGGCGCCGCTCGCATCGCAGACCGCCGCCGCGCTGAGCTACGCTCTCGCCTGTTTTTCGAGCTGCTTTTTTGTGTTCGCCGCTTCGGTTCGGTTCGGCGGGATCAGGGCGCGGCTGCTCGACAGTCTGAAGGCGAACGCGTTCGGCATGTACCTGGTGCATTACCTGTTTGTCGTGTGGCTGCAATTCGCGCTGCTCGATCTGGCGCTGCCGGCTCTGGTCAAGGCGACGATCGTGTTTGCCGGCACGCTGGCGCTGAGCTGGTCTGCCACCGCTTCATTGCGCCGGGTCCCGGCCGTCGCGCATATCATCGGCGCCGACCGCCGTCCCGCCCCCACCGCCCCGCGGAAGGCGCCGCGCCCGATCACGGTTCCCGGCGGCACGCGGGGGCTGGCGCGGTAGAAGCGATCGGCGCCGCGCCCCGCGGTTCCGGCGCGGGTTCGCCAGCCTGACACTCGGCGAGTTGAGAAACCGCCCGCGTCGTTGTCTTGCACCAGCCGGCGTTGATCTTGGCCCGTTCGTGCCCGGCCCCGGCCCCGGGGCCGGGAATCCACGAGCCATTCCCCAAGTATTCCCGGCTTCTTGTGGATGCCCACCGATCAAACCCGTGGGCTGAAGACCCACGGGCCAATTCCCGGATCACCCCGGACTGTGATCCGGGGGCCGGAGGCGGCCATGAACGATACGCGTCAAAGTCTCGGGCGGCTGGTGCGACACAATGTGTCTACCGGCGCGGCCGGAACCCGGCCTCCCCGTTCCGCTCGTAAAGTCCCGCGATCTGCTTGCCGTCATTGGCGTACATGCCGAGCGCATGTCGGGCGCGGACCCGCCGATCTACAGCCAGATAAAATCCCCGGAACCCACGGGTGCATTCTGCCGGTTCGCCGACACCGCGGGCGCCGTAACCGCTCTCGGCATCGACGGCGACGCCGGTGATGAAGGGGCCGGTGTCGGAATGGATTGAACGCAAGCGGCGGAACACCGACCTTTGCCCGCGCTGTATTGATGGGCTCGACCATGTACCGCTCGCAGGTGCCGGCATGCGACACGGGAACGATCTTTATTGCTGCAATGAAGTGAGCGGAAGAGTGCCAGAACGCGCCGGCATCCCAAAAGCCGCCGCCGGTCAATAATCCCTCGGCGCAACAGCTTTGGTCCGGTATAGAAGCGGCAATGCGAAGCGGCGCTGCCCCGGACTGCGGAAGTGCCGTGTTAACAGCGGCTGAATTCTGTCCCGCTTCGCTCGATTTCAGCGACTGAACCCTGGCGGCAGGGGCGGTGCGGGCCAACCCGCCTGCGACCTGCGTCTGCCGAGCGAGCGTCCACGGCCCGCCTAGCGCGGATCCGCGCATTGCCGGCGGAATAGCCGCAACTCCCGTCGCCGCTGCCGCCGAGCCGCATCGTTGCTCTCGGCGCGCGATCGCGGATTACCGGGTTCGAGCCTCGCGCCGGCGGCGCCGTCGGGCCGGTCGGCCCCTCAGACGATGTGCCAGCCGGCCCCGCCAAAGCCGGGAGAGCCGTCGCCGATCCGCGTGGTGCCGTCCATCTCCCAGATCGAGACTCCGGTGCCGCTGTCCTGCTGCCACAATATGCCGGTTTTGCTGTCGCCGTCGAAATCGCCGGTGCCGGCGACGTGCCAGCCGTTACTGCCATACCCGATAAACCCGTGGTCGCTGACCTGGGTCCCGTCCATCTCCCAGATCCAGACCCCGGTGCCGTTGTCCTGCTGCCACAATACGTCGGACTTGCCATCGCCGTCGAAATCGCCGGTGCCGGCGACATGCCAGTCGGGTCCGCCGTACCCGACAAAGCCGTGGTCGCTGACCTGGGTCCCGTCCATCTCCCAGATCCAGACCCCGGTGCCGTTGTCCTGCTGCCAC
>JBFWVT010000114.1:0-12101 GCA_050246595.1 Alphaproteobacteria bacterium
TCAACACGCCGACCGGATCGATCACCACCACCGAGTACGGCACCGAAGACGAGCTGGAGCGCGAGGATACCGGCGAATAATTCAGCGATTTCTCACCCACCGAACCGGGCCGCTGGAATTTCCAGTTCAACGCCACCGGCGACGGCACCGCGATCATCGAGGAGGACAGTTTCGTCGTGCAGGATACGCCCTTCTATAGCGGCGTCCGGAGGTATTACCAATGAGCCGCAGCGTGACCGAACTCGCCACCGACGTGCTGCGCTATCTCAACATCATCGATGCTGAGGAGGATCCGGACGCGACGGATACCGATTTCGTCAGCGAGGCCTACACCAACAAATTCGCGGAGCTCTCGAGCGAGGGCCGCAAATACACCTACTGGAAATCCACCGAGATCCCCGAGGCGGTGTTTCTGACCGTGCGCGACCTCGTGGCCCTGGAGGTCATGGCCGCCTATGGCGAGCCGATCTCGCCGTCCGACAAAGCCGCGCAGGAGGAGGTGATCCTCAAAAAGCTGCGCCGGCACGTCAAAACGCCGTCGAGCGGTCTGCCGAACCGGGCGGAATATTTCTGATGCCGATCCAGCCCATCAGCCTCGGCACCCGCTCCAACCCGGGCCGCGCCGATCTCGCTGCACGTTTGGTCAACTGCTATGCCGAGGATGCGGGATCGGAGGCCAAACAATCCTGGCCGGTCTATGCGTGCAACGGGTTCACGGCGTTCTCGACGCTGACCGGGACGGGCGCAGGCGCCGTGCGCGGCATGCTCAATCTCGACGACACCACACTCTATGTGGTGACCGGCACGCGCCTCAACCGGGTGACGACGGCCGGCGCCGCGACCGACATGATCGAGATCACCGGCACGGATATCGCCTATCTGGCGCATAATCGTCGCCAAAGCGCCGTGGACATCGGCATCGTCACGGCCGGGGGTGTGTTCAAAATCATCCGCTCCAATGCGGACGTGACGCCCGATCTGTCGAGCACGCACCCGGTGGCCGCGTTCAACTCGATCTGCACGCTGGATGGCTATGCAGTTGTCACCGCGACGACGGGGGAGTTTTTCATCTCGCCGCTCGACGATTGGGCCAGCGCCTGGGACGAGGTCGCCTTCGTGCAGACCTATCTGGATCTGCAGCGCGGCATCGTGCGCGGCGCAGACCTGATGCTGGCCGGCAAACGCGCGACGACATTCTGGCAGAACACCGGCGCGACGGATTTTCCGTTCGAGCGCACCACCACGACGAATGTCGGCTGCTATGCGCCGGGCTCGATGGTCAACCTGCTGAGCCGCAATGCGCTTGAGACTGTGATCTGGATCGCGACCAATGCGGATGGCGATCTGATCGGCGTCATGATGCTCGACGGCTATCAGCCGGTGAAAATCAGCCCCGCGAAACTGGACCGGGTGATCGCCGCGGAGGCGGCACCGGCCAGCATCCGGGCGACGAGCTACACCGCCAGCGGCCATGTGTTCTACACGCTCTCGGGGACGGACTGGACCTGGGAATACAATGCCTCGACCGGGTTCTGGCACGAGCGGACCTCGGACGGTCTCGATCGCTGGCAGATCGCTGACAGCCAGACATTCGCCGGCAAGACGATCCTGGGCCACTACGCCAGCGCCGCGCTCTATCAGGCCTCCGACAGCATCGTGCCGGCCAGCGCGAGCGAGATCACGCTCCGGCATTCCGACGATCTGGGCCAGACCTGGACCGCAGGCCGGACCAAATCGATCGGCGGCAGTGGCGTGCGTCCGCGCGCCCGGTTCAATCGTCTCGGTCAGTGCAAAGAGGATGGCCGCGTGTTCGAACTGTCGATCTCCAATGCGGTCCTCGAGGCCGGCACCGGCAATCCCATGACCATCGTGACACCGACCGTGCATGCCTACCCGGGCCGGCTGCGGTTTTATGCGCTCTATGCCAACATCACCAAGGGCGTCAGCGAGACAGCCGAGTCCAAAGGCGCGCTGGCGCTGGCCGTCAACGTCGGAGCGCTCGCCGCATGACCAATCCGCTGCCCTCCATCCTGGAGCCCGTGGTCGACCGCAACCGGCGCTGGAATCCGTTGTGGTATCGATTTATCAAACCGCTGCTTGAAAGCGTCAACACCGCGGAGAACGCGATTGCGAGCGTGGTCACGGCGATCGACAATTTGGCCGGCACCTGGGGCGTCTCCGTCAACGTCAACAACCGGGTGACGGCGGCGGTCAAACTCGACGGCTCGGCGACGACGAGTTCGTTTGCCGTGTTGGCGACCAAATTCATCATCGTGCATCCGACCGACGATGATGACGTCATCCAGGCCTTCGTGGTGGGGCAGGTGGACGGCGTCGAGACCGTGGGCATCAATGGGGACCTGGTTGTCGATGGCTCGATCCTGGCCCGTCATATCGACGTGGCCTCGCTCTCCGCGCTCTCGGCCGACATCGGCACCGTCACCGCCGGCGTGCTGCAATCGGCCGACGGCAATTTCGTGATCGACCTCGACAACAAGACGATCACGATCACCACATGAGCTTCCGGCTGAAAGCGGACGGTGCCACCGGCGTGGTTGCGGTCTACGATTACACGGCGGGCGACGATAATCCGTTCACGACGCCGCTCAGCAACGTCTCGCGGCTGAAATTCCACTCCGCCCTGCCGGCGGTCGGCGTGGTCAGTGTGGTGACGGGCTCGCTGACCCTGTCAGCCTTAGCGGCCAACAACAACGACTACCGCAGCTATACGCTGTTTGCCCACGGTCAATCCGGCATCCCCTACATCGAGGGTCGGATCACCGCGATCGGGGGATCAGGCGTCTCACGCGGGTTCAACGGCTCGGTCATCGTGCAGCAGCAGTCGGGCGGCACCAATCCGGTCTCCAGCTTCGCCCGGTGGGTCCACATCGGCGCCGATGCCACCAACGTCTATCTCAACGAGGTGATCAGCACGCATGTCTCGACGGTGATGAGTTCGCTGGCGCTCAGCTACGAGATCTATATTACGGATTACACGTTCTCATGACGACGTCCATCCTGATGAGTCCGACGCGGGTAATTTTCGGCGGCGGCAAATTCGACAGTGACAAGCGCTATGTGCGCGGGGAGGCCGCCAGCCCGACATTCGCGATGGTCAAGGGGATCACCATCTATCTGCAGTCGACGCCAGACGGACACAGCATATCCTGGCGCTGGTCGGACGGCGTGAGCTCTGTGACCTACACCAGTTCGGGCGGTTCGGCCCCGAGCAGCAACCCGGCCTACACGCCGGCCGTGGTGACGGCCTGATGGGGTTTTACGCGGATTCCGGCCGGATCTACTGCGATGACGGGTCGGGCAATGTCCGCTTCGACACCGATGAGGACCTGTTCATCCCGCTCACCGAGCTGTCGGGTTCGATCTCGATGTCCAGCCGGTCGGCGCAGAACCGCAACTTCGCCAACATCTCGCTGGTGGATTTGAGTCAATCGCATCTGCTGGGGTCGTGCAACGCTGCGGCTGATACCATCCGTGGCGCGTTCAAAATGACGACGTCGGACAGTCGCGGTATCGTGCAGTCGGGCTGGTACAATGCCTGCGGGTCCTACCTCCATATGTTCGAGGGCGGCTATGCGGGTCTGACCACAGGCAATCAGGAATTGCTCTGCATGTACGCCTACACGTTCTATTGCGCGTCCGGCAGCGTTTACCTGCATGAGCGGATCAAATTGCGCGCAAACGCGTCGTTTTCGCAGCAGATCACCAACACGATCACGGTGGCGGGCGCGTCGTTCCAGTACAAGCTGATTGCCGGCGTTTTCATCTGAGGACGGATCATGGGACTGTTCGACAGCTTCTTCGGCGCCAGCCAGCGGCGCGACATCAACGCGGCCAACCGCGACGCGACCGCGCTGCTCAACGACGCCTACGGCAAAGCCTCGGATGTGCTCTCGGGCGCGACCGCGCCGGCCCGGTCCGACCTCATGGCCGGGTTCGATGCGGCCGGCAATTACATCGGCCAGGGCATCACCGGGGCCACGGGCGCGATCAACACCGGCTACGATACGGCGCGCAATGATCTGACCTCGACCTACGATGCGGCGCGCGGCAATGTGCAGGGCGCCTATGACCGGGCGTCCGATATTCTGGACCCGTTCATCCAGGCGGGCGTCGGCGCGCAGGGGCTCTATTCCAATGCGCTCGGTCTGAACGGCACGCAGGCGCAGTCGGATTTCTACAGCAATTACGCCGATAACGATCCGTATCGTGAGTTCCGGGATAGCCTCGCCAACAACGCGCTGATGGCGCTCTACAATGCGCGCGGGCTCGGCGGCTCGGGCCGTGAGATGATGGCGCTCTCCAGGGCCAGCCTGGAGCGCGGTTCCACCGACCTCAACAGCTACCTCGACCGGCTGTCCGGTCAGGCCACCCAGGGCGCCAATCTGTCCAACCAGCTCGCCGGCTACGGCATGCAGACCGGGCAGTCGCTGGCCAACATCAACACCGGTCTGGGGGACCGGCTGTCGGGGCTCGAAACAGGCCGCGGCACCGCGCTCGGCAACATCCAGATGAGCGGCAATCAGGCGCTGGCCAACAATGAGACCAGCCGTGGATCGGCGCTGGCAAACCTCGGCGTGACGCAGGCCAACAACCTGGCCAATTTGATCTACGGCCACGGCCAGCAAGAGGCCTCCAACCGGATCAACGTCGGCAACGCGATGGCCGGCACCCGGAACACCGGCATCAACAATCTGATCAACCTGGTGGGCACCGGCATCAAGGGGTACGCGACGTTCAACAATCCGTGGCAACAACCGAAGGCGACCTGACCATGGTCCAGCTGATGCGCCTGCCCGGCTATGACGCGGGCAACACGCTGTTGAACCTCATGCCGATCAACGAGGGGCTGGACAGCATCGTCCGCAATGCGCAACTGGCGCGCCAGAACCAGCGGGCGGATGCGCGCATGAGCATGGACCGGGAGCGGTTCGCGCTCGATAAGCAGCGCCTGCAAACGGACCTGGCCGATCGGGCCAAGAAGAAAGCGGGAAACCTCGCGATGCTGGTGCTGAACGAGCCGGACCCAGCGAAGCGGGCCGCGAAGTGGCAGGAGTTTCTAGCGCTGCATCCGGACGGCAAAAGCCTCGATGAACGCTATCGCAATCCTGAGACAGGACCCATGATGGCGCTGTCCGAGGCCGGCATGGCGAATGAGTATCTGAGCAACGAGTTGCGCAACAAGAATCTGGCGTTGCAGAATTCGCAATTGGCGCGTCAGAACAAATTGACCGACGCGCAACTGGCGCAACTGAAAAATCAGACGCCGGACTATCGCGCCAGCATTGCCAAGCAATATGGCCTCGACCCGTCGTCACCCGGCTATCAGCATTTTGTCCTCAACGGCACTCTGCCGACAAAATCCACGGACACGCCGCTTGACAAGGCGGTGGCGAAATCCACCGTCGATCTGGCCGAGAAGGACATTCAGGCCGCACTTGGTGCCAAGGACGTTCTGGCCTCGACGGCGGAATTGAAGAGAATCGCCGAGGACCCGAACCTCGGCCCTGCGATCGGCCCGGTACAGGGCAATTCGATGGTGCAGACTGCCGTCAATATGATCCCATTCTCGCAGACCATCGGGCTCAACAATCCGGCGCTTAATCAGCGCATCCAGCAGATTGGCGCCAACATCGTCCTAGCCGCGCAGCAAAAGCTCAAGGGTTTGGGCGCGGCCTCGGACGCGGATAGCCGGCGGGTCGAGGAAACGGTCGGCAAACTCGCGAATGCGCGGACCAAGGAAGAATTTCTGAACGCTGTGAATGAGATCGAACGGACGCTTCAGAACACCATGGCACGCGGGCAGGCGGCGGCCAAGCAGTACCCGTCTTTGGGATCACGGCTCAATGTCACGCCAGCGCCAAGCGCGCCTGCCGCACCCGGCGGCGGGGCCGGCTGGTCCATCAAAAAGATCCAGTAGATGGCGAAATATCAGATCACCGGCCCGGACGGCGGGGTGTACGAAGTCGAGGCGCCCGACACCGCCAGCGAGCAGGACGTGCTCGCCTACGTCCAGGGGCAGGTCGGCGGACAGTCACCAGCGCAGCCCAAGGCGCCGAGCTCGAGCGAGATCAAGGCCAAGCAGGAGGTCCAGGACCTGCAGGGGCAGCATCCGGTGCCCGACTGGTTGCGGCGTATTCTGCCGGGTGACGCCATGGGCGCGCGCTCGATCCCGATCCTGGGCCCGTTCCTGGACGAAGCCTCCGCCGGCATCCAGGGCGCGGTGCATAGCGCCACGGGCCTGGGTCGGTCGTACGAGGATGCGCTGGCCTACAACCGCCAGCTCGACAAGACGGCGCATGAGGTCGCCCCCGTGGCCTCAACGGCCAAGGATCTGACCACAGGACTCGTTACGGGTGCGTCGATGCTGCCAGTGGCACCCGCCGCCACGTTGACCGGGCGCGTTGCGCAGGGCGCGGGACTCGGCGGCGGTCTCGGCTATATCACCGGGTTCGGGGAGGCCGAGGGCGGCAACGCCGAGACCCTCCTCGGGGAGCTTTACAACCGCAATCGCGCAGCCCTGCAGGGCGCGCAGAGCGGCGCGGCGCTTGGTGCGGCGATTCCCGTAGGGTTCGCCGGCGCCAGTTGGGGGGCGCAGAAGTTGCACGATCTGGTGTCGCCGCAAATCGCCCGCTATGGCACGATGCTGGATCAGAATTTGCAGCGCGTCGGACTCAGGGCACCGGAGCGTGCCCCACGATCTGGCGGGGCGGCGGCGGTCAGTAACGAGCCGCCAGCGGGATACACGCCGGCCGAGCAGGGCGCAATCCAGATCACCGCCAACACGCTGGCGCGGGCCGGCGTGACACCGGCGGAGATCACGCGCCGCCGAGCGAACATCAACGAGTCCATGCGGTTGGGATCGAATTCGCGGGCTCTCAACGTCACGGCGCCCGCCGATATCGACCCGTCGCTGGCCCGTGTTGCAGGGGCCGCGGGTCGGCAGGACGAGGAAGCGGCCAATCGCATTCGGGATTTTGCGTTTGCGCGCCAGACCGGCCGCACGCCGGGCAATGTCGAACCGGGCGTGGTCGCGGACGAGTTCGGATTGCCGACGCGGTCCGCCTTCTCCCCGCCGCTGACCGGCAGAGAGGCAACGCGCAGACTTGGACGGGATTTCGGTGTGGCCGACGACCGCGACGTGCCGATGGGCCAGTTCGAGCGTGTGCGCGATGCCCTGAAACGTGCGCTCGGCATTGCCGACGACGACGCCCACGGGTTTCAGAAAACCGGCTACCAGACTGAAAAGGCCATCATCCAGGGAGCCAGGGAAGAAGCCAAGGACCTCTACAGCACGGCCTATAAGGCTTCGGAGGGCGTGAATCTGCGGCCGACCGTCGAGAAGGTCGCCAATGATATCGAGGCCTCGCTGATCGACGAGCCGCAGCAGATCGCCGACAAGGTCAGCCGCATGATCAAGCAGTTCATGCGGGCGACGGAAAGCGGCGGCAACAAGAGCCACCTGGAGCGGTTCGAC
The DNA here is from genome assembly GCA_050246595.1 of Alphaproteobacteria bacterium. Classification (GTDB taxonomy): domain Bacteria; phylum Pseudomonadota; class Alphaproteobacteria; order ATCC43930; family CGMCC-115725; genus DATARH01. The sequence goes on from JBFWVT010000114.1 coordinate 7,496, forward strand.
AAGGTCAAGCAGTACTGGGACGGCGAGATCGAAAAGGCCTTCACGGGATCGGATTCGCGCAACAAGGCGCTCGGCGCGGCGCTCACCGAGGCTAAGAACCGATTTCTCGCCGCGATCGATGATACGCCGGTCGGACCGGCCTACAAATCCGCCCGGAACGCTTACAGTTCACGGATGGAATCACGCGATGCCTACCGGCGCGGCCTGGAAGCCTGGCGCGATGATGCCGAAGTCGGCAAGGACGCCTATCTGGAACTGACGTCGGGCGAGCAGAAACTATTCCGCAAGGGTCTGCTTGAGGGGTTCTCGCTCAAGGGCGGCCGATCCGACTACGGAACGGATGTGACGCGGATGTTCAATAATCCGCGCGTGAATGAGTTGCTCGAGGAGGTCATTCCGCGCACGGAGAATGCGGCCGGCAAGGCGAAGGGGGCATTCGGCAACCGGCCTGAGCGGTTCGGCGGTGTGCTCGATACGGAGCGGCGGTTTATCCAGACGCGCAACATAGCGACCGGCGGCTCTCCGACGGCGGAGAAGCTGGCCGCCGACAACGCTTATAACAAGTTGGGCCAGATGTTCGAGACGCTGCGCAACTCGCCCTCCCTCACCGGCGTCGCGCTCAAATCCGTCGAGGCGACGTTCAATCGGTTTTTCGGATTCCGGGCCGATACCTCCCGGGCGCTGGCGCGCCAGTTGTTCAATGCCGATCCGGTCGAGCAGGACCGGTTCTGGGCGGCCGTGGCGGACAAGCTGGGACCGGGCCGGGCCGAATATATTGCGCGGTTCATGCGCGAGCATCTGCAGAATGCGACCAACGCGGGCGTGGTGACCGGAACGGCCGCGCAGAGCAGAGAGAGGCAATAGGTCATGGCCGAACCGACCGACGACTGGACAACAGCGCTCAATGAGTTTCGCGGAATGCTCGTCGATCTCAATGGCGACGGCGTGCCGGACGGGACGGTGACGACGACGCAGCCGATGCTGGCGCCGTCGCTGCAGGACGACATGGCGATAGCCTACCGGGCGCGGGCCGACCGCCTGCGCGGGCGCATGGGCGATGAGCCGGGCATCACCGAGCCGAATTACGCTCTGCCCGCTGGCGCCGTCGATCCGTTCGGCCTGGCGCAGATGATTGCGCCCGACAGCGGCCTCGCCCGGGCGCAGCGATCCGATCCGGTCGGCTCCATGATCGGCTCATTCGGGACCGCTGGCGGGGCGGCCAATATGCTGGGCCGTCTGTTCACCGCGGCCCCGCGCGTGGTTGCGACGGGGCTCGGCGCGCTTGGGATCACCGCCGCGACCCCGACCGCCTCGGAGGCCGAGGACAGCGGCGATCCGCTGGCGGCGCAGGTCAAGGGCGATCCCCAGCTTGAGGCGCTCTATTCGCAGCTCCAGACCGCGCGCCAGCAGGCCACGCAGGGGGTGAAGGGGGTAAATCGGCAGTCGGCCGATGAGGTCCGCAGGCGGGCCAGCGAGGAAGCGAGCCGCTTGACGCAGCAGATCGTTGACGAGATCGCCAAGCGCAACCCGCCGCAGATGCCATTTGAAAAAGCCTACCCGCAGCTGTCGCAGCTATTGCCGTTCGTGCAGCTTGGTGTCGGGGCGGCAGCCGGCTCAGGTCTCCGCACCGCGCAGAACATGGTGTCGCGGCTGAACATCGGCCCCTGGACCCGGGCGGTACGCCGGGGGGAAAACGCGCTGGAGCGCGGGGCCATCGACACGGCGGCGCGCAATGCCACGGTTGCGGGTGAGTTTGCCGCCGATTACACGCCGCCAGGCCGGCTCAGCGGTCTGATGCACCAGGCGGTGCCGATGGTGGGCGCGGGCGCGGCGGCCACCGAGGTCGGTCTGTTCCCGCATCAATACAATCTCCGCAACGCCCCGGAGGGCTCACCGGAGAAGGAGGCGGCCAACCGGGCGCTTGGGACCCCGGGCGGGATGGCCGAGACAGCGCTTAAGGCGCTGGTGCCGGGGATGTTCGGCGGCTACTCCGGGTCGCACTTTCCGCTGGTGCCGGCGGCGCGCGCACCTATCGCGAGATCCCGCGCCTTGTCCCAAAACGTTGACGCAGCCAAGCTCTCAACCGGAGCCTCAGGAGGGCAAGTCCCGCCGGTGGTGCAGCCGGGGGAACGCGGCGCAGTGCCTCCCGAAGGCCCGGCAGTAAACGTTCCCGGTCGGTATCCAACCGGAGGGCCGTTACGTGATGAGATACGTCGCGAATATCGCGGCGCAGTACTGGAAGAAGGTCGGCCATTGGATCCTCGTCTGACGAATGATGTTATCCGCGCTCAGGCGTCCGAAAATGGCATTCAACTGCCGAACATGACGAAACGGGTTTCCGCCACCAACACGGCGATCAATGATTTCGTCCAGCAGTTCGGGCGGCTCCCGATCAGCGCGGACGAATGGGCCACATACATATACCGAAATACAGGGACGCTCGCAATTCCGGCGGCGACAGTTGGCGGTGGTGTGGGGGCGCTCATGGGGCTCTACTCCGGGGCTGAACCGACGCCGTCCTATTGAGATCAGCGTCGGTTCAGTTCAGTTCATCAGTTCACGACAGTTAAGCGCCCCGGTTGAGACTGAACTGTCTTGTATTTGCCGGTGCGGGCGCGCTGAACCAGCCCCTCGGTCTCCCAGTCGGCCAGCCACATCGAAACCATCGATTTGGTCACGCCCCAGCGGCCCGCCAGCGTCTCCTGCTGCACCGGACGCCGGAACTGTAGCACATCCGCCCTTGCCTCGTCCTTGCGGAAGGTCCGGCGCGGCTTCGGCGGCGTCGGTTCAGGCTGAACTGTGGACTGAACTGTTGAACTGAACGGAACTGAGGTCCGTTCAGGGTGCCAGCCCAGCATCGCCGAGGCGAAGGCCGCCAGTTCCAGCGTGAACCCGAACAGGCTGGGGACGATCAGCCCGACGATCTCGGCGACCTCGGCCATCGGCCGCCCCGAGACGGCGGCAATCAGCGCCGCGATCCGGCGCTCCCCGGCCGTGGGGGCCTCGGTCCGCAGCTTGGCCAGCCGGTGCTCATGGCCCGCCACCGCGCCTTCGTAGACCGAAATTGTGGCCCGGGTGGAGTCATAGCAGCGCCGGCCGGTGGCGCACTTGGCCCGGGCTTCCTCGAGCATGGCCTTGGCCCGCGCCAGATCGTGCTCGATCCGCTGGCGGGCCTTGCCGACCTCTGCGGCCTTGGCCACGGCATTGTCGCGGGCGGCCGCCTGGCGGCCCAGGGTGCCCGTGAGCGTGTAGGTGGAGCCCACCAGTGCCGCCACCACGATGATCGCCATCGCGACCCACTGGCGCTGCCGGCGGGCATAAGCGGCGAGGATCGGCAGGGTGATGACGACGGCCCAGACAATGGGGGTCGAGACGATCACCACCCAGTCGGGCGACTGGGCGTCGATCTCGGCTTTGATCAGATAGGCGGAACCGACAAGCCAAAGGGCGATTGCAATGGTTCTTGCGGCCCACCGGGGCCGCGCTGTATAGGCGTGCATGGGTCTGTCTCCTGGGTCATTCAGGTGATGGATCAAGGCCCGACCGGTGCGACAACACCGGCCGGGCCGACTTGTTTATAGGTGATTTGCGTTAAGAATTCAATGCGTTGTGCGGCGTTCTTCAGTGCGCGTTACAACTGATGAGCGGACATGCAGATCTCACAACGCGGTTTGGAGCTTGTGAAATCCTTCGAGGGGTATCACACCGCGCTCCCGGACGGCTCGTGCAAGGCGTATCTCGATACGCTGGCCAAGCCGCCGGTGGCCACGATCGGCTGGGGCTGCACAAAGGACGTGAAGCTCGGCATGATCTGGACCCGTGAGCAGGCCGAAGCCGCCCTGCTGCGCGAACTCGACAAGCACGCGGCCATCGTCAATCGTCTCGTGACGGTCGAGATCGGGCAGAACAACTTCGACGCGCTCTGCAGCTTCTCGTACAATACGGGCGGCCTTGAGAAATCCACCCTGCTCAAGAAGCTGAACCGCGGCGACTTCGACGGCGCGGCCCGCGAGTTCGACCGCTGGATCTATGCCGGCGGCAAAGCCTACAAGGGCCTGATCCGGCGCCGTGCTGCGGAACGCGCTCTGTTCGAGGAAGATGCGAAAGACGATCTTCCTGCCGGCGAGCCCCAGATGCCGCAGCGCGTCGAGGCGGCTCCCGCGCCCCCGAGCCGGATCACCATTGCGACGGCCAGCGGTCTGGTTGGCAGCGTCATGGCGGCGATTGCCACGACCAAGGAGGGTGTTGGTGTGGCGCGAGAGATTCAGCAGATGGCGCCGGCTGCAAATTCGTTCGTTTGGCCTGCAGTTATCGTGGCTTCTGCTATCATCGGCGTGGCATTTGTTATGAGATGGAGACGCTGACATGGCCACTGATACGCAGTATGCGAACATGCCGGATGACCGCCGTAAATCCGTCATTCTGTGGGAGATGTTCGGGCGCCCGATGGGTGACGATGGTATCCGTCTTTTGCAGCAGGCGCTTGAGCAGACTACGGACCAACAGGTCATAAATCTTTTGAAGCGAATCGCCAGAAAGCCATGACCCTCCTCTCCCGCTATGCGATCTCATTGATTGTCGGGTTGTCCAGCCTCGCCGTCGCCTG
>JBFWVT010000115.1:0-11673 GCA_050246595.1 Alphaproteobacteria bacterium
GCCAACTCGATCGCGACGATCCGCCGACACCTGATCGTTGCCCTCGCAACCACCCTGGCGCGATGTCCATGCTGCAACGCCCCACGCCAAACTACCGGCGCCCATCCATTTCTATGACGCAGTAAGAGTAATTCATTGCAGAATATTGGTAGTACATGCTCGACCCTCGTCAGATACGTGCTTCGCTTGAGCTGGTAAACTGGACTACGCCGATCTTGCGGAAGCAACAGAACTTAATGCCGATACAGTACGGCGCATCTGCCGGGGCACCATTGCCCGGTCACATGAAACGACTGAACAGAAAATCAGAGAAGTACTCGAACGCCGCGGCGTGAAATTTTTGCCCGATTGTGGCGTGCAGCTTGATGACGGGTTAGTGCGCGTCTTGCAGGGAGAGAACAGCTATCTTCGGTTGGTCGATGAAGTGTATCACACGATGCGCGGGCGCGACGATGATATATTATTTTTCTTCGTCGATGACACGTTGTCATCGCCTGAGGTCGTTTCCGCCAATAATAGAATACGCGAAGCTGGTATCAAATGCCGGTATTTATGCTCGGAAAGCCCGGCACGGCTCGATTTTCCGCCTAAGGACTATCGCACTGTACCGGCGCGTTTCTTTTACAATGCCGTCCAAGTCGTTTTCTCGAATTGTGTCGCTCAGCATTTTGGCGGGGAGAGCACAAAGGTTTTAATTCTGCGGCACGATGCGCACGCGGAATCGCAGCGCCGCTTATTCGAGATGATCTGGTTGAGCGGTAAGGTTCCGAAGGTGGCGCAATGAGAAACCCTTATAAGCTCGTCACGCTCCACAGTCCCGGATGGGCGGCTTTCGATGCGGCAACCCTGCTGATCAGCGTTGGTCAGCCTTACCATGAGGGAGACAAATTCGCCGCGACGGTTGAGTGGGCCGCGCGGCATTTTAAGCGCTTACATATTCTTGTTGCCGATACGCTCCAACGGCATAATGAGACGGCCGACTGGTTTGCGCGCGGTAGTGCTTGGATCGAACGCAATCGGGCTGCATGGGTGGCATGTCAGCGACAGGTAACTGTATCACGCTGGAACGATTGGATCTTCAAACCGGAATTCCCGGACATACTTGAACAGTTCCGGAAGGCTGCTAATGGGAAACTTCTGCACACCGCAATCACTCAAGATGTAACCAATTTTGCCGCGCGTCAGGTAGCAAAGGGCGTTAGTCCGAGAGTCGAACAGTCACGGGAATATTTGCTTGAAGAGTTAGCGGCCATCACTTTGCAGGCACGTGCCGTTGCCAGTGCCCGTATCTATCCGGGACCCGAGCTAGCAAGTTTCCGCGCGGTCGCAAAGGGGCTGGTTCCCGATGCGCCATCTGGACTTGAACGGCACTATCATACAGTCATCGATTTCAAACGCAGGCCTTTGCCGCAAGAGGCCAAAGCTCCTGTTACGGCCTCAAAACCGGCCCGACTCCGGATCGCGTAGGTCGCATGATCCCTAATTTCGATTATGCGGCGCGCGTCAAGAATGGTGCTGGCTGGCGCGCCTTTGAACGCGTGCGGATATTTATTAGCGTTGGCCAGCCTTATCATGAAGGGAATAAACTGCGAGCGGCCGTTGATTGGATCAACCGAAACCCTTCAATCCAGGAAGTCCATGTGAGCGTCAATGACTTCCTGCAACGGCATAATCTTATCGCTTCCGGCATTGCCGCCGAGCGAGCTGGTGCCACGTCGATTGCCGAAGGTGGGTTATGGATCGCTTGCAATCAGGACACTCTGAACAGGCTGCAAATGCATTGCCGCGTGACCCGATGGTGCGATTGGTACGACCAGTCATGCTTTCCTGCAACTCTATCGTCCCTTACGGATTACGCCTGCGCGGACGTAATATTCGAGGAGGCAATAGAGAGAGATGCTCACGCGCTTGCCGCACGCAAAGCGAAGCGCGGAGAGGCGGTACCTTATTTTGAAAAGCTTGTACAACACAGCCGCGATTATGTGACTGAAGAACTTGCGGTGTTTGCGCTACAGGCGAAAGCCTTGCCCGCAGCTGAAGTGTACCCTGGAAGCAACCTTGCTTCGGCAGAGTATCTCGTCAGCAAAGCATTGCCGCCAGCGATTGAGCCGCTCGCAACACGGCATTTCACACGGATCGATTTCGCGCACATTACGACCCCGAATTCAGGCCGTGCGCCATCAATGCCTACCCTCAAAATCGCATAAGGCGAGCCGGGTTCACGTCGCTTGCCAACCGCGTGATTCTGCGCAATGAATTTCTGTTACAGAAATTCAGGAGGGCAGGGCATCATGGAAGGCGCAACTGGCCGCAAAAGCATGCGAGGCCGCCCGCGCGGAGAGCCTACAGCCGTTGTGCGCCTGCCATTGCCACTGGCCAGCCTGGCACGACGGCTGCGCGAGGGGACGTTGCGCGCCGGCGACATCAGCCGGTTTCTCGATATCGAACCCGGCGAGCGCCGCACTATCCGCTTCGTAGAAGGAACCGCCGCCTGCGGATTTCCGTCGCCCGCTGATGATTATCTCGAACACCCGCTCGATTTTAACGAGCTGCTGATCCGCAATCCGGCCGCAACCTTCGCGGTAAGTGCCGCTTCATCACGTCAAAGGCGCTGGGAGCGCATCTCGGCTTAACCCCGCGGGTATATCAGTCGGGCGAGATCGATCGCTCGGGGCATATCAGCAAGTACGGTGACCGAATGCTGCGCCACCTGCTTTACGAGGCCGCATAGGTGCTGATGACACGCACGCGCAAGTGGTCGCGGCTGCGGGCTTGGGGCATTGCCGTCGCCAAACGGCGCGGCATGAAGCGCGCAACCGTCGCCGTGGCCCGCAAGCTGGCGGTGATCATGCATCGTATCTGGGTCACCGGCGGAGAATTCGAGTTCGGCAGTCCGGCCGCCGCGTCAACCGCGGCGTAAGCTCGGCCAGGCGCCGCGCCAGCATCGGTGGCGCGAGACCGCGCCGGACGCCGGGAACGGTCAAGTCCGTCACGATCCTCGTGGCACCCGGATAAAGTTGTCCGGGTGACCCCGTGCTGTCAGCTTGGACGACCGCTCTCTCGGACATCCCATCATGGGGCGGCCCCGCCATGGGCTAACCCCGGACAGAAGCACGATCCGGCAAAATCTCGCCTTCCCGCTGACGCCGTTAACTGGTCCAACGCTGTGGTACCGGGGTTCCGCGCCGTCTTGGTTAAAGGCATCCAAGTAGCGCTGACGCGCCGCTCGGACCCTCCCTTGACCAAGCTCGCCCTGCTCTCGCCGAGAGGCAGAGGTGCGGGAATACCAGCACTCATGCCTCAGAGGTGGATATTTGGAAGGTCCGGAACGGAGTGGTAAGCGGGCCGTTGTCGGAGCGCGCACAAGCGACGAGTTTGCGCCGAAAGCGGTCATTGTGCCGACCTCGAGGAACCAACGAAAGCGGCCTGAAGCGGCTATACAGCAACGCAAACTGCTCGGAAACTCGTCGGTACCGGGCTCGCCGCGCGCGGGGAGGCTACCGATCACTCGGGGTGTAGCGCTACAGCAGCGGCTTCTTTGTCCAGCGCGACGAAGTGGCACATTCCTGATAGCTAGCCGATTATTGTCAGGCATCAATTTCGAGCGTATGAGTAGCGGAATTGATGCTTGAAACATGATAACTGCTGCCCAGCTCAGAGCCGCTCGCGCCCTGGCCGGACTCGATCAGCGAAAGCTGGCCGAGCTGTCGGGCCTCTCGGTGCCGACGATCCAGCGGATGGAAGCCAGCGAAGGCGTGATCCGCGGGAATGTCGATTCGCTGATGAAGCTCGTCGCGGCGCTCGATGCAGCCGGCATCGAACTGATCGGCGAAAGGGCTGTCAGCCAGAGTGGCGGGCGCGGGGTTCGGCTCAAAGGGGATTGAGGTGAGAGTCGCGGAGAACATTGCGCGGGCCGGGCCGTTCCGGCCGCCCGCGGGCTGCCGTTCCTCGGACTAGCCATGCCGGCACTATTTCTGGCGGGGGTGGCGGCCTTCCTGGCGCTCGGCGTACTGGGTCTGGCCGCTGCTCGGGACCGCTGGGGCCGGCCGGCGGTGTACGGCACAAGCGGTGCGTTGAGCGCTCTGCTTTGCCTGGCCGCGTCTTACGAGCTGATTGCTGCGGCGGGGCCGTCACCCGAGCTGGTGTTGCCGCTCGGGTTGCCATGGATCGGCGCGCATTTCCGGGTCGATGGGCTGTCCGCCGCTTTCCTCGTCGTCGTGAACCTCGGGGCTGCTGCCGCCAGCGTGTACGGGCTCGGCTATGGCCGGCACGAGGAGGCTCCCGAACGAGTCCTGCCGTTCTACCCGCTGTTTCTCGCGGGCATGAACCTGGTTGTGCTGGCGGCGGACGCATTCACGTTTCTGCTCGCCTGGGAGTCCATGTCGCTGGCCTCGTGGGCGCTCGTGCTGGCGCATCACCGCGCTGCCGGCAATGTCCGCGCCGGCTACGTCTATCTGATGATGGCCGGGTTCGGCACGCTGATGCTGTTGCTCGCCTTCGGCCTCTTGGCCGGTCATGTCGGGACCTACGAATTCGGCATGATGCGGGTCAGTGCGCCGGACCCGAGGGTCGCTGCGGTCGTGCTCGTTCTGACGCTGCTCGGTGCCGGGTCGAAGGCCGGTCTCGTCCCGCTGCATGTCTGGCTGCCGCTGGCCCACCCGGCGGCCCCGAGCCATGTCTCGGCGCTGATGAGCGGCGTTATGACAAAGGTCGCGATCTACGGATTTGTCCGCATCGTCTTCGACCTGCTGGGGCCGCCGGAATGGTGGTGGAGCATGCCGGTCCTGGCGGTTGGCGGCATCACCGCCGTACTCGGTGTGCTCTATGCGTTGATGCAGCACGATCTGAAGCGGCTGCTCGCCTATCACACGGTCGAGAATATCGGGATCATCTTTACCGGCCTCGGCATGGCGCTGGCGTTCAGGGCGAACGGGATGCAGGCCGCCGCTGCTCTGGCGCTGACCGCGGCGCTGTTCCATGTGCTCAATCACATGCTGTTCAAGAGCCTGCTGTTCTTCGGCTCCGGCGCAGTGCTCGGCGCGACCGGCGAGCGCGACATGGAGCAGCTCGGCGGTCTCATTCACACGATGCCGCTGACCGCCTTCGCGTTTCTCGCGGGTTCGGCGGCGATCTCCGCCCTGCCGCCGCTCAACGGGTTCGCGTCGGAATGGCTGATCTTTCAGGCCATCCTCTTGAGCCCGGCCCTGCCGCAATGGGGTCTGAAGCTGATGGTGCCGGCTATCGGCGCGATGCTCGCATTGGCGGCGGCGCTGGCGGCGGCATGTTTCGTCAAGGCGTTCGGCATCACGTTCCTCGGTCGGCCGCGTTCTCCGGCGGCGATGCGCGCGCGCGAGGTTGATCGATATTCGCTGACCGCGATGCTCGCCCTGGTAGCGTTGTGCGTGCTGTGCGGCATCCTGCCGGGGTTCGTGATCGATGCGCTGGCGAGGGTCATGCAGCCGCTGGCCGGCGGGCGCATGCCGGTCCAGATCGACATCCCGTGGCTGTCCGTCGTGCCGGTCGAGGAGGCGCGCAGCTCGTATAATCCGCTGCTCGTCTTTGTGTTTATCGCGGCCGCAGGCTGGCTCACCGCGACAGTGGTGCATCGCTGGGCATCGCGTGCAGTGCGGCGCGGTCCGGCCTGGGATTGCGGCTTCCCCGATCCGAGCCCGCGGACCGAATACACCGCCGCGAGCTTCGCGCAGCCGATCCGGCGTGTGTTCGGCACACTGGTGTTCCGGGCGCGCGAGAGCGTGGACATGCCGGCGCCCGGCGAGACGCGGCCGGCGCGGTTCGAGGCGGTGGTGCGCGACCTGATCTGGGACGGGCTGTACGTGCCGATCGCGGTCGCGGTCGGGACCGTCGCGACCCGGCTCAATGTCGTGCAGTTTCTGACGATCCGGCGCTATCTCGCACTCGTGTTTGTGACCCTGGTGGGGCTGCTCCTGGCTCTGGCGGTGGCGCCATGATCGGGCGGCTCGCCGCGGACCTCGCCATCCAGGGCGGCCAGATGCTGGTCGTGCTGCTGCTAGCGCCGCTGCTAACCGGCTTTGTCCGCAAGGTCAAGGCGCGGCTGCTCCGGCGCCGGGGCCCGCCCGTTCTGCAACCCTATCGCGATCTGCTGCGCCTCTTCCGTAAGGAGATCGTGCTCGCCGACAGTGCCTCCTGGCTGTTTCGCGTCGCGCCCTATCTGATCTTTGCCGCGACCTGGGTTGCCGCCGCGCTGGTGCCGACCTTCGCCCTTAGTCTGATGTTCAGCTGGTCGGCCGACCTGATCGTCATTGCCGGGCTGCTCGGCAGCGCACGGTTTTTTCTCGCGCTGGCCGGGCTCGATGTCGGCACCGGTTTCGGCGGCATCGGGTCGAGCCGCGAGGTCATGATCGCCTCGCTCGCCGAGCCGGCGCTGATCGTCGTCGTGTTCACGCTGGCGCTGATCGCCGGCTCGACGCAACTCTCGACGATCGCGGAGGTCATGGGAACGCCGGGCATTGGGCTGCGCGTCTCGCTCGGTCTGGCGCTGGTGGCGCTGATTATCGTCGCGATCGCCGAGAATGGGCGCATCCCGGTAGACAACCCGGCGACGCATCTCGAGCTGACGATGGTGCACGAGGCTATGGTGCTCGAATATTCGGGGCGGCACCTCGCGCTGATCGAGCTGGCCTCGTTTCTGAAGTTGCTGCTCTACGTCTCGATCGTCGCCTGCGTGTTCGTGCCTTGGGGAGTGGCCCGGCCCGACGCGGTACCGGCGGCGTTCGGCATCGGGATCGGCGCCTATCTCGTCAAACTCGCGGTGGCCGGATCTCTGCTCGCCTTTTTCGAGACCAGCGTCGCCAAAATGCGGGTGTTCCGTGTGCCGGTCTTTCTTGGCGCGGCGCTGATGCTCGCTCTGCTCGCCACGCTGCTGATGTTCGTGACCCAGGTCCGGTGATGGAAGACCCCAACCTGCAACTCGATGTCGCGCATCTGCTGGCCGGCGGGCTGGTGCTGGTCAGCTTTCTGCTGCTGTACCAGAACCGCATGTTCGCGCTGCTCAAGGTGTTCGCGCTGCATTCCTTTGTTCTTGCCGTCGCGGTTGCGTGGCAGGCCGAGATCCAGGACGCCCCGCATCTTTACGTGACGGCGGCGATCGCCGTGATCCTCAAGGTCGTCATCATCCCGGGCGCGTTTTTCGGGATGGTCAAGCGGCTCGGCCTCCATCGCGATGTCGAGACGGTAGTCGGGATCGGCCCGACAATGCTGGCCGGGATGGGGCTGGTCGCGCTGTCGATCGTGCTGATGCTGCGCGTCACCGAGACCGCCGATTTCCTGGCCCGCGAAGATCTTGCCTTTGCCCTCGCGGTGATCCTGCTCGGCATGCTGATGATGGTGACGCGGCGTAACGCGATCAGTCAGGTCGTCGCATTCATGTCGATCGAGAATGGTCTAATCCTGGCCGCGGCCGGCGCGCGCGGGATGCCGCTGGTGGTCGAGATCAGCGTCGCCTTCTCGGTGCTGGTCGCGCTGATCGTGATTGGCATCTTTCTGTTCCGCATCCGCGAGCGGTTCGACACGGTCGACGTGCATGCGCTCGACCGCTTCAGCGGAGAGCGCCTGTGAGCGCGTTGCCCATCGATCCGGTCCTGCTGGTGCTGCTTGTCCCGCTTGCGGCGGCGGCACTGCTGACACTGGTGCCGAATTACCGGCTCGGTGCTCGCATCAACATTGTAGCATCGCTGCTGGCGCTGCTTGCTTCCTTGTCGCTGTTCGCCGCCGGATCAAGCGCCGGGAATCTGCTGCTCCTCGATGAACTCAATATCGTCTTTATCGTTCTGAACAACTTCATCGGCTTCACGACAGCATTGTTCAGCGCCAGCTACATCGCGCACGAGGTCGAGATCGGCAGGCTGACGCCGCGCCTGTTGCGCTTCTATCACGCGATGTTCCAGGCGCTCCTGTGCACGATGAACTTGGCGCTGGTCGCCAACAATATCGGGCTGATGTGGGTGGCGGTCGAATTGGCGACGCTGACGACAATCCTGCTCGTCGGCATCTACGCGACCGAGCAGGCGCTCGAAGCCGCCTGGAAGTATTTTATTCTCGGCAGCGTCGGCATCGCGCTGGCGCTGTTCGGCACGATCCTCGTGTATGTCGCAGCCCGCCCGGTGATCGGCGAAGGTCTCGAGTCGATGGCGTGGACCGTGCTGCTGACCCATGCCGCCGGGTTCGACGCCAACCTGCTCAACCTCGCCTTTGTGTTCCTGCTACTCGGCTACGGCACCAAGGCGGGGCTGACCCCGGTCCATGCCTGGCTGCCGGATGCGCATGCCGAGGGTCCGACGCCGATATCGGCCGTGCTGTCCGGCCTGCTGCTCAATGTGGCGCTGTACGCGATCCTGCGTTTCAAAATGCTGGTCGCCGCCAATCAGGACGCCTGGGCGCCCGGCACCTTGATGATCACGATGGGGCTGTCGTCGCTGATTTTCGCCGCGTTCATGCTGTACCGACGGCGCGACATCAAACGGCTGTTCGCCTACTCGTCGATCGAGCATATGGGCATCGTGACATTCGCCTTCGGGCTCGGCGGTCCGTTGGCGAATTTCGGTGGCCTATTGCACATGACGATGCACAGCCTGACCAAATCCGCGATCTTTTTCGCAGTCGGCCATATCGCCCAGGGCAAGGGAACGCAGCGTATCGCTGAAATTCGCGGTCTGACCGCCACGCATCCGATCCTCGGCTGGGGGCTTGTGCTCGGGGTCGTGGCGATCGCCGGCATGCCGCCGCTCGGCCTCTTCATGAGCGAGTTCCTGATTATCAGTACGACCTTCGCCCGCGAGCCCTGGCTGGCAGTGCCGCTGGTCGGCGGATTGCTGATCGCCCTCGGCGCGTTGATCCTGCGGCTTGGGGAGGTGGCGTTTGGCGAGCCGCAAGGCCGGGCCGAACCGATACAGGCGTCCTACGTCCCGTTATTCGCGCATATGGGTCTGGTGCTGGTTGCCGGAATCTACCTGCCGGGCCCGATGGTCGCCTGGTTCGAGCACGTCGCCGGGCTGCTGGGCTGATGGTTGAGATGTCTGAAGCTTCGGCTCAGCCGCCTGAGATGACTGCTGCGGTTCTCGTAAGCCCCTCGGAATGGGAGAGCTTCGCCGAGGATCTAGCGAAAGAGCACCGCACGCTCGTCGATCTATGGGGCGACGGTCGGCACGTGCGGCTGGCAATGTTCGACGCTGATGCCGTCCGGATCGAGATCGTGGCGCTGGCCTGCCCTGATGGGACATTTCCGTCTGTCGGCCGACATCACGCGCCGGCGATCCGCCTCGAGCGCACAATCCGTGACCTCTATGGCCTCGCATCGATTGGCGCGCCCGACGAACGACGCTGGCTCGACCACGGCGTCTGGCCGGTACGGCAGCCGCTCGGGGCGCGCCAGCCACACGAGCCTGCGACTGATGCATACACTTTCCTGCCGGTTGGCGGCGAAGGGCTGCACCAGATCCCGGTCGGGCCGGTACATGCCGGGATCATCGAACCCGGACATTTCCGCTTCACCTGCAGCGGCGAGACCGTCGTGCGCCTCGAAGAGCGCCTTGGCTATGTCCATAAGGGCATCGAGGCCCTGATGCGCGGCGCCGCGGTCGAGACGGCGGCGCGGCTCGCCAGCCGGACCTCCGGCGACAGCACCGTCGCCTATGCGATCGCCTTTGCGCACGCAGTCGAAACTGCGCTCGGCATCGTGCCGCCCGCGCGTGCGGTCTGGCTGCGAGCCGTCATGGCCGAACTCGAACGCATCGCCAATCACCTCGGCGATATTGGTGCGATCTGCAACGACGCCGCCTTCTCTCTGATGCACGCGCATTGCGGCGTGCTGCGAGAACGGGTGCTGCGCGAGGCCGGGGCCGCTTTCGGGCACCGGCTGATGATGGACCGTGTCATTCCGGGCGGGGTTGCGGCCGATCTCGATACTGCCGGACTGGCAGCATTGCACCGCCTGATTGTCGCGATCCGCCGGGAGTTCGCGACGCTCGTCAGCCTCTTTGAAGAAACCAATACGCTGCAGGACCGCACAGTCGGCACCGGCATTCTCTCGCCCGATCTGGCGCGCCGCTTTGCGGCGGGGGGCTATGTCGGACGGGCATCGGATCGGGATTTCGATGCGCGCAAAACGCCCGGCTATCCGCCATACGATATCTTGCCCTTTACGGTCCCAGTTCTGTTCGAAGGCGATGTCAACGCCCGCGTCTGGGTCCGTATTCGCGAGGTCGAGCAGAGCCTCGATCTGCTCGATCAGCTCCTCGGCCAGTTGCCCGCCGGTCCGCTGCACGCGCCGCTCGCGGGCCGCACCGGCGAGGGGGTTGCGCTCGTCGAAGGCTTTCGCGGCGATATTTTCTGCTGGGTGAGGCTGGATGCTTCCGGCCGCATCGAACATTGCCGGCTGCGCGACCCATCGTGGTTCCAGTGGCCGCTGCTCGAAGCGGTCATCGAGGACAACATCGTCGCCGACTTCCCGTTGTGCAACAAATCCTTCAACTGCTCCTACTCGGGGCATGATTTGTAGGAGCGCGAGCCATCTTCAAGCTTCTGTTCGGTGGCCTCATGCGTCCGCCGCTGACCGAACCGGCCCCGCCCGCCTCCGATGACCGCGCGCTCAGCGAACTGGCGCGGCAGGTGGACCGGGCGGCCCACCGAAGACTCGGCCGCAGTCTCGCGATCCGTCAGGTCGATGCCGGCTCGTGCAATGGCTGCGAGCTGGAAATCCACGCCCTTAACAATGCCTTTTATGACATCGAGCGTTTCGGCTTGCGTTTTGTTGCCTCGCCGCGCCACGCCGACGTGCTGCTCGTGACCGGCCCGGTGACCGGCAACATGCGGGAAGCGCTGTATCGAACCTGGGCCGCGACTCCCGACCCGAAATGGGTCGTGACGGCCGGCGATTGCGCGCTCAATGGCGGCGTTTTCAAAGAATCCTACGCCGTGGCTGGCGGGGTCTCAGCGGTCATTCTGGTCGATCTGCATATCCCTGGGTGCCCACCAACTCCCACAGCACTGCTTCAGGGTTTGTTGGTATTGCTGCATGGCGCGGAGACTCACTCGGCCAGCTTCGCCCCGAGATAGCGGCCGCGATCACCCCATTGAGCGACGGACGGCTTCCGTTCGCATCTACCTCCACCCCTCGATGCAGATCGAATGACGGCTTCGGGACATGAAGATCCATTGTCAGGGCGAAGGCTGAGGGTCTCCCATGGGATCGTAAGCCGAAGCCCAAATAGGCGGGTTGACGGCGGCGCTCCGATTACAGAAGCGATCGTCACCGAAGGCGGAGACGGCCCAACAACACAAAGAAAAGAAATGGGCCGGCTCCGTGGCGCTTGCGCCATAGAGCGCGGCCGGCCGCTTGCCGGCCGGGACGCCCGAAATCATCCCGCCAGGCTCATCCCCGCTTTGCCTCGCTTACGTTTTTCCCCTCGCGCAGGTCGCGGCCGGTGATCTCGACATTGCCGTCCTCGGTCAGCTGCCGCCGCCGCAGCTTGCGCCCGGCGATAAGCTCGAGGCGGGTGCGCTGCAGATGATAGAGTGTGATCGGGTCTGGTTGAAACAGGATAGGGGTTCCCCGGCGCGGGGATCTCTGCGCAAGATGCTGGCTGGGGGGCGGAGGCCAGCACGCATGCCCAGACCCTATTCACAGGATTTGCGAGA
>JBFWVT010000116.1:0-11604 GCA_050246595.1 Alphaproteobacteria bacterium
TACCCTCTCGACAAACATCTCTACGCTCAGCGCCACCTCGTCGAGTGCTGCTTCAGCAAACTCAAGCAGTTCCGACGTGTCGCCACCCGCTTTGAAAAGACTGCCAGACATTACCTCGCCGTCGTCATCCTCGCCGCTATCGTCCTCTGGCTACGCTGAATGTCCACAGAACCTAGCGCCGCTTCCGAACAGCCCCCCGAAGTCCGGCCGGCCCCGCAGTCCCATAGGCCTTCAGCCCACGAACTTGATCCGCGGAGCGAGCCGAGACCTGCGTCTCCGCTCCCGAGATGCCGATAAATCGATCCCGGCTTTCCCGGTGGATCAGAGGCGCGGGCGTTCAACCCGCGAGCGGCGTCAACCTTGGATCGTCTTGAGCGAAATCCGCCCTAACCCGCATCGTAATTGACCCGCAGCACGATAAACCACGGGTGATGCGGATCGACGACCCGTCCGTCCGGCCCGGCCAGCCTGCCGTCCGGCGCCACCGGGATATGCCGCAGCGCAACCGAATCCTCGACGTTGCCGCCGATAACCTCGATCTGACCGGGTCTTGTCGCGACCACGATGTCGCAATGGCTGGCGAAGCGGCCGGCCGGCAGATTTTCGAAGCGCACCGGATGGCCGCGCCACATGCAGATCAGATCGCCGCGCTGCGGTGCATACGCCTCCGGCCGTTCGGCCACCGCGAACCTGCCCGGGTTCAGCCGGACGGCGTTGATGTAATCAGCGTGGGTCGCGGAATAGGGAAGGCGCTGCCCGGCCCCGGCCATCCGCATGACATAGGACACAAACGCCGCCGACCAGGCGAACCTGCCGTCCTGGCCGGGCGGAAACACGTAGCCGTTCTGGTTGTGCTTGCCGGTCAGACCCTGCTCGTCCTCCCCCATCGGCAGACCGAGCCACCAATATTCTCCGACCCGCTGCCACAGCCCTTCGAGCCGTTCATTGGCGAAGGGCAGCTCGGTATTGGGATAGACGATCGGCTGACCAAAGGCGCGCCACTCGCGCAGCGCGATCTGCACCGCTGCCTCGCGCGAGAAGGGCTGATACGGCCAGCGCGCGAAGGGCGGGACGTGACTGTCGCCCAGTGTCGCGACCCGCGGCGGCCCCGGCCCGGAAGGAGAAGGCTCGCCCGCGCACGCCGCGAGCGCCAGCGCGAGCAGCAGCCCGCAGAGCGCAACCTCCGGTCTCTGCAATGCCTGCCCCCTTCGCCGTCCTGCTTTCGTCCCGATTCTATAGCGCTCGGAAATCGCAGGGACGCGCCGGATTCTCAACCGGCAGCTTGCGGCGCATCGCCGCGTCACGCGCCCGCGCCGCGACCGGTGCGCGCGGTCATGGGGCGGTCGTCGTCCGGCCGTGGTCGGGGTGCCCTGTATCCTGCCCCGAGCGCGCCCTGTCGACATCGCGCCCGTCGACATCGCGCCCATCGACATCGCGCCATAGGGCGAACCCGCCGGTCAGTCCGAAGCGGTTCGGGACGATCGACACGTCGTCCGGCAGATCGAGCGCGACATGCTTGGCGTTGCCGCCGCCGAGATACAGATGATCGAAGGCGACGACAATCCGCAGCACCTCGATCATGCGGGCAACGCGTCGGTTCCACCTTTTCTTGCCGATCTCCTTGCGCGCGGCGCGGCCGACATACTGGTCATAGGTCATTCCACGCCGCAGCGGGTGATGCGACAATTCGAGATGCGGGATCGCCTTGCCGTTATCGAAAATCGCGGTGCCGCAGCCGGTGCCGAGGGTCACGACCATCTCGACCCCCGCGCCCTTGATCGCGCCGTAGCCGTGCACGTCGGCGTCGTTCATGACACGTGCCGGTCTGTTCCACCTTCGGCTCAGTGCGGTCTGCAAATCATAGCCGGCCCATAATTCGGTCCCGAGATGCGGCGCCGTCAGCACGCGCCCGTGCCGCACCATGCCGGGAAACCCGACCGAGACCCGGTCGAACTGTCCGAGCGGGGCGGCCGCCCGCTCAATCGTCTCGGCGACGATGTCCGGCCCGGCCGGCGATGGCGGGGTCGGTACGCGCACCCGCTCGCCGATCATCTCTCCGCTGCCGTCGAGCAGCGCCAGCTTGATTCCGCTGCCGCCGATATCGACGGCCAGCGTGCGGGGTGCCGCCGCTCTCTGCATGACGCGCCTCTCCGGGCCGTGTAGAACCTGCCGACGATAGTCCACCGCCACGGCGGCGGCTATCGCGTCCACGATTGCTGTGCCTTCTGGGCGCGGCTGGCTGCATCGCGGCGTGTCCGGCCCCATCTCTGGACCGGAAATATTTCGGAAGTCGGGAACCGATGCGGTTGACGGCACTTGCCGGCGCTCTTGTGCTGGCCCTGGCGGTTGCGCTCGGGGTGGCAACCCCGCTGCGCGTTTCCGTCGCGGCGCCGCCGCAAGATCCGGTCACGGCGCGCCTGGTTGCCGAGACCGGCGCGATCGCGCCGGGCCAGACCGTGTGGGTCGCGCTGCATCTGGAGACGCGGCCGGGCTGGCATGTGTACTGGCGCAACCCCGGCGATGCCGGTTTGCCGACCGAGATCGCCTGGACATTGCCGCCCGGCTTTACCGCCGGCGAGATCGCCTGGCCGACCCCCGAGCGCTTTGTCGTCGATCGGATCGGCAATTACGGTTACGAGGGTTCGGTCGCGCTGCTGGTCCCGATCACCGCCCCGGCCGAGACAGAAACCGCCCCGCTGCCGGGCCGGACCGTGCCGATTGTGGCGCAAGCCACATGGCTCGCCTGCGCCGAAATCTGTATTCCGGGCGAGGCGGCGCTGAGCCTCGCGCTGCCCGTCGCGGCCGCACCCGCCGCCCCCGATCCGGCTTCCGCCGCGCTGTTCGCCGCCTCGCGCGCGCGCCTGCCGCAGCCGGCCGGGTTCGCGGTGCGGTTTGCCGTATCCGGCGGCGATCTGCGGCTGCATGTCCCGAAAGCGGCGCTCGCCGGTATCGCCGACCCGACCGCCGCGTTTTTTCCGCACCAGCCCAACATCATCGACGCCGCCGCCGAGCCGCGAACGCAGGTTGCTTCCGACGGTCTCGACCTGCTGCTGAAGCGGACAACCGGCCCGGCAGCGGCAGCCACGCTGCCGCCGAGCCTCGACGGCGTGCTGGTGCTGCGCGGCCCTGACGGAACCGAGCGGAATTATGCGATCAGCGCCCCGGTGATCGCCGCCGCCGCGGAGCCGGTCGCCGGGGGAACGCAAGTCGCCCTGTGGTGGCAGGCGCTGCTGCTGGCCTTTCTCGGCGGCATGATCCTCAACCTGATGCCGTGCGTCTTTCCGATCCTGTCGCTAAAGCTGCTGGGTCTCGCGGTCTCGGTGCACCGCGCCGAGGAGCGCCGGCACGGTCTCGCCTATGCCGCCGGGGTGATCGTCAGCTTTGCGGCACTCGGTGGGCTGCTGCTGGCATTGCGCGCCGGCGGGGCCGCAATCGGCTGGGGGTTTCAGCTTCAGTCGCCGGTCGTCGTCGCGCTGCTCGCCTATCTGCTGTTCGCGATGGGGCTGAGCCTGTCCGGGGTCGCCGAATTCGGCCTCGGTCTCGGCGGCATCGGCAGAAGCTTCGCCGGGCGGACCGGGACGGCCGGCGCCTTTGCGACCGGCGTGCTGGCGACGATTGTCGCGACCCCGTGCACCGCGCCGTTTATGGGCACCGCGCTCGGCTATGCGATGCTCGCGACACCGGACGAGGCGCTGGCGGTTTTTGTCGCGCTCGGCGCTGGTCTGGCCGCGCCGGTCGTGCTGGCGACGGCGGTCCCCGGCATCGCCCGCCTGCTGCCGCGGCCCGGCCCGTGGATGCTGTGGTTCAAGCAGGCGCTGGCGTTTCCGCTCTACGCGACGGTCGCCTGGCTGGTCTGGGTACTGCTACAGCAGGTCGCGCCGGAAGACGGGTTTCCGGCGCTGCTCGGCCTCGTGCTGCTCGGTTTCGCGGCCTGGATATACGGCCGCACCCGCCACGCCGAGGCGGCCGGCCGGCGTATCGGGATCGGTCTCGCCGCGACCGGGTTCGCCGCCTCGCTCGCCGTGGCCGCGACACTGGTCCCGGCGACCCCTGCCGCGTCCGGTTCGCCACGCAGCGACGGCCTCGCCTATGAGAGTTTCGACACGTCCCGGCTCGCCACCCTCGTCGCCGAGCGAAAACCGGTTTTCATCAACCTGACCGCGGCGTGGTGCATCACCTGTCTGGTCAACGACCGCACGCTCGACAGCGAAGCCGTGCGCCGCGCCTTTGCCGCGCGCGACATCGTCCCGCTCAAGGGCGACTGGACGCGGCAGGACCCGGAAATCACCGCGCTGTTGCAAAAATTCGGCCGCAGCGGCGTGCCGCTCTATCTGCTCTACGACCGCAGCGGCGCGCCCCAGGTGCTGCCGCAACTGCTGACCGAGGCGACAATTCTCGACGCCGTCGGCCGGATCTGAACGCGAATGGCGGAATGCGCGCGCCGCGTTTTTCCGCCCTACATCATAGCTCCTGCGCCGTAGGGCGGATAAGCCGAAGCCCGCGGGCTTGACCCGCGGGGCAGCGCAATCCGCCATTGCGGACCCTTCCGAACTCAGCGATCGAGCACCTGCGTCACCGCCCCGCCGGTCGCGGTGCGTCCGCCATCGACGACAAACTGCCCGCCGGTGATGTTGCTCGCCAGATCGGAGCACAGGAACAGCACCATATTGGCGATCTCCTCCGGGGTCGTGTAGCGCCCGGTCGGCATCGCCGATTGGTAGCGCCGCGCGACGCTCTCAGGGTCGCCCGGATTGATCTGCTGTTCGAGCGAATGGATCATCCTGGTATCGACCGGCCCCGGACACACCGCGTTGACCCGCACACCCGCCCGCGCGACCTCGCCGGCCGAGGTCTTGGTCAATCCGATGACCGCGTGTTTCGAGGCGACATAGGCCGGCATGCCGGGGGTCGCCACCAGCCCGGCGACCGAGGCGGTATTGACCACCGCACCCGCTTTCTGCCGCAGCATCTCGGGCAGTACATGCCGCAGCCCGAGAAACACGCCCTTGACGTTGACCCCGATCACCTGGTCGAACATCGCCTCGTCATATTCGGCGGTGTGCTTCCATTCGCCCTCGATCCCGGCATTGTTGAAAAAGCAGTCGATCCGCCCGTATGTGTCGATCGCCGCCTTGACATAGGCCGCGACATCGGAAGCTTTGGTCACATCGGCCTGAACAAAATTCGCCTCGCCGCCCTGCTGCCGGATGATGCCCGCGGTCGCCTCGCCGCCGTCGCTGTCGCGATCGACAACCACGACCCTGGCGCCCGACTTCGCAAAAGCCAGCGCCGTCGCGCGCCCGATCCCGTTCGCCGCCCCGGTGATCAGCGCGACTTTCCCCGTAAAATCCATCTCCATCGCTTCCTCCCTTCTCGCATCCCGCGCCGCTGCCCGTGCACCGATTTCCCGCACAGTAATTTATGGCAAGCGCGACCGCCGGAGACGCCTCGGCACGCGCCTGTATTGTGTCGTGCCTCGACCCTCTCCGCTCCAACTCCGCAGTCCCGTGGGCCTTCAGGCCCACGGGACTGCGATGAATTGCACCGACTTTGCCAAACTCGCTCAAACCTGCTGCTGCGCCTCTTCCTGCATCCGTTGCCGGCGCAATGCGCGGCCCGGACGCTCGCCGGTCGGCTTGCCCTCCGACCATACCGGGCGACCGTTGACAAAGACATGCGCGATGCCCGCAGCCGGCCGGGTCGGCTCGGCGAAACTCGCGCGGTCGATCACGGTCTCCGGATCGAACACGCACAGATCGGCATAGGCTCCCGCCCGCACGACCCCGCGCCCGGTCAGACCGAACCGCGACGCCGACAGCCCCGTCATCTTGCGCACCGCGGTTTCCAGCCCGAACAGCCCGACCTCGCGGCAGTAATGGCCGAGAACGCGCGGAAACGTCCCCCACAGCCGCGGGTGCGGGTGGATGTCGTGCGGCAGCCCGTCCGACCCGATCATCGTCTCGTCAAAAGCCAGCACGCGGCGCACGTCTTCTTCGTCCATCATCCAGTAGATCGCGCCGGCCGGCTGCAACCTCGCCGCCGCTTCGAGAGTATCGACGCCCCAGTCGCGCGCGATATCGGCGAGATCGCGCCCGGCCTGTTCGGGACAGGGTTTCGACCAGGTGATCATCACCTTCAGCGCCTCCTCGATCCGCGCCGTGCGCAGCACCGTCGAGGAGGCGATATACGGATAAGCATCGAGACCGATAGGCTGCCGCCGCATCGCCGCCGCGATCTTTGGCAATGTCTCGTCGGTGCGGCCGAAATTCCGCACCCCGGTCACCTTGTGGTGCGAGATCACGACCGGCACCCCGGCGCTCTTGCCGACATGAAAACTCTCGTCGAGACTGTCGAGCACGCGCTCGGTCTCGTCGCGCATATGCGTCGTGTACAACGCCCCAGCCGGACGCAGCAGTCTCGCCAGCGCCTCGATTTCCTCGGGCGGCGCATGGAATGCCGGCGCATAGAACAGCCCGGTCGACATCCCGATCGCGCCGGCGTCGAGCGCCTCTTGCAGCCGCTCGCCCATCGCCGCGATCTCGCCGTTGCGCGCCGGCCGGTCGAACTCGGGCATCGCGCCGACCCGCAATGTCGAATGCCCGACAAGACAGGCGGCATTGATCGCGGCCGGCTCCCGGTCGAGCGCGGTCAGATAATCGGCGAAGCGCGGATAGAGGTAATCGCTTTGCTCGCCGATCAGGTCGAGCGGCGGCGGCGGACGGTCGCTCAGGGTCAGCGGCGCGAGGCTGACCCCGCAATTGCCGGTGATGACGGTCGTGACGCCCTGGCTGGCCTTGGCCATCATGTCCGGCGCCGCGAACAGCGCCCGGTCGTCATGCGTGTGCACATCAATAAAACCGGGCGCGACGATTTTCCCCGACACATCGATCTCGCGCGCCCCGGCCGCTCCTGCGACATCGCCAACCGCCGCGATCCGGTCCCCGACGATCGCCACGTCGCCGCGCAAGCGCGGACCGCCGCTCCCGTCGATCACGGTCCCGCCGCGCAGTATCCAATCGACCATCAGAGTCTCCGGACCATCGACTGCTTCACTTCAGGACCGCCGATTGGGACCGCCGGCGTCCCGCCGGCCGACATCTCGATCGACTGCTTCACTTCAGGACCACCGATTGGGACCGCCGGCCGCCGGCCGAAGGCCGGCAATCCGGTTGTACCGGATTTCGCGGCCGAAGCGTATCCGTTGGTCTACCTCCACCCCGTCGCCAGCCGTGTTCAAGGCTGATCGCCGCCCGCCGGCCGCGGCGGGTAGACATGCTCCCGCCCGTCCGGGTCGGTGACGATCCACTCCCCCTTCGTGCCGCTTGGCCTCGCCGCGCTCGGCCCCACCGGCACCTTTCCCCAGCCGCCCGGTATGTCGAGCACATAACCCGGCTGGCACAACCCGGAAATCCGGCCGCGCAGCGCCCCGACCAGTTTTTGTCCCTCGTCGATCCCGAGCCGGAAATGCCCGGTCCCCGGCGCCAGATCGGGATGGTGCAGGTAATAGGGCTTGACCCGCATCGCGACGAGACCGCGGAACAGGGCTTCGAGCACCGCAGCGTCGTCATTGACGCCGCGCAATAAGACGCTCTGCGACAGCACCGGGATGCCGGCGCGCACCAGCCTGCCGACCGAATCGCGCATCGCCGGCGTCAGCTCGCGCGGATGGTTGGCGTGGACGACGACATAAACCGCCGTCTCGGCTCCCAGCGCCTCGATCAGATCGGCCCCGACCCGCCCCGGCTCGGCGACCGGCACGCGGGTATGAAAGCGGATCACCGCGACATGCGCGATTCGGTCGAGCCGCCGCACGATCTCGCCGACCCGGCGCGGCGACAGCAGAAACGGATCGCCGCCGGTGACGATCACCTCCCAGATTTCGGGGTGCTGCTCGACATAGGCGAAAGCGCGGTCGAGCGCGTCGGCGGCCAGAACGCCGTCGCCCTGCCCGACCTGCTCGCGGCGGAAACAGAAGCGGCAATAGACCGGGCAAATGAGGATCGGCTTCAGCAACACCCGATCGGGGTAGCGGTGGACGATGCCGGGCACCGGCGAATGAGCTTCGTCGCCGATCGGGTCGGGCCGATCCTGCGGGTTCTCGGTCAATTCGGCGGCATCGGGCACGAATTGCGCCGAGATCGGATCGGCCGGATCGGCGGGATCGATCAGCGCCGCCATATCGTCGGTAATCGCGACCGAGAACCGCTCCGCGACAAGGCGCAACTCCCCGGCCCGCTCCGGAGCGACAAGACCGCGTTCGATGAGATCAGAGGCGCGTGCGCTCATTCGCTCCTTCCGCTTCCGCCTGGGCCATGTCGCATTCGGCAACATATAGGAATGGAAGCCTTGCAGGATGGGCTGAGCCAGGGCGATGTCCCTCGATGCCGATCAGACACGTGATGGGCTTCGCTCCGCTCAAGCGCATCTTACAAGCTACTGCTAGCGACATTAAAGTTCTTAATAGAGAAACGATTAGTTTAACTGATGTTTGATGTTGGGACGGCGACACATCCATTCATCTAGGTTGGCGCGATCCAATGCTGGGTGCAGCAATTTTATATCCTCGATAGTACCTAAGAATGCGACTCCTTCATTAAAAAAGCAGCGGTCAAACGTCGTCCTCGACAAAAGTACGGCACCAGTTATGGGAACTCCATCTAGCAGAGGAGTCAAAGACATTCTCGGGTCGTTTGGTACACTGCAAAAATTTATGTCATTGTTATTCCCCAGTTTTAGAAATACGGGCCCTTCTATAATGCATTCACGGAATATCGTTTGAACGATAACTTGTTCTTTTCCTCGAACAAGATCAGCAATAAAGACCGTCTCCATATAATACTCTTTTCTACTAACTCGAACCGCAAATATGTAACATTGTAGTTTTACGCGGCATAGCGGACGGTCGGGGCCTGAAAGAAAGCGCGTATCTTGGCGGGACAGCGTTGCAGACTTCGCATGTAGGAGGTCAGGCTGGACTTGAGCGCAGCCTTGTCCTTTGGCGTGCGACGGCGCGCCATCGCCTGCTTGAGATCATTATTGAGGAATTCGTCGGGATTGTGCTCGGGGGCATAAGGCGGCAGATAGAAGAGCTCGATCCGGTCGGTATTGTCTTGCACCCAGGCGGTGACCCGGCGCGCCCGGTGGACCGGCAGATTGTCGACGATGACGAACAGCTTGCGGTCAGCCTCGCGGATCAGGCGGCGCAGGAAACTGAGAAAGATCGTCGTGTTGAGCGCCCCTTCATAGATCATGAAGCGCAGCTTGCCCTGATTGGTCAGGCTGGAAATCATTGACTGCTACAAGCGCTTGACCGATCGCCGGATGACCGGGGTGTGTCCCCTGGGAGCAAAGCTGCGGCCGTAATTGGCCCGAC
The DNA here is from genome assembly GCA_050246595.1 of Alphaproteobacteria bacterium. GTDB lineage: Bacteria > Pseudomonadota > Alphaproteobacteria > ATCC43930 > CGMCC-115725 > DATARH01. Next base: position 9,374 of record JBFWVT010000116.1, read on the forward strand.
TGGATTGGCCAGACTGGACAGGCCGGTCTCGTCGGCCCACTGGATTTCGCAGCCTTGCGCCTTGGCTTTTTAACTCGCAGGCGGATTATAATATACTTTACAAATCGCCGGAACGGGACGACGATGCACAATATCAGGCATTCCAAGATTCATGGAGATGGGGGCAGGCCGCGAACGAATGCTATCATGCCTTAATGAGCAGCGACTCTCCGGCGACCGAAATTATAGTCGCATTACGAGCATTCATGCGCGAAAGCGATATGATGGCCTATTTAACTACGATGACCGTTCGCTTGATTGAAATGCATCGTATTTTGAAGCCAACCGGCAGCCTATACCTACACTGCGACTCAACCGCCTGTCACTATCTCAAAATCATACTTGATCGTGTTTTCGGGTCGCAGGCTTTTCGCAACGAAATAATATGGAAACGATCTCATGCTCACAATGACGGGAAGCAGGGCGCGCGGCACTTTGGGCGCATCACTGATTCGATATTGTTTTACACCAAATCATCCAAATATGTTTGGAATAGGATTTATCGCCCTTACGATCAAAAATATATAGATAGAGATTATCGACGAATTGACGAGAATGGGCGCCGCTATCGAATTAGCGATATGCGAGGACCAGGTGGCGCAGAAAAAGGAAATCCATATTATGAGGTGATGGGGGTATCGCGCTATTGGGCTTACAGTAAAGCAGCAATGGAAGAGCTGATTAAGCAAGGCCGGGTCGTGCAGACGCGACCGGGGGCGGTTCCGCAATTAAAGCGTTATCTGGACGAGATGCCCGGAATGCCCGTTCAAAAACCTCTGGGATGATCTTCCGATAATCAACAATAGATCAAAAGAATGGCTAGGATATCAAACGCAAAAGCCGCTCTCTCTTCTCCAACGTATTATTTCCGCCTCAAGCAACCCCAGCGATCTTGTCCTTGATCCATTTTGCGGATGCGGGACCGCGATTGAAGCAGCCGCTATTCTTGGGCGTCGCTGGATCGGGATTGATATAACTGTTCTTGCGTTAGATGTGGCGGAGAAACGCCTGAATAGATGGCGCGGTCTTAGGCGTGGCGTCGATTATGAGATAACTGGCATACCGCGAGACATTACGGGCGCAAAAAAACTCTTTGAGACCAGCCCTCATCAATTTCAATTATGGGCGTTGACTTTGGTGGATGCGCAAGCGTGCGAGGGAGGCAAGAAGGGAGCAGATGCGGGCGTTGACGGAATTATCTATTTTCAGGATAGCGGAAGTGAGACGGGCCGTGCGATTGTTTCAGTTAAGGGTGGCGAGCGCGTCGGCCCCACAATGATCCGCGACCTCATAGGCACTGTTGAAAACGAGCGGGCAAGAGCTGGCGTTTTTGTGACACTTACTCCCCCGACTCCAAAAATGGAAGAAGCCGCCAATGCGGCTGGGCTGGTTGAAGGGGGGCGGCTCATCCCTAAAATTCAAATCAGAACAGTTGCCGATCTTTTACGGCACCAGAAGCCCGATCTCCCACCAGTTTATGACGTGCTATCGGCAGCGACGGCAGCACGTCGCGCCGCGCAAATTCGGCCGCAGCTATCGCCAACCCCAGAACAATTACGCCGCCAGCCGGAATTGCCGCCTATGTCGCTGCCGGGCGGTGCGGCGGAATCGCATCGGCCCCAACCAGCTCTCCCTTTGGACGAACCGTTGCTGACTAATCCACAGGGGTTTCGTTCTCGCCGAAGGTCCTGAGCTGCTCCATCGCTAATCGCCGTTTAGATGGAGGGTGTTGACGCCGATCGCTTCTAGGCATTGCAGGAAGAAAACGGCCGTGAAACCGCCGCGCGAGATTTTGTTCGCAATGTTCCGCTCGGTGTCCTTGACGCCGATCGCTTCTAACCGGTCCGCAAGGTCCTTGTAACTGAGATTCCGGCGCTTCAATCCGCCTCGGATCATCCCCTTGGCCTGAGCTTGCCAATCGTCTGTCGTCTTCATCGGTTCGTCATCGGTTGCGGTGGAGAAAAGCACCATATCCGATGATTTTTCCGTTGCCAAACCCGATCATCATCGCTAAATTCGATGATAGTAATCATCGGATACGGCGATGGCCCAACACTTCCTTCTCTCAGCAGCCGCCCGGACGCTCACGCTGGCAGCGGTTGCACGTATGTCAGATGAGAAGGCCGAGCGGGTCTTTATCCGGCTCCGCTGGTCCGACAATGACGGCAACGTCTATTGCCCGCACTGCGGCT
>JBFWVT010000117.1:0-11540 GCA_050246595.1 Alphaproteobacteria bacterium
TCGCAAATCCTGTGAATAGGGTCTGGGCATGCGTGCTGGCCTCCGCCCCCCAGCCAGCATCTTGCGCAGAGATCCCCGCGCCGGGGAACCCCTATCCCGTTTCAACCAGACCCGATCACACTCTAGGATCGGCCCTTCAGCCGGCCCGAACGCCTTCAGCCGCTGCCACTCCGGGCCTTCGCCCAGCTGTCGCGCAATCCGATCGTCCGGTTGAACACGAGCCGGCCCGACGCCGAGTCCGGATCGCGGCGGAAGTAGCCCTGCCGCTCGAACTGCGCGGTCTCGTTTGCATTATCCGCGGCCAGTCCCGGCTCGACCATTGCCCCATGCAGTATTTCGAGCGAATCCGGGTTCAGATCGGCGAGCAGGTCGCCTTCGGCGCCGGGATCGGGTCGCGTGAACAGCGGATGATAGAGCCGGATTTCGGCCGGGACCGCCTGCGCCGCCGCCACCCAGTGGATCGTGCCGCGCACCTTGCGCCCGTCCGGCGCGTTGCCGCCGCGTGTCTCCGGGTCATAGGTGCAGCGCAGCTCGACGACCTCGCCGGCCGCGTTCTTTACGACCTCATGGCAGGTCACAAAATAGGCGTAGCGCAGCCGGACCTCGCGCCCGGGAGCGAGCCGGTAGAAATTTTTCGGCGGGTTTTCGAAGAAATCGTCGCGCTCGATATAGATTTCGCGGCCGAACGGGATTTGCCGCGTGCCAGCGCCGGAATCTTCCGGGTTGTTGACGGCCTCGATCTCCTCGCCGCGCCCTTCGGGATAATTCTCGATGACGAGCTTCAAGGGCCGCAGCACCGCCATGCGGCGCGGCGCAATACGGTTCAGCACGTCGCGCACCGCGCTCTCGTAGATCGCGACATCGACCGTGCTGTTGGCGCGCGCGACCCCGACCCGCCGCACAAATTCGCGGATCGCCTCGGGCGGCACGCCGCGCCGGCGCAGCCCGGCCAGGGTCGGCATGCGCGGGTCGTCCCACCCGGCCGCCCTCCCCTCCTGCACGAGCCGGGTCAGAAACCGCTTCGACAGCACCGTATAGCCGAGATTGAGCCGCGCGAACTCGTACTGGCGTGGGCGCGACGGCACCGGAAGATGTTCGATAAACCAATCGTAGAGCGGCCGGTGGTCCTCGAATTCGAGGGTGCAGATCGAATGGGTGACGCACTCGATCGCGTCGGACTGGCCGTGCGCAAAATCATAGGTCGGGTAGATGCACCATTTTGTGCCGGTGCGCGGATGCGCCGCGTGCAGAATGCGGTAAAGCACCGGATCGCGCAGATTGATGTTCCCCGACGCCATGTCGATTTTGGCGCGCAGCACGCGGGCGCCGTTCGCAAATTCTCCGCCTCGCATGCGACGGAACAGGTCGAGGTTTTCGGCGGGAAGGCGGTCGCGGTACGGGCTGTCATGGCCGGGTTCGGTCAGCGTGCCGCGCGCTGCGCGTATCTCCTCGGGGCTCTGATCGTCGACATAGGCGAGACCGCGCTCAATCAGGTATTCGGCCCATTCGTAGAGCTGATCGAAGTAATCCGAGGCGTGATAGAGATGCGACCCCCAGTCGAAACCGAGCCAGCGCACGTCGCGCTCGATCGCGTCGATATATTCCTGCTCCTCCTTGAGCGGGTTGGTGTCGTCAAAGCGCAGATGGCAACGTCCGCCGAATTCCTCGGCTATCCCGAAATTGAGACAGATCGACTTCGCGTGACCGATATGCAGATACCCGTTCGGCTCCGGCGGAAACCGGGTCACGATCTGACCGTGCCGCCCGGCCGCCAGATCGGCCGCGACGATGTCGCGGATGAAATCGCGCCCGCCTTCGCTATCCCTGGTCACCTCGACCGCACTCATCGCCAATCCGCTCCGTTCCGTCCGGCCTTATGTGGCCGATCGCTTGCCCGGCGCCAACCCCGATCCGCAACCGGTGTCTAAACCGAAAATTTACCGTCTGCCCCTTACTGTCGAATGACACCGAGATACAGCTCCGCAGTTTGGGGATAACATGCAATCTGACGGCCATAACGCGACCGCTGATACCACGCGGCGTTCTTTTCTGATCCGCACCGGAGCCATTACGACCATGGCTGCCGGGGCCGCCATGCTGCAAGCCGCTCCGGTCCGGGCGGCCCTGGAGCCGGAAAAACGCAAATTCATGGACGAAGCAACGCGGCTGGCCATCGAGTCGGTCGAGAAAGGCTGGGGCGGCCCGTTCGGAGCCGTGATCGTCAAAGACGGCCAGATTATCGGCCGCGGGCAAAACCGCGTCCTGCTGACCGGCTGCCCGGTTTTTCACGCGGAAGTCACCGCGATTATCGACGCATCGAGCCGGCTCAACCCGAAGGCGCTGATGGGCACGGATTACGGTGCGGGCACCATCCTCGAGATGATCCCGCGGCCGCCGGGTTCTCCCGACCTGGTGCCTGAACGCGCGCGCATGCTGAAGGGGTGCGAAATCTATATCAACGGCGCCCCGTGTCCAATGTGCATGAGCGCAATCTACTGGTCGCGGATAGACCACCTGTATTTCGCTGCGAGTCTGGAAGATACGAGCGAGATCGGGTTCTCCGATGCGTTCCAGTATGACGATTTCAAGCTGCCCTGGCAGCAGCGCAAGGGGATCGCCGTCACGCCGGGATTCGAACGGGAGATAGGTCTCACGGCGTATCAGGCTTGGCACGACAAGAAGGATCGTCACCCCTACTGAAGCGCGCCCGCGCCGCCGGCCAGCCGTGCGGCCTCTTCGCGCAGCGCCCTCCGGAACAGCTTGCCGGTTTCGGTGACCGGCAGCGCGGCGCAGAGTTCGATATGGTCGGGCACCTTGTAGCTCGACACGAGCGCCCGGCAATGCGCCCGCAGCTCCTCGGCGCCGATTTCGGATGACGGTTTCGGCACGACAAACGCGACGATCGCCTCGCCGCGCTCGCCGGCAGAGGCGCCGACTACTGCCGCCTGCGCCACATCCGGATGCAGCAGCAGCAGCGTCTCGACCTCGGCCGGCGAGACGTTGATCCCGGCGCGCTTGATGATGTCCGAGTCGCGCGCGACAAAATGCAATCCGCCCCCCTCATCGATAAAGCCGAGATCGCCGGTGCGAAAATAGCCGTCCGCGGTGAATGCGGCGTCGTTATAGGCCGCGCTGGCGCCGCAATAGCCCGGTGTCACATAGCCCGAGACTTCGAGCGCGCCGGTCTCGCCCGGCGAACGCAACGCGCCGGTCTCCGGATCGACGATGCGCAGCCGCACGCCGGGAAGCGGCGGTCCCTGTCCTGCGATGCGCCGGTCGAGCGGCCAATCGTGAGGCGTGACACAGCAATTGCCGTAAATCTCGGTCGAGCCGTAGATGTTGCAGATTTCCGCCGCGCCGAGCTGCTCGGCGGCAATGCGCACCTCTTGCGCGCTGCCGATCATCAGCCCGGTGCGCAGGCTCGCGACCCGCGCGCATGCGAATTCCGGATGCCGCAGCACCGCGCCGGTGATGCTCGGCAATGTGTAGACGGCGGTGCAGCGGCGCTGCTCGACAAGCCCGATCCACTCGCCGGCATCAAACCGCGACTGCAACACCAGCGCCGCGCCGTGCGTCAAGGTCGCCGGCAAGGCGTTGCAGGCGCCGTAGGCCCAGAACAGCGGCGGCGCCAGTAGCACGCGGTCCCCCGGCCCGAGACCCATCCGCTCGCCGATATTGAACCCGTTCTCGATGACGGCGTAGTGCCGCAACCGCACCGCCTTCGGCCGCGCGCTCGACCCCGAGGTGTAGAGGATCAGCGCATCGTCGGCCGCGCTGGCTCCGTCGCCGGGAGCAAGCGGCGCAAGCGGCGCGGCGGCGCGAAACCTGTCATAGGCGACCCAGCCCGGCCGGACGTCTTCGCCGAGCATCACGATCAGACGCAGACGGGGGCAGACCGGCGCGATCTCGGCGATTGCGGGAGAAAAATCCTGACCGCCCAAACGGTCGATCGCGACCAACGCCGAAACCTCCGAGTCGGCGAGCAGATAGGCGAGTTCGGCCGGCTTCGACCAGGTGCTGAACGGCACCGCGATGGCGCCGAGCGCGGTCGCGCCAATGCAGGCTTCGAGCCATTCCAGCCGGTTGTCGACGAGAATCCCGACCCGCTCGCCGCGGCCGATGCCGTGCGCCTTGAGCGCCGCCGCGATGCGGCCGGCGCCGTCGGCAAGATCGCGGTAGCTGGCCATCCGCTCGCCGCAGATCACCGCGATATGTTCCGGACAGCGCTCGGCCTGCTCACAGACAAGCTCGAACAGCGTGCGGCTGAAAGGCGGCTTCATGTCCTTGTCGATCCGGCGGCGGCACTCCCATCTAGATAGTCGGAAAAACAGGGTTTTGCGATCGAGACTGCCGGTCTCCGGCCGGCAGTCCCGATTACGGACCGCAGCTTTGTCGAAAGGGTCCTCCGATTTCCCCCCTCGCCATCATTCTGAACATCCTGTGGCTCGCGACGGGCGGCATCGCGGCGGCGCTCGGCTGGCTGATCGCCGCCGTCGTCATGGCGATCACGATCATCGGTCTGCCCTGGTCGTTCGCGGCGTTCCGCATCGCGTGGTACACGCTCCTGCCGTTCGGCCAGGAGATGCGCTCGCAACCCGATGCCGGCGTCTTGAGCACGCTAGGCAACATAATCTGGTTTGTCCTGGCCGGCTGGTGGCTGGCGCTCGGGCATCTGATCCTGGCGGTCGGGCTGGCGATCACGATTATCGGCATCCCCTTCGCCTGGGCGCATCTCAAGCTCGCCGGCGCCAGCCTGTTCCCGGTCGGCAAGGAGGTCGTGCCGCGCGACAGCCCGCAGGTCTGGACCGGCGCGCGGCCGGCTTGAACGCCTCTGTTGAGAGATTCCCCGCCGGCAGGGAATTATCGCCGCCCGGAATTGCGGCGATCTTGCCGGCGGCACCGACGCGCGCGGCGGCTAATAACAAACGTCCCTGGGTCCGACCTTCCGCCGCGTCCCCTCCCCCGCTTGCGGGGGAGGGTCAGGGTGGGGGTATCGGTCAAGGTTTCCGGCCTCTGGTACAAGGTGTTGGACCGTCCCGATCGCTCCGGGGACTACACCACCCGCTTCCGGCGCAGCGCCGCGATCTCGGTATTGCCGTAGCCGAGGTCGCGCAAGACCTCGTCGGTGTGCTGGCCCTGATCGGGGGTCGGGCGCAGCGTCTCGGGCTGCTTGTAGCGGCTCATATGGATCGGCTGGCCGACCACCTCGTAGGCGCCGATTTTCGGGTGCTCGACCGTTTTCGCCATGCCGAGATGCTTGACCTGGGGGTCTTCCCAGGCCTTGTCGATCGTGTTGATCGGGCCGCACGGCACACCGGCCTTGTTCAACTCCTCGACCCAATAGGCGCTCGGCTTTGACCGCACGAGATCGTTGAGATGCGCGATCAGCGCGGCGCGGTTTTTCGCGCGCAACGGCACGGTCGCGAAATCCGGGTTTTCGGCGAGTTCCGGATCGCCGGCGACCTGGCAGAATTTCTTCCACAGATTGTCGCCCGAGGCGGCGATATTGATATAGCCGTCAGCGGTCTGGAACATGCCGGTGCCGGGCGAGGTCGGGTGGAAATTGCCCTCCTGGCCCGGCACGTCGTGCTTCATGAGCCAGCGCGCCGCCTGGAAATCGAGCATGAAGAGCTGCGCCTCGATCAGCGAGGTATGGACCCATTGCCCCTCGCCGCTCTTCTCGCGTTCCAACAGCGCCAATACGATGCCGTTGGCCAAGAGGATGCCCGAGGCAGTGTCGTTGATCGCGATCCCGACCCGCACCGGCCCCTGCCCCGGCAACCCGGTGATCGACATCAGCCCGCCCATGCCCTGCGCGATCTGATCGACACCGGGGCGGCCCTCATACGGCCCGTCCTGCCCAAACCCCGAAATCGAGCCGTAGACGATGCGCGGATTGACCTTGCGCACCGCGTCGTAATCGACCCCGAGCCGGTGCTTGACCGTCGATTTGAAGTTCTCGACGACGACATCGGCCTTTTCGGCAAGCTGGAAGAAGATCTTCTTCCCCTCCGGGCTTTTCAGGTCGAGCGTGATCGACCGCTTGTTGCGGTGCAAATTCTGAAAATCGGGACCGTCGCGGCGGCTGCCGGTCGCGTCGGTATGCTCGCCGGGCGCCTCGATCTTGACGACATCCGCGCCCCAATCGGCGAGCTGCCGCACCGCGGTCGGCCCGGCGCGATGCGCGGTCAGATCGATCACCCGGTAGCCGTTGAGCGGCAGATTTGTCATCGTGGAATCCTCGCTTTTGGCCGGTTTGCCGCATGCTAGACTAGTTTATGCTGCGGCGGAACGACGTGCCGTATTGACAGGCGACGATGCGGTCGCGCAACTCCGCCCCGACGGACACGGACTGTCGCCGGCGGTTAGAGCTTGATGATGGCGGCGAGGATGGCGACGCCGACTGCGATAAAGCCACCCAACCGGATCGTGAGCCGGAGACCGAGCGAATCCATCGCGGCAGTCGTCCGAGCCTCGAGCGCGGCCATGTCGTTTTTCAGCTCGGTTCTGAGCACCGTCACTTCATGACGGACGTTCCCGATCTCGTGCGTCAGATCGGCGCGCAGTGCCGCGATCTCATGGCGGACGTTCTTGATCTCGTGCCTGACATCGGCAAACTCGGCCCTGGTCGCAGTCTCCAGCCGCTCGATATCGGCCTTGGTCGCCGCGTCGGCGGTAATGGCGTCGCGGGTTGCCTCGGCGACGGCCTCGGCCTGCGCCTCGGGCATGCCGGCCTGTTTCAGCCGTCTTGCGTAGGAGAGCGTATCAAACGCCATGGCGCCTCCCAATCTGGGAACTCCGGCGCTAATATACAGCCATGAAAACAGAACGCCGCGCGATCGTGCAGTTCCGCTCGGACGGGATCGGCCTGTCGCCGGCGGAATATGCCCGTCTCCTCGCCGACATCGCCGAGACACGCGGGATCGACATCGACGATTACTCGCGCGGCGGGGTCGTCGCCGAACTCGAAGAGAGGATGGCGGTGCTGCTCGGCAAGGAGAGAGCGGTGTTTCTGCCGACCGGCACCTTGGCCAATCATCTCGCGGTGCGGTTGCTGGCGCGGGGGCGCGGGCGGCGGGTCCTGGTGCAGCAGGAAAGCCATCTGTGGAACGATGAGGGCGACTGCGCCCAGCATCTCAGCGGACTGACCCTGGTGCCGCTGGCACCGGGGTGCGCGACGATTCCCCTGGCCGAAATCGAGCGGGCGGTCGCCGGCGCGCCGGAGATGCGGGTCGCGGTGCCGGTCGGCGCGATCTCGATCGAGACGCCGGTGCGCCGCATCGCCGGCGAAGCCTTTTCTCCGGACGAGATGCGGGCGATATCGGCCTTCGCTCGCGCGCGCGGCATCGGTCTGCATCTCGACGGCGCGCGGCTGCTGATCGAAGCCGCCTATACCGGGATCGCGACGGAAGACACGGCGGCGCTGTTCGACACGGTGTACGTATCGCTGTGGAAATACCTGAACGCGGCGTCGGGCGCGATCCTGGCCGGACCGCTTGCCTTGCTCGACGGGCTTTACCACGAGCGCCGCATGTTCGGCGGCAGCCTGCCGCATGCCTGGCCCGATGCCGCGGTGGCGCTGCATTTTCTCGACGGGTTTTCCGGGCGCTTCGCGGAGGCAGTCGCTTTGTCCGAGCGCTTGCTGGTCGCGCTTGCCGAACATCCCCGAGTCCGGGTCGAGCGCGGAGCCGCCGCGACCAATGTAACCGTCCTGCGGGTGAGCGGTCCGGACGCCGCGGTCCTGCCCGAACGGCTGCACGCCCGCGGCATCGCGATCCGGCCGGCGCGGCGCGTGTCGCAGGACGGGGCCGAATTCGCGCTGCACACAAACGAGACGATCCTGCGCCGGAAGCTGTCCGGCATCATCGACGATTTCGCCGCCGCGCTCGACGAGACGGGGTGATCGAGACTGCCGTCCCACGGGTCAAGCCCGCTTGTCGCAATGACGGCGAACATGACGTCATTGCGAGAAAGGCGGTGACGCAGCAATCTCGATGGCAAGATCACACGGTGCAGGAAAGGCCCGGCCATGCCGCAGGAAAGTACCCGCCATTTCGGCGTGCTGATCCCGTCGACCAACACGACCGTCGAGACCGAATTCACAAGGCTGCTCCCGGCCGCATGGCAGCCGCATTACGCGCGCGTCAAATCGGCGTCGATCGACGGCTCGCCGTTCTCGCCGCCGCTCGACGAAGATGTCGACTATCAGTCGAAACTGCTCGGCACCGCCAAGGTCGAGATCGTCATGCTGATCCAGACCTCGGCGAGCCTGTTTTCCGAGGATTACGACGAAACGGCGATGCGGCTGATGCAGGGCGCCGGCGCGCCGGGGTTCACCTCGGCGATGGCGATCGGCGAGGCACTCAACGCATTGGGCACAAAGCGGATCGCGATCGTGTCGCCCTATTCGGAAACCGTGATCGCCAGCGCCCGGCGCTATTACGAGACCCGCTACGGGTTGTCGGTGGTCGCGCTCGAAGGCTTTGCCGCGACCGATTCGTACATGATCGGCAAGCTCGGGCCGGAGATGGCGCGCGACGCCTTCGCCCGCATCGACCGATCCGAGATCGAGGCGTTTGTCGTACCCGGCGGCAATTTCCCGACAATGGCGTCGATCGAGGCCTGGGAAGCCGAATTCGGCAAGCCGGTCGTCACGACCAACCAGGCCGCGCTGTGGGGCATGCTCCAGCGCCTCGACAGCAAGGACCGCATGCCGGGGCTGGGACGGCTGCTGGGATAGGAGCGGTTGTAAACCGCCGTACCGAGTTGTTGCCAAAAGCAATGGATTTGAGCCAGGTTATTTACCAAAGAAAAAATTAATCCAGGTTACAAGAAACGAAGAAAAACCGCCTGAACATCAAGTCGGGTCTGTAATGCTTGGAACTCAGCCCTACCTGTAGTGTTAACCGTTCTCGGAAAGAGGCAAGATGGTGGGTTCAGTTGGCAGCGTTACTATTGGTCAGTCCTCGGATGCAACGGCGGCGCGAGCGGAACGGTATCGACGAGACCGCGAGACAGGTTGTTCTCGACGCCTATCGCGAAGGTTGCCGGGCGCGATCGCCGAAACCGTTCGACGAAGCGCTGAACGGATATTTGAGACGCTACCCGCACGTTAAAAAGGAGCTGGCGGGCCACGCGGTGGCCCATATTCTCGCCACCGCCGGCATGTAGAGGCGCCGCGGATGCGACAATTTCGGCGCTGAGCGTCACCCCGGGCCGCCGCACGGCGGCGGACCCGGAACAGCGGCAGAGGCATCGGCCGGGGCCGGCTCGGGGGTCGGCTGTCCAAAGCGGTGTTCGCATTCGGCGAGAAAGGCGAGTTCCTCCGGCGTCGAAACCCGTCCCAGGATCGCGTTGCGATGCGGGAACCGGCCAAAGCGCTCGATGATTTCGAGATGCAGCCGGGTCATCCTGCCGTCGCCGGGCCGACCCGGCACCGGCGGGATCGCCAGGATCAAATCCAGCGCGCGGCGCTGATCCGCCAGATTCTCGCTGTGCTCGAATGGCAGATAGAAAAACAACCGCCAGGCCGGCGGCACCTCCCGGTCGAACCCGCTTGCCAGCGCCCGGTTCGCTGCGGCGAGCGCCAGAGGGTCGTTGGCCCAGACGCGGGGCGTGCTGCGGAAGATATGACGCGGCACCTGGTCGAGCAGCATGACATGCGCCAGTGCGCTCAAGGGCGCCTCCTCCCAATGCGTCAATTCCCTGGCCACCGCGGCATTGTGATCGGCAGTGAAGCCCGAGCGCACCGCAGCATCGAACTGCGGGGTGCTGCGGAACCAGATCTGCCGGTGATGGTGGCGCTCGGGATCGTCCGGCGGGCCGAACCAGAAATCGAGCCAAGTGCGCGCCCGCTCGGGCAGAGTCTCGGCGGGGAACAATTCCATTGTCGTCATCAGGCCCCGACATCGCTGAAGCGTCTATCTCGCCGTTTGCTTATAGACTCTTGTTCCCAATTCGGGAAAGGTTTATCTATCGACGATGCAGATCATTGCCCTCAGGACCCTTCGCCGGTTCTGGGAGCGACATCTGCAGGCCGAGACGCCGGTACGGCTTTGGTATGCGCTCGCGTCGAAGGCCGTCTGGTCCGGTCCCGCCGAGATCGAGGCGCAATTCGGCGGCAGTGTCGATTTCGTGTCTGACAATAGAGCCATCTTTGATATCGGAGGCAACAAGTACCGACTCGTGGTTCGCATCTCCTATCGGTACAAGCGCGTACTGGTTAAATTCATCGGAACACATGCCGAGTACGACAGGATCGATCCAACCACCGTGTGAAACAGTCGATTGCTTAACTGCCGGCCGGGCAAGTCAGGCCCGCCAGGGCAGGGCAAGGAGGCCCGCCCGATGCTTATCCGTCCCATTCGAAACGAGGCCGAATATGAGGCCGCGTTGGAGGAAATCGAACGCTATTTTGACCGCGAACCGGTGCCGGGGACGCCGGAGGCCGACCGCTTCGATATTCTCGCGATGTTGATCGGCGCCTACGAACGCGAGCGTTGGCCGATCGACCCGCCGGAACCGATCGAAGCGATCCAGTCCTACATGGAACAGCGGGGCTATACACAGTCGGACCTTGCCGATCTGCTTGGCTCGCGGTCGCGCGCCTCGGAGATCCTGAACCGACGGCGGCCGCTGACGATGGAAATGGCCTGGAAGCTGCACCGTGACTGGGGGCTCCCGGCCGAAAGCCTGATCCGTCCGTACCCTACCGACGCCGCGCCGCGATCCGGACGCGCGCGATCCCGTCTGGCTTCACGCAAACTGAAAACCGAGAGCTAGAGCGTGATCGCATCAGGTTGAAGCATAGCCGGCATTGGCGAGGTAGTTTGCGCATTCCTGTGCGGAGAAATGATCGAGCAAGGAGCCGATCTGGCGCCACGTGTCCTCGGTGGTGCGCGGATCGGCTTTGCGCAGCAGGGTCTTGAGCTTGGCGAAGACCTGCTCGATCGGGTTGAGATCGGGCGAATAGCGCGGCAGGAAGAACAGCTTGGCGCCGGCGGCGCGGATCAGGCGGCGGACGGCCTGGCCCTTATGGCTGCCGAGATTGTCCAGGATCACGACATCGCCGCGGTTCAGGGTGGGCACGAGGAACTGCTCGACGTAAGCGCGAAAGCTGGCGCCGTTGATCGGGCCGTCGATGACGCAGGGCGCCGTGATCCGGTCGCAGCGCAATGCCGCCAGAAAGGTCAGGGTGCGCCAGCGCCCCTGCGGCACCTTGGCAATGAGGCGGGTGCCGCGGGCGCATCGTCCGTGGCGCCGGGTCATGTTGGTCTTGGCCCAGGTTTCGTCGATAAAGACCAGCCGCTTGGCGTCGAGCCGGCCCTGGTATCTCTTCCATCGCTCGCGCCGGCGGGCAATGTCGGCACGGTCCTGTTCGCTGGCGTGCAGGCTCTTTTTTTGAACGTGATGCCTTCGCGTGCAAAAAATGCCCAGAGCGCGCCATGGCTCACCTTAACCCCGTCGGCGGCCAGCTCGGCCATGATCGTCCGCAAGGTCAGGTCCGGCTTTTCCGCGATCCGCGCCAGCAGCCAGTCGCG
>JBFWVT010000118.1:0-10689 GCA_050246595.1 Alphaproteobacteria bacterium
ACGAAACCCGTGCCATCGCGATCGGCACGCCGCTTTATCGCTGGCGCCGGGAATGGTGCTGTCGCCCTCACCCCCCCATCGCTGGCGCGATGGGTCCCCCCCTCTCCCACATTGGGGGAGAGGGTGCTGAGCAACGCGAGGCGGGTGAGGGCGAGGCCGGCATGCGCTATGAAGGGGAGAAATGGCGGCTCGACCTGCCGCTGCCCTCATTGCCGGGCGCCCACCAGATCGGCAATGCCGGAATTGCGCTCGCCTGCCTCGAACAGCTCGACGGGTTCTCGCTGCCGGCTGACGCGATCGCGGCGGGTCTGCGCCGGATCGACTGGCCGGCGCGGCTGCAACGCCTGACCCGAGGACCGCTCGCCGAAATCTTGCCGCCCGGTTCGGAATTGTGGCTCGACGGCGGTCACAACCCCGGTGCCGGGCAGGTCCTGGCCGAAGCTGCGGCGGGATGGCGCGACCGGCCGCTCCACCTCGTCGTCGGCATGCTCAACACCAAGGATGCCGGGGGGTTTCTCGCGCCGCTGGCGCCGCACGCGCAGGCGCTGTATGCGCTGACGATCCCCGGCGAGGAGAATGCGCTGCCGGCCTCCCGCATCGCCGGGGCCGTGCGCGCGCTCGGGATCATGACCGAGGAAACCGAGTCGGTCGAGACCGCGCTACGCGCTGTTGTCGGCCGGACCGGGAAGGTCGACAACGACAGACCGGCGCGGGTTTTGATCTGCGGATCGCTGCACCTCGCCGGGATCGTCCTCGCCGAAAACGGCTGATCGCGGAGTAAACCAATGTCTGCCGCCGCCGACCCGTGGACCCGCGCCGCAAACTGGCTCGCCGCGTGGGATGCGCATGGCGATCATCGCACCGCGACCAAAGGCGACAAAGCCGGCGCGGAATTTCTGGCCCGCGAGGCCGCTTCCCTGGGCGCCGACGTGACCGTCGAGGAATTCGCGGTCGAGCGGCTTGATCCCGTCACGGCATTTCTTGAGATCGACGGCGAGCGTATTCCGGCGATCCCGGCTTTCGACGCCCCGGCCACCGGCAGCGACGGCATCGGTGGCAGGCTCGGGCCGGTCGGGAGCGGCGCCGAGATCGTCGTCGCCGAATTGCCGCCGCAAGCCGTTTACAGCGGTGAGTACGAGCGGCTGCGAAGCAAGAGCGGGCACTGTGCCTTTGTCGTTTTGTGCGCCGGGCAGATTCCGGGCATGGCGCTGCTCAATGCCGAGCGGTTCCGCGATCCGTTCGGCAAGCCGGCGATCCATGTGTCGAGCGCGGCACGAGAGCGCGTGCTCGCCGCGGCGGCGCAACAACGCCCAGCCCGGCTCGTCTCCGAGAGCCGCCGCACGGCCGCTTCCGCTCGCAATATCGTCATCTCACTCGACACGGGCGGCCGGCGCACCGCCGCGCCGCTCGTTGTCATGACCCCGCGCAGCTCGTGGTGGCAATCGACCGCCGAACGCGGCGGCGGCATCGTCTGCTGGCTCGAAACGCTGCGGGCGCTGCTGGCGGCGGGGCCGTCTCGTCCGCCCTCCCGCCCAATCGTGTTCACCGCGAATAGCGGTCACGAGCTCGGTCATCTCGGCCTCGACGACTTTATCGCGCGGCGTCCCGGATGGGACCGGACTGCTTCCGATGGCGGCGCGCTCTGGGTGCATTACGGCGCCAATATCGGTGCGTCCGGCGGGACGCTGTCGCTCGTATCGCCGGATACCGAATTGCGTGCTCTGGCGACGGCCGAGCTGACGCACGCCGGGCAGGAACATGCGCTGGCATCGCCGGATCTGGTGCCGAGCGGCGAGACCCGCGACATCCATCACGCCGGCGGACGCTATCTGACGCTGGTCGGCACAAACCCGCTGTTTCACCTGCCGCAGGACCGCTGGCTGGATGCGGTCGATGTCGCTTCGATTGCGCGAATCGCGGCCGCCGCGTCGCGCATCGTGCTGACCTTGGCGCGGGCGTAACCGATGGTCGATCCGATCCTGGCGCTGAATGCCGGGTCTTCGAGCATCAAATTCGCGCTGTACCGGCTCGCCGCTTCGGACCGAATCGACCTTGCGGCCAGGGGCGCGGTCGAGGGGATTGGCACGGCGCCGCATTTCACCGCCCGCGACGCGGCCGGGGCTGCGCTCGCCGACAAGCGATGGCCGGACGGAGCGCCCGCCGACCATGAAGCCGTTCTCGGCGACCTGCTCGGCTGGATCGACCGGCAACTAGGCGCCGACCGCCTGCTCGCCACCGGGCATCGGGTCGTACATGGCGGCAGCGACTTTACCGCCCCGATCCGCCTGACCGCCGACATCATCGAGGCGCTGGACCGTCTGACCCCGCTGGCGCCGCTGCACCAGCCGCACAGCCTGTCGCCGATTCGCGCGGTGCTGGCGCTGCGCCCCGGTCTGCCGCAGATCGCCTGTTTCGATACGGCGTTTCACCGCACGATGCCGCCGGTCGCCGCCCGCTTCGCGTTGCCGCGCGAGTACGAACAGCAAGGCGTGCGCCGCTACGGGTTTCACGGTCTTTCCTATGAATACATCGCTCGCCGGCTGCGCGAGGTTGCGCCCGGTCTGACCGCCGGCCGGATCATTGTCGCGCATCTCGGCAACGGCGCGAGCCTGTGCGCGATGCGCGACGGATGCAGCATCGACACGACGATGAGCTTTACGGCGCTCGACGGGCTGGTGATGGGCACGCGAAGCGGCGCGCTTGACCCCGGTGTCGTGCTCTACATGCTGCGGCAGCGGGGTCTCTCGCCGGACGAGGTCGAAGATATTCTGTACCGGCGTTCCGGTCTGCTCGGCGTGTCCGGCGTGTCGGGCGATATGCGGGCATTGCTCGCCAGCCCCGACTCCAGGGCGCGCGAGGCGATCGAACTGTTTGTTTTCCGCATCGCGCAGCAGACTGCCGCGCTGGCCGCCTCTCTCGGCGGAATTGACGGGTTCGTGTTCACCGCCGGGATCGGCGAGCGCGCCGCGTCGATCCGCGCCATGGTCGCGGAGCGGCTTGGCTGGCTCGGGATCGAGATCGACCCAGTGGCGAACGAGGCGGCGAACGGATTTCACGCCGATCGCATCAGCACCGCGCAAAGCCGGGTCGAGCTGCGCGTGATCGCGACCGACGAGGAGGCGATGATCGCCCGCCACACGCTGGATACTCTCGGGCGGGACAGCGGCTGACACCCCTCCGTGCGGCAACACCGCGACGAGAAAATTGCCGCAATGCTGTCGGATAGTCGTCGGCCGGCGGCGCAGAGGCGGGGACGGCAGGACGCGGGCGATTTCGGCCGCATACAAGAGTTGCAATCGCGTCGTCGATTCGCCAAACGGTCATGATAGGGTGATAACGCGGACCGAGTTGGATTGATGGAAGGGGCTTCGGTGGCGGCGCCGCTCGATAATTGTCCGGCCCTGGTGCTGAACGCCGATTTTCGGCCGCTCAGCTATTACCCGCTGTCGCTGTGGTGCTGGCAGGACGCGGTCAAGGCGGTATTCCTCGACCGCGTCAACATCATCGACCACTACGATTTCTATGTCCGCAGCCCGTCCTTCGAGATGCAGCTGCCGAGCGTCATTGCGCTGAAGGAATACGTCCAGGCGGCACGCCATCCCGCTTTCACCCGGTTCAACGTCTTTCTGCGCGACCGCTTCTCCTGCCAGTATTGCGGCCGCCCCTTTCCGTCGCAGGACCTGACTTTTGACCACGTGGTCCCACGCTCGCGCGGCGGCAAAACCGTGTGGACCAACGTCGTGACCGCGTGCGGTGGCTGCAACCTGCTGAAGGGAAACCGGCTGCCGACGCAGAGCGGGATGTTCCCGAAGCACAAGCCGATGCAGCCGACGAGTTACATGCTGCAGGAAAACGGCCGCGCCTTTCCGCCCAACTACCTGCACGAAAGCTGGCGCGACTATCTCTACTGGGATGCCGAACTGGACCCGGCGTAGCGGCGTCGCGTTTTGACACCGGAGGCCTGAACGTGGACCTCCGGCCGGCAGCCGGCGAGACGCCGGCGGTCCGGAATCGGTTTTACAGGAAGCGATCAGCCCTCCGCGAAGGCGGGCATTACTTCGCGGGCGAAGGTGCGCAGATGGTCGCGCCTGCCGGCGAAGTCCATCACCATGACGTAGTCGAGACCGCCCTCCTGCAACCGTCTGAGGCGCCGGATGATCTCCTCGGGCCGGCCGATCAGCGCGTCGCGCTCGGTCAGCTCGTCCATCTCGGCGCGCGACAGCATTTTGCGCGGGCGTCCCAGGGTCGGCGACTCGCCGGTCGGCGACAGCGACAGAAGCTGCACGTTGGTCATAAACTTGGCGCGCAATTCGCGGGCCTTCTCGCGCTCGTCGTCGTTCATCGCGATGTGCAGCGCGCGCGTGCAGCCGACCGTGGCGGGGTCGAACACCCGGCCCTGCGCCTCGATCGCGCGGCGATAAATCGAGATCCCCTCAGCCACGGTCTCCGGGCCGCCGCCTTGCCCGAGCAGCAGGTTGAACCCGTTCTCGGCGGCGAAGCGGATCGAGGGCGGGCTTTGCGCGCCGATCCATAGCGGCGGATGCGGTTTCTGCACCGGCGCCGGCTCGATCACGATATCCTCGAAATGCCAGTATTTGCCGTGATGCGAAAAGCGGCCCGATGCCGTCCACGCCTTGCGCAGAAACGCCACGGTCTCCTGGTAACGCTCCTCGGCCTCCTGCATCGGGATGCAGAAACCGTGGAACTCGCCCCAGCGATACCCTTTGCCGATGCCGAAATCGAAGCGCCCGTTCGACAGCAGGTCCAGGGTCGCGGCCTGCTCGGCGAGCAGCGCCGGATTGTGCCAGGGCAGCACCAGCACCGCGGTGCCGAGCCGCAAGGTGGTGGTCTTGGCGGCGAGGTAGGTCAGGAAGTTGAGCGTCGCCGAGACTTGGCCGAACCCGGTGAAATGATGCTCGACCAGAAACACGCTGTGAAATCCCAGCGCCTCGGCCTCGCAGATGTAATCGACATACTCGGTATAGTTGTGGCTGTCACTGACCTGATCGTCGATTTCAGTGCGCGCGCCGCCGAACAATCCGAACCGCATCGTCGCTCCTTTCATCAATTCATCAATGCCGTCGGTTGCCGCGAGATTGCGTCAGCCCGGGAGACTGGCAATGCCGACACCCCGGCATTGCCAGCTTCCAAGGCTTGAGGCGGTCTCGCGCCCGCAGCGGCAGCCGCTATTTCGAGCCGCCGCCCTCCTTGGATGCGGTCGCCGACGCGCCGCCCTTCTTCGCCTCGGTGTAGGGATAGTTGATCTTGCCGGTCGCGTATTTGTCCGGCCACAGGATCGTCTGCTTGGCGTCGGTCTTCCACTGTTCGAGGTCGCTGCCCTTCACGTCGTGGAACTGCACCTGCAATACGCGCGGCTCCTTCCACTCGCCGTTGGGACCCCATTCGATCTCGCCGACGATCGTCTGGACCTTGTTTTTTCTGAGCCATTCGGCAAGCTTGTCGTCGTTGAGGCTCTTCGCCCCCTCGACGGCCTGCTCGATCACCTGCATGTTCGCGTAGGCGAAGGGCGGCAGGTAGTAGCCGAGCGGATCGACCCCCTCGGCCTCGGCGCGCGCCTGGTACTTCTTGAGGAATTCGAGAACGCCGGGGAATTGCAGAGTCTTCGCCGGCTGCCAGAAATCGTAGTTGACGATGCCGTTCAACTGCTCGGCGAGCTGCTGTCTGATGGTCGCGAATTGCAGCCCGACTAGCCCGCCGCCGAACATCTTCACGTCGAGACCGATCTCGTTGGCCGCGCGCACCATGCCGACCGCGTCGGGCGGATAGGACAGGCTGAGCACGATATCGGGTTTGGTGGCCTGGATCGCGCGCACGATCGGGGTGAAATCGGTCGTGGGCGGCGGATAGGTCTTATCGTAAACAATCTTGAAACCGAATTCCTTCGCGTTCTTGCGCGCGCCGTCGGCGGCGTTGCGCGGGAATTCGGCGTCGCCGGCGATGATTGCGACGGTCGTGGGCTTCGGGTTCTGCTGCGCCGCCAGCTCGAAAAACCCTCTCGAAAAACTGGCCGAGGGATCGGGTCCGCCGACCGGCTGCATCGCGAAGTATTTCGGGTATTGAAACTCCTTGTTGACGTCGAGGCCGAACAGCGCAAAGAAGGTCTTCCCCTTCTGCATCACGATCGGCATCGCCGGCGCGATCAGATTGGTGCCGTAATCGCTGGCGACGATGTCGACCTTATCGACATCGAGCAGCTTGGTGTAAATTCCGGGGACCGTCGCCGGATTGCTCTGGTCGTCGTAATAGACCAGCCTGACCGGCCGTCCGAGCAGACCGCCCTTGGCGTTGATCTCCCCTTCCCAGATTTGGATCGCCAGCAGCGCCGCCTTGCCGGCCGAGGCCAGCCCGCCGGTCAGACCCATGCCGAACCCGATCTTGATCGGCTCACCGCTCGGCGCCTGCTGCGCCGTTGCCGGGGCCGCCAGCGCCGTCATCGCGACCAGTGCAAGACCGGCCAGCAAACCTCGTAACCTGAACATTCCTCCCTCCCTGCTTCCTGAGCAGCTTATCGTAGCGCATCGACAACGGACCGGCGCTATTGCTTTGCGATCTCGCGCGCGATCAGCATTCGCTGGATGTCGCTGGTGCCCTCGTAAATCTGGCACACGCGCACGTCGCGGTAGATGCGTTCGACCGGGAAATCGGCGAGATAGCCGTAGCCGCCGTGGATCTGGAGCGCATCGGAGGCGACCCGTTCGGCCATTTCGGACGCGAACAGTTTTGCCATCGCGGCGGCTTGCAGGCACGGTTCGCCAGCGTCGCGCAGCCGGGCGGCTTCCAGGATCAGCCCGCGCGCGGCGGCGAGTTGCGTCGCCATGTCGGCGAGCCGGAAGGCGAGGGCCTGGTGCTCGATGATCGGTTTGCCGAACGCCTCGCGCTCCCCGGCATAGGCCAGCGCCGCTTCGTATGCCGCACGCGCCATGCCGAGGGATTGCGCGGCGATGCCGATGCGCCCGCCTTCGAGGTTCGACAGGGCTATGCGGTACCCCTCCCCCTCCCCGCCGAGCATCAGATCGGGGGTCAATTCCATGTCCTCAAAGACGAGCTGCACCGTATCGGAGGCGCGCTGCCCGAGCTTGTGTTCGAGCCGCGCGACGCGATAACCGGGAGTATCGGTCGGCACGATAAAGGCGGTGATGCCCTTGCGTCCGGCGTTGGGGTCGGTGACCGCGAAGACGATCGCGACATCGGCGGTCGAACCCGAGGTGATGAACTGCTTTGTCCCGTTGAGCACCCAGCGGTTGCCGCGGCGAACGGCGCGGGTCCTGATCGCGGCGGCGTCGGAACCGGCCTCGGGTTCGGTCAGACAGAAGCAGGCGAGCATTTTCCCCTCGGCCATCGGCTGGAGGAAGCGCTGTTTCTGCTCCTCGGAGCCGTAGCGCAGCACCGGCATGCACCCGACCGAATTGTGTACGCTGAGGACCGTCGAGACCGAGCCGTCGCCGGCGGCGATTTCCTCAAGCGCCAGGGCGTACCCGACATGGTCGGCGCCGGCCCCGCCATATTCCGGCGGCACCAGCATCCCCATAAAGCCGAGCCTGCCGAGTTCGGCGAGCGCCTCCTTCGGAAACCGCGCCTCGCGGTCCCACTCGGCGGCGTGCGGCGCGAGTTCGTTGCGGGCGAATTCGCGGGCCGTGTCGCGCAGCAGGCGTTGCTCTTCGCTAAGCCTCATTCGATCACCTCGGCCGCTGGGCTACGGCGCAACCGCCGGTTTTGTGCTAGCTGAATCTACAGCCAATCTACAGCCAGCATTCGCCTGTAAGTAGAATTGGCTCCGATCCCTCTGCTGCCCGCCGTCGATGTTTCGGCGCCGCATGAACCCTAGCACACGATTTTGGCGCGACTATGGCACCGTCCTTCAGCGAGGCTCACTCGATCACCTCGTCGGCACGGGCAAAAATTGATGGCGGAATCGTCAGGCCGAGCGCCTGGGCGGCTTTGAGATTGACGACAAACTCGAACTTGGTCGGCTGTTCGACGGGCAAATCGGCCGGCTTCGCACCCTTCAGTATTTTATCGACATACAATGCGGCGCGCCGGAAAAGGTCGGGAAAGTTGGGTCCGTAGGACATCAGGCCGCCAGCATGGACGATGACACTTTGATGATAGATCGCCGGCAGCCGATATTTCGCTACCAGCGCCAGAACCTCCTGGCGGTTCGGGGTGACGGTTCGACCCGCCTCTGCGGAGAGGGCTTCGGCGCCCCAATTCGCCGCCGTCTCGAACGCGGTACCCAAATCTTTGGGTCCTGATATTTCGAGGATCCGGACTTCTAGACCTAGGGCCTTGCTAGCGGCGATCGTGACATCCGCCCGCACTGCCTGCGACGGATCTAGAAAAGCTGCAACCCGGCGCACATGGGGCAATACCTCTTGCAAGAGTTGCAGTCTCTTTGTGCTCAAGTCTTGAGCCTGCCAAGACAAACCGGTCACATTCCCGCCGGGACGCGCCAGGCTGGCCACCAAGCCGGCCTCGACTGCGTCATTCGCGGTGACCATCACGATCGGGATTGTTGAGGTTACCTCCAAGAGCGCCTTAACGTTTGGTACTCCGCCTGGAGTCACGATGACATCCGGCTTTCGCTCAACGAATTCGCGCGCCAATTGGGGCAGAGACGCAGTCGGTACGGCCCCGGCAGGTCCTGACCGATAGACGATCGAGATGTCTTGCTCCTCGGTGTAGCCGAGGTCACGTATTGCCTGGTGGAAAGCATCCGTTTCGGCCGAGACGTTCGTGCGCGAGGTGAAAACTCCGACGAGCGGGGGCCGCGAGGGCTGCTGTGCCGGCGCAATTGCCGGCCGGGCGACTGCGGCAACGGCGAAAAGCGCGATCAGATCACGTCGGTTCATTCAACGGTCTTCGACGGGCGGTTACCTCGATCTCGATCTTCATGCGCTCGTCCACGAGACCGCAGAACACCGCCGTCGCGGCCGGGCGGATAGCGCCAAGGATTTCGGCCAGCACAGGCTGGATGGCCGGCCAGTCATCCGGGTTCGGCACATAGTACCGGACCCGCACGATATCGGCGAGCGTCGCGCCGGCCTCGGCGAGCGCGCGTTCGATATTACGGAAGGTCTGCCTTGTCTGCTCGGCCGGGTCGTCGGCGATCGTCATCGCGGCGTAATCGAAACCGGTCGTGCCGGCGACGAACACCCACTCGCCATCGACGACAGCACGGCTGTAGCCGCCCTCCGCCTCGAAGTCCGAACCGAACGAAATCAGCCGCCGCATGTCATGTCGTCTCCTGAAATATTTCCCGCCCGATCAGCATGCGGCGGATTTCGCTGGTGCCGGCGCCGATTTCGTAGAGTTTCGCGTCGCGCAGCAGGCGGCCGGTCGGGAATTCGTTGATGTAGCCGTTGCCGCCCAGTATCTGCACCGCATCCAATGCCATGCGGGTCGCGGCCTCGGCGGCGTAGAGGATCGCGCCGGCGGCATCCTTGCGGGTTGTCTGTCCCCGGTCGCAGGCACGTGCCACGGCGTAGACATAGGCGCGGCAGGCGCTGAACGCGGCGTACATGTCGGCCAGCTTGCCCTGGATAAGCTGGAATTCGCCGATCGGCTGGCCGAACTGCCTGCGGTCGTGGATGTATGGGATCACGACGTCGAGACAGGCCTGCATGATGCCGAGCGGCCCCGCCGCCAGGACGGCGCGCTCGAAATCGAGACCGCTCATCAGCACGCGCACGCCCTCATCGACCGCGCCGAGCACGTTCTCCTCGGGCACCTCGCAATCCTCGAACACTAGTTCGGAGGTCGGCGAGCCGCGCATCCCCAATTTGTCGAGCTTCTGCGCCGGGCGGAACCCCGCGAACCCCTTCTCGATCAGAAACGCGGTGATGCCGCGCGAGCCGGCGTCGGGCCTGGTTTTGGCGTAGACGACCAGCGTGTCGGCGGCGTGTCCGTTGGTGATCCACAGTTTTGTGCCGTTGAGGATGTAGCAATCGCCCTTTTTGTCGGCGCGCAGCCGCATCGAGACGACATCGGACCCGGCTCCCGGTTCGCTCATCGCCAGTGCGCCGACGTGATCGCCCGAGATCAGCTTCGGCAGGTATGTGCGCTTCTGCGCCTCGGTGCCGTTGCGGCGGATCTGGTTGACGCAGAGGTTGGAGTGCGCGCCGTAGGAGAGACCGACCGAGGCCGAGGCCCGGCTGACCTCCTCCATTGCAACGCAATGCGCGAGATATCCCATTCCGGCGCCGCCGTACTCCTCCTCGACCGTGATGCCGTGCAACCCGAGAGCGCCCATCTCGGGCCACATTTCGACCGGGAAGCGGTCGGTGCGGTCGATCTCGGCGGCGACAGGCGCGATCCGGTCCTCGGCAAAATCGCGCACCGTCGAGCGCAGCATGTCGATCTCGGGGCCGAGATCGTGGTCGAGCATCGCGAGGCGGGTGTTCTGCATAAGCCGTATATGGCGATGGCGTGCGTTTTAGCATCGCCGGTCCGCCTTATACGGACAACCCTTCACGGATTACCAGCTTTGGCAAGGGCTGAATACGTTCCACGCCGATGTCCCAAATTGCTTATTGCAGAGTCCTCTAGTACTCTGTCAGCCTTCTCTTGTCGGGTAGAGTTTACGGAGCTTGATGCGGGCGTCCTTGGTAGTGAACTGCCAATCGGCCCTGAGGGCGGCGGCGTTGCGCCGGTGCCGCCAAGCGTGGACGT
>JBFWVT010000119.1:0-10646 GCA_050246595.1 Alphaproteobacteria bacterium
TGACAGAATGCACCCCACCCCCGCGTGGCTCACACCACCCAGACGCAGACCGCATCCCATCCGCGCAAACGACAGCCCATAGCCGCCGCCCGCGCATCCCTTCATCAACCAACAATGTCAATCAGCAGGGCGATGCCCTTCGGCACCCTCCGGCCCGTTGTGACTATTGTCTCCGGGTCCGGTTCCGCCGGGAGCCGCTTGGCCCGACCGGCGAGGCCCTAACTTAGTCACGGGCCTCGCTCCTGTCCAGAGGGTCGATTACAAAAAAATGACGAGTCCCACCGCCATGGCAGGTCGCGCTCAGAGCAGCCCCAGCGCGCGCAATTCCGCCGCCATCCGAGCCGGCATTGGCGCACCCTCCGGGTCGCCCTCCGCGTCCGCCATCCCGTCCGGCGGCGCATCAGCCGGCGACAGATAGCGCCAGCCCTGAAACGGTCGCCACGGCCGCCATACGGTCGCGATCAGCTCCGGTGCGACCTCGATCAGGCAATAGGCGCGGCCCTTCTCGTCGCGCTCGCTACGGAAACCCGTGATGGCTTGGCGCGCCCGGATCTGTCCGCGGATGACCCAGTAAAGCGAGCCGCCGCTCAGAACCGCCTCGGCGCGGTGCGGTCGATTTCGCGTGAAAACGAAATTGCCGCCGAGCTGTTCGATGCGCGCGGCGCGCACTCGCCGCAGATCGTCGAGATCGGCGATGCCCACCGCCATTTTCAGAAGGTGGAGCGGCGGCGGGCTCGCTTCGCCGTCGCCGGTCATCGCTCCGCGGCCTTGTCGTCCGCCAGCGCAATCAGCTCGACTCCCTCCTCGACCAGATCGCCCGGCGCGAAATGCACCGAGGCAACGATTCCGTCGCGCGGCGCCGCGATCGTGTGTTCCATTTTCATCGCCTCGACCACCATCATTGGTTGGCCCTGGCGGACGGCCTCCCCAACCGTCACCAAAACCTGCACAACGCGCCCCGGCATCGGTGCGGTCAGCCGTCCGGCAGTCGGATCGGCGCCGGCCGGCGGAGCCAGCGGATCGATCGCCTCAAGAAGCCAGCTTTCCCCATCAAGGAACACCGCCGCAACTCCGCCGTCATCCAGCACGCGCACGGCGCGGCGCACGCCGTCGAGGACAACGGCGAGCCTGCCGTCGGGCTCCCTCTCGCCGCGTAAGTCATGAGGCCTGCCGGCAATCTCCAAACGCCAGTGACCGGGGCCGATCGTGCTAGCCACCAGTACAAGCTCCGTCTCGCCGCAGCGGAACAGAAAATCGCGCCGCGCCGGGGTGAGATTAAGCCGCCACCCGTCCCCTCGCGACCACGGGTCCCCCGCGCTGGCAGCAGAGGCCAATTCCTCGCGCGACAGCAGCCGATCGAGCGCCAGACCGGCCAAGGCAAGCAACGGCGGGTCCGCTGCGGCCAGCAGCGCATCGCGCCGGCGTTCGATAAACCCGGTATCGACCGCGCCGGCGGCGAAATCCGCGTCCGCGACAACACGAGCCAAAAATCCCAGATTCGTCGCGACCCCGAGCACAGCAGTCTCGGCCAGCCCACGAGCCAGCCGCGCACGGGAAGCGGCGCGATCCTCACCATGGGCGATGATCTTCGCGATCATCGGGTCATAGAAGGCGGTCACCAGGTCGTCGGCCCGCACGCCGGTATCGACCCTGATCGCATCGCCTTGCGGCAGATGCAGCCGGTGCAGCCTGCCGGTTGCCGGCAGAAAACCGCGCGCCGGGTTCTCGGCATAGAGCCGCACCTCGATCGCGTGGCCGGACAGCGCGATCTCGTCCTGCCGCAGCGGCAATCCCTCGCCGGCGGCGACGCGCAACTGCCACTCGACCAGATCGAGCCCGGTCACCGCCTCGGTCACCGGGTGCTCGACTTGCAACCGCGTGTTCATCTCCATGAAATAGAAGCGCTCGCCGTCATCCTCAGCGATGAACTCGACCGTGCCGGCGCCGATATAACCGACCGCGCGCGCCGCCGCGACCGCCGTCTCGCCAAGATGGAGCCGGCGCTCCCGGCTAAGTCCCGGCGCCGGCGCCTCCTCAACGATCTTCTGATGGCGACGCTGGATCGAGCAGTCGCGCTCGAACAGGTGGACGATATTGCCGTAACTGTCGCCGAATACCTGCACCTCGATGTGGCGGGGACGTTCGAGAT
Organism: Alphaproteobacteria bacterium; assembly: GCA_050246595.1. Classification (GTDB taxonomy): domain Bacteria; phylum Pseudomonadota; class Alphaproteobacteria; order ATCC43930; family CGMCC-115725; genus DATARH01. The sequence continues at coordinate 2,150 of JBFWVT010000119.1, forward strand.
AGCGCTCGATCAGCACGGTGTCGTCGTCAAAGGCGCCTTTCGCCTCGCGCCTAGCCCCGTCGAGGGCGCGCGGAAACTCGGCCGCGTTCGCGACGACCCGCATGCCGCGCCCGCCGCCGCCGGCCGAAGCTTTTATCATGACCGGAAAGCCGATCCGCTCGGCCTCGGCGGCGAGCCTCGCGTCTTCCTGATCGGCCCCGTGATAGCCCGGCACAACCGGCACACCGTGCGCCTCCATCAGCGCCTTTGCCGCCGCCTTCGACCCCATCGCGCGGATCGCCTGCGGCGACGGGCCGATAAACACGATCCCGGCGGCGGCGCAGGTCTCGGCGAACTCGGCGTTTTCCGACAGAAAACCGTAACCGGGATGCACCGCCTCCGCACCGCTGTCGCGTGCCGCCGCGGTGATCGCCTCGATGTTCAGGTAGCTCTGCCGCGGCGAAGGAGGGCCGATCAGCCGGGCTTCGTCGGCCATCGCGACATGCAGCGCGCCGGCATCGGCCTCGGAATAGACCGCGACCGTCGCGATCCCCATGCGCCGCGCGGTGCGGATCACGCGACAGGCGATTTCGCCGCGATTGGCGATCAGAATCTTCGAGAACATGATTTTACCACGGAGGCACGGAGATGACGGAGAAAGAAGAAAACATTCCTCTGTGCTCTCCGCGCCTCCGTGGTGAAACAAGCATCATCGGAATGCTCACATCCGGAACACGCCGAACCGCCCGCTCTCGCCGCTATAGGCCGGAATCGGCGCGTTCAGCGCGGCGGAAATCCCGAGCGCCAGCACCAGCCGGGTTTCGGCCGGGTCGATGATCCCGTCATCCCACAGCCGGGCGCTGGCGTAATAGGGGTGCCCCTGCGTCTCGTATTGCGAGCGGATCGGCGCCTTGAATTCTTCCTCCTCGGCCGTGCTCCATTCCTGCCCGCGCGCCTCCAGACCGTCGCGCCGCACGGTCGCCAGCACCGACGCGGCCTGCTCGCCGCCCATCACCGAAATGCGCGCGTTCGGCCACATCCACAGGAAGCGCGGCGAGTAGGCGCGGCCGGACATGCCGTAATTGCCGGCGCCGAAACTGCCGCCGATGATGACCGTGAATTTGGGCACCGGCGCGGTCGCGACCGCCGTGACCATCTTGGCGCCGTCCTTGGCAATCCCGGCATTCTCGTATTTGCGGCCGACCATAAAGCCGGTGATGTTCTGCAGAAACACGAGCGGGACGCCGCGCTGGGCGCACAACTCGATAAAATGCGCGCCCTTCAACGCGCTCTCGGAAAACAGAATGCCGTTATTCGCGACGATGCCGACCGGATAGCCCCAGATGCGGGCAAAACCGCAGACCAGCGTCGCGCCGTAAAGCTGCTTGAACTCATCGAGTTCGCTGCCGTCGACGATGCGGGCGATCACCTCGCGGACGTCGTAGGGGCGGCGCATATCGGTCGGGATCACGCCGTACAGTTCATCGACCGGATAGGCCGGCTCGCGCGGCGGCTCGACGGCGAGCGGCGCCGGCTTGATCCGGTTCAGATTGCCGACAATGCGGCGGGCAATACCGAGCGCGTGGCGATCGTCGAAGGCGTAATGGTCGGTGACGCCGGAGGTGCGGCTGTGTACGTCGGCGCCGCCGAGATCCTCGGCGCTGACGATTTCGCCGGTCGCGGCGCGCACCAGGGGCGGCCCGCCGAGAAAGATCGTGCCTTGCCCCTTGACGATAATGCTTTCATCGGACATCGCCGGGACATAGGCGCCGCCGGCGGTGCACGACCCCATCACAATCGCGATCTGCGGTATCCCAAGCGCCGACAGATTGGCCTGGTTGTAGAAGATGCGGCCGAAATGGTCGCGGTCGGGAAAGACCTCGTCCTGCGCCGGCAGAAACGCGCCGCCCGAATCGACCAGATACAGGCATGGCAGCCGGTTGTCGCGCGCGATTTCCTGCGCCCGCAGGTGCTTTTTGACTGTCATCGGGAAATAGGTGCCGCCTTTGACGGTCGCATCGTTGGCGACGACGACGCATTCGCGCCCGGCGATGCGGCCGATGCCGGTCACGATGCCGGCGGCCGGCACCGCGCCATCATACATCTGGTAGGCGGCAAAGGCGGAGAGTTCGAGAAACGGCGACCCCGGGTCGAGCAGCAGCCGGATGCGCTCGCGCGCCAGCAGCTTGCCGCGCCCCTCGTGCCGCCGGCGCGAGGCCTCGTCGCCGCCGAGCGCGATCGCTTCGGTCTTATCGCGCAGATCGGCGACAAGCGCGTACATCGCCTCGGCGTTGGCGCGGAACGACGCGGAGCGCGGCTCAAGCGCGGTCTTGATGACGGCCATCGCCCCGGAGCTTACAGGCGCGACCGCGCGGCGCAAGCGCCGTGCCGCCTTGCGGCTACTCGACGGTGACGAAGCCGAGGCGATCGGTCAGCTTGTACTCCTCGACCAGCTCGCGCAGCTTGTACCAGGTCGCGTCCTCGACCTCGATACCGTGGGCGCGCCGGTCGGTCTCTTTCATGTGCTCGATCTCGCCGGGATACAGTACACCGCTGGAACCCTCGGCCGGTGGCGTGTCCTTCAGATAACGGATGAAATCACCGACATCCTTCTTGAACTCGGCCAGCGGGCGGAACGCATCGACCTTGAACACCGCCATAAAGCAGCCGTCATTATGCCGCCCGGTCGGCTCGACGCCGAACCCGAGCCCGGTCAGCAACCCGCACAGGATCTCGACCATGACCGCGAGACCGGTGCCCTTGTAGCCGCCGTCGGGACCGCCCAATGGCAGCAGCGCACCGCCCTGGCGCAATTGGCGTGGGTCGTTGGTCGGTCTTCCGTCGGCGCCGATCACCCAGCCGTCCGGAACCTTTTCGTTGCGCGCGACCGCCAGTGCGATCTTGCCGGCCGCCGCCGCCGATGTCGCCATATCAAGATAGAGCGGTCCTTCAAGATCGGACGGGATCGCCATCGAGATCGGGTTCGTACCGAGCCGCGCCTCGCGCCCGCCAAACGGCGCGACAGCCTTTGGCGAGCGGCCCGAATCGGCGGTGATCAGCCCGATCATCCCGACCTGCGCCGCCATCTGCGTATAGCTCGACAAGCGCCCGATATGGCCCTGACGAAACACGGTAGCGGCGGCAACGTTGCTCTTTTCGGCTTTTTCGATCGTCAGCCGCATCGCCCGTTCGTTGGCGACGTAGCCAAAGCCCCAATTGCCGTCCACCACCGTTGTCGTCGGTGACTCCCTGACGATGACCCAAGGCGCGCCGGGGACGATGTGGCCGGCCTTGATCCGGTCGATATAGGTCGGGATCTGGATGACCCCGTGCGAATCATGGCCGACAAGGTTGGCGCCGACGATATGACGCATGACCAGCGCCGCCTCGTCCTCCGGCGCTCCCGCCGCGACGAACAGCGCGCGGCCGATTTCCTCAAGACGGTCTGCGGCGATCTTTGGCATGCGCGACGCTCCTTTCAACCGCCGTCATTGCGAGCGCAGCGAAGCAATCTCGGGCAGACGGGTATGCGACTGATCGAGATTGCTTCGTCGCTGCGCTCCTCGCAATGATGATGTCCTCAGGCCGGTTCCTTGAGGTGCGTCGCGCGCATCAGCCGCACGGCTTCGGGGTCGCTCATAATTTCGGTGCGGGCGTTTTTGAGGAATTCCTGGTACTCGCACGCCATCTCCGGCGGCGCGATTTCGATCATCAGCCGGTTTTCGATCCAGAATTCGATGACATGAAAAAACGGCTTCTGCCCTTTCATGCCGCGGCCGAAGGTCTTGGCGCGCCAGCCCTCGCGCGCGCCGATCCGCTCAACCTCCTCGCGGCTGAGCGGCACCGAGACCAGCGCATGGAAAGGCCAGGCGCGCGGCGCATCCTGCTTGCCGAACACGACCTGATCGTCATTCGCCGGAACTTCGAGGGTGGCCCGTTCGGGATAGACCTCGATCATCGTGCCGTGCTCGTCGCCGCTCGCCGCCATGAAGGCGCCTTCGAGCGGCCCGAACGGAAAGCACTTCCCGTTCATCAATTCGGCCAGCACCGCCGCAACCCGCTGCGGCTCTCGCGCCGGGATCGAAACGTGATGGATCATCCCCGTCCCCTGTCGAAGCAATGTGTGCGACGATAGCGCGCCCCATCGCTGCCGGCAACGCAGCGGAGGCGAATTCCCTGCTAGGGCCTATTAGGGCTTGATGACTTGAGCCAATCGGCTGTAGCGGCGAGGCAGAGGACGCCGAGAAAGGAACACGCGGTCTTTTCGTATCGGGTGGCGACGGCGCGCCATTCTTTCAGCCGTGCCCACAGGTTCTCGACGAGGTGGCGGTTGTTGTCGATCCACTCCGGGCAGGCGACGGGCGCATCGGTACGTTTGGGCGGGATGGCGGGCCGCGCGCCCAGGTTCCAGATGCGCTCGCGAAAGACATCGCAGGCAAAGCCCCGGTCACCGGCAATCCATCCGGGCACGTCCGGCAGACAGCCGAGCAGCCCCGGGGCAAGAGGCGGTTCATGCGTCTGTCCAGGGGCGAGCGCGAAGGCGATGGCGTGCCCGCGCCCGTCCGCGATCACGCAGGCTTTCGTGCCATGGCCGCCGCGAGAGCGGCCAAGCGCCTGGCGCACATCGCGCTGTTGGCGGTCGATCCCCTTTTTGTGCGCCCGCCGCCTTGGGGTGAGCCCGGATGTTGGTGCCGTCGAGGACGGTCATGCCAGGCGCGATGTCGTGCTGCCGGACGAGATCGAGCAGGCGTTCCCAGACGCCCTGCTTCGCCCGGCGGATAAACACCAGCGGATGAACAACTGCGCCGCCAGCCACCACGGACCCAATTCGGCGGGGATGCTGCGCCACTTGGCGCCGTTCTGGTGCCGCCGGAGGATCGCCGAGATGGTCCGCCGCAATTTCTTCGACGGCGTCTTCGCGCGGCCGGACCGCCTCGATCAGCGGTTCCCAAACCGCCCACGCCGCATCCGTCAAAACCTGATGGTCGTTCCCTTCTGTCATGCCCCAAATACGGGCATAGTCGTCAAGTTCTAACAGGCCTTAGCCGCCACAAGCCGATCCTGAAGAACCGCACGGCGCCCGCGCTTGGAGCCAAAGTGGCGCCGGATGGGGTCCTTGCTAGCGAGGCGCAGATCGTCGCGCTGGAAAAGGCCAAGGCCGACAAGGGAGCGCATGGCGAGTTCGAGAGCGAGCGCCCCGGCGATTGCGGTGCCCAGAGCCTGCCCCGGCGCAGGCCGGGGACACCTTTTTTGTCGGCACGCTGAAAGGGGGCGGGCGGGTCTGCCGACGGACCGTCATTGACACCTGTGCCAAGGTGGCCTTTGCCAAGCTTTATGATTGCAAGACCCCGATTACCGCGGCCGAGATCCTCAACGACCGCGTCGTGCCGTTTTATGATCAGGGCCGATGGTGTTTCGGCAAGGCACCGATGCAGACCGTCCTTGACGCGCTCCCCTCGGCAAAGGAGACACTCACGGCGGCGTGATCACAGACGACAGTCACGACGGCTCAGACAGCCAACACCGTCTGTCAGATCAAATTTTGGCTAATACATTTCACTGTTGCCGTTGCCGCCCAAGTCGCCCGAACTGAACCCGGTCGAGAACGTCTGGCAATTTCTCCGTCAGAACAAACCGTCGAACCGGATCCGGATCTTCGCCAGCTGCGAGGCGATTGTTACCCTCACCTGCAATCCTCGGAACAGTCTCATCGCCGATCCGAAACGCATCACCCAATCGGAACCCGAGCCCGGGCAGCGACGGATCAGCTTTAACGCGGGTCGGTATTACTCAGTAAATCGTGCCGGCAAAGGTGGGCCGCTTCGCAGACGAGCGCGAATTCCGATCGAGATTGCTTCCCCGCGGGTCGCAATGATAGCAAGCGGTTGTCATTGCGAGGAGCGCCAGCGACAAAGCAATCTCGGCGGAGCGCATCCCGGCCGCCTGTTACCCGCTGCCTATCACCGCCGGGCGGGTCTATGTGCGCGCGTAGGGCCGGCAGACGTGGCGCAGCCGATTGCTGATCTTTTCGCGCACGGGCTGCGGCATCGGGGTGGACCCGCTCGCCTGCTGCCATTCCGGCGTATCGACCACGCCCGGCGATGCCAGATGATAAAGCGCCACGTATTTCGGATTGCCGGTACCGGTCCGGTAACGGCGCGCGCGCAGTACCCCGGGAACACGGGCAAGCGCGGGAATGTGCTCGGTGTCGTACCAGGCATTGAACGCGGTCTCGACCTCTCCTGCCGGGGTCATTCCGACCAGCAGCAGCCCGCCGGCACCGGCCGGCGCGGTCGCGTCACCGGGGAGGATCTGCTCGCCTTCGTAGCGCATCAGGCTTTTGCGGAAGCGCTGGGTACGCTTTGTCCAGGGCGACGAGTTCGCGCCGGCGATCGCCAGATAGGGCGGGCTGTGCAACACCGCGACCGTTTCGAGATCGTAGGTGGCAACCGAGATCTTCGGGTTCCCGATGTCGATCCAGCGCTCCGCATTGAGAAAGCCGGGAATGCGCAACCGTTCCGGTACATGCTCCAGATCGTACCAGTCGTGAAACTCGTCCTCGGGACAGGCCGAGAAATCCATCGCCGCGATCAGAATGCCGTTCGCCATGGCAACGTCTCCTCCTCTAATCGGCACAGTTTTAGGCCAACAAACCCGAACGTGCATTACCGATCGCGCCGGAAGCGGCGAACAGGTCACTCGCGCAGAAACGCGTTCATGTCGGGAGTGGCGAGGGACGTATCGATATAGCCGAACGTGCCGTGTTCCCGCACCTCCTTGGCGGCGTTCAGCAGCCCGGTCATTGCCGCGCGATAAAGCGAGGTCGCCAGGCTGATCCGCTTCACGCCGGAAGCCGCGAGCGCCGCGACGGTGAACGATTTGCCCTTGATCCCGACCATGAAATTGAACGGTTTCTCCACCGCCGCGCACACCGCGCGCACCGCATCGAGATCCGGCAATCCCGGCGCCATCAGCGCCTCCGCCCCCGCCGCCTCATAGGCCTTCAGCCGCCTGATCGTGTCGTCCAGATCGGGCCGCCCGCGCAGGAAATTTTCGGTGCGACCGGTCAGCGTAAACGGGAACGGCAGCGCTCGTGCCGCCTCAACCGCGGCCGCGATCCGCTCGGTCGCGTGGCCGAACTCGAAGATTGGCGCGTCCGGGTTGCCGCTCGCATCCTCGATCGAGCAGCCGACCAGCCCCGCCTCGGCCGCCAGCCTGATCGTCTCCGCCACGATCTCGGGTGTGTCCCCGAAACCCTTTTCCAGATCGGCGGAAACCGGCAGGTCGGTGGCCTCGCAGATCACCCGCGCCTGCGCCATCGCTTCGTCGCGCGTGACCCTGCCGTCGCGCCGGCCCAGCAACCCCGCCGACGCGCCGCTCGATGTCGCCAGCGCCTTGAACCCGAGCATGGCCATCATTCGCGCCGAGCCGCCATCCCATACATTGGCGACGACAAACGCCTCGGACGCCTCGTGCAGCGCGCGGAATTGTTTTGCCTTGTCAGTCTGGGTCATCCGGCGTCTCCTCCAGAGAGCGATTGCTTGCCTTGAGTTGCTTGGGTTGCAGCATTGCCGGAGTCATGCAGCAAGTCGCACCCGGATGCAAATCCGCCGACCAGCGGGTAGTGTCTCAGTTTGAATTGCAACCTTGTCATTCCGGGGCGCGGGCGTAGCCCGCGAGCCCGGAATCCATCAACACAGGCCCCTGAAGTCCTTGGAGAAGTTGATGTTCATGGATTCCGGGTTCCGCCCTGCGGACGGCCCCGGAATGACAGCGCCGCTGTTGCATTCAAACCGAGACATTACCGACCAGCGGCGATGACCGGCGCTCCGGGTCGCTACACCCGACGCCGCCAAGCGTGTTAGGATCGCCGTATGCAGAACGATGGGTTTGACAGGTCGCTCGGGGCGCTGCGGCGAAGGCTGCGGGCTCTCGCCGCGATCGCCGGAGATCCCGGCGCTACCGCCGCGGAGAGGGAAAATGCCGAGGCGCTGAAGAAACGCCTGGAGAATCGGCTTCGAGCGGCGCAGGCTCGCACCCGAGCCGGCGATTGGACCGATCGTGCCTTCCGCCTCGGCCGGTGGGCAAAGGAAATACGGCAATCCGTGTCGCCGGCTTCCGGCAAAGGAGATTGGACCGACAACGCCCACCGCCTCGGCAAAGCCGTTCGCCGAGGCTACAGGAAATGGCTTTCGGATTGAGCGTGTGCCGGGGGCGCTGCGGCGGTTCTTGCCGGAGCCGTCCGGCATGGGTGCGCAACGCAATTTGCCTCATAACGCGATGGTGACGGCGCGAGATCTCCGCTCGGCAGCGTCCGCAGGGAAGCGATCTCGCCAGAATTTGCGCTAATCTGCTCGCCTGAGATTTCGGGAGCGATCGGAAACCGACATTTTCAGTGCGCGGTCAGCCCGCCGTCGGCGACAAGGCTCGCGCCTGTCATAAAGCCGGCGTCATCCGAGGCGAGAAAAACGATACCCTTGGCAATGTCGGTCGGCATGCCGAGCCGGCCGATCGGATG
>JBFWVT010000120.1:0-10555 GCA_050246595.1 Alphaproteobacteria bacterium
ATGTTGCGGAGTGCATTGACCGCTATCGGCTGTTCGTCAGGGAGCGGGAGCTTTGCCATACCGTCATTTTCGGCAGGTCAGCGGTCGGCAGGAACATTCGTTTAGTGGCTGTTGCTACATAATACCGGAGAAAACAAGAAAGGCCCTCTCAAGCGGGGGAGAAACCAAGAGGTCCCCGCAAACAGGGGAGAAAACAAGAAAGGCCCTCTCAAGCGGGGAGGAGGCAAAAAGAACCCTCCCCCGCTTGCGGGGGAGGGCAGGGTGGGGGCATCGTCGAGAACTGAAGCGGCCGGTGTCGGCCTTCAGATCACCCCGTCTTTCTTCAGCCCCGCGACATCGCCTTCGCTCATCCCGAGCCAGTCGGCAAAAACATCGTTCGTATGCTGGCCCAGCAATGGGGCCGGGGCGATTTTCGGCGGTTTGCCGTCAAAACGCACCGGGAAGGTCGGCATTGGCAATTCGCCGTTCGGGTGTTGCTGCGTCTGGATGATGCCGCGCGATTGGAAGGTCGGCTCGGCCAGGAGGTCGCCGGTATCGAGCACTGCCCCGGCCGGAATACCGGCGGCGCCGAGAATGCGCATCGCTTCCTGCTTGTCATGCGTTCGGGTCCACGAAGCGACCATCTCGTTGACCTCCTCGGCACGCTGGAGGCGTTTCTCGCGGTCGAGATAGTCGGGATTGTTGGCGAGATCCTCGCGGCCGATCACCGTGCACAGCCGGCGCCAGTGCTCCGGGTTGTTATGGCTGTTGAAGACATAGATCCAGTCGTTCGGCCCGCCGCCCTTGCACGGGAAGATGTCGTTCGGCGGCACCGGCGGCCCGAACCCGGCCTGACCGCGCGCCTGCGGCTGACCGAGTCTGGCGTGGTTGATAAACGCGCCGCGGAGGTAGTTGAGCTGTGCGTCCTGCATCGCAACCTGCAACCGGCGACCCTGGCCGGTGGTGTTGCGCTCGTAAAGCGCGGCCAGGATCGAGATCGCCATCAGCATGCCGGTGCCGGTGTCGCCGAGGGTCGGTCCCGGACGGATCGGCTTGCGCCCGGCCTCGCCGGTGATCGCCATATTGCCGCCGCAGGCCTGCGCGATCATGTCGAAGGCCAAGTTGTGCTCGTAGGGGCTGCCCTCGCCAAAGCCCTTGACCTGGGCGTAAATGAGGCGCGGGTTGAGCTTGTGCAGTTCGTCCCAGCCCAGACCCAGCTTCTCGATCGTGCCCGGCGCCATGTTCTCGATAAAGACGTCGGCCTGCTTCGCCATGTCCTTGACCAGCGCGAGACCGCGCGGCGATTTCAGATTGACCGTGACCGACTTCTTATTGGCGTTGTAGATCATGAAATAATACGCGTCGGCGCCGGGCTTTGGTCCGGTGCCGAGGATGCGGCCGGGTTCGCCGCCTTTCGGGTTCTCGACCTTGACGACCTCGGCCCCGAGCTGGGCCATCACCTCGGTGCAGGTCGGCCCGGCCTCGAATTGCGTCAGGTCCAGCACGCGGACTCCGGCGAGGCAGTTCGGCGCAGCGGCGGCTTCTGGCATCTTCATCCTCCCTTTGGTAGCGTACAGCAAAATAACGGGATGACGCCGGCATCGCCATCGATATGAAACAGCCGACGACCCGGCGAGGAACCGGGCGGCCCAATGGCGCGGTCGCGAGCCCGCCGGCAGCGCAGATGCTTGCCGAGCGCCGATTGCCGGAAGCCATCCGCCGTTTGCCGATCCGAACTTGCCAAAGGCCTGGACGAGACGTTAGAAAACCCGAGGAACTGCTCCCAGCCGGTAAAGATCGCGGGCCGGAGCCGTCATGGAATATCCAGCGCTCCTAGAACGAGACGTGACCCCGACCCCCACCGAACCCGCGCGCAGCATCGGAGTATCCGCACCCCAGGCCAGTCTGCTTCACATATTTCCAAGTTTTTCAAGGGGCGGCGTCCCGCTGCGGACGTGTCGCATCATCAACCACCTTGGCCCGCAATTCCGCCACGCGATTGTCGCCCTCGACGGTCATTTTGAAGCCGCCCGCCATTTGCCGCCCGATGTGGATGTCAATCTGCTGGAGATGACCCGGCGGCCCGGCAAGTGGCAGGGTGCTCTATCCGCCTTGACGACGCTGCGTCGCCTCAAGCCCGACCTCCTGGTTACATACAATTGGGGCTCGATAGACTGGGCAATTGCCAACCGGTTGTCGCCGGTCGCGCCGCAACTCCATTTCGAGGACGGCTTTGGCAGGGAGGAAGCGGACAGGCAGTTCCGTCGCCGCGTATTGTGCCGGTATTGGGCATTGGCGCGCTGCAAGTCGGTGGTCGTCCCCTCCCATCTATTGGAGCAACTCGCGCACAACATTTGGCGGTTGCCGCCGGAAATTATCACGTACATACCAAATGGGGTTAGTGTCGAACGGTTTTCGGCGCCGGTCTCCGAACCCGCTCCGGGGTTGACGCGCCGTCCCGGCGAATTGCTCATCGGTACGCTCGCGCCGTTGCGGCCGGAGAAAAACATCGGGCGATTGCTGCGGGTCTTCGCCATGGTCGACACGACTTTGCCGGTGCGCCTCGTGATTGCCGGCGACGGCGCCGAGCGAAGCGCGCTCGAACGCGCGGCGGATCAACTCGGAATAGCCGACCGTGTCGTCTTCACAGGGCATGTGCCTCCGGAATCCGTGTTGGGCTGCCTTGACATCTTTGCTTTGTCCTCCGATACGGAGCAGATGCCGGTGGCGCTCCTCGAAGCGATGGCGGCCCGCCTGCCGGTCGCCTCTGTCGATGTCGGGGACGTCAGGACGATGGTATCCCGAGAGAACCGGCAGTTTATCGTTGCACGCGACGACGATGCCGCCTTTGCCGCCGCGATCGGGCGCCTGTTGCGCGAGCCGATGACACGCGCGCGGCTCGGCTCCCAGAACAGGGAGCGCGTCGTTGCGGAATTCTCGGAACAGCGTATGTTCGACCGATATTCCGAACTCTTTCTCGCCCACCTGGTTCAACACCGGCATGACCGCGGCGGCACCCGGCTGCATTCCAGTTCGTGAGACAGAAACGCAGTACAAAATGCGTCGAAGCGGAAGTCTTCAGCAATTAAAGAGCCACGCTCAATCATAGGGCCGGTATCCGAGCCGGCAGCGGCCGCGATTGGCTCCTGCGGTTTGCGGCGCTGGTCCGGATTACCGGGGAAGACATCATGAATACCGCCTATCGCCTGCGCCTGTTCGAGAATTACCGCTTTGTCCTGTACGCGCCGTTCTATGCGGCACATGCGACCGGCGCCTACGAAGCCGAGGGGCTGGAGGTGGAACTGCTGCCGTCTCCGGGTCCGGGCAAGGCCGAGGCGGCGCTCGCCGCCGGCGAGATCGACGTGTTGTGGATGGGGCCGATCCGGGTCATGAAGCACCATGACGACAACCCGGATTCACCGCTCGTCGAATTCGCCGAGGTGGTCTGCCGCGACCCGTTTTCGCTGGTCGGGCACGAACCCTATCCGGAATTCCGCTTGGTCGAACTCGGTCACATGCGGTTCGCCAGCACCAGCGAGGTCCCGACCCCCTGGCTGTGTCTCGAACAGGATATGCGCGAGGCCGGGTTCGACCCGGAATGGGTGCCGCGCATCACCGGCAACAGCATGAAAGACAGCGTCGCCGCATTGCATGACGGCAGCATCGACGTCGCGCAGCTGTTCGAGCCGTATGTCGAGCAGGCGGTATCCGGCGGCGCCGCGATCTGGTATCCGGCGAGCCAGCGCGGACCGACCAGCTATACCGTGTTTGTGACGACGCGCGACCGGCTGGCCGGCGACCCCGAGCCGTTCCGCCGCATGACGCGGGCGATGCGCCGCACGCAGCAATGGATCGCCGGCGAGACGCCGCGCGCGCTGGCCGCCGCGATCGCCGATTATTTCCCGGATCTCGACCGCAGCGTCCTGACCCGGTCGCTGACCCGCTACAAGGAGCAGGGTGTGTGGGCCGCCGATCCGCGCCTGTCGGAGGAGGGATTTCTGCGGTTGCAGCGGGCGCTGCTCGGCGGCGGCTTTATCAAGCGCGCGGTGCCGTTCGCCGAATGCGTCGATAATAGTCTGGCTGAGGAGGCGGTGAAGGCGGTGTCGTGACTGAAAAAGGCTGCACGATACGGCCGGCGAGAGAAAGGCGCGGAATCCGCGCTTACCCCCACCCTTCCCTCCCCCGCAAGCGGGGGAGGATTTTCCGTTGTTCCCTCCCCCGCAATCCCCAGATCAAGTCCGGGGAGGGGAGGGTCAGGGAGGGGGTCCTCACAGCTATTCTCCTGCTGCTGTGGCTCGGGGTTGCGCAGGCGGCGCCGGTTGCCGAAAGCCGGCACGGCATGGTGGTCAGCGCGCACCTTCTCGCCAGCGAGATCGGAGCCGACATCCTCAAGGAGGGCGGCAACGCGATCGACGCCGCGGTGGCGGTCGGCTACGCGCTGGCGGTGGTCGATCCGTGCTGCGGCAATATCGGCGGCGGCGGTTTTATGCTGATCCGCCTCGCCGACGGCCGCCGCACGGTCGTCAATTTCCGCGAGAAGGCGCCGCGCGCCGCGCATCGCGACCTGTATCTCGACGGGCAAGGCGAGGTCCGGCGCGAGGCGAGCCTCACCGGCTATCTGGCCGCCGGGGTGCCCGGCACGGTGAGGGGTCTCGATCGGGCGCTTATGGCTTACGGCCGGCTCGACCGCGCCAGGGTCATGGCGCCGGCGATCGCGCTGGCGCGCGACGGGTTCGCGCTGGTGGAGGCGGATGCCGCGATCATCGCATCGCGGGCCGCGCGTCTGGCGCGCGATCCGGAGGCGGCGCGCATTTTTCTGCGCTCGGATCTCTCGCCCTATCGCGCCGGCGACCGTCTGGTGCAGCCGGACCTGGCCGCGACCCTGGCGCTTGTCGCCGAGCAGGGACCGCAGGCGTTTTACCGGGGGAAGATCGCCGCCGCGGTGGAGGCCGCCTCAGAGGCGCGGGGCGGGGTTCTGACAAAAGCGGATTTTGCCGATTACGATATCGCCGAAGCGGCGCCGGTCGTCTGCGCCTATCGCGGGTTTCTGGTCTATTCGGCGCCGCCGCCAAGCGCCGGCGGCACGGTGCTGTGCGAGATGCTGCAAATCCTCGCCGGCTGGGATTTGCGCGCTCTCGGCCACCGCTCGCCGCAGGCGATCCATCTGATGGCTGAGACAATGCGGCATGCGTTTGTCGACCGCAACACCGCGTTCGGCGACCCCGATTTTGTGCCCGATCCGCGAGAGCGTCTGCTGTCGCCCGAATACGCCGCCGCGATCCGCGCCGCGATCGATCCCGGCCGGGCGACCCCATCGGCCGCGCTGGGTCCCGGCATTCCGCCGCACGAAGCGGCCGAGACGACGCATTATTCGGTCGTGGACAAGGACGGAAACGCGGTCGCGGTGACGTACACGCTGAACGGCAATTTTGGTGCGGCGGTCGTCGCTCCCGGCACCGGGTTTCTGCTCAACAACGAGATGGACGATTTCACCGTCAAGCCGGGCGCGCCGAACCTGTTCGGTCTCGTCCAGGGCGGCGCCAACGCGATCGCGCCGGGCAAGCGGCCCCTGTCCTCGATGACCCCGACGATCGTCGAGCGCGACGGCCGGCCGGTGCTCGTGCTCGGCAGTCCGGGCGGGCCGCGCATCATCACCGCGGTGCTTGAAACGATCGTGAACATCGTCGATTTCGGCCTGTCGCCGCCCGATGCCGTCGCGGCGCCGCGGTTTCACCAGCAATGGCTGCCCGACCTGCTGTATGTCGAGCGCGGCGGGTTTCCGCCGGAAACGCTGGCGGCCCTGGCCGAACGCGGGCACCGGGTCGAAGAGCAGCGGCCCTGGGGCGCGGTCGAGCTGATCGCGATCGGGCCGGATGGTGCTCTGCTCGGGGTCAGCGACCCGCGCCGCCCGGCCGGCGCCGCGATCGGGTATTGAGCCGGAGGACAGCGATGCGGTATTCGCCGCTTGTCGAACGGATCGCCGGACGCGGCGCCGCCGCGTGGGACACGCATAGCGAGGCGCGCCGGCGGCAGGAGGCGGGCGAGGACATTATTTTTCTTACTGTCGGCGATCCCGATCAGGACCCGCCCGCCTCGGTGATCGAGGCTGCGGTCCGGTCGTTGCGCGCGGGCCGTACCGGATACTCCGCGATCATCGGCTATCCGGCGCTGTGCGAGGCGATCGCGGCGCGGGTTGTGCGGCGCACCGGACGGGCTTGCGGGATCGAGAATGTGGCGGTCGTGCCGGGAGCGCAGGGCGGTCTCTATTGCGCCGTGCAATGCCTCGCCGGGCCGGGCGACGAAATCATTGTGCCCGAGCCGATCTATGCAACCTACGAAGGCGTCGTCGGGGCCAGTGGTGCGACACTGGTCACGGTGCCGTTGCGGCCCGAGACTGGGTTCCACCCCGATCTTGACGCGATCGCCGCCGCCGTGACGCCGCGCACCCGCGCGATCTGGATCAACACCCCGCACAACCCGACCGGCGCGGTGTTCACCGCCGACGAGATCGCGGCGATCGCCGCGCTGTGCCGCCGTCACGATCTGTGGCTGCTGTCCGACGAGGTTTACGAGGATTTGGCCTTTGCCCGGCCGCATGTCGGCGCCTGGTCGCTGCCCGACATGGCCGAGCGCATGGTGGTCGTCTCCAGCCTGTCGAAATCGCACGCATTGCCCGGATTTCGCCTGGGCTGGGTGGTCGGGCCGCCGCTGCTGATCCGGCATCTGTTCAACCTGCTGCTGTCGATGACCTATGGCGGTCCCGCCTTTATCCAGGACGGGGCGCTGGCGGCATTGACCCGCGATCTGCCCGAGGTCGCGGTATTACGCGAGGACTACCGGGCGCGCGCCGCGCTGTTGTCGGAAAGGCTGCGGCAGGCGCCGGGGTGCCGCGTCGTGCCTCCGGAAGGCGGCATGTTCGTGCTGCTCGACGTGCGCGGCACCGGTCTCGATGCCGGTGCGTTTGCCGCCCGGCTGCTCAAGGCCGAAGGGGTCGCGGTCCTGCCCTGCGACGGCTTCGGCCCGAGCGCCGCCGGCCACCTGCGGATCGCGTTGTGCGCCCCGGAGAAGCGGCTCGCCGACGCAGGCGACCGCATCGTGCGCTTCGCGAAATCGTTGCAGCAATCCGCGTGACGCCGCTGTGCGTAACGCTCTTGCGGCCAGGCTTGGCGGCGGGATCGCAGTTTGCCAAAGTAGCGGGATGACGTCTCACAGCGAAATTGCCGCGCTCGCCCGTCTGATCGCCGAGGCGCGCAGCGCGGCCGTGTTCACCGGCGCCGGGATCAGCACCGAATCCGGCATCCCCGATTTCCGCAGCCCCGGCGGCATCTGGACGCAGATGGCGCCGATCTATTTCGACGAGTTTCTCGCCTCCGAGGAGGCAAGGCGCGAAACCTGGCGGCGCCGCTTTGCGATGCAGGACCAGTTCGGCAACGCCGTGCCCAATCGCGGCCATCGCGCGGTCGATGCGCTGGTGCGGCGCGGCAAGGTCGGCGCGGTCATCACGCAGAATATCGACGGGCTGCACCAGGCCTCCGGCATCCCCCCCGACAGGGTCATCGAACTGCACGGCAACACGACCTACGCGACCTGCCTCGATTGCGGCGCGCGCTACGAGATCGCCGATCTGCGCGCGATCTTCGAGCGCGACGGCGCGGTGCCGCCGTGCGAGCATTGTCTCGGGCATGTCAAGACCGCGACCGTGTCGTTCGGCCAGTCGATGCCGCCGGTCGCGATGGCGCGCGCCGAGGAGGAGACGCTGAAGGCCGATCTGTTTATCGTGCTCGGTTCCTCGCTCGTCGTCTACCCGGCGGCCGGGTTCCCGGAACTGGCGAAGCACAACGGCGCCAGGCTCGCTATCGTCAACCGCGAGAAGACCCCGCTCGACCGGATCGCCGATCTCGTCATCCATGCCGGGATCGGCGATGTGATGGGGAGCGCGGCCGGCGTTAACTAATTCCGGACCGCCGGCGTCCCGCCGGCCCAGGCGAAGTGAAGCTTCGCCTGACGCCGTCAGCGCAAGCGAAGCTTGCGCGAGAGGCCAGAGGCCGGCGGTCCCAACGTGGGAGGGACGCATGAGGCTGGAGAACAAGGTCGCGCTGATCACCGGGGCCGCCTCGGGCATGGGGGCCAGCATGGCGCGGCTCTTCGCGCGCGAGGGCGCCAAGGTCGTAGTGGCCGACATGCTCGAAGAGGAAGGCCGCCAACTCGCCGCCGAAATCACGCAGGCCAACGGCGCCGCGATTTTTCATAAGCTCGACGTGACCAGCGAGACCGAATGGCGGGCGGCGATCGACGCGACGCTGGCCGCGTTCGGCAGGCTCGACATCCTGGTCAACGACGCCGGCATCAGCGGCAGCGTGGTCGAGGATCTGTTCGACACGGAAGCCTGGGAGCGGCTGATGGCGGTCAACGCCACCGGCACGTTTCTCGGCATGAAGCTGGCGATCCCGATCATGAGAAAGGCGGGCGGCGGGTCGATCGTCAATATCTCGTCGATTTCCGGGGTCACCGGCCAGCGCGGGCTGCATGTCGGGTACAACGCCTCGAAAGGCGCGGTGCGCACGCTGACCAAATCGGCCGCAGTGCAATACGGGCGCGACAATATCCGGGTCAATTCAGTGCATCCCGGGCTGATGCCGCCGATGCGGACCTCGGGCCGTACCGCCGACCCGGCATTGCGCGCGAAGTGGATCGAGACTTCGGTGCCGATGGGCCGCGCCGGGCGGATCGAGGAAGTCGCCAACGCCGTGCTGTTCCTCGCCTCCGACGAGGCGTCCTACATCACCGGGGTCGAGCTTTACGTCGACGGCGGGTTTCTCGCCGCCTGAGCCGGCGGGGGCCGGGGCGGCCCCGAAGATCAAGGCTGTCATTCGCCGGGTCCGGCACGGAACGGGGGCACGGCTTGACCGCGCCCCGCCCCTCCTTCAGGCGCGGGCAGAAACCCGCGCAGTGGCGTCTCTGTTACAGATTTTCCTTGAAGACCTTGATCGTCGCCCAGCCGGTGACCTGTCCCGGACATTTCCTGTCCTTGTCGCAGCTGATGTCAAACCGGGCGTCGTATTTTTTCGCGAGGCGATCCTCGCAGACATAAATGGTTCCCCTGATTTCGACGACGGTGCCGAGTTCGATATGGCGCGGACACGCGACGGCGTCGCGGCGACCGCATATGTTGGCGCCGGAGGCGGCCGTGCACGGGTTGCCGTCGGTCTGCTCGGGAACCGTGTTGTAACCCGTGATATACGCCCGTATCTCGTCGAAACGCGGCGATGCTTCGGGTTCTCCGGTCGTAACCAAGGCAAGCGGCAGCAACAGTGACGCGGCTTTCAGCATTCGGAGACATCCCCTGGTTGTTAAAAGGTAAGCGTCGTGTAACAGCAGCTGTCGGGTAATTATCAAATGTGTCGTTAAAAAGGCAGAGGGTCGGAAATCTTTACAATTCGCAAAAACGGCTTGGTATTCACTACTAAATCAACTTCAGAGTGCGCCAATGTATTTTCGGCTTTATAGAGAGTGGGGTCTTCGCGCTTAAGAAGATGAATAATATTCATAAAAATTATGTTTGGCATTAAATTATTTAATTGCGTGTATTGGGGCGGATTTATCCAGCCAAGCGCGCTGTTTCCGGCGGGGCCAAGCGGGAGTGACGGCGGCGGGCCTGCCGCAGCCTATGGCCGCCCCGGCGCTGGACGATTCCGGACGATTGGTCGTCAGTGCGGCGGTTGTTTCCGGAACCAGGCCGCGGCAGAAGGGTCGGCGAGGAGCGAGCAATGATTACCGGGATCAGCGCGGTAACCCTGGCGACGCATGACATGCGGCGGGTAGTGGCGTTCTACCGCCTGCTCGACCTGCGCCTGCTCTATGGAGGTGAAGCGGCTGACTTCACCAGCTTCGCGGCGGGCGACAATTTTCTCAATCTGATCGCGCAGCCCGGCGAGCGCCGTTGGAGCTGGTGGGGCCGGCTGATCTTCTATCATTCCGATCTTGAGGGTCTGCATGCCCGGCTCGTCGGTGCCGGCTATTGCCCGGATTTTCCGCCGCGTGATGCTGTTTGGGGGGAGCGGTATTTCCATATTGCCGATCCGGACGGGCATGAGCTGAGCCTTGCTTGGCGGCTACGACGATAGAGGTATGATGATGCGGCATTCCTGCGTTGGGTCTTGGAATGCGGTCGGATAATGCGGTCGGATGCAGCCGGTTGATTTCCGCACCGGCTCGGGCTAATCGATAGCGACGGCCTGCCGCGTCCCCATCGTCTAGAGGCCTAGGACACCGCCCTTTCACGGCGGCAACACCGGTTCGAATCCGGTTGGGGACGCCAACAAAATCAGCTAATTAGAAAATAATCTCCGAAGCGGTGTCCCGGGAGTGTCCCGGCAGCCGCTCGCTCTGGGATCCCAAAAGAGCCCCGCCGTTGCCGGCCAGGCAGATCAGTCCCGATCCCCTGACCGGTGCTAGAGTGTGATCGGGTCTGGTTGAAACGGGATAGGGGTTCCCCGGCGCGGGGATCTCTGCGCAAGATGCTGGCTGGGGGGCGGAGGCCAGCACGCATGCCCAGACCCTATTCACAGGATTTGCG
>JBFWVT010000121.1:0-10363 GCA_050246595.1 Alphaproteobacteria bacterium
CCCATCGCGCCCGGCCGATCGGACCCGACCGGTTACGCTCGGGTCCGGGTTCGACAATGCACCCGCAATGTGGCGGATTTGGCGTCGTTGTCGGGCGGGCGCCGGCTGCAATGGCAAGGCCGAAACACAAACCGGACCGATACGTTTAGATCCCGGTCTGGCTGACGAACTTGGTATTGAGATAGGCCTCGATCGCCTCGGAGCCGCCCTCCGAGCCGTAACCCGAATCCTTGACGCCGCCGAACGGGACCTCCGGCAGCGCGAGGCCGTGGTGGTTGATCGAGATCATGCCGGTCTCGACCGATGCCGCAATCGCGGCCGCGGTCTTGGCCGAGCGCGTGTAAGCGTAGGCGGCAAGACCGTAGGGCAGCCGGTTCGCCTCCTCGACAACCTCGTCAAAACTGGCGAACGGGGCGATCATGGCAAGCGGGCCAAACGGCTCCTCGCTCATTACGCGTGCGTCCTTTGGCACCTCGGTCAGCACCGTCGGCTCGAAAAAATTGCCCTTGTTGCCGATCCGGTGCCCGCCGGTCCGCAGCCGAGCGCCCTTCTGCACCGCGTCGGCGATAAAACCCTCCATCGCCGCGATGCGGCGCGGATTGGCCATCGGCCCCATACGGGTGTCCTTGTCGAGACCATCCCCGACCTTCACGGCTTTGGCATGCGCGGTGAACCTGTCGACGAAATCGTCGTAGACCTTCTCCTGCACGAGGAAGCGGGTCGGCGCAATGCACACCTGACCGGCGTTGCGGTGCTTGTTCGCGGCCAGCAGCCTGCTCGCGAGATCGATATCGGCGTCGTCGAACACGATCGACGGTGCGTGTCCGCCGAGCTCCATCGTGACCCGCTTCATATGTGCGCCCGCCAGCGCCGCCAGCTGTTTGCCGACCGCCGTCGACCCGGTGAAGGACACTTTTCGGATCACCGGATGCGGGATCAGGTACTCGGAGATCTCCGCCGGCACGCCGTACACCAGATTGATGACCCCTGCCGGCACTCCGGCATCCGCAAAACAGCGGATCAATTCCGCGGGCGAAGCCGGTGTCTCCTCCGGCGCCTTGACAATAATCGAGCAGCCGGCGGCCAGCGCCGCGGAGAGTTTGCGCACAACTTGATTGATCGGGAAATTCCACGGCGTGAACGCCGCAACCGGGCCGACCGGCTCCTTGACGACCAGCTGATAAACACCCTCGGCGCGCGCCGGGATGACCCTGCCATAAGCGCGGCGCGCCTCCTCCGCGAACCAGTCGATGACATCGGCCCCGGCCAGCGCCTCGCCCTTGGCTTCGGCGACGGGCTTGCCTTGCTCCATCGTCATCAGCGGCGCGATCGCGTCGACTCGCTGGCGCAGCAGGTCGGCCGCCTTGCGCATGATTTTCGAGCGGTCGAACGCGGATATCTTCCGCCATGCGCGAAACCCTTTGTCGGCCGCTTCGAGCGCGCGGTCGAGATCGCTCCTGTCGGCATGCGCAACGGTGCCGATCGGCTCTCCGGTCGCGGGATTGACCACCGGCAGCGTGCGTCCGGCGGCGGCCTTGGTCCAGCCGCCGTCGATAAACAGGGATACATCCGAATACATGCGAAGATCTCCTCGGTCGTGATCAGGCGGACAGCCGGATCGCGCGTTGCGGCTCGCCGGCGTCGCTGCCGTTCGGCTGGGAAGCGAGGCGTTGGTTCCGGGGAGGAGGCACCTCGAAAAGATTCATTCTATATACATAATAAATGCCCCACCGGCCGGCAAGGGAGCCCGCAGTTCCGGGGGGAGGTCGTTATCCCGAGCTGTGCTCAGAGCGGGACCGAACGGAGCCGGTGCCGCTGCGTGCGGGTTGTATTGAGGGAGAACGCGGGTGCATGGCGCCGCCGACCGCCCATGCCGCAACCGCCGAACCCGGCGCGATAGGGGGTGGCGATGCTGCCGGGCTACAGGATCGACCATCCGTGACTTCCCGCGACGGCGCCAAAAATCGTGATGAGGCTCAGTACAAGAAGGAGCCAGTGCAATCGTTGCAGCCACCCGAACGCCGCGTCGGGTCGGGTGGTTGCCCAGCGATCGAACCGGTGGCGCGGGATCAGCGGTTCGGCGACAAACAACACCACCGAGAACACCAGCCAGAGTGCCACCATGGCGTGCATCCACCAGAATTCGCCATAGCGAAACCGGTCCCACAGGTTCATGCGGTCGATCAGGTACAACCCGGTAAGCCCAACGATCAGTGTGGTAATTCGGGCATGCCACGCAAAATGCCGTTCCATGGCCTCGAATGCCTGAAGCCGGTTTGGACCGAGATCGCCGCGCCGAACAGCCGGCAAGACCACCATCGTCACCATCCCCACGCCGCCGATCCAGATGACGACGGCAAGGACATGCAGCGCGCGCGGCGGCAAGATCATCCATGCCGCACCCCGCCTGCATCTGCTGCTCCCGAGGGATTTGCTTCCGGCGACAGTCCCAAACTTTCCGCGAGCCGCCTATCCGGCGCCAGAAGGTCGGCCAGCGTGTAGCGATCGAGAACGTCCAGAAAGGCGAGCGTTGCCTCGCCAAGGGCGCGCCGCAGCACGCAGCATCCCTCGATCCGGCAAAATCCGGGTTTGGACAGACACCCCATCACGGCGAGGTTCTCTTCCGTGTCGCGGATGACGGCGCCGACGCCGATCTGCTCTGCCGGGCGCGCCAGCTTGATCCCGCCTCTCCGGCCGCGGATCGTGTCGATGTATCCCTGCGCGCCAAGCCGGTTCACGACCTTCATCAGATGTGGTCTGGAGATATCGAAGCGTTCGGCAATCTCCGCGATGGTCGACAGGCTGTCGCCGGTGGCGCCGAGATAGATCAGCGTGCGCAGCGCGTAATCGGTCCACAAGGTAAGCTGCATCGGCCTGCCTTCTCCGGCGCCGCGCGCAGCCGGCGCTTGACTAATTAATATTCATTTTATATGCATCTTTTACCGAGGTCAACCATGCGCCGCCGACAGCGGCGCGCAGGCTTCCGAGGCTGATCATGAACCCGCGATCCGACACGCCCAGCCGAAATTTGCCCAGCCGGGATTTGATCGTCGAGGACATCGTTGCCCGAACCGGCATCGACGAGGCGATGATCGACCGGCTGGTCAGAACCTTCTATGCCCGCGCCCGGCTTGATCCTCTGATCGGGCCGATCTTTGAGAGCCGGGTGCATGACTGGGAAAGCCATTTCAGCCGCATGTGCGCGTTCTGGTCTTCGGTCGCGCTGATGAGCGGCCGCTATCACGGTCAGCCGATGGCCGCCCACCTGCCGTTACCGATCGATACGCCGCATTTCGATCGCTGGCTCGAGATCTTTGCCGCAACTGCCCGCGACGTCTGTTCGCCACAGGCCGCCGCCCACTTTATCGAGCGGGCGCACCGGATCGCCGACAGCCTCGAACTGGGTATTGCGAGCCATAAGGGCGAAATCAGACCAAGGCGGGCACGGCCGGCGATAACCTGGACGGGGGCTGAAGAAGCCCGCTGAACCGCGCCTCCCGCCGGATCGCGGGTTGTTTCTTGCGGATCGGAAACTCTGTCGCGATCAGCCGTACCATCGATGCGAGGCTTGTCGCCGAAAGGCCGGGTCTTTCATCCGAGGTATTCCGGCGGGAGATGAAG
This sequence comes from Alphaproteobacteria bacterium, assembly GCA_050246595.1. Lineage (GTDB taxonomy): Bacteria > Pseudomonadota > Alphaproteobacteria > ATCC43930 > CGMCC-115725 > DATARH01. The sequence goes on from JBFWVT010000121.1 coordinate 3,622, forward strand.
CGCGGCGCGGTCGAATGCCGCCAGAGCGAGGATGCGGACCGCGTGCGGCTGATTCTTCGCTATCGCGCCAGATCCTGGCCTATCGTGCTGGAGGAGATCGTGTCATGACGAATTACCGCGACGACAAAACCGCCGCCCAAGGGTTTTCGCCGGCTTGCTCGATGCATGAAGCGGATGACGTTTATATGGGGTATATGGGACAGAACGAGCTGATCGCCTTTCTTACCGAACTGCTCGAAGCAGAGCGCGCCGGCGCCCGGGTCACCCTTGAAAGCGCTCGCACAGCAGGCAGCGGCCCGCTGGCACAGTTGATGTCGGATATTCAACAAGACGAAGCGCGTTGGTGCGCCATGCTGGCGCGTCATCTCAAGACGCTCGGCGTCACGCCGTCGGCGAGGGTCGGCGCATTTTACGAGAAGGCAATCGCGATCGCCGATCTTGGCGAACGTATTGTCTTTCTCAATCGCGGACAGGGCTGGGTTGTCCGCAAGCTGCGCGAGGCCTTGCCGCGAATACGCGATAATCGCATTCACGCCGATCTCGCGGAAATGCTGCGGTCGCACGAGACGAATATCGATCGTGCAAACGGGATCTTGCCCTCTTTGTAAAAGCCGCCACCCTGGCCCGGCGAAGACAAACGGTTTCAGGGTGGAGCCGGTGGCCGATGCGCAGTCGATGACGATCGGCTTCCCTGTATGTGTGGTTGGCTGGGGGCGCTTGGGACTTTGGTGATCGGTGATGAGGTCGAAGCGGATCGGGTATGGGGCGTGGCTGGGATGCCGGCACGAGAGATGGGTCATGTACCAGGGCAACAACGGCCCGAAGCGGAAACTGATTGCCCGGCGGGGTTTCGCCATTCATCGCGGGAGAGAATAGCATGACCAGCACGAGAAAACTCTGGACCCTTTTGGCGGTTCTGCTGATCGCCTCTTTCGCAGTGCTGCTGTGGAGCGGCAATCAGATATACCAGCAAGCGCCGCCCATGCCGGAGCAGGTGGTCTCGTTAGACGGACGCGTGATCTATACCCGCGACGAGATCGAGAAGGGCCGGCAAGTCTGGCAATCCGCGGGCGGCATGCAGCTAGGGTCCATCTGGGGACATGGCGGCTACGTTGCGCCTGATTGGAGTGCCGACTGGCTGCATCGCGAGTTGGTAGCGGTACTTGACCGATGGGCCCGGAGTGAATTCGGTATTGCCAATTATCTGCAATTGACCAATGAACAACAGGCGGCGCTGCAGGGCCGTCTGCGCGTCCATATGCGCGAGAACACCTATAACCCTGAAACCCGAACCATCACGATCAGCGCTGATCGGGCTGCCGCCATCGAAGCGGTGTCCCGGCATTATCAGAGCCTTTTCGGCAACGACCCGGAGACGGCCGAGTTGCGCGAAGCCTATGCAATGAAGAACAATACGGTGCCTGATCCCGAGTATCGGCGCGTGCTTTCAGCTTTCTTCTGGTGGACGGCATGGGCAGCCGTTACCGAGCGGCCCGGCAGCACGATCACCTACACCAACAACTGGCCGAGCGAGCCGCTGATCGAGAACCGGCCGCCACCAAGCACCTTTCTTTGGTCGGCCTTCAGCGTGACTTTCCTTCTCGCCGGTATTGGACTTCTCGGCTGGCATTATGCAGCCACTCACGACCGCACAGAGGAGCCGCGCCAGCTTCCCGAATTCGACCCCATACGGCATGTGGTGGTCACGCCGTCAATGTTGGCGACGGCAAAATATTTCTGGGTGCTCCTCGCCTTGTTTCTCGTGCAAATCTTGTTTGGAGCAATTACTGCGCACTATCAGATCGAAGGCCAGCTCGTATACGGCTACGAGATGGCCGAGGTGTTGCCCTATTCGATAACGCGCACTTGGCATACGCAATTGGCGGTGCTGTGGATTGCCGTCGCATGGCTCGGCACCGGTCTCTATATCGGCCCGGCCATTTCCGGATACGAGCCGCCATTCCAGCGGCTTGGCGTCAATGTCCTCTGGATCTGCCTGGTCGTGATCGTGATTGGTTCTTTCGCCGGGCAATGGTTCGCGGTCATGCAGCGGCTCGACCTGGATTACAATTTCTGGTTCGGCCATCAAGGCTGGGAATACGCCGATATGGGGCGATTCTGGCAGTGGTTTCTGTTTATCGGCCTGATGCTGTGGCTGTTCCTGGTCGGCCGGACGCTATGGCCAACGCTGCGCGGCAAATCCGAAATGAGGTCGATCGTCGGTCTGCTGTTTCTTTCAACGGTGGCGATCGGCCTCTTCTTTGCGGCGGCCCTGGCGTGGGGCGAGCGGACCCATCTCTCGATGGTGGAGTACTGGCGCTGGTGGCTGGTGCATCTGTGGGTCGAAGGATTTTTTGAGGTCTTCGCCACGGCTGTGATCGCGTTTCTGTTCACGCGCCTGGGGTTGCTGGAGGTGAGAACGGCAACCGTTGCAGTCCTGTTCGCAACGATCATCTTTATGGCGGGAGGTGTGTTGGGAACCCTGCACCACCTCTATTTCTCCGGTACGCCGACCGCGGTGTTGGCCCTGGGTGCGAGTTTCTCGGCGCTCGAAGTTGTTCCGTTGGCTTATATCGGGTTTGAGGCCTATCAGACCTACAGACTTGGGGGCGCCACGACTTGGATGCGGCGTTATCGTTGGCCGGTCATGTTCTTTATTTCAGTGGCGTTCTGGAATCTGGTAGGAGCCGGTCTGTTCGGATTTCTCATCAATCCTCCGCTATCGCTCTATTATATGCAGGGTCTGAATTTGACCCCGCTGCATGGCCATACGGCCTTGTTCGGGGTTTATGGCATGCTGGGCATTGGCCTCGTCCTGTTCTGCCTGCGCGGCATGAAGCCTGATCTCGCCTGGCACGAAGGAATCCTGAAGGTCAGCTTCTGGTGCCTCAATATCGGCCTCGCGCTGATGGCCTTGCTGACCCTGCTGCCGCTCGGGACGCTCCAACTGTTTGCCTCCCTGGAGAAAGGCTACTGGTACGCGCGGTCGGCGGAGTTCATGCAGCAGCCATTGGTCGATCTGCTGGTCTGGCTGCGCGTTCCCGGCGACACTATCTTTGCTATTGGAGCCTTGGCGTTGACCTTGTTTGTGATTGGGCTGTGGGTTTTCCCCCGACGCGAAGGCGAGCAGCGGGACAAGGAAACCCGAGGCAGCCGCGATGTTCGCACCGCGTCACCGGGCCGCCGTTAGGTTTATAGGCGGGCGGTGTGAGCGTGCGGCATGGTAGAGTTCTACCAGGATATTCGGCTCGTCCACATTGCCGCGGTGCTGGCCAGCGGCGGATTGTTTCTGCTGCGCGGCCTTGCGCTCATCGCGGGCGCCCGCTGGGCCAGGGCTGCGCCGCTCCGATATCTGACCTACACAATCGATACGGTGCTGTTGACGGCGGCTTTGATGTTGACCACGATTGTGCAGCAGTACCCGTTTATGCATGCTTGGCTGACGGTGAAGGTGCTGCTGGTGGTCATCTATATCGTGCTGGCAATCCTGGCCTTTCACAGCGGCGGTGTCTTACGAGGGTGGCGGCTGGGCTGCTGGCTCGCAGCCTTGGCAGTCTACGGATACATCTTTTCTGTCGCCCGTGCGCACGATCCGCTCGGCTTCCTGGCTTCTTAGGGCAAGATCGGGTCAGATGGGATCATCTGACCCGTGAATCCTGCTCTAGAAGAAGACAAACGACCGGACCACGACATTCTTGCGGCATGGAGCATCGATAGGCACGGTCGGGTCTATGCAGGCGGTATGGAAAGACCAGCGCGAGACGGAGCCGTCGGTCACCGAGTCATAGCATTTGAGCATTGAGACCTCGGTAGGCTGCTGCCGGGGAAACCAGTACCACTCATGGTTGGGACGGTAGGTGAAGCGGGTGGTCTCGCCGACGCGGTCGTCGTAGATCCGATAGTTGGTGATGTACGGCTGGTCGGCGAAGGAGGGCCAGGCGCAGAGCACAAAGGGGAACTGCTCGACCGTCTCTATCGGCTTGGCGAGGTTGATCGACATAAACCGCCGCGACATCTTCTCGTCGGCTTCTTCCTCCGTGTAGTTCTGCTGGCGCCCGAAGTTCCGCAGGTTTTTGGTAAGCAACTCACGGCAGCGCACGCGGCCGCTATTGTCGTTCAAATCGTTGTGCACAAGGTTGGCGTAACGGGCGTTCACACCCGGGTTGTTGTTGTCCTGGTCTTCGGTACGGTCGCCCGCATAGTCCTTGTCGAAGACGTCGTGGTTGTAGACCAGCGCATCGGTCGCGTCCGGAAAGAAATCGAGAAGGAGCTTTTCGATCTCCGGGTAGAACACGCGCTCGACCTCCGCCGAATCGTAGAAGTTCGCGCATTTGGACTCCAGATGCGCCAGCGACAGGCCGAGCCGGTCCATGCATTCGGGGCTGTTCGGCGAGAGACCCGGATAGTACTCGCCGATGCGCCGCGCATCGCGCATCACCTGTGGGAAATAGAGGTCCCGTCGCCGGTTGCCCGCTTCGTTCTTGCGCAGAAGCGCGGCTGTATCGGCGCGCTGCGGGTCCCGCCAGATGGCGTTGGACGGCACCACAGAGTAGCTCGGCCGCTCGTACACCGTATAGGGCAGCGGCAGCGCCAGGCCGCCTGTCGGGGCCTTGAGGCTGTTCGACTGGCGAATGTATTTCACGCACTCGTCGTAGTCGCGGAACGCGAGGCCCCACTTGGTCTTGATCGGACCCGGCGGGGCCTTGTCGATCATGTCGATAACACGCTGGCTCTCGCCCTCGGCGATCTCGGCGAGCGCGTCCTTCAGCGCCTCGGCGGTTCCCGCATCGCCGTCCCGGTCGAACGCCATATAGGACAGACCGCCATTCGCCGCGATCGGCGGCGGCTGCCCTTCCGTGCGCTGGAGCGGCGGCACATAGGCCGACGCAGTTCTCTGCGTGTCCGCCGCGACGTTGTCGTTGGTTAGCTCGATCTGGCTCATGGCACATCTCCGACTATCCTGACCTTACCGTGGCACACGGAGCCTGTGTTTTCCAGACCAGGAATTTCCAGTCCGTGTCAGGAATTTCCGGTCTGAAGTGTGCGCAGCGCCTGCCGCGCAAGCGGAAAAAGCACAATCTCCGATTGGGCGCTGCACGGTCTCCGGCCGGTTCTGCAGCAGATCTATCGCCGTGGTCGAGAGGCAGGCCCAGCCAAGTCCGATGACGCCGAACGCGGCGTAGGCATGCCATGGCGCGCGTACTTGCCGATACCCGCCACTCCGGCAGCAAGGGCGAAAGCACAGCAGGCGATGACCCGGCGTGGTCCATATTTGGCCATGGCGGGGCCAACGACTGTCGAAGAAACCGCACCGCTCAGAAAAAACCCGGTGACGGCCGGCGAGATCAGCCCGATCGACCAGCCCCGGGTTTGGTTGATTTCGCACAGATAGACGCTGGCGCCGAACAGGCCAAGACCCCAAGCCAGAACCGCGATGACGAGACATGCCGTCACGATCTTCCAGCCATAAAGGACGGGGCTGCCGCGGGCGGGTGCGCGCGCCGTTGCCGGGAGACGATCGCGGGTCACGGATACCTCGACGGCTTGTTTGAGGCGCGCTGTTCGTCAATGCCGGTGAGCCTGCGCAAACCGCGAAGAGACCCGGCGGGCGATGCCGCGACCGCGACCGAAGCATGCAGCGACGCCACCGTCGAGGCGCAGCGGCATCGCCGTTCTCGATCCGCCGTTGCGGCCCCGGTTATGCTCCCGAAGCGAAGGCAGGGCATGCCGACCGCTTCCGGTTGGTCAAGCGGTCGACCCGCGAACGGTCCCGCCACTGGCAGGGGGCTTGGCAAATGCCAAATCACGGCGGCGGCAACCGCAAGATTTTGCCCTCATGCACCAAGCCACGGCATACTGTCCCACCCCACAGACCGGGGGCTTGGAAAAGGAGAGGACGGAATGTTCAGCCATATCATGATCGGGAGCAACGATATCGCCCGGTCAAAGAAGTTCTACGACGCGCTGTTCACCGCGATGGGCGCTCAGCCAGCCACGGAAGACGCTCGGGGCCGACTGGCTTATTCGCACAATGGCGGGCGTTTCATGGTGTCCAAGCCGATCGACGGCAAGCCGGCCAGCCATGCCAATGGCGGCACGATCGGCTTTCTGATGAAAGATGCGGCGCAGGCCGAGGCTTGGCACAAAGCCGGCGTCGCAAATGGCGGCACCTCGATCGAGGACCCGCCCGGGGTGCGTCCGAATGGCGCGTACCTCGCTTATCTGCGCGATCCGGATGGCAACAAACTGGTCGGGCTTGTTCGGCCGGCCAGCTGATCTTTGAACCGGGAAGGACCGCCTTCCAAGGCGGTCCTTCCACAGATTGAGTCTTGACCCTGTCGTTCTGCGGCGCGGGCCGGACCTGCGGCGACCGTTACGAAATGGCGGTGTGATCCGATCTCGAACAGTCCCAAGGGGCTGCTCCGGGGCGGTGCAGCGGGCCAATTTCAAATCGAAGCAGTACCAGAATTACCGGGGGTCCGATGCCGAACATATCGGTTGCCGAGGGGACGCCCTCCGCCTGGCAGGCCGGCCGCAGGGATTTCGGTCTCCCGTCGAATTTTTCGCTCTGCGCCGCTGCCCTTTGCCTGCATCGGCCGGATGTTCGCTGCACGTCCCTAAGAACGCCTAACAAAACCGCTGGACGCAGCGCCAGCAAATGAGAGCGGCGGCGAGATGATGAAAAGCCTCCCAGAGGTTGGCGCGTCGCTCGTAGCGGAGGGTGAGGCGGCGGAAGCGGCTG
>JBFWVT010000122.1:0-10269 GCA_050246595.1 Alphaproteobacteria bacterium
CAAATCCTGTGAATAGGGTCTGGGCATGCGTGCTGGCCTCCGCCCCCCAGCCAGCATCTTGCGCAGAGATCCCCGCGCCGGGGAACCCCTATCCCGTTTCAACCAGACCCGATCACACTCTAGTGCTGGTGGATCAGCAGGATGCCGCCGCCGATCAGCAGGATGCCGCCGAGCTGCGGCCAGCCCAGCGGCTCGTTCCACAACAGATGCGCGATAACCGCGACAATCGCGTAGCTGGCCGCGACCGACGGGAACGCGATCGATACCGGCAATTTGTTCAGCGCGACAATGTAGCAGAGCGCGGCGACGACATAGATGCCGAAGCCGATAACGGTCAGCGGGTTGACGAGCTGCGCCGCCAGGCTGGCCGAGCCGATCGCCGCCGATTTCAGCGCGATCTGACCGGCGATGCCGAATAGGACCGCGCAGACGAGGCTCAGATAATAGAGCGCCACCGGCCGGACCTCAGACCGTTTCGCGAAGGCGAAGCGCGGCAGGCGCGGCCTCTGCGGCCGACGGGGCCGAGCGGATCACCGATCGCACCGTCGATTGCGGCCGCTTGTTGGCGGTCAGGTACAACCGGCCGAGATATTCTCCGACCAGCCCGAGGATCAGGAGTTGCATCCCTGAGAGCAACAGCAGCGCCGAAAACAGCGAGGCCCAGCCCGGCGGCGTCTGCGCCATCAGCGCCTCGGCAACCGCAACAATGCTGCCGATCGCGCCGATGAGGCTCAAGGCGACCCCGGCCAGGGTGCTGAGCCGCAGCGGCATTACCGAAAAATTGACAAACATGTTGAGCCACAGCCGCAGCAACCGGCGCAGCGTGTAGTTGCTGCGACCGACCGCGCGCGGCAGGTGGCGCACCAGCAGCCGGTCGATGTCCTGCGTCACCTGCAAGATCAGACCGTCAACATAGGGATAGGGTCCGTCGTAGCGCGCCACCTCGCGCGCGACAAAGCCGCTCATGCAGCGGAAGCTCGACAGATAAAACCCCTTTGGCTTGTCGAGGACGAAACCGGCCACCCAGTTGGTAAAACGGCTGCCCAGATTGCGCCACGCCGCGTGCCGCTTCTCGTCGTAACAGGTGTAGACGACCTCGCGCCCGCTCTGCTGCGCATAAGAGAGCAGCCGCTCGACCTCCTCGGGCGGGTTCTGCAGATCGTCGTCCATTGTGATGACATGTGCGCCTGTTGCGTGGCGCAGCCCGGCCATCACCGCGTTGTGCTCGCCATAATTGCGCGACAGCGCCACCAGCGTGATCGGCACGCGCGCCCGCGCCACCAGCGCGCGGCACACCTCCAGGCTGTTGTCCGGGCTGCCGTCATTGACCAGGACGATTTCGTGACCGCCATCGATGCGCAACGCTTCGAGCGCGGCCACCAGCTCGCCGTTGCTGTCGGCGCCGTTATAGACCGGGATCACGATCGACTGCGCCGGCGCGGGGGGGAGGGTTGGGGGAGCGGCGAGGGCAACGGCATCCGGATCGGCGGGCGAAAGCGGCATCGAATCGGGCATGTGCTTCTCTCCCCTGTAGCGTGTCATGGGTTGGTTTGGTCACGGGGCTTGTTTGGCCGCGACCGCGATCAGCGAGCCGCCGAACGGCAGCCGCCCTCCGCGGCGAAGCCAGGCGTGTTCAATCCCGGTTGCGGCGCGGCACAAGACCTCGACCGGCGGCGGATAAAGCTTGACGTTGCTGCCGCCGCCGGCAGAACGCAATTTGCGGGTCAGGACCATCAGCGGGAACAGAACCGTGTTCCAATAGGTCGCGAACAGCACCCGGAACCCGGCATCTTCGAGCAGCCGCACCACCCGGCGCCGTGTATAGCGCCTGACATTGGCGACCGCCCGGTCGTGCGCCGACATCAGCCAGGAATAGGCCGGCAGGTTCAGGATCAGGACGCCCTGTCCGCACAAAACGCGGTGAAACTGCGCCAACGTCGCGCGCTCCTCGACCCCGTCATGGCACAGAACGTCGGCGCTGACGATCAGGCCGAACGCGCCGTCGGCGAAGGGCAGCGCGTTGACCGAGCCGGCGCAGACCGGGCATCCGCTCTTGGCGCGGGCCCGTTCGCAGACAAAACGGTCGGCGTCGAGACCAATCATGCCGCCATCCGGCGCGGCGCGATCCGGCAGCGCGGCCGTCAGATGCGCGAGCAGCCCGCCGGTGCCGCAGCCCGCGTCGAGCAGCTTCCGGCCGGCGGCGCGGCCGCCCGTCCGACGGCACAACAGCGCCAAATTCGCGTGCAGCGCGGCGAACCACCACATCCGTTCCTCGACCCGGTCGAGCTTGTCGTACTCGGCGCGGTCCAGCGTCGGTCTCCCATTCCCGGCCGGTGCATTGAGGCGGTTCGCACCGGGTCGGCGTTCTCAGCCCGTCACAATCCGACCCTGTTCATCATGTCTGAAAGGACCGGCGCGGCCCCGAAGCAGTCGCCGGCGATCTCGCGGGCGGCGCTTCTGTGCCTTCCGTAATCCGCGGCGATCGCGTCGATCGCGGCGAGTGCTTCGTCGTGCGTCGTATAGTCGAAGACGCCGCTTCCCGCCGGGCAATAGCTGGTAAACCCGGTTCGCATCGTGACGACCGGACGCCCGCTCGCCAGGTAGCACACGGCACGGTCGCTGAACCAGCCGCTGTTCGGCCGGACATAGATGTCCTTGGCGACCGTGAATTCGCCGCGCGACCCGGCGATGAACCGCCGATAGGTTTCCATGTCGGCCGAAACCGGGCGCGGATCGACAAGACGCCAGCCGCACCCCTCGACCTCGCGACGCACGCTCTCGTCCGGCGGCAGCATCGCCATCTCGAAACACGTATCGGGGCGGCGGCGCGGCAGATCGAGAAATCTCATGAAATTGACGTGTTTCGACCAGAGATAATTTTCCCCGCCGAATTCGATGTTTTTTCCCTTGTTTTCCCAGGTCGCGATCGTCGTGAAGCAGCTTTTCTCGCCACCGTCCGCTGAATCGGCGGCGCAGGGCCACAGATCGAGATCGACCGGCGGGCGGGTCGGACGCCAGGGTACGCCGCATAGCGGCACCGGGCATAGATCGGTGCCGAGATTGGCGCCGTAGGTGAAGAAATGCGTGTGCGCGTCGAGATAGGCGCGCGCGCCCGCATCGTCCTTGGCGTATTTGATCTGCTCGTAGACCGGGTCGGTGTCGATCATGACCCGCGCCGGAGCGCGCATATGCTCGTCGCGCAGCCGCGTCGCGCCGCACAGATTGATCACCGCGTCGCAATCGGCGTAGAGGCGATGCGCCGCCTCGCGCGACAGACCGTAATAGACGTCGTTGATCGCGTCCCAATAGACCCAGCGCCCGGCGAAACCGTGCCGCTCCATCGCTTCGCGCAGATAGGCGACGTTGTAATCGCACTCGTTGACGACGCTGCTGATCCGCGGATCGTAGGGGTTGGCGCCGTGATCCTCGACATACCAGACGTCGTAGCCGAGCTTTGCCAGACCGGCGAGATGATTGACCGCCTGCCAGGCGATGCCGGCGAGCGGCATCTGGCCGACGAAATGAAGCAGGACGATTCTGCCGCGTTTGCCCACGTGCTATCCGGAAGTCCTGATGAAGCCCGCGCCGATAACGGCCCGGACGCGAAAACCTTCCGGCGCTGTTGTCGCAGCTTCCGTCAGCCGCTTGTTTGCGTCGTTGGCGGTGCGTTCAGCCCGGCCAGCGCTTCGAGCCGGTCGTAAACGAGGCGGTCGATCGTCAGCCCCTCGCGCTGGAGGCGCTCGCGGTTGCGCGCCGACTGCTCGCCGGGGATGCGGATCTCGGCAAAACCCTCCTGGCGCGGCACCGATTTGACGCGGGCGATCAGCGCCGCGATCTCGCGCTTCAGATCGGCGGGCGGCACCAGCAGATCGGGGCGGAAGGCGATAAACACATAGCCCTCCTGCGCTCCCCCGGCCAGGAGGCCAAAGGCCTGCACGATCAGCGCCAGGCCAAATCCCTTGTACCCGCCGGACGGACCGCCAAACGGCAGCAGCACGCCGCCGTCGCGGATCGCTGCGGCGTCGGTCGTCGGGTTGCCGTCGCGATCGAGACCGACCCCCTCGGGCACGCTCTGGCCGAGCCGGGCGCGCAATTGCAACTCGGTCGCCATAAAGGCGGAGGTGCCGATATCGAGCACCAGCGGCCCGTCCTCGCCCGGAAACGCAAAGGCGATCGGGTTGGTGCCGAGCGCCCCCTTTGTGCCGCCATAGGGCGCCACCGACGGGCCGCTGCTCGCGGTGTGGATCGCGACGAGACCCGCGCGCGCGATCATCTCGACAAAATAGGCGCTGCGCCCGCTCATCCAGGAGTTCGAGACGCCGATCACCGAGATGCCGTGCGCCTCGGCTTTCGCGATCGCGGCCTGGGCGGCGTAATACATCGCGATCATGCCGTTGGTGTTGCCGCCGTCATACAGCGCCGAGACCCCGGTCTCGCGGACGAGGCGCATCCTGTGGCGCGGTTCGGCGAAGCGGCGGTTCTCAGGGATGTTCAGTATCTTGGCGAGACCGGAATACTCGTAGCCGCACAGCGCCGCATCGATGACGTGGTCGCAGACGATCCACGCTTCCTCGGCATCGTAGCCGATGCCGCGCAGCGCCCGCTCGCCGAGCGAACGCGCCTCGGCGACGCTGAGATGAACCCGATCGGAGGACATTGTGAGAGGCTCCTGAAATCCTGGGCGGTTCCGCTACCTCGAAAGCTAGCATGAACGGCATCGTCGCGACCAAGATCGCCACAGCCCGCACCCTGTTGCACGAGGAGCCGTGATGAGCGACATCGGCATTGTCGAGGCGATCTATACCGCGCGCTCGGATTGGGAACGACGATCACGACCAACCATATTCGCTTTGAGGGCGAGGTCAGGGCGGTATCCGGTCTGCCCGACGACATCAATACCTTCGCGATGATGCCGATTTACATTCTCGTGAATGTTCGCGATGTTAGACCGTGTGGACGGATTTCGCCCGAATAGAGGTGCAAGCGAGGGAGAGGAGGGCGGCGAAGTTCTGCCTAGGTTTCTCACAGCGCAAGGCGATCTGCTTGAAGCGTTTGAGCGTGCCGATGGTCTGCTCGATGCGGGCGCGGTCTTTATGGAGAGCGCCGGGGAAGAACTTCGGCTTGGTGGTGGTATTTCTGCGGTACGGGATGAGGGGGCAGATGCCGCGCCGGCGCGCTGCCTTGCGGTTTGCTTTGCTGTCATAGCCTTTGTCGCCGATCGCCGCTCCGGGCGTGATATCCGGGCCGATGTCGAGCAGGGTCTCGAAGCTGCGGCTGTCGCTGGCCGGGCCGCCGGTCGGGCGGAAGGCCAAGGGCAGGCCGTCGACATCGCACGTCGGGTGAATTCCGGTGGAAAACCCACCGCGCGAGCGGCCGAGTGTCTGGTCCTTCTGCCCCCTTTTGCGCCGGCTGCCGAGACATGGACGCGCACGATCGTCGCACCGACCCTCTGAACGAGGTGCACGGTGGCGCTCGTCTCGGTCAACAGCGCCGGCATCGCCTCAAAAACGCCCCGCTGGCTCAGTCGCCAAAACCGCTTTCAGACGCTGTTCCGCTTGCCAGACTGCGTCGGCAAGGCGCGCCACGCGATGTTGTGAACCGTGAAATAATGCAGCGCTTCCAGGAATTTACGGTCGTCCCGACCGCGCCCGCCACGGCGCGAGCACGCCGCCCGGAAGGCTTCGAGGACGATCTCCCACTCGGTATCCGTCATCTCAATTGGCAGGATCGGCTCCTCCCAGCCAACCTCAATGACTGATGCCGTCCGATGTGAACCCCCTTAACCTTCTATTCACCGCATTCCGTCCACACGGTCTAGTACGGCCGACGGTCGAGCGGCGCATGCGGCTGCGCCAAACCATCCACCGGGATGTTGCGGCCGTTGATCCAATAGGCGCGCGGCGACGCGGCGAACACGATCACATCAGCGACTTCCTCGGCGGTGCCGAGCCGGCCCATCGGAAAACCATGGCGCATGTAATCGTCGAAATACTCCGGGTTGGCGAGCCGGTAGCGGTCCCAGCCGCTGCCCTCGACCAATATCGAGCCCGGGGAGATGGTGTTGACGCGAATACCGTAGGGCACGAACTCCAGCGCCCAACGCTCGGTGTCGAAAATCAGCGCCGCTTTAGCCGCACCGTATTGCCCGGACACTGCGAGCTGTGGCGTCCAGCCGGAGATCGATGCGATGTTGACCACCGCGGCTCCCGACCGGCCTTTCATATGCGGCAAAGCGAGCCGCATCATTCGCACGGTTTGTATCAGGTTGCGTTCCAGTGCGCCGCGCCAGTCCTCATCGCTGCTGTCCGCGATGCGCGCTCCGCCGCCCCCGCCACTCACGTTGTTGACGAGGATATCGATGCCGCCATAAGCGCTGACGGCGGCATCGATCAGGCGGGCCGCTTGATCGGAATCCCCGACATCAGCGGCTTGAGCTGCAACTTCGCCGCCCGTCCGGCGCAGCGCAGCCTCCGCCTCGCGCAACTGCTCGGCCGAGCGCGCCGACAGCATGATGCGGCAGCCTTCGGCAGCAAACGCCTTGGCGCTCGCCAATCCGATGCCCCGGCTCGACCCGGTAATCAGGACGACCTTGCCAGCCAGTTTGAGATCCATGCCGCCACTCCCCGAACGCAGATTGCCGAGCCGGCTTAAGACGGGCTTTGCCCCGCGAGAGCAATGCACTCGATCTCGACGCCGTTGCCGAGCTGCAAAGCGCAGGTGGCGCGCGCCGGTGGATCGGTCGGGAAGAACTCGCTATAGACCGGGTTCATGTTCTCGTACTCGAGCATCGAATAGATCAGCACGTTGACCTTGACCACTTTGGCGAGCGAGGAGCCGGCCGCCTCCAGCAGTTCGCCGATATTGGTCAGGATCTGTCGCGTCTGCGCCGCGACCGTGCCGTGCGCCCGCGCACCGGTTGCCGGATCGATTGCCGCCATGCCGGAAACAACGACGAAGTCGCCGCCTCGTACGGCGGGCGACAGCGGCAAGCCGAATTTCTGCGCTTGGTCGAGCGCCGGGTTCTTGGCTCGATCACCTGCCGGGACAGAGTCATTTCGATACCCTCACCCCTTCCATGCCGCGGCGGTCACATCGAGCATGACCTTGAACCCGGTCTCGATCTGCACGCTCATCACGGTGCGGGCCGGCGGCGCGTTCGGGACGTATTGCCGGTAGACGCGGCTCAGCACGTCATACTCGACGCGGTCATAGATTATCGCGTGGACCTGCACGATGCGGTCCAGCGACGACCCCGCCGATTCCAGCAGCAGTTTCAGGTTTTCGAAGATGCGACGCGCTTCGCTGGTCACTGTGCCGCGCTCGCGCTCGCCGGTCTCCGGGTTGATCGCCACCATGCCCGAGCAGAAGATCAGGCCGCTGGCCCGAATGGCCGGGCTGGTAGTGGCCGTATTCCCGGCCCAGATCGAGGCCGGGCACCGGTGCAGGAATGACAGCCCGCATGGCAACCTCCTATCTACCCGGCCGCACGAGCGAGCCCGTCGGCGTGAGGCTCCAAAAAGCGTAGCATGCCGCAAAGGCAAAAAGTTCGTGGGATGGGAGCATGAGCAAGATCGAGGCGTTCCTGACCAACTGCCGCCTTGCCGATGGTCGGCTTGTCGATATCGGCATCGTCGGCAGCAAGATCGTGACGGTTGGTGAAGGCGCGGCTGCATCCTCAAACAGTATGCCAGCGCTCGACATCGGCGGTGATCTCGTGTTGCCGGGGCTGGTCGATGGCCACATGCATCTCGACAAGACGCTGACCGGCTTGCCGTGGATGGGCCACGCGGCAGGCCCGACGCGCATGAGCCGCATCAAAACCGACAAAAAGATCCTGCCCTACTTGCCGCTGTCGACAGAGGAACGTGCCGGCAACCTGATCCGCGAATGCGTCGCGCGCGGCACGACGCATCTCCGCACCCATGTCGACATTGATCTCGAAAGCGGTCTTGCCAAACTGGACGGGGTGCTTGCCGCCCGCGAGCGCTATCGCGACGGGGTGACGGTTCAGATTGTGGCCTTCCCGCAAAGCGGCGTGATGCGATGCCCAGGCGTTCTCGACCTGCTCGACGCGGCCGTCCGGAACGGGGCCGATCTGGTCGGCGGCATCGATCCGCTGGAAATCGATCGCGATCCCAAGGGACAGCTCGACGGCATCTTCGAGATCGCGGCGCGGCACGGAGTCGGGCTCGACATCCACCTGCACGAGCCGGGCGAGATGGGCCTTTTCAATGTCCAGGAGATCTGTGCCCGCACCAAGGCGCTCGGGCTCAGCGGCAAGGTGACGATCAGCCACGGTTTCTGCCTCGGCGGCATCACCGAGCGGAAAGCGGCAGAGGCCGCGCAAACGATGGCCGAGGCGGGCGTCGCGCTGGTCACGCACGGCGCCGGCGGACTGACCATGCCGCCAATCGATATGCTGCGCGGCGCCGGCGTGCTGGTGTTCGCCGGTAACGACGACATCCGCGACACCTGGTCCCCGTACGGCACCGGCGACCTGCTGGAACGAGCGGCGATCATCGGCTGGAAAGGCGACTTCCGGCGCGACGGCCAGGTGGAGGTCGCCTTCGATCTGATCAGTGCCGCCGGCGCACAGGCGCTTGGCATCGCTGATTACGGCGTCGCGGTCGGCGCGGCGGCCAATCTGTTCACAATCGCTGCGAGCTGCGTTGCCGAAGCCGTCGCCGCTCATCCGCCGCGCAGACTGGTCCTTTTCGATGGCAAGGTCGTTGCCCAAGACGGGTCCTTTCTAGCGGTGCCAATAGCGATTGCGGGCGAGGCCTCGGCCTGAACCGGTTTCGGTTTGCCAGCGATGCGGAGGTGAAATGATGGAAAACCACGGTTCAAGGGATGCGGAGTTTTGGCAGCGAGCTCGGCGTCACCTTCTGAAATATGGCGGCGAGTTCGTCGACTTCGTGCCCGTCCGGGCCGAGGGTGCGTTTCTCTACGATGCCGCCGGGCGCCGGGTGCTGGACTTTACCTCGGGCCAGATGAGCGCGGTGCTCGGCCATTCGCATCCCGAGATCGTGGCGGCGGTGCGCGACGGCATCGGCCGGCTCGATCACCTGTTCTCCTCGATGCTCAGCCGGCCGGTCGTCGATCTCGCCGAGGCTTTGGCGGGACTGGTGCCGGAATTGCCCAAGGTCATGCTGCTGTCCACCGGGGGCGAGGCCAACGAGGCGGCCATCAAGCTCGCGAAGCTGGTTACAGGCGGCTGGGAGGTGGTGGGGTTTGCACAGTCATGGCACGGCATGACCGGCGCGGCCGCCTCGGCCACCTACAAGGCAGGACGCCGCGGCTACGGTCCGATGGCGGCGGGCTGCTTCGCCATCCCGGCGCCGAACCCCTATCGCCCCCGTTTTCCGGGCGTCGATTGGCGGGCCGAGCTCGACGACAGTTTTGATCTGCTGGACCGGCAAAGCACGGGCAACCTCGCGGCCTTCATCGCCGAGCCGATCCTCAGCAGCGGCGGTATTATCGAGTTGCCGCAGGGATATCTTGCCGCCCTGAAGCAGAAATGCGTCGAACGCGGGATGCTGCTGATCCTCGACGAAGCACAGACCGGGATGGGCCGCACCGGCACGATGTTCGCGTTCGAGCGCGATGGGGTGGTGCCGGATATCCTGGTGCTTTCAAAGACGCTTGGCGCCGGGCTGCCTTTGGCAGCGGTCATGACCACTGACGCGATTTCACGGACGGCCGACGAGCGCGGCTTTCTTTTCTACACCACGCACGTGAACGACCCGTTGCCGGCAGCGGTCGGACTGAAGGTCATCGAGGTGGTGCAGCGCGACCGGTTGGCGGGCCGCGCCGCCGAGTTGGGCGAACGCCTCAAACGGGGCCTGCGCGCGCTACAGCAACGATACGGCTGCATCGGCGACGTGCGCGGGCGGGGTTTACTGCTCGGGATGGAATTCGAGACAATCGACCGGAGCGAGAAGCATTCGGCACGCGCGCTCTCGGATGCGGTTACCGACAACGCGCTGAAGCTCGGTCTCAGCGCCAATATCGTGCGCGCCGGGTCATCCGAGGGGGTGATGCGCATCGCCCCGCCATTGACGGCCACCGAGCCCGAAATCGATCTTGGTCTGGAACTCTTGGGTGCGGCGCTCGAACAGACGCTCCGGCAATCGCCGCGCGTGCGCGCTGCGGAATAGAATGGCGGAGACGCCCTGGTCATTTGCCGACCAATTCTGCGGGAGGACAGCAATGAACCGGCTCGACGGCAAGGTCGCCCTGATCTCGGGCGCGGCGCGCGGTATCGGGGCC
>JBFWVT010000123.1:0-9687 GCA_050246595.1 Alphaproteobacteria bacterium
CAAATCCTGTGAATAGGGTCTGGGCATGCGTGCTGGCCTCCGCCCCCCAGCCAGCATCTTGCGCAGAGATCCCCGCGCCGGGGAACCCCTATCCCGTTTCAACCAGACCCGATCACACTCTAGTGCTTCCTCACGAGAATACGTTTGTCTGACACTGGCTGGCGGTCTGCTGCCGCTCATCACCACGTTCCGCTCCTGGAGCCTGCCGAGCTAGCCTGGGAATTCCTGCGGCGCAACCCGGATTACCACGCTTCGTTCGCGGCTCATTCCCCGGCGGCCGATCGCAAGCCCGACGGCCCAGCCCGGCGTTGGGGACTGCGCTTCTTCGCCGACCCGAAACACGCCGCCCATGAGGCCAACGTCTTCTGGCACCCGGACGAATCGGCCTTTGTCATCATCCTCGGCCCGCGCCGGGACCGCGGCGGCGCCGAGGCGTTTGTCGTCGACGACTGGCTGATGAACCTGCCGTCCCGTCGTGCTGCCGACGGCACGCATGTCCTGCTCAAGGACGGCAAGCACCGCTATCAGATTCTGCTGACCACGCCGCTGAAGCGAGGCGTGGTGCGGGCCGCGGTGATGCCGCTCGACATCACCACCCCGTATCGCGGGCATGAGACGGGCAAATTCTGGGACTATGCCTCGCTCAGACACCCGCGACCACGGTTTACCGGCGCCAGTCGTCTCGATCGGCTCAACATGGCCCTGCGGGCGCTCGACCTGCGCCTTGCCGGCGGCACGTACCGCTCCATTGCCGAGGCGCTCTTCGGTCCGTTGCCGCCCGACCAGGCGCCGTGGAAAACCGCAGCAACCCGCGACACGGTAATCCGCCTGGTGCGGACCGGCATCTTCATGATGCGCAGCGGCTATCGCAGGCTGCTGGGGCCTGAAAGCCCGGATCCGGTGCCCCCGACACCGTCCCAGTAGCCGCTTCTTCGGGGGTGGCGATTTTGGCCTCCCCTTTCTTCACCATCCCCCTACGCCAGCCCTTTCCGCCACCGTGATCCGCGATAGCCGCCAACAGTCGGCGGCCCGACTGGATCACGGAGTTTTTCGATGCTCGCCAATCCCTCCGGCCTGCCGCCGCGCTATCTGCGCACGCCAGAGGCCGCCCGCTTTGTCGGCCTCTCGATCCGCACTCTCGAAAAGCACCGAACGTATGGCACCGGACCGCGCTATTCGAAGCTCGGCGGCCGCGTTGTTTACCGGATCGAAGATCTGCAGGCCTGGGTCGACCTCGGCAGCAAGGCGTCGACCTCGGATCCCGGCGTAGGCACCGTCCTTCCCGCTAAGCGCCATCCCCACCTGATCCCCGCCGTCGGCGAACGGCGGCGGTGACGTCTCCAGCCATGTCGGCGCGCCACCGATGCCCTCCGAACGCGAGCAGCTCGACCTGTTCCGAGCGCTGCCTGGCGATCTCACGCCGCGGGATGCGCAGGACCTGATGGCCTATCCGTTCTTCAGCCTCGCGAAGACACATCGCGTCACACCGATCGACTTCCGGATGAACAACATCAGGATCCGGGTCGAAGCGGTCTCCGAGCATGGCATGGCGACGATCTGGGACGCCGATGTGCTGATCTGGGCGGCGAGTCAGATCATCGAAGCTCGCGACGCCGGCCTGCGCACCTCGCGCCTGATGGCGGCAACCCCCTACGAGATCCTGACCTTCATCGGCCGTGGCACGAGCGCACGCGATTATCACCGCCTGAAGGCAGCGCTCGACCGGCTGCAGGCGACGACGGTCGCGACATCGCTGCGCCGGTCGAACGAGCGGCGGCTGCATCGCTTCTCGTGGATCAACGAATGGACCGAGCGCGCCGACGCGCATGGACATCCCGACGGCATCGACCTGATCGTGCCGGATTGGTTCTATCGCGCTGTGCTCGACGATGCGCTCGTGCTGACGATCGACCCCGGCTATTTCAGCCTGACAGGCGGTCTCGAACGCTGGCTCTATCGCATCGTCCGCAAGCACGCGGGCCATCAGCCCGGCGGCTGGCGTTTTGACTTCCGGCATCTCCATGCGAAATCGGCCAGTCTCTCACCGTTCAAGCGTTTCGCCTATGAACTGCGCGACATCGCCCGCCGGCAATCCCTGCCGGGCTACCGGCTCGCCGTGCACCGCGAGCCGAACGGTCGCGAGATCCTCGCCTTCGCCGGCATTTTATCCACAAGGGTCTGTGGACAACCTGTGGAACCGCTCGTGCTATCGGGAACCGCGAGGCACGTGCTATCAGGAACCCGACTATCGTGCTATCAGGAACCGGGAGCGCCATTTTCAGCTAGCAAATCAGCAGCTTGCGGGCCGCCTAACTTAGAATCTAACAAAGAAGAATCTAACTCTCTTGTTGTTGGGGGCAGCTCTGGCTGTGGATAACTGGCAGGCGCAGCCGATGCTCCCAGCGCTCGTGGTGCCTCCAGCCGCCGCACGGGCCCGGGAAGCACAGCGAGCGCACCCGCGGCTCGAGCAGCGGAAGCGGCGCAGCAAAAAGCGCTCGTCGGGGCTCTTCGGCATCGTCAATCGACGTGCGACCCGGCGCATGCGGCGGCAGCTGAGCGCGCCCGCACTTTCCACCTCGCGCTTATCAGCAGCATCGGGCAGGGCGGGATTATTCGCGGCTCGGGCAGCGGCTTCACAAGCAATGCTACGCAATCCGCCCCGCCGCAGATTCCGCGATGACGTGGAGACAAGCGGATGATCGCGCGTCCAGCCGACAGCCTGACGTATGTCGAACTGATCTGGATCGAGCTCTGCCGCGGTCCGTGCCGGTGACACCCTCGTCGTGCCGAAACTGAACAGGCTCGCCCGCTCGGTGGCGGATGCCCGCGCCATCGCTGACGCCCTCGTGGCGCGTGGCGTCAAGCTGGCGCTCGGACCGAGCCTCTATGATCCGGCCGATCCGATGGGCAAGATGTTCTTCAACATCCTGGCCACCTTCGCCGAGTTCGAGGCCGACCTGATCCGTCTGCGCACGCGCGAGGGCATGGCGATTGCGCGGGCGCGGGGCAGGCTGCGCGGCAAGAAACCCAAGCTCTCCGATCGGCAGCAGAAAGAGGTGCGCCGGATGCACGACACCGGCGAGTACGCAATCAGTGATCTGGCCGAATTGTTCTCGGTATCCCGCCCGACCGTCTATCGCGTGCTCGCAAAGCGATCTTAAAGACCGATCCTCGGCCCCTGTCCCCGGTCCCGGGCAGGCCGGAGCATATGCTCGATCCGGTGCCGCACGGCCTGCGCCACCGCCGGACCCAGCTCCTTGATCCGCTCGATGATCTGGCGCTGCCGCGACACGGTGTGCTCGAGCGCGGCGATCACGGGCGATAGCGCGTCCGTCTCCTGCTTGCGCGCGAAGGTCCGGTGCAGGTGGGTGATACCGCCCTGGCGCTCGATCGACCGCAAGCCGTCCTGCAGCGCGCGTGCCGCGCCCCGCCTCACCGATCCGGCTTTGGCGAGAAAGTCGATCGCCAGCTCCTTCGTCGGCTGCCGGGAGAAGTTCGTTGCCACGTTGGCCCAGGCGTCCTCGGCGCGGATCGGGCGGATGTCGTTCAAGGGACGCGACCGCGCTACCTCGGCTTTCTCCGCGCCTTCGCTGATGACCAGGTAGGAAGCGCGCCGGTGCCGCGTGCCGGAGGAGTAGGCGGCAAAGCCGGTCACCGCCTGCGAGCCGGACGGCAGCGCATAGAAATGCTCGGTCGCGGTGGAGCCCTGCGCTGTGTGCGTCGTCATCACCTCGCCATAGGCAAGCCGGACGCGGCCCGCCTCATCGGCGAGCGTCTTCCAGGCGACCCGCCCTTCCCGCCCCTTGACGTTCTTTACCCGCATCCCGGCCTCGTCCGCATCCAGCACGGTCAGGACCGAGCCGTTGCGGCCGATGCTGCCCCGCTCGCCCTGCACCCGCGTCGAGGCGAACAGGCGCACCTTGTCGCCAGTGGCGATGGCCATAGGGTACTCAGCTCCCCCCTGCCCTACCGCTTTGATGCGGACGCGGTCGGGTCCGACCTGGCCCAGCTCACGGCGCGCCTGCCGGATCGCGACGCCGAGCCGGTGCGCATCGGCGTTGGTCGGCGCCGAGACGGTGAGGCTGTAGCGAGGGTCCCCGGCATTCGCCGAGAGCCGCTCCTTGACCAGCGCCGCGACGCGCTCCACCGCCTCGCGGTAGCCGCCCGCCACCAGCTCCGCCGTGCCGTCCTCGCGCTTCATGGCGAGCGCCGCGGCAGCCTTTCCCTCGCGGAACAGCCCGGCGATGGCCCGCTCGCGCTCGCTCTGCTGCCGGCGCGTGGTGAGGATCTCCGGTATTTGTTCTTCCCCCAGCGCGCGGCGCGACAGCTCGATAATCGGGCCTGCCTCGATACTGGCGAGTTGCTTGGGATCGCCCATCCACACCATGCGGAAACCGTGCTGTTGCTGGAGCCGCAGCAGCGCCAGCCCTTGCCGGGTGCCGAGCAGGCCGAGCTCGTCCACCACCACCACGGATTTCGAGGAAAGCTCAATCTCCCCCTTCGCCGCCGCCTGCTCGAACACGCTGAGCGCCTTCACCCGATGTTGCGGGATGCCCGCGTCCACCAGCTCGTCGGCCTGTCGCCACGCCAGGGCGATCCCATGCACGTCGCGAGCCTGCTCGTGCCAGGCGCTGACCAGCGGCTGAAGGCTCGTCGTTTTTCCGATACCCGCCGCGCCGATCATCACCCCGAGCCGCCCGCCTTCGCCGAGCCGGTGGATGGCCTCAGTCTGCTCGCCCGAGAACGTGAGCCCCGATTGCTGTATGGCCTGCCTGGTCTGGTCACGGCTGAGTGCATCGCTTCGGTCGGCGGCGGCCTCTTTCGCCAGCGCGATGAACGCCCGCTCCTGCGAAACATGCAGCGCCGTGGTCAGCTTGGCCTGCCGGGGCTCGTTCGTCTCCTGCCAGTAGAGCTTTGTATCCTGCCCGTGCTGGCGCACCCCTTCGGCCATGAAGCGCTCGGTCACGGCATCGATATCGGCGCTCTTCTCAATGCCATGCGCGATCAAGCCGCGCAGCGCAGCGGCGCGAACCTCGCCGACCCCGACCACGGCGCGCCGATCCAGCTCCTTCTCCAGCCACGGCAGCGCGACCTCGTAGGCCTTCTGCAGCCGTTCCTTTGGCGAGAGCGGCGGCATCGGCGGACCGTGGATCTCCACGCCCGCATAGCGCCAGCCGAGCGTCTCGGCCTGCCGGTGCCACGCGGCGAAATCGGCCATGTCATCCTTGCGCAGCTTGGCGCGCAATGCGCCGTCCACGCCCGGCGCCGTGCCTTGCGTGCCCGCTTTCAGCAGCCCGGCGCGCCGCTGCGGCGTCAGCGCGTCCCAATCGAGCCCCTGCTCCCTGGCATAGGCCCGCGCCGCTTCCTCGCCGCCCATCGTGCGCTTGGAGAAATGCGTGCGGACCGCGTCGGGAATGGTATCGAGCCGCGCCATACCGGTCTCCGGGTCGAGCGAGACGGAGGCGCTCAGGCGATCTCGGAGGTACTGTGCCAGGTGCGCCTGGTAGAGTGCCCCGACCTCCTTCACCGCGCCCTGCAGCTGCGCCGTATCGAGCGCGCCGATGCGGCCCGAGTCGCAGAACACGGCGTTGGGCACGAGGACGTGCGTGTGCAGGTCAGGATCGCCCGGCACCGGCACCGGGACCAACTCAGTGACCGTCTGTCCGTTCTTCTGCACCGCCATCGTCAGCGTCGGGCGCGCGGTATGGTGATCGAAGGCGAGCCAGCCGACATGCCCCGGCTCGAATCCCTCTCGGCCGCCATCACCGATGCGAGCGCGACCAATGATGGTCTCCAGATAGGTCATGGCCTCGTGCGCGGCGTCGCGGTGGGCCTGCCAGATGGCGGCCTGCTCGGCCGGCGCGGCGAAGGCCCAGGCGACCGACACGCTCTTGTCCGGGGTCAAGGTGAAATCGTAGGCGCCGATCGGGATCAGCTCTTTCGTCTGCCCGGTGCGCTTGTCGGTGACGATCTGCAGCTCGGGGTAGCGCTTGCCCTCGATCTTCTTGCGGTCGGCTTTCCGCCCGGCCAGGAGCGCGCCGATTTCTTCCCGCGTCAGACGTCGTTCGGGATGAAGACCAAGACCCTTGGCTACCAGCGGATGCATGTCCTGCCGCAGATCCGCCGCTTCGCCGGCCTGTGGCCCGGTCGTTTGCGTCCCGTGCGTGTAATAGCGGGCGAGGTCCGAGACCTCCTTCGGGACGGTCTGTGTCAGATAATGGTTGGTGATTGCCGCCGTCGAGGCGGGTTCTCCGGCGGCAATGGTCGCAAAGGTCAGAATGATGGCGTGTCCAGTGCGGCCAGCGGTGGCCCGCTCGGCTCGTAGTCAGGATCGACGGTGGCATCGAGGCGGCGGTGCAGATCGACGAGGCATTGGAGGGGCAAGGGCCACTCCAGGGACTCGAAGAGGGCGCCGTGCTGTCCCACGAGTTCGGCCGCCATCCGGGTGAGGAGCGTCCGGTTCGCCTCGGTGAGCCCGCCGGTCACCTGACGCGGGCGGCACTCCAGCGCCTGAAATTCCAGGGCGTGATAGTAGAATTGAATGGGGTACTCAGCAACCAAAGCGATCAACTCGTCCCTGGCGGCATCAGCAGGCTCGGCGAGCGGTTCGGGCAACATGCGTTTTCTCTCCTTGGAGGATCAAGGGTCCAGCGACGTAAGCGCCTCGGCGATTTTCTCGGGCAGGTCGGCCAGGCGGTCGTCGAGTAGGGCGAGCGCCTCCTGGTGCTCGGCCAGCAGTCCGGCGATGCGCTTCAGCGTGTTGTCTAGATCGGAGGGCGGCGGCGGTTGCGTGGCGGCCGTCAGGATTTGCTCAAGCATTGCGCTCAGCAGGCCGAGGGTGTCGTTCATCTGCGCGACGCCCCGGATCAGTGCTTCCTGGCGCTCCTCCAGCCGGGTGAGCCGGGCGTCGCTCATTGTTCATAACTCGGTTGGCCGGCGCGTCCCCACTCGCATGGTCCATGCAATGGTCTGATACTCCTCCGAGGCTCCACGCCCCGCTCCGTCCGGTTCCACGGCACGGTCCGCATCCTCCACGGTCTGCGATTGATTACTGTACCGCTTATTGTGCCGAAATAGTTTCTTTGAAAATCAGACCGGGCGTATGCTGTGTGCGATGGCCAGACCGCGACGCGACGATGAGCTGAGCCGGATCGCCGAGACCATCCGTCAAAGCGGCGGGCGATCTCCCCTTTATCGCTGGCTCAAGCCCCGCCATGACGCCTTTGCCGCACTGCTGGCGGAGGAAGGGGGCCGCCCGGACTGGCAGGCGCTGGCAGCGCGGTTTGCAGAACTTGGCATTATGGGCGGCAACGGGCAGCCGGTCAGCCCGGAGGCAACACGGCATACGTGGTGGAGAGTTCGCCGTGATATCGCGCAGGCAATGGCTCGTCGGACCAGGGCGGCGTCGCCGGTCGCGGCGCTGATGGCTCCGGCGCGTCCGGTCCACCCCCCGGCCCCTGCATCCTCCCCCAGCAGCGCGGATGCCCTGGCACGGCTGCGAGCGGAAATGGATCAGCGTTCAGGAAGAGGATAAGCGATGCCCAAGGATGACGCGGGACCCGCGGTGCGCTTGGACGGCCTGCCGGAAACGACGGCCCTCACCGCGCCCGTGCTGGCGGTGGGGCTGGGCCGGGGATCGTCCGGCAAGTCCACCGTGCTCGCTGAGATGATCTGGCGGGCACAGGCGCAGGGGCGATCTCCTATCGTCGCGGACGGCGATGCCCGCTCGAAGACGCTCTCCTTGCTCTTTCCCGACGCCACGGCCCCGCTCTCGGAGGAGATCGCCGATATCAAGCTATGGCTTACCGGCCTGCTGAACCGGGCGGTGAAGGATCAGCGCTCGGTTGTGCTCGATCTGGGCGGCGGGGATCGCACCTTGCTCGAATACGGGCGTGACCTGCGGCTGGTCGCGTTCTGCGACCGGCGCGGCATCGCCCCGCTCGGCGTATACGTGCTCGGCCCGGAGGCCGAAGATTTGTCGCACATCGTCAGTATCTGGGACGCGGGCTATTTCCGGCCCAAGCGGTCGCTGTTGCTGCTGAATGAAGGCACCATTCGGGAGGGGCGCACGGTGGCCGGGGCCTTCGAGCGCACCATGAACGATCCCGGTTTCGTGCGAATGGTCGAGGGTGGCGCGGTGCCGATCCTGCTGCACCGCCTCGCGGCGATGGACGCAGCGAAAGGCGTGCGGGGCGGGTTCTATGAGGCGGCGACCGGCGACGGGCTCGATCCGGTGGAGGCCTTCATGGTGGAGGCATGGCTCGCCGATTTGGAAACGAAGCGGCAAGAAGCCGGGGCGCTGTCGTGGCTGCCGTAGCGGTACAGGAAAACTATTTCGTCGCCGCGCGCGGCTCGCCGGAGTGGGACGCGGCGTGGCGCTCGCTCGGCTGCGCGCTGGTGGATTGTGTCCTCGGCTCTCCCCTCGATCTCGCGCAGGCATGCAACGGGGAGGCGTGGGAGTATTTGCACAGCAAGCGCCCGCAGGGGAGCGACTTTTTCGTCCACGAATTCCGGCATCGGTGTCACCCGGTTACCCAGCGCCGAGAAGTGCTGCGAACGGTGTCGCCGGTGCCATGACGCCCGAGGCGTTCCGCGACGCGTTGGCAAGATCAGGCATTACGCCGGAAAAGCCGCTCTACCCGGTTCTGCTGACCGTCTGGGAGGCTGCCGAAACCACCCGTGCGGCGGCAACGGACGGGGCAAGGGGTCTGACCGCCGAAAGCGAACGCGCTCTGATCGACAAGGTCGGCGGCGAGGTGGCGATAGTAGCGGAGCGGGAGGTTGAGCGGCTTGTAGGCCGCCTCGACCTCCGCCGGGCGCTCCAGTGGGCCGCGCTGGGGCTGGTGCTGCTCGGCGCGGGCTACGGGGTCGGGCGCTGGGATGGGGAGCGGCAGGAGGCGGCAGCCATAGAGGGCAGCGTGTTCTTGGCGCAGATTGCGGCCTTGAACGACGCGCGCCATCTGGCGCAGCGGTGCCGAGAAACCCAGCGCCTGACGCAGGGTGGCGTGGCTTGTGAGCTGCCGTTAGTATGGGTTAAGCGTTAGGAGGCCACCAGCG
Organism: Alphaproteobacteria bacterium; assembly: GCA_050246595.1. Taxonomy (GTDB): domain Bacteria; phylum Pseudomonadota; class Alphaproteobacteria; order ATCC43930; family CGMCC-115725; genus DATARH01. The sequence continues at coordinate 9,058 of JBFWVT010000123.1, forward strand.
CGGCTCGATGCGATGCTGGTGGCTTGAGGGCACGCATTTGGCGCGGGCGTGGCACGCCTCCAATACGGTCGGCAAATACCGCCATCATGCAGTTGCCACTCGGCTGGTGTCTTCAGAAGACGCGAGCAGCGCCCGCGCCTTCTCTGGTGTCAGCTGCGGTTCGCTTCCGCTTCGCGGTAGGCGTCCATAGCGCGGTCGAAGCTGCGCTCGATCTCGGCTTGTTCGGCCAGAGCCCTGGCCAGCTCGGCCTCGACCGCGGCGCGCTCGCGCTTGCTGAAATAACAGCCCCGCAGCTCGGCTCGTAATTCCTGGATGTGGTCGTAAAGCGTGATCATTGTTCCCTCCGTCTGTTGTGAAGACGGAAGGGGCGCACCGGCTCGAACCGGACCGGGTCAAGGACGCCCCTTGAGGGGCGCCGCGGAGCGGGGCGTGGGGGAGCCGATTTTGTCGAGCGTAAGAATGACCGGCGCGCGGCAGCGCGCTCCTTGCGCTCGGCAAAATTGATGGTAATTATATACTTGACAACCCCGGCTCTAGGGGTGGTATAGTCGGCCTCAGCCCAGGAGGCCGAGATGTCGATCGCCGACAATCCGATTTTCCATGACGCCGAAGCCGCCCGCGAATGGCTCG
>JBFWVT010000124.1:0-9511 GCA_050246595.1 Alphaproteobacteria bacterium
CTCCCTCAGATCCTGCGAGTACGGGGCCGGCATATCGTCTTCAATGCATCCTCCAACCCCACTCTCGCCAACCCCGGCAAGGGCCTGAAAATCCCTTAATGCATCTGCCTGATCGGAAACCGCTCTAAGCGCCTCGCAGCACTCTACGCCCGATATGGGATCGGGCCTGCCGAAGCGCCCGAGAGCCCGATCCAAAATCCTACATCCGCATAATCCTCGACAATCACTGGCCGGTTTCGGGACGGTCAGCAGACCTTGCCGCGGCAACCGCGCAGCTTCCGGTTCTGCGGGCGAGCGGCCTCTGGAGCGCCCCCAAGCGGACCTGCCTCAGCAACTCGTTACAGATTTATAGACCGAGGCGCCTTCTTACTTCCGCAGTGTCAAACTCTTTACTGACCCACTTGACCCTTTACGACCGATCCGGCATAGGCGCGCGAGGCTGAGGCAGGAAGAAGAATTGCGGCTTCGGATGTCTTTGATGATGCGCGATACAGCCGCCTCGACGGAGTTTTCTCCCCCCGCTGTAGGCGGCGCGCCGGTCGCCGGTCCGCTCGACACTTTTCCGAAAATGCTGCTGGCGCACGCCTGCGAGCGCCCGGACCGCGCCGCGATGCGTGAGAAGGATTACGGCATCTGGCAGAGCTGGAGCTGGGCCGCGGTCGCCAGGGAGGTGGAAGGGTTGGCTGGCGGGCTGAAGCGGCTCGGCTTCCGGCGCGGCGACAAGCTCGCGATCATCGGCGACAACCGGCCGCGGCTCTATTGGGCGATCGCCTCGGCGCAGGCGCTGGGGGGCGTTCCGGTGCCGCTTTACCAGGACTCGATCGCGGACGAGATGGCCTATCTCCTCGATTACGCTGAGGTGCGCTGGGCGGTTGTCGAGGATCAGGAACAGGTCGATAAGCTGGTCGCGGTCAAGGAGCGCTGCCCGCGTCTCAAAACGGTGATCTACAGCAATCCGCGCGGGCTGCGGCACTACGGGCAGCCCTGGCTGTATCCGTACGATCGGGTGCGGCAGGAGGGGGCTGCCCTGGCCGCGGCCGACCCGGCGTTTTTCGCATCCGAGATCGCACAGGGGCGTGGCTACGACACCGCGATCATTCTCTACACCTCGGGCACCACCGGCCGGCCGAAAGGCGTCGTGCTGAGCTTCGACAATCTGGTCGCGACAGGCCGCGCGGCAATCGCATTCGAGGGCCTGACCGACCGCGAGGAGGTGCTCGCCTATCTTCCGATGGCGTGGATAGGCGAGCATATCTTCTCGTACGTGCAGGCCTGTTGCGCCGGGTACTGCGTGTCGTGTCCGGAATCCGGCGCCACGGTGATGGCTGACCTGCGCGAACTCGGGCCGACCTACTTGTTCGCGCCGCCAAGCATTTTCGAGAATATCCTGACCCGAGTGATGATCCGCATGGAGGACGCCGCCCGGATCAAGCGGCACCTGTTTCATTACTTTATCGACCTCGCGAATCGGGTCGGTCCGGCGCTGCTCGACGGCCGGCCGGTCGGCTGGCGCGACCGCGCGCTCTATCGGCTCGGCGATCTGCTGGTCTACGGGCCGTTGAAAAACGCGCTCGGCATGAGCCGCGTTCGGATCGCCTACACGGCCGGCGAGGCGATCGGACCCGACCTGTTCCTGTTCTACCGCTCGCTCGGGATCAACCTGAAACAGCTTTACGGCATGACCGAAAGCTCGGTCTTTCTGTGCATCCAGAAGGACGGGGCGGTGAAGCCCGATACGGTCGGCGCGCCGCTCCCCGGCGTCGAGCTGCGCATTGCCGCCGATGGCGAGGTGCTGTTCCGCGGCCCCGGCGCGTTCCAGGCCTATTACAAGAACCCGGCCGCCACCGAAGAGGCCAAGGAGCCGGACGGCTGGGTGCATACCGGCGATGCCGGGTTCTTCGACGCCGACGGACAGCTGACCATCGTCGATCGCGCCCGCGATGTCGGGCGGCTCGCGGGAGGCGCGTTGGTTGCCCCAAAATTCATCGAGAACAAGCTGAAATTCTCGCCCTTCATCAAGGAGGCGGTGGCGTTCGGAGACGGTCGCGATTTCGTCGCTTCCTTTATCAATATCGATATCGAGGCGGTCGGCAACTGGGCCGAGCGCCGCGGCATCACCTACGGCTCATACCAGGAACTGGCGGCGCACGAGCAGGTCTATGAGCTGATCGCCGGGTGCATCGCCCAGGCTAATCGCGGCCTCGCCGCTGAGCCGAACCTCGCCACGTCACAGATCCGCCGCTTTCTGATCCTGCACAAGGAACTCGACGCCGATGACGGCGAGCTGACCCGTACCCGCAAGGTGCGTCGCCGCATCATCGCCGAGCGCTACGCGGGGCTGATCGACGCGCTCTACTCGGGAGCGGGTTCGGGCCGTATCGAGACCGAGGTGACGTTCGAGGACGGTCGCAAGGGCGTATTGCGCGCCGATCTCGCGATCCGCGCGGTTGCGACCGTGCCGGCGGCGCATCCGGCCCCGACGTGCGAGCCGGCGATCCGCGCGGAGGCCGCCGCCTGATGCCGGACGCCGGTAAACATATTGGCGAGGCTGTTCTCGAAGCCGACGGGATCAGCCTCTCGTTCGGCGGCGTGCAGGCGTTGAGCGGCGTCAGCCTGGCGATCCGGCGCGGCGAGATCCTCGCGATCATCGGGCCGAACGGCGCCGGCAAGACCTCGCTGCTCAACGTCATCAACGGCTTCTATCATCCGCAGCGCGGCACGATAAGCTGGCGCGGTACGGTGCGCCGGCGGATGCGGCCGCACGAGGCGGCGGCCCAGGGGATCGCCCGCACATTTCAGAACGTCGCGCTATTCCGCGGCATGACGACATTGGACAACATCATGACCGGGCGGCTGACCCGGATGCGGCGCAACCTGTTCTGGCAGGCGATCCACAAGGGACCCGCCGAGGCCGAAGAGCTGGAGCACCGCGCCTTTGTCGAGCGCATCATCGATTTTCTCGAAATCGAGGCGATCCGCAAGGTGCCGGTCGGGCAGCTCGCCTACGGATTGCAGAAGCGGGTCGAACTCGGGCGGGCGCTGGCGATGCAGCCCGAGCTGCTGCTGCTCGACGAGCCGATGGCCGGGATGAATGTCGAGGAGAAGGAGGACATGTGCCGCTTCATCCTCGATATCAACGACGAGTTCGGCACGACGATCGCGCTGATCGAGCACGATATGGGGGTTGTGATGGACATCTCCGACCGGGTCGCGGTGCTCGATTACGGTCGCAAGATCGCCGACGGCCCGCCCGCCGCGGTGCGCGCCGACCCCGCCGTCATCGCCGCCTATCTCGGGGAGGAGCGATGATGGCTTCCCCGCACTGCCCCCTCTCCCCCATCGGGGAAGAGGGTTGGGGTGAGGGGGCGCGCCGGTGCACCGGCAGCCTGTGCCCTCACCCGGCCTCCGCTGCGCGGCGTCCATCCCCGGGTCAGGTCTGGGGCAGGCCCTCTCCCGCAGCGCGGGAGAGGGTTGTTATCGGCACGAGTTCCAGCTCATGAATTTCTTCGTCGTCGAAGTCGTCATAGGGGGGCTGTTGACGGGCGTTCTCTATTCGCTCGTCGCGCTCGGCTTTGTGCTGATCTTCAAGGCGTCCGGGGTGTTCAATTTCGCCCAGGGCGCGATGTGCCTGTTCGCGGCGCTGGCGCTGGTGCGGCTGATCGAAATAATGCCGGCGGCACTGGCCCTGATCGCGGCGGCGGCGGTCATGGTGGCGATGGCCTTCGCGATCGAGCGTCTGGTGCTGCGCCCGCTGATCAACCAGGACGGGCTGATCCTGTTCATGGCGACGATCGGCATCACGTTCTTTATCACCGGCTTGGGGCAGGCATTGTTCGGCAGCGACGTTTACACGCTCGACCTCGGCATCCCGAAGACGCCGCTGATCCTGTTCGAGACGCTGGTCCCCGGCGGCATTCTCGTCAACGCGTTCGATCTGTGGGCGGCGGCAATCGCCGGGGTGCTCGTCGCGGTACTCGCCGTGTTTTTCCAGCGCACCCGGATCGGCCGCGCGCTGCGGGCCGTCGCAGACGACCATCAGGCGGCGCTGTCGGTCGGCATCCCGCTGCGGCACATCTGGGTCATCGTGTGGAGTGTCGCCGGAATTGTTGCGCTCGTCGCCGGTGTCATCTGGGGGTCGAAGCTCGGGGTGCAGTTCTCGATCGCGCTGGTCGCGCTGAAGGCGCTGCCGGTGCTGATGCTCGGCGGGCTGACCTCGGTGCCGGGCGCGATCGTCGGCGGGCTGCTGATCGGCGCCGGCGAGAAACTGTCCGAAGTGTTCCTCGGGCCGTTCCTCGGCGGCGGCATCGAGAACTGGTTCGCCTACGTCCTGGCGCTGCTCGTGCTGCTGGTCCGCCCGCAGGGCCTGTTCGGCGAGCGGATCATCGAGCGGGTATAGACGCCATGCCGCAATCTGCGTTCGCCGTCCGATACGCCCCGACGCGAGTGGCCGGCCGATGATCTACCGCGAGGCCGGACAGTTCCGCACCAGCTACGCCGCCGATCAGGCGCTGTTTCCGATCCGGCAGGACCGGATATTCGTCTGGGCCGCGCTGCTGGTCGCGTTCGCAATCGTGCCGTTCGTCGCCAGCGAATACCTGCTGCGGGCGATCCTGATCCCGTTTCTGATCCTCGCGACAGCGGCGATCGGTCTCAACCTGCTGGTCGGCTATTGCGGCCAGATTTCGCTCGGCAGCGCCGCGTTCATGGCGATCGGCGCCTATGCCTCGTATAATCTCGCGCTGCATTTTCCGTGGCTCAACCTGCTCGTCGTCTTTGTGCTCGGCGGACTGTTCGCGGCCGGCGCCGGCGTGTTGTTCGGGCTGCCGTCGCTGCGCATCAAGGGCTATTACCTCGCGGTCGCGACATTGGCGGCGCAGTTCTTTTTCGACTGGCTGTTCATTCGCGTGCCGTGGTTCACCGGCTACGCCTCGTCCGGCTCGGTATCCGCGCCGCCGCTCGTCCTCTTCGGGCTGCGCCCGGACAGCCCCGCCGGCGGTTATCTGCTCTGCCTCGCGCTGCTGTGCGTCATCGCGCTCGCCGCCCGGAACATCGTGCGCGGCCGCATCGGGCGGATGTGGATGGCGATCCGCGACATGGACATCGCCGCCGAGATCATCGGGATCAGCCCGCTGCGCGCGAAGCTGCTGGCGTTCGCTGTCAGCTCGTTTGTCATCGGGGTTGCCGGGGCGTTGTGGGCGTTTGTCCATCTCGGCTCGTGGGAGCCGCTTGCCTTTTCGATCGAGCGCTCGTTCGAGCTGCTGTTCATGGTCGTGATCGGCGGGCTCGGATCGATCGCCGGGGCGTTTCTCGGCGCCGCGTTCATCACGATGCTGCCGATCTTTCTCAACCAGTTGCCGACCCTCCTCGGCATCCCGCTGTCGACCGCGATGATCTTGCATCTCGAACAGATGATCTTCGGGGCGCTGATCGTTTTTTTCCTGATCGTCGAGCCGCGCGGTCTCGCGCGTCTCTGGGCGATGCTGCGCGAAAAGCTGCGGCTGTGGCCGTTCCCGCACTGACCGGGCCGTGCTAGATTGCGGCGGATAAGGGGGAGGAAACCACGATGCGGAAGACCCTGATCGGGGTTCTGTGCGCCGGGCTGGCGGCGCTCGCGGTGCCGATTGGAAGCGCGCTGGCGCAGAACGAGCAGTTCTTCCCGGCATTGGTGTACCGCAGCGGCGCCTATGCGCCGAACGGCATCCCGTTCGCGAACGGTTACGGCGACTACCTGCGCCTCGTCAACGAGCGCGACGGCGGCATCAACGGCGTCAAAATCACGACCGAGGAGTGCGAGACCGGCTACGCCACCGACCGCGGCGTCGAATGCTACGAGCGGCTCAAGGGCAAGGGGCCGACCGGCGCCACCGTCTTTGTGCCGCTGTCGACCGGCATCACCTACGCGCTGATGGACAAGGCGCCGGCGGACAAAATCCCGCTGCTGACGAGCGGCTACGGCCGCAGCGAGAGCGCCGACGGCAACGTCGTCCGCTGGGGCTTCCCGATCCTCGGCACGTATTGGGACGCCGGCGCGATCCAGATCGAATACCTCGCGCGGGAGCTGGGCGGCCGGGACAAGCTGAAGGGCAAGAAGATCGCCCACGTCTTCCACGACTCGCCCTACGGCAAGGAGCCGATCCCGGTATTGCAGGAGATGGCGAAGCGGTACGGGTTCACCGTCGAGCTGATGCCGGTCACCCATCCCGGTGTCGAGCAGAAGGCGACGTGGCTGCAAATCCGTCAGGCGCGACCCGATTTTGTGCTGCTGTGGGGCTGGGGCGTGATGAACTCGGCGGCGCTCAAGGAGGCAGCCGCCGTCGCCTACCCCCGCGATAGGATGCTCGGCGTGTGGTGGGCCGGCGCCGAGGCTGACACGACACCCGCCGAGGATGCTGCGAAGGGCTACAAGGCTCTGGCGCTCAACCCGAGCGGCGCGAATTTCCCGGTGCACGCCGACATCTTCAAGCATCTCTACGATAAGAACCTGGGGATTGCCGACCGCAAGGATGTCGGGTCGGTGCTATACAACCGCGGTCTGATCAACGCGCTGTTCGCGGTCGAGGCGGTGCGCACGGCGCAGGCCAGGTTCGGCAACAAGCCGCTGACCGGCGAGCAGGTCCGCTGGGGTCTGGAAAACCTCGATCTGTCGGCCGAAAGGCTCAAGGAGCTTGGGTTCGAGGGGCTGCTGCGCCCGGTCAAAGTGACCTGCGAGAACCATGCCGGCGAGAGCCAGGCCCGGGTTCACCAATGGGACGGGAAGACCTGGAATTTCGTCTCCGATTGGATCCCCTCCGATCAGACAATCGTCCGCCCGATGGTCGAGGCCGCAGCGAAAAAATACGCCGCCGAGAAGAACCTCCCGACCGACGCCTGCAAGCAGCAGAATTGAGCGTGCCATCGTCCGGCTTGGGCGGCCCCTCGCCAACCCTCCCCCGCATGGCGGGAGGGAGGCTTTGCCGATTGCCGCGATGAACCCCGAGACGGCGACCGCGCGGCCGCTGCTCGCGGTCAACAATATCGAGGTCATCTACAATCGCGTCGTCCTGGTGCTCAAGGGCGTCTCGCTCGCCGTTCCGGAGCGCGGCATCGTCGCGCTGCTCGGCGCTAACGGCGCCGGCAAGACGACGAGCCTCAAGGCGGTCTCGAACCTGTTACGGGCCGAGCGCGGCGAGGTGACAAAAGGTTCGGTGACGTTCGACGGGGTGCGGATCGACCGGCTCGATGCCGCAGATGTCGTCCGCCGCGGGCTGATCCAGGTCATGGAGGGACGCCACTGCTTCGCGCACCTGACCGTCGAGGAAAACCTGCTGACCGGCGCCTATACCAGGGGCGAGGGCCGCGCCACGATCGCTGCCGACCTCGAGCGGATCTACGACTATTTTCCGCGTCTCAGGGAACGGCGCCGCTCGCTGGCCGGCTACACCTCGGGCGGCGAGCAGCAGATGACGGCGATCGGCCGGGCGCTAATGGCGCGGCCGCGTCTCGTGCTGCTCGACGAACCCTCGCTCGGGCTGGCGCCGCAGCTCGTTGAGGAAATCTTCGCGATCGTGGCACGGCTCAACACCGAGACCGGGGTCGCCTTCGTCGTCGCCGAGCAGAACACGCATATCGCGCTGCGCTACGCCGGATACGGCTATATCTTGGAAAACGGCCGGATCGTGATGGATGGCGCCGCCGCCGCCCTGCGCGAGAACGAAGACATCAAGGAATTCTATCTCGGCCTGTCCGCCGCGGGCCGGAAGAGCTACCGCGATGTCAAGTCCTACCGCCGCCGCAAGCGCTGGCTCTCGTAAATCCGAGGCAGAGCGCCAGAGTTGCCGCTGCGACCGATGTCTTTGATCGGGATCGGCGTGACTGGTGTCGGCGCAACCCCGTCGGCGCCGGCATTCCGCCCTGGGTCGGCTAACCGATCTGAAACCGGTCGCTCAACTCTGGCTGCGAGCAGGCTCTTCATGCCCCATAGCCGATATGGCCAAGGACACACGAAAAAATCAGAGAGCGGCCGCCGGCCGAAGTTGCGACCCTTAATCCGCCGGGTTGGGCAACTTTCGCAACTGCTCCTTCAGCAGGTCGAAATCGACCGGCTTGGTGAGGAACTCGGCAGCGCCCGACTCCTCGGCTAGACGCTGTCGCTTGTGGTCGCCATACGCGGTCACCATCATCACTGGCAGTTCGGGCTGCCTCGCCTTGATCTCCCGCAGCAAGCTCAGCCCGTTCATGCCGGGCATATTGATGTCGGACAGGATCACGATCGAGCATCGGCTCGATGCCGTGCGCCAACTTCTCCAGCGCCCTCCTCGCCCGAGTTGGCGAAGTGTAGCGCATAGGTGCCCTGCCTCGCCTCGCGACGAAAGCGCTGCCTGAACAGCTCGGCGACATCGCTCTCGTCATCGACCTCCAGGATGCTGACCGTCATGCTGCATCTCTTGCTGCCGTCCGACGGGGCAGGCGGATGGTGAACTCGGTGTGGGCGCCCGGCTCGCTCTCGACCATGATCGTGCCACCATGCTGCTGAGTGATGATGTCGTAGCTAATCGACAGGCCCGGCCCCGTGCCCTCGCCGGTTGGCTTTGTCGTAAAGAAGGGCTGGAACAGCTTATCCCTGATCTCGGGTGGAATACCGGTGCCGTTATCTCGAACCGTGATTTCGACTGCATCGCCCGCCTTGCGTGTCACCACCACGAGAGTCGGACGGAATGCACCGTTGGCGCTGTCGTGGGCACGCCTGTTGGCGGCGTAGAAGCCGTTGCTGAACAGGTTAAGACGCGGGTCATCTCCTGCGGCGCCACCTCGATCGGCGCGAGGCCGGTCTGGAAACCGCGCTTTAGGGTGAGGTTGAAGTTCCGGTCGTGCGCGCGAGCGCCGTGATAGGGGCCTCGTCCATGAGAGCGTTGAGGTCGACCGCGCGGCGCTCGCCCGAAACGCTGCGCGAATGTTCCAACATCGATTTGACGATGTTGTCGGCGCGCTTACCGTGTTCGGCGATCCTGTCGAGGTTGCTTGTCAGAATCTCGATTAATTCATCGAGTTCGGCGCGTGTGTCGTCATCGAGCGTGGCGATGCCCGGTGCGGCGCTCTCCTTCAACTCGTCAATCAGCTCGATCGACAGCCCGGCGAAGTTGTTGACGAAATTGAGCGGGTTCTTGATCTCGTGCGCGATCCCGGCGGTCAATTGCCCCAGCGCCGCCATCTTCTGCGCATGGACCAGATTGGCTTGAGCAGCCTGCAAGTCGGATAGAGCCGTCTCGGCGGCATGGCGCGCGTCGCGCGTCTCGGTGATCAGACGGGCATTCTCCATCGCGATAACTGCCTGGGCTGCAAAGTTCTGCAGGAGCGCGATCTGTTTGGTGGTGAAGGGACGAACCTCCTGTCGGTACGCGGTAATGGCGCCTAGAGCGTGATCGTTTCAGGTTGAAGCGTAGCCGGCATTGGCGAGGTAGTTTGCGCATTCCTGTGCGGAGAAATGATCGAGCAAGGAGCCGATCTGGCGCCACGTGTCCTCGGTGGTGCGCGG
>JBFWVT010000125.1:0-8746 GCA_050246595.1 Alphaproteobacteria bacterium
TGGTCTTTATCGACGAAACCTGGGCCAAGACCAACATGACCCGGCGATACGGACGATGCGCCCGCGGCACCCGCCTCATTGCCAAGGTGCCGCAGGGGCGCTGGCGCACCCTGACCTTTCTGGCGGCATTGCGCTGCGACCGGATCACGGCGCCCTGCGTCATCGACGGCCCGATCAACGGCGCCAGCTTTCGCGCTTACGTCGAGCAGTTCCTCGTGCCCACCCTGAACCGCGGCGATGTCGTGATCCTGGACAATCTCGGCAGCCATAAGGGCCAGGCCGTCCGCCGCCTGATCCGCGCCGCCGGCGCCAAGCTGTTCTTCCTGCCGCGCTATTCGCCCGATCTCAACCCGATCGAGCAGGTCTTCGCCAAGCTCAAGACCCTGCTGCGCAAAGCCGATCCGCGCACCACCGAGGACACGTGGCGCCAGATCGGCTCCTTGCTCGATCATTTCACCGCACAGGAATGCGCAAACTACCTCGCCAATGCCGGCTACGCTTCAACCTGAAACGATCACGCTCTAATACCTATATCTCGGCGATCCTCTGGCGGCACCGGAACGGCGCCAAGTGGCGCAGCATCCCCGCCGAATTGGGTCCGTGGTGGCTGGCGGCGCAGCTCTTCATCCGCCGGGCGAAGCAGGGCGTCTGGGAACGCCTGCTCGATCTCGTCCAGCAGCACGACGTGGCCTACAATCAGCAAGGGGCGAACGACCCCGCGATGCTTGGGGCGCCCATGAACGCTGACAGTTTTCCGCAGATGCACCGCGTCGGCCTGTTGATGGCGTTCCGTAATGGGCACCCCGACGTGACGCAATTGCTGATAGACCGGTATGACGAATTTCTGTCAACGGTCGATCAGACACAGTGGGCTACATTTGACTTCGCGCTGTAGTTACGATTGCGCCGAAGCCATAGCATCATCCCTAGTCCAGCCAAGACAAGCGCGCTGCTGGCTGGCTCGGGCACGGGAGTTAGGATAAAGGGGCCGAAACTACTGAACCCTGAAATGCGGTTCGCGTTGTCGATTGCCAGAAAGCCGCCTTCGAACCAAAAAAAGTTCGCAGGTTCTCCCGCCGGCATAATCGATTCCAGCATTGCGATTGAAGCTGCGTCAAGTGTTGGCAGCCGCTCGACAAACGCATTCGGTCCCTCCGATGAAAATACAAACCCGTTAGGAGGGTAGTGACCTACAAACAAACCGTTATCATTGGCTCCGGTTATCGTATAAGGAAAATCCTTCCCGGAGAACACTATCTTCTGATCGGGTTGGTAATACACAAATGACAACCAGCATAAGCCTCCGCATCCGTGAACTTGACTCATAGCAAGCCCGTAAACATACCCCATATTGTTGGCTCCGGTGACTGCATTTTTCCAGTCAGTGTCGGGAGGCCAGTCGATACCGGGAATGATGGGATCATAAAATTCTTTAAGCGCGTCCCCCAGCCCATCGAGCGACGGGATCGGCGCCTGCGCCTGCTCGACATAGCACGCGCTGCCCGGCTGCGGTATGCCGGACCCGCCGCAGATCGTCAGGTGGTAGACGAGTTCCGAGATCAGATCGGCGCGCGCTGGGGACGGCAGCGCAACGGCGAGCAAGGCCAGCGTGGCGAGTGTTGCCTTAAATGCGGACGTGGTAAGGTCACGGGTAGCCATCGGGCATTCCCTTGATGCTCGTTGGTTTAAGAGGCGGCACCCGGTGGCACGGGTTGCCGTCTCGCCACCATACCAGGGCGGGAGCTGATTTCAGAACAAAAATCCTGTCCTGGCCCCGCCCACAGTAACCAATAGTCCGGCCGGGAGCTGGAGCCTACCGGCCGGACCTACCACCGCCCAATAGAATGGGAAGCAGGCGATGGATGGCATTAATCACAACTTTCGAGGCGCGTTAAACAACCGCGCAACGGGATATCACCGGGATCAGCGGCGAGATTCGTTCTCTTGCAAGCGAATTCGATGAATACCGCAAGCCAAACTACGCCTCGCTCGGTGTTCTGGTTGCGCTGGTACCGCTGTGTATCGGCGGGCTGGCCTTTTTCATGTCGGCGCACATCACCGGCTCAATTGCGCCGATCGATACCAAGATCGCGCAGCTCGGCGCCGAGCTGCAGGGGACCAAGAGGCAACTGGACCGGCGGATTGCCTCCGGAGTTGCGCGCGAACAGAAGATTGGCGAGCTGTCGCAAGGTGCTGTGTCGCATACATCCCAGATTGCGACGCTGACCCAGCGGATGCGCTCGGCCGAGGAGCGCCTGGCGCATGAGATATTCAATCGCCGGAGCCAGATGTCCGCGGTCAACGTCGTGCTCGGTGAGATCGAGCAGCAATTCCATGGGGTGTCCAACTTGCGGAACATCGACTATGCCGGTCGTGTTCCGGCGCTGTTCTGCATTTTTCTGCGCCGCCGCAGCCGCCGGATATGAGCTAAGTTATTGAAAAGACTGGTGGGCGCGAGAGGGATTGAACCTCTGACCCCTACGATGTCAACGTAGTGCTCTCCCGCTGAGCTACGCGCCCGTCCTGCATCGGGGCGACGGTGTAGCGGAGATCGTGATCCGAGGCAAGGCTTTGCTGGCCGGCGACCGGCTGCGGAACATCAATCGGGAGGCGTTGCGAGAGCGTTGACCTGCATTGCCGCCGGCTTGATTGCTGACATGCGCGCCCAGGGGTGGCGCTCGGCCGGCAACCGCATATGATGGCGCGCGACACGACAAGGGTGGGCACTTTGGCGGATCGGTTGATCTCATCGCTATCCCAAGGACAATCCCCCGCCCCCTCTCCGGATGGACCGGCCGGCGGGCGGGTTCTTGACGCGGCGATCGTCGCGCTGCGCCGTGGCGAGCCGGTATTGCTCGACGGACGCGAGCGACCGGTGCTGGCGCTCGCCGCCGAGTTTGTCGATGACGGCAATTTGGCGCGGCTGTGTGCTGTCGCCGACCGGAAGCTGCGCGTCGTCCTGACCCGGCGTCGCGCGGTAGCGCTGGGACTGGCCGGGCGCGACGCGCTCTCCGGCGCGGTATCGATCGCCCTGGCGCCGCTGCTGCCGGCGGCGGTCATTCGCAACCTGGCCGATCCGGCGGCCTCGCTCGGCGCCGAACCGCCGGGTCTCGGTCCCGAACCGGAAATCGCCGAGGGCGGCGAACTGGCTGCGGTCGCGCTCGCCAAGCTGGCCGCCCTGCTGCCGGCCGTGCTGGTGCTGCCGCTGGCTCCGGCAGAGGCCGCCTTCGCCCGGCGCCGCGCCGATTTCGCTGTCGTCGCCAGCGAAATCGTGCTGCGCCGCGGCGCCGCGATGGAGGGTCTGACGCGGGTCGCCGACGCACGCGTTCCGCTGGCCGATGCCGAGGATGCGAGGCTGATCGCCTTCCGCCCCCGTGACGGCGGCAGCGAGCACTTGGCGATCCTGATCGGCACCCCCGATCCCGGCGCGCCGGTCCTGGCCCGGCTGCATTCCGAATGCTTTACCGGCGACCTGCTGGCCAGTCTGCGCTGCGACTGCGGCGACCAGCTGCGCGGCGCGATCGCCGCGATCGCCGAGGCGGGCGGCGGCGTGCTGCTGTATCTGGCGCAGGAGGGCCGCGGCATCGGTCTCGTCAACAAGCTGCGCGCCTACCAGCTTCAGGATGCCGGGTTCGATACGGTCGACGCCAACGAGCAGCTCGGCTTCGACGCCGATGAGCGGGTCTACCTGCCGGCCGCCGAAATGCTGCGGCAGCTCGGCTTCTCGACCGTGCGGCTGTTGACCAACAACCCGGACAAGGTCGCCGCGCTCGAACGCTACAGCATCCGCGTTGTCGAGCGCGTGCCGCACGTCTTTCCGGCAAACGGCCACAATGAGCGCTATCTGCGCACCAAGGCGACCCGCAGCGGCCATCTGCTGTAACCCGGCCGCGCCTCTTTCCGGAGACCCCGCCCGGCATTCCGGGCGGAGCGCGGCGGCGCGATCAGAAATCCATTTCGAGCACGTACAGCCCGCCGATATGGCGGTCCATGCAGAACACGATGCCGCGATCATCGACAAACACGTCGTTGATCTGGCAGGCGCCGGTCGGCGCGTTCAGGATCTGCGGCGCGAAATACGCCACTTCCTTCGGCTGGTACGGGTTGGACAGGTCGAAGGCCCTGAGGCCGCCGTTGAAGAAGGTGCCCAGCACAATCGTCTCGGACTTCCAGCACCCTTCTTTTGGCAGGTTCTCCCAGAGATTGTGCGCGCCGTAGCGGCCGCCGCGGCGCGAGAACACCTCGACCGGCGGCAATGGGCAGGTCGCGATCGGCACCGGGTTTTCTTCGGTCCGGTTGTCGACGATCCATACCAGCTTCGGCCAGTCGGCGCCGTCGTTGCGGGTCGCCTCATCGCTGACCACCAGCAGGTTGCGTTCGAAGAACGGCACGACGGTATGCGTGAAGCCGGGGTTCGGCGGATGGTAGTCCCAGCGCGACACCATCTTCGGGTGCGCTTTGTCGGCGATGTCGAGGACGATCATGCCGCCGTCGATATAGCCCATGTACACCCGATCCGGGCGCTGCGGGTAGACGTTCGTGTTGTGCGGCCGGTAGCCGCTGTCGAACCCGTCGGGATGGCGCGGCGGCGGCGCGACGTTGTCGCCTTCCTGCGTGCCCGGCAGCCACCAGCGTCCGATTTCGACCGGCTGCGACGGGTTGCGCACGTCGATGCATTGATAGAACTGGTCGTCTTTCGGGTTGGTCGGGCGCGAGTCGGCGGCCCCGGAACTCATGTGGATGTACTCGCCATCGGCGAACCACAGCTGGTGGACGCCGCGCGAGGTCGGGCCGGCGCGGTCGAAAAACGCGATCCGCTTCGGGTTTTCCGGGGTCGAGATGTCGAGCAGCTCGAAACCCGCCTGGGGGTCGCCGGTCTGCTGGGTCTGATAGGCGATCGCCAGGACATCGCCCACCGTCTCCAGCGAATTGGAGCGCATGCGGTTGTGCGGCAGCTCGGCGCGCGCGACGATCTTCAGCGTCCGCGGGTCGCTGACATCGACCGCGGTATAGTTCATCGGCGCGCTTTCATGCGCCATCCAGAGAATGCGCCGCCCGTCCCTGGTCAACTGCATCGACATGCCCTCGCCCATGCCACCGAACCCGTCGAGCGAATGGTGCGCAAGCTGCCGAAAATTCCAGATCAGTGTTTCGCCGGTGCCGGCCGCGCTCTGCATGTCTCCCCTCTCTCTTCTTGCAAGTGGTTTCGGCTAACCCTCGGAACTGCGTTCGATCGAACCCTCGACCGGGCTGTCGGTGATCTCCGCCACGGCGCGCACGGCGGCGCGCGCGACGCGCCAGACGGCTTCGCCGGCGCTGCCGGCATGCACCGCCACCGACCCCTCGGCCACCGACCTCTCGGCGTCATCGGCCAGCTCGGAAATCCCGACCAGCCATACCGGGCCGGCATGCCGGTTCGCTTTGAGCGCGAGGATTCGCCCCGGAAGGTTGATCCGGGCATATCCCTTCCGGCTCGACGACATCTCGATGCGATACCGCATGTCCCCACATAGCCACGGCCCGGCGTTAAAGTCCATGGGGCGGCGACCGCCCCGCCGCGGCGGCCGGACGACTTGACGGGGCAGGCGAGTTCTGCGTCAATCGCCAAGGGGAATCCAGACAAGTTTGTAAACCGGTCACGGGCTTTATCGGCGTGGCCGGACGGATCGCCGTTGCGGGCGGGCAGCCGCCCGGTTCGCGCCCGCCGGTTCGCAATCGTGCATCAGAGAGGGGACGGTCACGCAATCGAGGCGGTGCGAGTGACGCAAGGGCTGCGAGCGACTTGACTATCGGGGGGACTGTCATCTTTCGCCACCGCGCAAACGCACCGGATGCTTCCGAAACGGTGCGGGCTTCGTCGAAACGCTGCCGTATCCCGGATCGATTTCAGGCATCCTTCCCGCGCCAGGAGCATCGCAGTTCCGGTCGTGCCGGCTTCGCTCCGCTTTGCACTCTTCTGTTCAACGCGACTGTCATGGCGCTGCTCGGGGTTGCTGTCGGCGCCTGCGCGCCGTCGCGTTCATACGAGCGCACGGCCGACGGATCGATCGTGTATCTCGACCAGCTCAGCGAGGCCGAGCGGATACGGGCACGCGACCGGATCGCACAGACGCTGATCCGCGGCTATGACGTATACGAACTGCGGATCGGGGATGAAATCGAGGTTTTCTTTCATGTCGAGCGGCGGCCCACGGCGCGTCCGTATGTCGTCTCGGTCGCGGACAAATTGCGCATCGAGTTCCTGAACGAAACCGACAACAACAGAGTGGTGGAGGTGCGTCCGGACGGGCGCATCTCGGTCCCGCTGATCGGCCCGGTCATGGCGGCCGGGAAATCCGCCGACGGGCTGGCCCGCGATCTCGAACGCCGCTATGCCGGTCTGCTCGAAAAACCGCAGATCACGATCAATGTCACCGAAAGCCATTCGCCGCTCGAAGATTTCCTGCTGGCTGTCGGCCCGATGGGCAAGACGCGCAGCGTCATCGTCAAGGTCTTGCCGGACGGCACGATTCACGTGCCGGTGATCGGGTCGATACCGGCGCGCGGGCGCACATTGCGCGAGGTGCAGCGCGCCATCGACGCCGCCTTCGCCGCCAAGCGGCTGGACGTCGCGGCAAGTGTCGTGCCGCGCACGCTGCATGTCGGGACGACGCTGGTTTTCGGCGAGGTCGGGAAGCCGGGCAAGATCGAGTCCGACCGGCCGCTCACGGTGCTGATGACCGTGGCGCAAGCCGGCGGCGTACTGCCCACCGGTTCTCTGGAAAATGTGCGGGTCTTTTATCTCGGCAATGAGGGCGTGCCGCATGTGCGGCTGGTCAACCTCCGGGCGGTCCTGGACGATCTTCGGCTCGAACAGGATATGGTGGTGCCGCCGAACAGCGTCGTCTATGTCCCGCCGACCGCTCTGGCGAAAACCGGCCGCCTGGTCGATGCGGTATTGCGCGACATACTGCGTTACCAGGGCTTCAACATCAGCGGCAACTTTCTGATGAACAGCCCCGGCGGCGGCGGCGCAATCATCACGAATACCGGCCCCTGAGCGGCAGTGACGATGTTCTGGCGACCGGCCGCCCGGGGTTGCGCCGCTTCGTCCGCAATGCCAGCCTGCGCCCGCGATGAAAGAGATCCGCCTCAACGCCTTTGAGATGAACACCGTCGGGCACCAGTCGCCGGGGCTGTGGGCCCATCCACGCGACCGCTCGGCCCGCTATACCGATCTCGACTACTGGACCGGGCTGGCGCGCACCCTGGAGCGCGGCCGGTTCGACGGGATTTTTCTGGCCGACGTGCTCGGAATCTACGACGTTTACGGCGGCGCGCCCGACGCGGCGCTACGCCATGCGGTGCAAGTGCCGGTCGGCGATCCGATGCTGCTGGTGCCGGCGATGGCGGCGGTGACCGAGCATCTCGGTTTCGGCATCACCTGCACGCTGTCCTACGAGCCGCCTTACACCCTGGCCCGTCGGCTGTCGACCTTGGATCACCTGACCGGAGGCCGCGCCGGCTGGAACATCGTCACCGGTTATCTCGACAGCGCGGCGACCGGCATGGGGCTGGCGGTCCAGCCGCGCCACGACCAGCGCTACGACCTCGCCGAGGAATACATGCAGGTCATGTATAAGCTGTGGGAGGGAAGCTGGGAGAACGGCGCGGTGTTGCGCGACCGTGGGCGCCGCGTCTTTGCCGACCCGGCCAAAATCCATCGGGTGCGGCACGAGGGGCAATTCTACCGGCTCGACGCGATCCATCTGTGCGAGCCGTCGCCGCAGCGCACCCCGGTGCTGTACCAGGCCGGCGCGTCGAGCCGGGGACGCGATTTCGCCGCGCGCCATGCCGAGTGCGTGTTCATCAACGGCCCCTCTTCCAGGGTCGTCGCGCCGCAGGTCGCCGATCTGCGGCGCGACGCCGCCGCGCAAGGCCGCCGCCCCGGCGATCTGCTGATCTTTACGCTGTGCACGGTCATCACCGGGCGCAGCGAGAAAGAGGCGCGGGACAAGCACGCGGAGTATCGCCGCTATGCCGATCCCGAGGCGGCGCTGGCGCTGTTCTCGGGTTGGACCGGGGTCGATTTCGCAAAGTTCCGGCCCGACGAGGAGCTGCGCTATATCGAGACCGAGGCGATGCGCTCGGCGCTGGCCTCGTTCACCAGGGACGACCCGGACCGGGTGTGGACGGTGCGCGAACTGGCCGAGCATGTCGCGATCGGCGGCCGCGGACCGCTGTTTGTCGGCGCGCCGGAGCGGATCGCCGATACGCTGATCGACTGGGTCCGGGCGACCGATGTGGACGGGTTCAACCTGGCCTATGCGGTGACCCCGGAGAGCTTTGAGGATTTTGTCGACCTCGTCGTCCCGGAACTGACGCGGCGCGGGGTCTACAAGCCCGACTACCGGGCGGGCACCTATCGGGAAAAACTGTTCGGCGCCGGTCCGCATCTCGCGCCGCCGCATCCGGCGGTGCAATACCGGGCCGGCGGGTGAGAGGGGCACGGCCCGATTGCGGCGAAATTCCGATATTATGTAGCAAGCGCCACCAATCGAGGATTTTAGCCAATTTCGACTTGTCGCACAATAGCGGCATGATGAAACTCCCTCTGCCTGACGAACAGCCGATTGCGGTTAAGAATGCCTAACAAAACCGGGAACGAGGGTGCGAGCGGGCTGTTGTGGGCGGCATGGCCAAGCCTCTCCTGTCCGATGAGTTGTGGAACCTGATCGAACCGCTGCTGCCGCCGGAGCGGCCGAAG
>JBFWVT010000126.1:0-8542 GCA_050246595.1 Alphaproteobacteria bacterium
CCGCAAATCCTGTGAATAGGGTCTCGGCATGCGCGATGGCCTCCACCCCCCAGCCGGCATCTTGCGCCCAAACCCCCGCGCTTGGAAATCTTCAGCCTCGCTTCAACCTAAAACGATCAGGCTCTAATGAATGTCTTCCTGCTCCTTGAAGGCCTGGCGCAGCCGCTCGGCCGAAAAACCGGGCTGTTTTGACGCCTCGATGATGACCCGCTCGCGGCGGGCGAGCAGATCGACCGCGGCCGGAATCTTCGCAACCGCATCGTGCGGGATCACGACCGCACCGTGCCGGTCGGCATGGATCAAATCGTCCCCCGACACGACCATCCCGGCGACGCTGACCGTGCCGCCGAACTCGACGAGATGGACATGCGCATGGCTCGGCATGACCGACCCGGCAAGCACGAAAAATCCGGGTGACATCGCGTCGAGATCGCGTACCGAGCCGTCGGTGATGACCCCGACGCAGCCGAGCCCGGCATGGACATGCGTCTGCACCTCGCCCCAGAACGCGCCGAACCCGGTATCGGGCGCGTCGATGTCCTGGATCACCGAAATGCTCGGCAACGGCTCGCCGGCAATATACTCGTAGTATCCGAGGCGCAGTTGGGTGGCGCTCTCGCGGTCGCGCGGATGCGGCTCGCGCGAGCGGATCAGCGCGGTGCGCGCAAAACCGACAACCGGCTTCAGCTCGGGAAAGGGCGCGATCAGAGAGCGGCGGTTGAAGCCGTGGGCGCGGCGCGCCGGGGCGACGATCTCAAGCGCGTTGCAGATAGTCGGCGTGTCATAGGCGCGCAGCGCTTCGAGGCTGTGGCGATCGGGCAGGTCCGGCATCGTTTGTCTCCCCGGGGCAGGGTTGGAAAGTGGGAAAGTGCGAGCGGATGCGCGGCGGCGTCCGCTTCTCGCTTTAGGAGCAATGGGGCCGCCCCGGCAAGGGGTTTTCGCCTCACCGGCTTTGCCGCATGATCGCTCCCCAGCGCAGCGGGGCGACGCGGTGGGGCGACAAATGGCGGCGGATACAAAGCCTGACACCAGAGGCCTTCCGATGTTCCGGAACGCCGAGGCCTATGAGCGCGTGATGGGCCGCTGGAGCCGCCGTCTCGCGCCGCTTCTGATCGGCTTCGGCGGGCTGTCGGATCGCGACAGCGTGCTCGATGTCGGCTGCGGCACCGGCAGTCTGACGTTTTCGCTGCCGCTTCTCGCCGATATCGCCGCGGCAACCGGTATCGACATCAGCGAGGCGTATGTCGAATACGCGCGTTCCCGCAACACCGATCGCCGCATCCGGTTCGAGCAGGCCGATGCCTGCGCGCTGCCGTTCGAGGACCACTCGTTCGACCGCGCCTTTTCGCTGCTGGTGCTACAATTTGTTCCGGAACCGGCGCGGGCCGTCGCGGAAATGCGCCGCGTCGTGCACCCCGGAGGAACTGTGACGGCCGCGGTGTGGGATGATGTCGGCGGTCTGCCGCATATCCGGATGCTGTTCGACATCGCCGCCGTCCTCGACCGGTCGGTCAAGCGACCCTATTTCCGGCCGCTCAGCGCGCCGGATGACATGGCGGTGATGTGGCGCGCCACCGGTCTGACCGATGTCGAGCAGACCAGTCTTTTAATCCGCATGGAATTCTCGTCGTTCGACGATTACTGGTCGCCGTTTACGACCGGCGAAGGGCCGCCCGGCCAGCTTCTCGCCAGCCTTACCGAACCGGCACGCACGGCATTGCAGGACCACGTGCGGTACGCCTACCTCGCCGGCAAGCCCGACGGGCCGCGCTCGTTTGCCGCTGTGGCCTGGGCCTGCCGCGGCACCGTGCCCGAATAGCGGGCACGGGTTGCAGGGATTTGCGCAGAATACCGACAACCGCGGCCGAGCGCCGTTAAGCGCCGCCCGCGTTTGCCAACGCCAGCCCGATTGGCAGGCCGGCCATCAACGATGCAGCCACAACCGCGAGCACGCGCTCGGCGCGGCTCCATTTTTTCCAGTCAGCGATGAAATCACGCATCGGAACGTACACCTCTGCGGCGTTGCCGCCGCTTTTCTTCCGCAGTTTGCGCCGTTCGCGCTCAGCGCGGCTGGCGCTCTCATACAGAACGGTACGGGGTTCCGACCAATTTCATCTTAAGCACAAATTGACGCACCCTTCAGGACGCGCGACGCAACCTCCGCCCGCCGGCCGCCTCGGCCAGATATGCGAGCACCCGCTCGGGATCGGTCTCGCCATACGGGTCGTCATCGGCGCCGGTATCGTTGATGCCGGGCTCCTCGAACCACTTCTCGACGACGCCGTCATTGACGACCATCGCATAGCGCCAGCTGCGATAGCCGAACCCGAGATGCTCCTTGTTGACGAGCATGCCCATGCGGCGGGTGAACTGCCCGTTGCCGTCCGGGATCAGCTTGATGTTCCTGATCCCAAGGCTTTTCGCCCACTGATACATCACAAACGCGTCGTTGACGCTGACGCAGTAGACCTCGTCGATCCCGTGCTCGCGCAAATCGTCGTAGATCAGGTCGTAGGCCGGACACTGCCGGTTCGAGCAGGTCGGCGTAAAGGCGCCGGGCAGCGAGAACACGATGACCCGCCTGTCCTTGAACAGCTCGTCGGTGTGGACGTCCTGCCAGCGATACGGGTTCGGACCCGGCATGCTCTCGTCGCGCAGCCGGGTTTTAAAAACGACATCAGGAACGGTACGGCCTTCCATCTCACTTCCCCGTATTTAGAATGTTTCTAAAATAGGGAGCGGAGACCGCAACACAAGACCCTGGCGGGGACGATCGGTTCCCTCCCTGGGGGCAACATCGCCCAGGCACGGCGCGCTTCGCCCGCCGCGCCGATGCTGAACCGCTCGGACCTGCCGGAACCGCTCTGGCGAAAGCGGGTTAGAAGCGCATGCTGCTGCTCACGGCCATCTTCGCCGCTGCGCTCGCCGCCATTCACATCTTCGCCGCGCGGCTGCGCTTTCTCGATGTCGTGCCGCGCAGCCGATACCTGTCATTCGCCGGCGGTATCGCGGTCGCCTACGTCTTTCTGCACATCCTGCCGGAACTGAGCGCACATCAGAGAATCTTCGCCGAGAGCCTCGACCTCGGCGACAAGGCCGCCGAGACATGGGTCTACCTGCTGACCCTGGTCGGCCTCGCGGTGTTCTACGGGTTGGAGCGGTTCGTCAAGGAAGCGCGGACGCATCGGCGCGAGCCGGCGCATGGCGAAATCCCCACCGACGGCGTGTTCTGGCTGCATATCGGCTCGTTCGCGCTTTACGCCGCCCTGATCGGGTATCTGCTGCTGCACCGCGAAGAAACGGGGCTGTGGTCCCTGTTTTTCTACGTTGTCGCCATGGGGCTGCATTTCCTGACCAACGATTTCGGTCTGCGGCAGGACCATCGCGAGCGCTACGACAAGCGCGGCCGCTGGCTTCTGGCCGGCGCGACGCCGCTCGGCTGGGCGGTCGGCGCGCTGACCACGCTGCCCGCACCGGCAACCGGGTTCCTGTTCGCGTTTCTCGCGGGCGGGGTCGTGTTGAACGTACTGAAGGAGGAGCTGCCGGAAGAACGGCAGAGCCGCTTTCTGCCGTTTGTGCTCGGCGCGGGCGGATATGCGGCGCTGTTGATCGTCGCCGGGTAGGCGGAACAGACCGCGAGAAAGCGCCCGCCGGCAACTCCGCAGATCCGTCAAAGCAGCCGGTTTTCGAAAGTGACTTGCGTTTTCTCGGAGTCGGCCTCTAGAGTTCCGCATGTCCCGCAAACCCCGCGTCTCCGCCGCGATGGTCGGTCTGATGAGCGGCGGCGAGCGTCATGCCTGGACGCTCGAAGAGCTGCATTCGGCCCTCGTCGAGCGCGGGCACCCGACCGATTTCTCGTCGGTGTTCCGCGCCGCCGAGAAACTGGCCGTCGACGGTATCGTCCGCAAGCTGCTGCTGGATGACGGACGCGCCCGGTTCGAGTTGAGCAGCGCGCATCACGACCATCTGTACTGCACGCAGTGCCGTCGGCTGGTGCCGGTGCCGTGTCCGGTCGGGTCCGACGAGTTCGCGGCGCTCGAACGCGAAACCGGGATCGCGGTTCTCGATCACCATCTGATCCTGAACGGGCTGTGCCGGGAGTGCCGCGAAGGCGCGGCGCCCGGCGGCTCTCATCCAACATGACCGAGCTGCTCGATCCGGGCGGCGGCGCGGTCGGCGCCGCGCTGCTGAAGGCGTTGCTGCTCGGTCTCATGCACGGCATTACCCCGGACCAGCATACTTGGCCGATTGTCTTCAGCTATGCGATTGCCGGCTACTCGACCTGGCGCGGGCTGCGCGCCGGGCTGATCTTCTCGCTCGCCTTTACGGCGCAGCAATCCTTCGCCAGCCAACTGGCCTATTTCGGCCTGGCGCACTGGTTCAGCGGCGAAGCGCTGCATCATATCGTTGATCTTGTCGTCGGACCGCTGATGATCGCGGCCGGTCTTTACGTCATCGGGCGCGGCGGTCTGCCGCATCTGCATCTTCCCGGCACGAACCGCGCCGAGAGCGGAGCGACCGCCGCACCGCGGCGCGATCTGAAGCCCTGGATGCCGGCCGTGCACGGGTTTGTGGCGGGGTGGGGGATCGATGCGTTTGCGGTGATCGTCTACACAACCCTGTCCCCGGCGATGCCGTCCGCATCTTTGGGATGGCTGCCCGGTTTCGCCTACGGGTTCGGGACGCTGTGCGTTCAGGCGACGGTCGGCGCGGCGTTCGGGTTGTGGGCGGCACGGCGCGGGCTGCCGCCCGAGGCGATCCGCAGCATCGCGCTGACCACGGCGGCGCGCACGCTGCTGTGGGGCGGGGTTGTCTTCACCGTGTTCGGTCTGTTCGCGCTGTCGTTTCACGAGGCGGCCGAATTCGAGATACCGGTCCCGCTGCTACAGTCGGTCGGACCCTCGTTCCTGCTGGTTGTTTTCACTGTTCTCGGGGTCGGCGTGACGAGTTTTGTCACGACCACGCAGGCGTGGCGGCGCCGTCTGCGTGCCGAGGAGAGTACCCCTTTGCCGGCGAAACCCTGACGACGCCTCGCCGCTTGTGTACAATGCCGGAAGTCTCGCATCCGGAGTATCAGTGATGATCCGTGACGAACGCGGTCTGCCGCTCTCGACCGACAATCCCGAGGCCGCCGCGCTGTTCGACCGGGCCGTCGAGCACTACCTGAAATTTCATGCCGACGCCCCGGCGCTGGTCGGCCGTATGCTGGCCGCCGATCCCGGTTTTGTCCTCGGCCATTGCTTCAAGGGCTATCTGCTGCTCAGCGCTTCGAACCCGGCCTTTGCGCGCGAGATCGCCGCGACATTGGCGGCGGCGGAAGCCGCTCCGGCGCCGGACAGCGAGCGCGAGCGGCGCCATCTGGCCGCCTTCACCTCCTGGTCGCAAGGCGCGCTCGACCGCACCTTTGCGATCTGGCGGCAGATCCTCGATGATACGCCGACCGATCTGCTGGCCGCGCGGATCTGCGACACGACCTGGTTCCGCCACGGCCAGACCGCGAAAATTCTCGAACAGGCCGACCGCCTCGCGCCGCACTGGTCGCCGGAACTGCCCGGTTACGACTGTTTCCGGACGATCTGGGCCTTTGCGCACGAGGAGGCGGGCGACACGCAGGGCGCCGAGCGGGCCGTCGATCTCGCGCTCGAACAGGACCACACGAATTATTTCGCGACGCATGTCAAGGCGCACATCCTGGAGATGGAGTGCCGGCCGCGCGAGGGCAGCGCGTGGCTGACGAATGAGGCCGTGCATTGGTCGCGCGGCAACCAGCTGATCCATCATTTGTGGTGGCACCGCGCCCTGATGCAGCTCGAACTCGGCGAACGCGACGCGGTGCTCGACAGCTACGACCGCAATATCCGCAATCTCGACGAGCCGATGACAAAGGCGACCCCCGACCATTACGTCGATCTGCAGAACGCGCCGGCGCTGCTGTGGCGATTGGAGCGGATGGGGGTTGATGTCGGCCATCGCTGGGAGGAGCTGGCCGACAAGGCCGAGGCGCGCATCGGCGAGGCCGGGCATCCGCTGCTCGTGCCGCATCTGATGATGGCGCTCGAAGCTACCGGGCGACACGCCGAGGCGGACCGTTTCCTGGCCGGGTTGCGTAGGCTGGCCGCCGATCCCGCCCGCTGGTATGCTGGCGAAATCGCCGAAATCGTGCTGCCGGTGTGCGAGGCGGCGCGGGCGCACCGGCGCGGCGATTACGGGCGCGTGGTGGAATTGCTGGCGCCGCGCCGCGAGCGGGTTCGCCTGCTCGGCGGCAGCAACGCACAGCGCGACCTGTTTATGCAGATGCTGATCGATGCCGCGATAAAGGCCGGACGGCGCGATGTCGTCGCCGGGATGATCGCACACGAGACCGCGACCCGCGCCCTGCCCCCGGCCGAGCGCGTCGGGTACGCGGCGGCGGCAAGTTGGCTCGGCTGAGGACGGCGCGGCAACGCGGTTAACAGCGGAATTACCGGGACGGGTTTCCGTTTCCTCCAAAGAGACGCGAGCAATTCGCAGGTATTTCTGATTCAGGATCGGAGGAACGGCATGTCCGTCACGGATCTCCTCAAGCAGAGCGGGCGCGGGCTGGCCGTCGCTGCGGCGATCGTCGGCGCGTCGGCGATAACCGTCCCGCAACCGGCCGAGGCGCGGATCGGCACCGGCGCGGCAATCGGGCTCGGACTGGGCTCGTTCGCGCTCGGGACTGCGCTCGGCTCCGGCGCGTTTGCCCGACCCTATTACGGCTATCCCTACGGATACTACGCTCCGGCGCCGGCCTATTACGCGCCGCCACCGCCGGTTTATTCATATCCGCGGACCTGCTGGTACCCGCAATACGGCGGCTACTACGCCTGCTGATCCGGGCCGGGCGCGGCGGCCTCGGCATGTCGCAGGCTGCGCAGCGGGAATGGGCGGCACAAGGGCCGCCCGTTCTGCTTTGTTCCGCCTGTAAGACGCGCTACAGATACTTCGCCGGACGGATCATCGCGCGCCACATATGCGCGACCGGGCTGTTGTCGAAACCGAGACCCTCCTCCGGCTGCCTGAAGTTGCGACCGATGATGTCGGTGAATTCCTCAAGCTCGACATGCACGTTCGGATCGAATGAATAGATGTCGTGCACTGTGATCATCCGGCCCGACATATACCATTTGTGGTCCCGCATCCGCTTGTAGTCTTCTTCGACATACGGGTCGGGGCGGTAATCGGCGCCGAACGATTTGATGTAGGATTGCGGGTACTCGTACCCGACCGACTCGTCGGGATAAAAGCGCAGCACCTGATGCGCGCGGATCGCCCAGGTCACCTCCTCGTCGACATAGGGTTCGACGAGCTGCGCGCCCCAATAGCCGTGATCGCCGCGGATAAAACCGATTGTCGAGATGTCGTGCAGCAGACAGGCCAGCACCATCTTCTCGCCGAGACCGGCATTGACCGCGTGCCGCGCGCTCTGCAACAGGTGCATGCACGGCCCGAAACGATACCGGAAGAAATCGGTCAGGGTCGGCTTTTCAGGCATTGGCGGCAGGCGCGGGTCGTCGCCCATCAGAACGCGCGCGTTCGGGTTTTTCGCCATCAGCGCCGCCGCGTTCGGACCCGGTCCGGTATCGCCGTCGGCAAGCTGATACAGCCGGGCCTTGATGACGATATGGTCGAGTTCGTCGCTCATCTGTTTTTCGAGAGCGTCCGCCTTCTGGCTCAAGCTCATCACGTCATTCATGGCAGGTCTCCTCTTGGCGAATGTAGTGCCAGCGTAGCAGAGTGGCGCCCCGCGGTAATCCCTCTCGGACACGCGCCTGCGGCAAAGCCGAACTGCCGTTTTGCCGGCAAGGCCGGGCTGCCGCCGCATCGATCGCGGTCGACGACCCGTCAGTTACCCGCCGGTTGGATACGCAATTACAGCGCATAATCCGCTCGCGGCGGCCCGAGGCATGGTGCCGCGCCTCGGGAAAGCCGAGATCGTCGATGGTTTCCGGCTGTTCATACCCGACATAGTGACCTGCCGGGGACGGGCATGCGGGTGCGGAGCCGGGAGACGTGGTTTGCCCTCCTTGCGGCGGCGGTCGTCATCACGATTCTGATCGTGTGCCTGTATCCGTTCCGCTTCGCGGTCCGGCACGGCGGCATCGATGCCGTCGCCGCCCTGGTCGGCAGCTGGGCAAAGCCTCCCTCCGCGATCGACTTCATCCTGAACATCGCGCTTTACGTCCCTCTTGGCGCTTTCGCTGCCTTGTCCTTACAACGGTTGCGGCGTCCCTGGCACCGGGTGGCCATGGTGACGATCGGCGGGGGGCTGCTGTCGATCGCGGTCGAGCTGACGCAGTATTTCGATGCGGCGCGATACACCTCGGCGACCGATGTTTATGCGAACACGCTCGGGACATTCCTCGGCGCTGCGGCGGTCGTCCTGCTTTTCCGGCGCTAGAGCGTGATCGTTTCAGGTTGAAGCGTAGCCGGCATTGGCGAGGTAGTTTGCGCATTCCTGTGCGGAGAAATGATCGAGCAAGGAGCCGATCTGGCGCCAGGTAGCATCGGTGGTGCGCGGATC
>JBFWVT010000127.1:0-8402 GCA_050246595.1 Alphaproteobacteria bacterium
TCGAGACGCGGCTATGGTCGATGGAGGACGTGGTGCGGCTGATTGACGAGCAAGCCGAGCGTAGCGCGCCCCCGGCTAGCCGATCGGCTAGTCGGATGATCTGTTACAATCAAACTGATGCACTACCGACCCGCAGCATGCGTCCCAGCGGGATCGGCGGCCGGCCGCGCTCACCTGTCGGATAGAGCGGCCGCAGCCGCTCCTCCAGCCGCGCCCACGGCACGACCTGCTCCATATCGGCCAGAAACTTATCGCGCCGCGTCTGCTTCTTCTTGGCCCCGTACTCCGCCTCGGCAAAGCTCCCCTGGCGCTGCATCGTTCTGCCCCCACTCCTGGCACCAGGCAGATGCTACCCAATCCAGAACCAGAAACAGGGCTTATTTCAGCATTTCCCTAATCGTCCCGTGCCGCATCATCAAACTGCGCTCCTCCAGCATCGCGCTGACCTCGTCAAACAGCGACCGGCTCAGATCGTGCCGCTCCAGCCAATGTCGGAAATTGAGGATCGTCGTCTCATCCGGCACCGCATCCGCCGCCAGATCAATCCCAGCAAAACCCCGCATCGCCCGGCTGTCGTACAGGGCTTCT
Source organism: Alphaproteobacteria bacterium (assembly GCA_050246595.1). GTDB lineage: Bacteria > Pseudomonadota > Alphaproteobacteria > ATCC43930 > CGMCC-115725 > DATARH01. Next base: position 589 of record JBFWVT010000127.1, read on the forward strand.
TCCCTCGCCTGGTCGGCCAGCGCGTACCACTGCTGCAAAAAGTGAACCCGTAGCATCCGCTCCAAGGGAACCGGTGGCCGACCGCGTTCACCCTTTGGATAAAGCGGGGGCAAGACGCGCCACCAGCCGAGGCCATGGCACAACCTGCTCCATCTGGGCCAGAAACTTGTCCCGCCGCGTCTGCTTCTTCTTGCTCGCGTATTCCGCCTGCGAAAAGCTGACCTGCTGCGGCGAGCCTGGAGCAGCCGGACGAGGGTGTTATGCCGCCCGGTCATCATATCGGCGAGCACCAAGCCCCGTTCCCGCGCCAAAGAAAGAGCCGTGTCGAGCCGCGTAAGATCCGCGGCCTCGGTGATCACGGGCTTGTCGGCCAGCACGTGCAGGCCAGCTTGGAGAGCGGCGATGATGCGCTCGATCTTACTGCGGTTGCGACCCGAGAAGACGGCAATGCCACCTGGTGTTCCGTCCGGTATGCGGTCAAGAAAATCGGGACCGGCATGCACGTCGAGCCGCCAATCGGTGGCCCCTTGCGGCCGCTGGTTGTACCGAGCGATCCGGCCCAGGTAATCGATCAGGTCAGGGCCTGGCGGTGCGTACACGCGCACGAGCAGCGACCCTATCTCCGGTTGCTCCGGCTTGGCCCGTTGACTAGCGGTGCGTACACGCGCACGAGCGGCGACAACCCCGGATACATCTCCTGCTGCGCGAGCGTGGCGTGGAAATGACCGGGGTCGACGACAACGAGATGGGGGTCGGGCATGGCAGGCGAGCGACTCCGTGCAATTGCGGGGACGATCGCGCAATTATGCCGCTGACGAGGCCGAGCACCGGCGGCTTTTCCAGGGTTGCTGCCGCTGGCGTGCTTATTTCCATCGTCCGGATCAGGCGGGAAGAACCAAACAAGCTTGCACCCCGCTGCCGGTCCGCCTGCTATATGCTATTCTGCCGCGGCAGCGCGGGTAAACACCCTGACGGCCTCCTCAACGGTGTAATAGCCGTGCGCAATGTCGCGCTCCACCATCGCCGGGTCCCGCTCCGCAGCGCGCCCATACCCGCCGCCACCCGGTGTCTTGACCGCAATCCAATCTCCTGAAGCTAGCACGTAGCCTTCGCCCTTCGAGAGATGCGGCGAAGAAGCGATTGCGCCGCCCTGGCTGACAAGAATCTCATTGACCGCGCCAGGGCTGCCGCCGAGCAGACCCGGGGGTCCAACGCGACCGTGATCCATCAGAAACGAGGCTTTCGCCTCACCGCGCAGCAGCCGGATTTGGTAGTCGATCCCAAACCCGCCGCGATGCCGCCCGGCACCGCCCGAACCCTCACGCAAGGCGAACCGATCGAACAGGATCGGGTAGTGCTGTTCGAGGATCTCGACGGGCTGGGTCTTTGAGATGCCGACGCTCGAGCAGCCGTTGGTCAGCCCGTCCGTCTGCCACCACCCTCCGTACCCGCCGCCGCTGAACAGGTACATGATGTAATGCCGGTCTTCTTCGGGATCGTAGCCGCCAAGGCCGAAATTGCCGCTGGTCCCGGCCGGCGCCGCGAAGAGGCGCTCCGGGATTGCCTTCCCCATCGCTCCGAATACCGCCTCCATGATGCGCTGTGCCACTTCCGCGGCACAGCCGGCGACCGGGCGCGGATAGCGGGCATAGAGAAAGGTGCCTTCCGGCGGGGCAATATGGATCGGTGCGAAGCAGCCGGCATTAATCGGCACATCAGGGAAGATGTGCTTCATCGCGACGTAGACCGCGGATTGCGTCGTCGCCCAGACCGAATTCATCGGCCCGCGGCACGGCGGGCTTGACCGCGACAGATCGAAATGGATGTCGGAGCCGGCAACCGTCATGTCCAGCACCACTTCGAGCGGCTGGTCAATGATCCCGTCGCTGTCGACGATCGCGGTCGCCGAGTAGGTCCCGTCCGGGATGCTGCCGATATGGGCGCGCATCAGCCGCTCGGATCCGGCCTTGAGCTCGGCGATTGCGGCATCCACGGTTTCGACGCCGTAGCGGTCGAGCAATTGGGTCAGCCGTTTCTCGCCGACGCTCAGCGCGCCGAGCTGTGCGCGGATGTCGCCGATCCGCTCGTCGGCGACCCGAATGTTGTTCAGGACGATGTCGATGATGTCCTGGCAAATCTCGCCGCGGCGGACGAGCTTCACCGGAGGCAGGCGCAACCCCTCCTGCACGATCTCCGTCGCCGTCGCGGAAAAACCGCCCGGCACCATGCCGCCGGTATCCGGCCAATGGCCGGTATTCGACAAATAGCACCAGAGGTGGCCGCGGTAATAGAACGGCCGCACCATCTTGACGTCCATCAGGTGGGTGCCGCCGAGATAGGGATCGTTGACCAGGATCACGTCACCCGGATCGAGATCGCGGCGCCGCTCGATCACCGCCTGGGTGGTGAACTGCATCACCCCGACAAAGATCGGCAGGCCGAGTTCGCCCTGCGCGATGACTTCGCCGGTTGTGCGATCGTAGATGCCGTTCGAGCGGTCAAACCCTTCGGAGATGACCGGCGAGAACGAGGTCTTCTCGTGAACGAGATCCATCTCGCTGGCCACCTGCCGGAGGCCGTTCTGGATCACCGCCAACGTCACCGGATCAAGCGTCATATCACACCTACCGAAACCACCAGATTACCAAGACTGTCCACCATCGCGGTGGCGCCGGGGTTGATGACGACCGTCGTGTCGGATTGCTCGACGATCGCAGGACCGGCGAGCTCCGCCCCTTTCCCAAGAGAAGCCCGATCGAAGATCGCTGTCTCGAACCATCCGCCGTCGAAGTACACCTGCCGCGCGCCGCTCGGCCTCGGCGCGCCATGCCGGTCTGTGGCGGGGGCAAAAATCGTCAGATCGACGGGGTCGCGCCGCCCGATCACGGTGCTGCGCAGATTCACCAGCATCGCCGTCATTTCCGGCAGCTCGATGTCGAACCGGGCCTTGTAGCACTCGAGGAAATCGGCCAGTACAGTGCGGGGGTTAAACCCCGGCGCGGTCACCGGCACCCGGAATACGTGGCTCTGCCCGCGGAACAGGAGATCGACTTCGTGGTGAACCACTATTTCGGCCAGCGGCACCCCATCTTCATTTAGAAGCCGCCGCCCTGCCGCAACCTGATCAGCGAAGCGGCTATCGATGTAATCCGGCATCACATTGCCGAGCGGTTGGCCGATGCTCTGCACGAAATCATGCCGCACCGGGGCAAGCACGCAGCCAAGACCCGAGGTGATGCCAGGGAAGCGCGGCACCAGCACAGTCGGAATTCCCAGCTCGCGGGCAATCTCGACGGCGTGCAGCGGACCGGCGCCACCGAAGGCGAACAGGGCGAAGTCGCGCGGATCATGGCCCTTCTCGACCGATACCAGGCGGATCGCATGCGCCAGCTGGTTGGTGGTCACAGCCAGGATCGCCGCAGCGGCAGCAATCGGCTCCAGGCGCAGCGTTGCGCCGATTTGATCTTCTATCGCGGCGGCGATCGTTTTCATCGGCGCAGCGGCGGCAACGCCGGTCAGACGATCGGGATTGAGTCGCCCGAGCAGAAGGTTGGCGTCGCTGACAGTGACGGCAGCGCCGCCTCTTCCATAGGCGATCGGCCCGGGGCGGGCCCCGGCGCTTTCCGGCCCGATCTGCAATAGACCGGCCCGCGTCATCCGGGCGATGCTGCCGCCGCCGGCCCCGATCGTGTGGATGTCGACCAGCGGCACGCGTAACGGCACACCATAGGCGATATCCTTCTCCGCGCTCAGCGCAGGTTCCCCGGCTACGATCAGAGACACGTCAAAACTAGTCCCGCCCATGTCGCAGGCGACGAGATTGGGATGACCGGCCTGCGAACCGATCCGAGCCGCGGCGATCGCACCGGCGGCCGGCCCCGACATGATGGTGTGCACGGCGAGCTCGATGGCCGTGCCGGCCGCCATCATGCCGCCATTCCCCTGCATTACCAGGAGCTCGTTGCTCAGCCCCGCGCCGCGCAGATTTTGCGAAAGGCGGCCGAGATAACGCGACACGATCGGCTGTACGTAGCCGTTGAGCGCCGCCGTGCTGCCGCGTTCGAATTCACGTACTTCGCGCAGTATGTCGCTACCCAGGGTCACAAACCGATTGGGCCAGATCTCCCGTGCGATTGCGGCGCAGCGTTGCTCGTGCGCCGGGTTGGCGTAGGAATGAATAAAATGGATCACCAATGCCTCGGCGCCGCGCTCGTGCAAGTGGTGCACCGCCCGCCGCACCGCTGTCTCATCGAGCGGCGTCACGACGCGACCGGCGGCATCGATGCGCTCGGGCACCTCGGTCCGCAGGTCGCGCGGGATCAGCGCCTCGAAGCTACCGGTCATACCGTAGGGATTGGGGCGAGTGCGGCGACCTAGCTCCAGTACATCGCGAAAGCCAGCCGTAGTAATCAGCCCGCAGCGCGCGCCCTTGCGCTCAAGCACGGCATTGGTGGCCACCGTCGTACCGTGAACCAGCGCGGCCACCGCCGCGAGTTCGGTTTCAAGCACGGCCAGCCCGGCAATAAAGCCGACCGACTGATCTTCTGGAGTCGACGGAATCTTGGCGACACGAAATACGCCGTTTATGGGATCAAGCGCCAGCAGGTCGGTAAAGGTGCCGCCGACATCAACCCCGATCTGCCACGCCATTCCTATTCCTCGCCGTTTGCAGCCGCGGTCTCGGATCGCTCCTGCGTATCAGTGCTCCAGGTCCTGCTCCGTGATCGGCTGCGCTTCTTTCAGGTTCATGCGGCCGTCATAAATCGGAGCAGCGCCGGTCGTTGGGCCCGGGTACTGCACAAAGAAGATCGTCCCGCCGGTGGCCGTGTGCATTTCATACTCGAAATGCGGGTCGGGCATATAGGCTATCGTGCCGGGGCCGTAGAGCTTTCCGCCGAAACTGAATTCACCTTCGATAATGTACCAGATCTGCGCGAAACTATGCCGATGCGGTGGAAAGGATGCGCCCGGCGCGTATTTGAGAAAACCCGCATTGGGTTCCGTCGGACGTTCGGGGCGCGGGTGGAACAGGAATTTGGTGACATTGCCAAATCGCCCCATTTCCCATTCCATGTCAGTGGCGTGCTTGAACTCTGGCGGGTTATGCATGTGGCCGATATTCATGGCGCGTCCTCCTGGTTATTCCGGCGTTCGGGGTCCGATATGAGGCCTTGGTTTGGCGAGGGATCGTTCAACCCGCGAGAACTTCCGGTGCGAGGCGTCTCTTGGCGGCTGTGCCGCCGGGCAAAACGCCTGCCTCGCCAGAGATATTGAGGAGCCGCGAACCTTCAGGCACCCCAACGGCGTAACTGTAAGGGCCGAACGGGGCGGCCACGGTGTTTGGAGTGGCTCCCTCGGTTTGGTCGGGTCCCCCGGAATAAAAGGGGCTTTTCGCAGGCTTGTCGAGTAGGGCCGGATAGCGCGGTTGCGAGTTTGTGATGCTCGTGCGACCGTTTGGGTCAGTGCACCGGGCGCTCCCGCGAACCCTCGCGCAAGCCCTCACCGGCCCATATCGCGTGCCGAATGTCCAGATGACCGTGACGGCGCTGCTGACCAACAAGACGCCGTCAGGCACCTATCGCGCGCCCGGCCGCTATGAAGGGTCGTTCTTCTGCGAACGGCTGATCGAACTGGCGGCGCGCGATCTCGGGATCGACGGCGCCGAGATGCGGCGGCGCAAATCTGATTGGCGCCTCGGAAATGCCGTACCGATTGCCGCGGTTGGCGCCGGGCGGCGCGGCGGTCGATACCGAATGCGACAGCGGCAATTATCGCGAGGCGCTCGACCGCTGTCTTGCCGAATTCGGCTGGGAAGAGAAATGCCCGTTGCAGGGCCGCGAGATCAAGGGCCGCTATCACGGCTATCACGGCATTGCCGTTGCCTGCTTTATCGAGGGCAGTGGTGCCGGGCCAAAGGAGACGGCACGGCTCGAACTGGCGCCGGACGGCACGGTGTCGGTGTATGTCGGCTCGACTTCGATCGGACAAGGCGTCGAAACGGTGATGGCGCAAATCTCCGCGGACACGCTCGGGCTTCCGCTCGACCAAGTGCGCATATTCCACGGCTCGACCCCGTACCTAAACGAGGGCTATGGCGCGTCGGATCGCGTTCGACTGTTCTCGGCGGCTCGGCGGTATTCGAGGCAGCGAAGGCACTGCTCAAAAAGATCCGTGCCGCCGCCGCTGCAAGACTTGGCGTCGCCGCCGCAGAGGTCGAATTGGCGGATGGACGCGCCTACGCCAGCGACGGACGCTCGGTCACCTTCGCGCAGCTGGCGGCAGACGGACTGCGGGCGGACGCCATCCTCGCCAACGATAACAGGCTGACCTACACCTACGGATCGGCGGCGGCGCATGTGGCGATCGACCCGGGCACCGGGCATGTCGAGCTGCTCGACTGTCTCGTCGTCGAGGACGTTGGCCGCCTCGTCAATCCCTTAACTCTGCACGGGCAGGCAATCGGCGGCGCAGTCCAGGGGCTCGGCGGTGCCTTCCTGGAGAACCTCGTCTATGACGAAACCGGGCAGCTGCTGGCCGGCAATCTCGCCGATTACCTGATCCCGACCGCGACCGATTTTCGGAGGATTCGGGCGATCACCCTGGAGAACTACCCATCACCCGGCAACCCGCTCGGCGTCAAGGGCACCGTCATAACCGGCGCGGTGCCCGCTCTCCGGGGTGGATTGCACGGTGCGGCTGTCGAGAATGGCAGCGCTCGGAGGCTTGTTGCGGCCGGCAAAATCGCGCGGCAACACACGCAGCTCGTCACCATCGCTTCGAACACGCCGGCGGCAAGCCAGCGCATCGCCTGCCGACAGACAATCTCCCAGGGTGGAAAATCGTGCGGCAGCGCCCGCCACGGTGCGCCCGTCCAGGCAATCCACGTCAGCGCGTCAACCACACGGCCCAGATCATGCCGGCGCTGCACCGCGCTTTCCGGCAGCAGCGACAAGAAGGCGCGACAAACGCCCACTCCTCATCCTTGCTGTCGCTTTGATACGGGGTGGTCGTGCGGCAGGGTTGCATCCCTCCCCTTTATGCTCTCCCGAGCTCCCTGACAGCCTCTAGCAGTCTGCGTAGTCGCTCGACCAGCCGCTTGTCACCAAGGCGGCAGCCGGCGATCTCGGCATCAACCCACGACAACGCACCGGCCGTAGCTCTACAACACCCATCCGACATGATGGTGCCTCGCTTGCTGCGCATTCGGTGCACGGGACAGAGTCACAAACGGCCCAATAGCGGCAAGCACCCCCGGTGCTCAGATCTGGGTAATTGAAAGCCTCATCAGACGGGTACAAACCTACAACACGACTTGGCTGATTGAATGGCACGGATTCCTCAGCCCGGCCGAGTATCGCCGGCGACAGCTTCAACCGTTCGCTCAGGCAGCGTAGGCTTCAATCCCGTGTCCCAGAAACCGCAGGCAGTACACCGTGTGGCCGCACAGATCCATCCGGGTGGCGATCTCCTCCGCCTTCAGGCCGCCCATGGCATGGACGACAATCTGGGCACGGCGGACGAGCGCGGCGCAAAGCGTATGGGAGCGCGCGATTCGCTGCACCTCCACCCGCTCATGATCATTCAGCTCCCGCACTCGAAGGGTAATAATCCCGCTCCAAAGCCGATGGCCATGTCCCCTCAACAGCAGTCAGACCCAGCAATCTCAAACGATTTACCGGATGCACCACTTAGAGCGTGATCGCATCAGGTTGAAGCGTAGCCGGCATTGGCGAGGTAGTTTGCGCATTCCTGTGCGGAGAAATGATCGAGCAAGGAGCCGATCTGGCGCCACGTGTCCTCGGTGGTGCGCGGAT
>JBFWVT010000128.1:0-7811 GCA_050246595.1 Alphaproteobacteria bacterium
TGGCTGACGGGTGATCGAACGGGTCGAACTCATCATCGGTCAGGTCATCGATGGGGCGGGTCAGGTCGGCCGGGAAGTCAAGCGGCTGACCGCGATCCGAATAGGGCGCGGCGGACCCATGGGCCGCGCCCGGTATAGGTTTACCTATATCCGTGTGTGCAAGGCGCACTGAGGCGCAAGCATTATCAATGACTTGGCTACCACTGAGGCGCACCTTTTCCGATGTGCTAGGCGCAGACTGAGGCGCAATGTTTTCAATGACTTGCGATTGACTGAGGCGCAGCCCTTCAGCCTTGTGTCCGCGTGATCCAGGCTTGTCGAAAGGCAATTCTCCGCGCTCGATTTTGCGGATCGTGAACAGTCTTTCCATGGCTCTGGCGAACTGTGCCGCCTTCATTCCACGCGCCTCTGCCATCGCGGCAAAAGCCTTGGGTGCATAGCTGGCACCCGCTCTTGTGCTTTCGGAAACCGGCCGCTTTTGCTCTATGCGAACCGCCAAACATTCTAGGAAGCGGGCGTTCTCGGTCGCATCCTGGACGTTCAGCGCATTGAGCGCGGCGACGTTCGGCGGCAGGTCGGTCGGCAACATAAATGTGCCCGCGTGCCAGATAAAACCGATCTCCTCGCCATTGCGGGCATAATTGGATTTCTCGCGGCGAATGACGCGTGCATCGGGATCGAGCGGGCCGTCTTCGCTCTCCGGCGTCTCCATGAATATCCGGCTGCGTACCTGATTTTCCCAACTCGTCGAGCCGCTGTAGCTGTCGCCCATCTTGTTCGGATGCGCGATCAGGATGACGGCGCAACCGATCTCCAGCGCCAATCGATTGAGCAGGCCGATAAAGGCCGCGACCTGATGCCGATCGTTCTCATTCCCGCCAAAGACGTGCGCGCTGTTGTCGATCACGATCAGGCGCGGCTTTACCGCTCTGGCCTTGGCGACAAGCTGGTTGTAGCGCGCCGTGGTCGATAGCCGACCGTCGCTGTCGAAGGTGGCTAATTCGTTGCCCAATTCCCCGAATAGCGAGATTAGGTGAAGCTTTCCGGCGAGGCTGGCGAGGGACACGCCCAAGCCCGCGCAAATCGCTTTCTGGCGGATATGCATCTCCGTCCCGCCGTCTTCGCAGGTGACGTAGATAGTCGGCCCGGACACGGCTTCGATGCCCAGGAACGGCACCCCCGCTGCGATGCAGGTGCAGAGTAATTGCGCGAGCAGAGACTTGCCCGCACTGCCCTTGCCGGTGAATAGCGTCGCCTGATTGTCCGGCACCCAATCCTTGAGCGTCCAATGGCGCTCTGGCGTCGGCGCAGCCGCCCATTGGAGCAGATCGAATGACGGCAGCGGGTCGGTCGGCGGTGCCGTGATCGCAGCGAATGTGAGCGCCTGAAGATCCTCGGCTGTGCCTTTCCAATCGATGATATCGCCCTTCACGGGCAGATCAGGCAATTCGACAATGACAGCCTTGCCGCCGGCCGATTCTATGTCGGCCTTGGCGCGCTCAGCGAAGCCGCGACCCTCATCGTCATTGTCAGGAAGGATAACGACCATACGGCTCGCCAGGGCGTCCGCGTAGTAGCGTTTCCATCCTTTGGCACCGAACGCGACGGCCGTGCCGATAAGGCCCCAGGATGCCAATTTGTCGGCCTTGCGCTCGCCTTCGACCAGATAGACGGGTGCGGAGATGTCGGCGGCTTCGACTTCATCGGCGCGATAGAGCACGCGCGGGATATCCCCCAGGCCGTTGATCCATCCGCCCTTGCCGTCCGGCCGCTGCGCAACGAACCGCTTTTTCTCACCCGCCTTTTCCAGTCGAACGGTGCGATAGCCGCGATACTGATAGACGCCCGTTTCGCGCCAAGCCGCGCCAGTCGGCTCGAACTCAGGAAGCAATCCTACCCGCCGACATTCATCCTTCAAATCCTTCCAATCGGCATCGGTGAAGCTGTGAAAAACGACATCGCCGTTGTCAGCATCCTTCACCGTAACGCTGCGATCGGCCTTGCTATGACCCGGTGCAGGAATAGCACCTTGCGAGCCGTGCCAGTCGCCGCCGAAATGCCGGGTGATGTTCTGGGCGGCTCCCATCAGCACGCCCCCGTCATATCGAGAAGGGGCCAGCCGTGGACCAGCCTCAAGCCGCTGGCGAAACCATAAGCCTCGCGCTTGGTGATGAAGCTACCAGCCACGCCACGGATATCAGGCTCCGGCACGACCTTGACGACATACTCAACACGGTCGCGGGTGATCGTGATGCTGTGCGGCTTATCCATCGGCCCGCTCCCGCACTTGGCGCAGGCTTAGGATTGGGCGGGCGTTACGCGGACATAAATCGGACGGGGCTTCCGTCTCCGTTCCCTGATTTTCCGCTAACTGCCTAGAATCCTTGGTCGGGGAGAGAGGATTCGAACCTCCGGCCCCTGCCTCCCGAAGACAGTGCTCTACCAGGCTGAGCTACTCCCCGACGGAGATCGGTCGTTAACGGCTACGGGGCCAGACCGCGACAGCGGAGGCGGGCTATAGCGAGGGTCGCCGCACCGTTCAAGCCGCTAGAATCTTCGGCAATTCAGACCAGCGAAATTACGCCCGAACTCATCGCCCAATCGAGGCTCGTCCCCGCGGCGACCGTCTTTAGTGCGGAAGCGCGGCCGACCGATTTAATCGACTGGCGGGTTTTCGCCTTCAACTTGGGAAGATAGCCTTCCTTGCGATACCAATCGACGGTGCGCGCGAATCCTTCCCTGACACCGACGACCGGCCGATAGCCGAGCAGCTTTTCGGCCCGCGCCGTCGAAAACGCCCGGTTATGCTTGAAGAAGCTGAGCCGCCTGCGGTGCAGCGGGGGGCGTATCCCGATCAGGCGGGACAATGTCTCGCACACCACCGCCGCGCCGTACATGAGGCCGTAAGGCACCGACCAGCCCGGCGCGCGGGTGTCGATCGTCTTCGCGGCCAGCGCCACATAATCACGCAGCGGAATATATTCCGGTCCGGCGAAAATGAAGGTCTGTCCGGCCGCTTGCGGAGCGGTCATCGCCTTCAGGAAGCCGTCCACCAGATCATCAATATAGACCGGGTGGAAGTTGGGGCGTCCCTTGGTCACGAAAATGAAAATGCCCTTGTGGAGCATGCGGAACATCTTGAGCATCCGCAGATCGCCGGGGCCATAGATCGAGGCGGGCCGGACGATCACGACTTCCATGCCGGGCTGTTCCATCCGGCGTGCGCAGAGACGTTCGGCCGCGAGCTTGCTTTCCTGATAGAAGTCACGCGGATTAAACGGCGCGTCCTCGTTCGACGGCGTTTGCGCCACATGACCGTGAACGCCGATCGTCGAGCAGTAGATCATCCGCTTGACCCCGGCCGCATCCGCCGCCGACATCAACTCCTGCGTCGCGTTATAGTTGATGTCGAAAAACTCTTCGCGACTGCCTTCGTCGCGGAACATCGCGGCGACATGAACCACGACTTCGGCGTCAGCGACCAGTTCCGCCAGCGTTTCAGGCGAGGTCAACGGACCCGTGATAACTTCAACCCCTTCCGGGGCGGCATATTTCGCGCTGTCCCGGACCAAGGCCTTTACGTGCCAGCCCTCGCGCGACAACCGCTCAACCAGTGCCCCGCCCGTAAAACCGGAAGCACCGGTAACAGCAACTACGCGCCGTCCCTCGTCAGAAGACCGACTGCCAGAAGTATATGCCGCATTATCTTGAGACACGAGACCCCGCATTATTATCTAGGAATGAATTATTACATCGGATTTGCCGGTGATTGGCATTATACCCGATCGAACCATCGTGGTGGCAGAACTTACATCGTTTCGTTAACGAAAAAAATGCCAATATGTCAACCAACTTAATGACTTTTTAACATCATTTAACGTCGAGAATGAACGCCCTGCCGCAACAGACGCGGACGACGCTGCGCTGCAGCGATCGACACGCACACGTCGCTCCTCGTCTATTTTTCTTCGCGTTGCAGCTTTGCCGGATTTCCGCCGAGGATCGCTCCTTCGGGATAGCGCCGGTTTACCAGGCTGTTTGGCAAGACGAGGCTATTATGTCCGATAGCTGCACCATCGACGATCGTGGTCCCGGCCCCGATCATGACGCCATTTCCTAGGCGTATTCCGACAGATTTTATTCCCAGATCCTCGAGGTTCTTCCCTTTTTCGGAATGGATGTAGTTTTGCCCGACAATGTTGACGTTCGGACCACATTGGAAATCGTCGCCAATGTGGGTTTCCCCGGCACCAGAGGTTATGAAGCAACCGGTCGCAACCGTGGCCCGGTCGCCGAAGCTCAGCACGCCTTCGGAGCATTTGATCTTGCTGAACGCCTCTATCCGACAGTTTCGCCCGAACGTCAGATTGGGAGTGAGATCAACCTCGGCTCGGGAACTGACCCGCGCTCCGAAACGCCACCAGTAATAAAGGGAAATCACGAATCCCGGGGTTGCGATCCTCTTGAGGCCCCGGATTATCTTTCCCTCTTTCACAGAAACTCCCCCGAAGCGGTCAGGCGGTCGCCTTCGGTGGCACGCTGTAGCCGATGTTAAAAATCCGTTAAAGTAAGGAATGCACAGATGCGGCTCCAAGACAGAATCCGCGTGCAATAGGGCGTTCATTCAAGACTTGATGCTCTGGCCGAAGCGTTGCAGCACGCTTGAGCGGTGCCAATCAGCCCCGCGCGTCGAGCATGTCGGCGATCGCGACGAACTTTTCGCGCGGTGCCCCGGCACGCGCGCGGGCGATTTCGGCCTTGTCGATATTCTGCCAGTCGCGAAACGTGACCGGCGCGACGCCGCGCGCGGCCAGCAGCGCATCGAGGCCCTGCCGCCCCTGCTTGCCCGAAGGGTCAGGCTGATCGGCGGCGATCGTCTCGACGATCATGAAGCCGTCGGGGCGATTGGTGCCGATCGTGCCGGTCGGACCCCGCCGCGCCCAGCCGACCGCGTAGAGGCCGGGCGCGATCCGTCCCTCCTCATTGGTGAACCGGCCGAGCTTGTCGTCGTAGGGAACGCCGGGAATCGGCGCGGTCTTGTAGCCGATCGCGGCGATCACCATCCCGCATGGGATCGCATAGGTCTCCCCGGTGCCCACCGCCGCGCCGCTTTCGTCGAGTTTCGTCCGTTCGACGATCAGTCGCTCGACCTTGCCGTCTCCCTCCACCGCGACCGGCCGCGCGAAGAAATCGAAGCTGATCGTCACCGGCTTGTCGACGCCATTGCCTGACAGAACGGCGAAATTGCGCAGATGGCTGACGGATTTGCGCTGGCCGGGATCGAGCGCAGCGTCCGCATCCGCCGGCGGCAAGTCCGCCGGATCGACCACCGGTCGCGCGCGTTCGAGGTGGCCCAGCTCGCCAAGCTCCTTTGGCGTCATCCCGATCTGATGCGGCCCGCGCCGCCCGACGATAGTGATATTGCGGGCCTTGGCGGCTCCAAGCGCGTCGAAGGCATGGCCGACGATATCCGCCCCCTCGAATTCGGCGCTCGTCTTCGCCAGAACCCGGGCGACATCCAGCGCGACATTGCCGTTGCCGATAACCGCGAACTCGCCCGACGCCAGCGGCGGATCGAGGTCCGCGAAGTCGGGATGGCCGTTATACCAGCCCACGAACGCGGCCGAACCGATCACGCCCGGCAAATCCTCGCCCGGAATGCCGAGCGGCCGATCGCTCGGCGCGCCCGTCGCCAGTACCACAGCGTCATACAGCTCGCCGAGTTCGGCAATACTGACATCCTTGCCCACGGTGACATTGCCAACGAAGCGCACGGTATCGCTGAGCGCCACCTGCTCGTAACGACGAGACACCGCCTTGATCGACTGGTGATCGGGCGCGACTCCGGTCCTGATCAATCCGAACGGAACCGGCAGCCGATCGATGATATCCACCCTCAGCTCATCACCGAACTGCTTCTGGGCGGCTTCGGCCGTGTAGTATCCCGCCGGTCCCGATCCGATCACCGCGATATGCCGCATCCTGCTCACCTCATTCTGTGTCTTTTTGGGATGGTAACGGCGAGAGGCGCGGAGGCAAGGATTTACGGCATTGAAACCCGCTAGCGCTATTGTAGGAGCGCGCACGGAGGCAGTTTTGGCGGTCGAAATCAGTATCAGCAGGGGTCTGGACCCGGCGATCGATCGCGTCGCGGCCGTGGCGCATGCCGCGTGGCGATTCCTGTCGCGCAGCTGGTTCGCGGCGGCCGGATCGCAGGAAGTGACCACACTGTTGCTGAGTGGAGCCGACGGCACGCCGCTGATAGCGCTGCCGGTCGTGATGGTCGGGCAGTTTTTGCGCGCCGTGCCCGGCGCCTACTGGCCGTTTCGCAGCTTTCCCGTGGCGGCGACCGCCTCCGCTGACGACATGGCGGCACTCCTCTCCGACAAGACGGCCCGGCGCGCGCTGGGGACCATGTGGCGAATGGGGCCAGTCTACACAAACGATCCTGCGCTCACCCTGGTGCGCGATAGCGCGGCCCGCGCAGGGTGGCATGTCTGCCAGCGGCAGCTATCCACAGCCTATCTGCTCGACATCAAATCCCTGCGCGCCGAGGGGGAGTGGCCGCGCAGTTCGACATTGCGGAAGAACCGGTTCCACGAAAAACATCTGGCGAGCCACGGGACGCTCGAATGGCGCTTCGCCCGTGGACGCGACTGGACCCCGCGATTGTTCGATGATCTGGCGGCGATCGAGCGGAAGAGCTGGCACGCAGGGGCGAGCGATCCGAAATTCATGCCCGGCCTCCACCGGGACATCTGGGAGAGGCTGGCGCGCGATCCCGAACAGGCGGCGCGCATGAACGCAGCCATCCTCTATGTCGACGGAAAGCCCGCCGCATTTTCGTTCGATCTCGATGTCGCGGGACGGAAATATGCCATCGCCAACAGCTATGACCCTGCCTTTGCCAAGCATAGCCCGGGCAAATGTCTCTATTACCGCAACATCGCCGAAGCGATGGAGCGCGGCATCGATCTCGTCGACTGGGGTGCCGGCGATGGCGGTTACAAGCAGACCATCGGCGCATCGGCTGGGCCGCAAATCCTCGACTGTCTGATCATCAGAAAGGGACTGCTGAGTCCCCTTATTCCGCTGATCGATCTTGCTTGGCGGACGCGCCACCGAAGGCACTGAGAAGACCGCAGGACCGGATCAATCACGCCAAGGCCGCGATGAGCCGATTCGCGACTCGGCGCATCCTTTGTTATGCAGCGCCCAGAGCGAGTCGATTCGAGTACCCGAAAACCAACCCTCAGGGGGACATTATAGCTGGTCTGAACCCAGGCCGGATCGTGAACCGCCTCGCGCGTTACTTTCCGGAGCGAGAAATTTTCGTGCGTTCGAACGGCGAGGTGCGCTTCATCCGCATTTCGACGTCCCTGCAGCTCAGGACCGTGGCGGTGCTGGCGGTGATCGCCCTGCTCTGGCTCGGTGCGACGGCGGCCACGCTGGTTCAGCGGGTCATTGTCGAACGCGAACGGGCGGCACTGGGCGAACGCGCGGCCGTGGTCGCCAAGTCGGCCGGGCGCGTCGCTGCTTTTCAATCATCCGTGGATGACATCGCCGAGCGTATCGAACAGCGGCAACATCGCCTCGACAACATCGTCAGCCGCTATTTCGGCAAGGTGGAAAGCGCGCCGACGCCACGCCCCATCGCGATGAAGTCGGCATTGCCGGAGACGCAGCGGCTGGCCGAGATCGAACAGCAGCAAATGGCATTCGCGACCGCCTTGAGCGAAGCGGCTGCCCGGCGCAGCGCAAAGGCGGAAGCCGTGCTGCGGCGCTACGGAGTCAATCCCGGCAAGGCCAGG
>JBFWVT010000129.1:0-7480 GCA_050246595.1 Alphaproteobacteria bacterium
ATCCGCGCACCACCGATGCTACCTGGCGCCAGATCGGCTCCTTGCTCGATCATTTCACCGCACAGGAATGCGCAAACTATCTCGCCAATGCCGGCTATGCTTCAACCTGATGCGATCACGCTCTAGGCAGGAAGGGCCGCAGCCCCGATGCCGTCGCCCCAATGGCATCACATCGGGGCAAGGGCCTGACGCACCCGGGGCGGAAAAGACCCGCCAGACCGATCCAGCGCTTACCGGGATAGGCTCTTAGGCGGCTTCCGGCTGTCACACCAGTTTCGGCCGGTCGCCCTCGACGATGATGCGCCACAGCACCCGGCTCTGGCTGCGGTCGTAATCGCCATGCGCCCGGTGCATCGTCGCGCGGTCGTCGATGACGAGCACATCGCCCTTGCGCCAGGCATGATGGTAGGTGATCTCGGGCCGGATCATCCGCGCGATCAAATCCTCCATATAGGCGCGGCTCTCCTCGGGGTTCATGCCCTCGATGCGGTGCGCCTTGGTGATGTGGAAATAGACCGCGCGCGAGCCGTGCACCGGATGCGTGCGCACCATCGGGTGGACGACCGGCTTGCCGAATTTCTCGAAATCCTCGGACCGCGTATCGGTGTGGTCGATATCGAGACTGTTGACCGTCTGCAATCCGTCGAGCCGACGTTGCTCGTCTTCCGGCAGCGCGGCATAGGCGGCGCGCATGCTGGCGACGCTGGTGCCGCCGCCGGCCGAAGGAATCTCGACGCCGTAGAGGATCGTCGCGGCCGGCGGGCGCTCGCGGTTGGTGTGATCGGTGTGCCAGCGTTCGGCCGGACGCTGGCCGTTGCGGTGCCAGATCATCCCGATATCGGGATAACCCTCCATGTGGTGCTGCGAGTAATGCTGCCGCATCGGCGGTCCGAACACGCTCGCCGCATCGAGGTACTGCTCGGGGGTCAGCGACTGGTCGCGGAACACCAGCGCCAGATGCTCGGCCAGCGCCCGCGACAGCGCCTCGCTTGTCGGCGCATCGATCGCGCGGCTGAGATCGACCCCCGAGACCTCGGCGCCGAGCGACGGGTGCAGCTTGGTTATCGTGATCTCGGTCATGGCATCCCCTTTGGCGTCTTCGATGCGGGCGTAGCCGAGACAGTGTAGCCGGCGCGGGGACGACCGGTGAACCCAAACATGCGCAGCCCGGCATTGCCTGTGCCGGGCAACGCGCGTTGTTCAGGTGTCTAGCGGGGATGCCTCAACTGAGGATAGGGCTGCCTGTACTGAGCGCGCCGCCCCCGGATCAAACTGTAGAGCGCCGCGGCGCCGAGGCCGATCAGCGTCAGCCGGGGAAATCTCTTCATCAACCAGAACTGGGCGAGTCCCTTGAGCATCTATGTCTCCGTCGTGTAATGCGGGTCCTGTGCGTGTGCGGCGAGACGCTCCGTGCCGGGCGCGGAACTGCCGCTCTAATGGGCGCGCCGCCCCATGAACATTCGGATCATGATTGCGACGCCGAGCCCGAGCAGCACCGGCGTCAGCAGCGCTTTGGCGATTCCTGCGATCATGCGGCCACCTCTTGCCTATCAAACGGATAGCGCAACCGGCCGGTTCCGGCCGCAGGCATCGGCCGCGCCTTCCCGCCCCCCGCGTCAGAAGCTAAGATCGCTGGCGGCATAACCCGCCATTGCTATGAGGGGAAGCTTCCATGGCCATCTCGATGTATTCCGGCTTTGTGCCCGTCTGCCTGCAACTGCTCGGCGGTCTCAAGAACGTCCTGCAAAAGGCCGAGGCGCACACGACCGAGCAGAAATGGGACCCCGCGGTGGTGCTCAATCTGCGGCTCTACCCCGACATGTTCACGCTGGAGCGCCAGGTTCGGCAGGTATGCAATCACGCGCTCGGCGCGCTGCGGGTCGCGGGGACCGATCTGCCGAGCCTGCCGGACCAGGACAACAGCTTCGCCGAGATGCAGTCGCGCATCGACAAGACCGTCGCCGCGCTCCAGGCGGTGCAGGCGAACCAGCTCGACGGCAAGGAGGACTCGCAGGTCACGGTCACGGTCGGCGGCCAACCGCGCAATTTCAAGGCGCAGAACTATCTGTATCACTTCGCGATGCTACAGGTGCAGTTCCACTGCACCACCGCCTACGACATCATCCGCCATGTCGGCGTGACGGTCGGCAAGCGCGACTATCTCGGCCAGATGCCGTCGTAATCGCGAGACCTCGCCAGGGCGGCTCGGCCGCCCTGGATCGCCATTCGCAATCGGTACAAATGGAAAAGCGGGGCGGAGCGCCCGGTTCAGCCGTCCCAGACCTGTTTCGGCATCGGCAGATCGGCAAAATCCGAATCGCCGAGCGGCCGCTCGAATTGCACACCTTCCACATCGAGCAGCATCATCCATTGCCGCGTGTGCTGGCCGATATGCCAGGTCGAGCGTTCGAGCACCTCATGCAGCTTCTGCGGGCCGTAATAGGTCTGCACGGTCTGCTGCGCCGATTTGTCCGGCGTCTCGCGCCACCACGTCTCGACCTTGCCGCGCACGCTTCTGCCGTAAGCGGCGAGTGCGGCGGTGCCGGCCGTGTCATCCGGGTTCGGGATTGCGACCGGCAGCGCCTCGCTGAAGAACGCGCCATCGGCGATCTCGACAAACGATTCCGGGATGCGGAGCATGTGGTGCGCCAGCGCGCGGTAGCTGCGCGGCCGGTTCGGCACCTCGACATCGAGCCTGTCGTCCGGCATCAGCTTTACGAGCCTGACCGCCGCGTCGATAAAGCGCGTCATCCGCTCGACCAGTTGCGCCGGCGACAATACCGGGCCGGTCTTCTCGTTGAGCTTAAGAAACTCGACGACCTGCGCGATATTCTGCGCGAAGACAAATTTGTCGCCGCGCGACAGTACCGGGATCGAGCGCGCGCCGAGACGCGCCAGCTCGGCCCGCCCTTCCGGGTCTTCGAGGATATTGATCGATTGGAACTCGATCCCACGGACCGAGAGAAACTCCTTGAGTCTCAGACAGCTGGTTCAACCCGGCTGCCAGAACGCCTTAAGCGGCGCGGTCTCCGGCATCGCGCGTATCCTCTGCGAAAACGATCTCGTGGGCAGAACGTAATGAGCCTCCCGATCGCCGTCAATCGCGGCTCCGCCGGGCGGTTCAGGGAAAACGTCATCCCGAGCAGGCAGAACGGAAGAGCGGGTTCGGGAGCCTTAGGCATTCCGCGTCAGTGCCTCAAGTCCGGCGGGGGTCGCAACCGGCGGGGTCCAACCGAGCCGGACAAGCGCCGACGGGTCGGCCACCAGGGAACCGGAAAGCCGCTGATAGATCTCCGCTTGCCCGGCTGCACCAAAAACCGCCCGGAGCAGCGGCGAGGGCACCGGGAACAGCCCGGCCCGGCGCCCGAGCCCCCGGCGCATCGCCGCGATCATCTCGCCGACCGTCAGCTTTTCGGGATCGGCGACGATCAGCGGCCGCCGCAGTGTTCCGGGCGCCCGCAGAACCGTATCGACCGCCGCAACCAGATTGTCGAGCGCGAGCAGCGAGCGCCGCCCTTGCAGACCGGCGATCGGCAGCGGATAGGGGGAACGCGCCAGCCGAACCAGCTCGGCCATGTTGCCCCGCGCGCCTGGTCCGTAGACGAGCACAAGCCGCAATGCCGCCCAGTCCAGCTTTGTGGTCTCCAATCCGCGCTCGGCCGCCAGCTTGGATTTTCCATAGGCGTCGGTCGGTTCCGGCTGCATCTCTTCGGTCAGAATGCGAGGGGCCACCGGGCCGCTTTGCGCACGGATCGAAGAGAGAAAGACAAAGCGTTTGACGCCGGCCCGTTCCGCCGCGCGGGCGAGGGCGAGCGTGGCCTCGGTGTTCAGCAGGCGATAATCGTCCTCCGGGCGGCCGGACATCGTGTGAGCCAGCCCGGCGGTATGGATCACGGCGCCGACACCGGCCAGCGCCGCCGCCATGTTCTGCGGCTTTTCGAGGTCCCCGATCAGCGCGCTGGTGCACTCGACGGGCAGTTCCGTCGGGCGGCGCAGCAGAACGCGGATGCGGTAGCCGCGCGCCGGCAATTCCCGCAGCAGATGCTGCCCGATAAAGCCGGTGGCACCGGTAAGAGCGACGATGGGCGTCTGCACGGAGGTGTCCCTGCGTTTCTGACGGGAACGGACGGAGAGGCTCGCGCGATCCGTCGCGGACAGTCTATCATTCCCGGCTATCGTTCCCGGCAAGACAGTTCCGAGGCGCCGATGAAAGCCATCCTGCTGCGACGGACCGGAGACCCGTCGGTTCTCGAATATTGCGAGGTCCCGACACCGCGCCCCGGTCCCGGCGAGGTCCTGGTCAAGACCGACACGATCGGCGTCAGCATGCCCGAGACGCTGGTGCGCAAGGGCCCCTATGCCTGGATGCCGCCCTTGCCGGCGATACCGGGGATCGAGATGAGCGGCACGATCGCCGAAACCGGCCCCGGCGTATCGGACAGGATTGTCGGCCGGAAGGTGTTTGTCAGCGCCCGCGACCTGCCGGTGCGCGCCGGCTGCTATGCCGAATATATCGCCGTCCCGGCGCTTGCGGCGCACGCGTTGCCGGAAAGCGTCGATCTCGAAGCGGCTTCCTGCCTGTCGAACTATCAGGTGGCCTATCACCTGCTGCATACGGCCTCGCGGGGGGTCGAGGCGCGCACCGTGCTCGTCCATACGGCGGCGGGCGGGGTCGGCAGCGCGGCGGTGCAGTTGGCGCTGATCGCCGGCATGCGGGTCATCGGCATCGCCGGGACGGAGGCAAAACGGCGGGCGGTGCTGGGTCTTGGGGCCGCGCACGCCTTTAACCACCGCACCGACGATGTCGTCGCTCGGGTGCGCGAGGCCACCTCCGGAGACGGGGCCGACCTGATCCTCGACCCGATCGGCGGCAAGGGTTTTGCCCGCAATTTCGCGATGCTGGCGCCGCTCGGGCTGGTGGTCTCGTATGGTCGTCTCGACGGGCCCGCCCGACCCCGGCTTTGTGCAGGCGATGCGCGAACACCACGAGACCAGCCCGGCGGTGCGCTTCTTCACGATCCACAGCTTCGACCACCGGCCCGACATCCGCACGACGGCGACAAATGCGCTGCTCGATCACCTCGCCGCCGGCCGCATCCGCCCGCTGATCCACACGAGACTGCCGCTCGCCGAGGCAAGCCGGGCGCACGAACTGCTCGAATCGGGCGAGGTCATCGGCAAAATTCTGCTGAAGCCGTAGCTTACGCAACCGCCACAACCGCGCCCATAGATGGTGTCTCAGTTTGAAATTGGCCCGCTGCGCCGCCCCGGAGCAATCCTTCGGGACCGCCGGCCGGAGGCCGGCGGTCCCGAAGCGCCCTTGGCAAACTGACTTGTCTTCGGGCTGACTTGTCTTCGGGCTGACTTGTCTTCGGAGGGGGCCTCAGTTTGGGATCGGATCATCCCGCCAGTTCGGGACGGTCGCCACGGGTCTGGCCCCGGAATGACAGTCCGCCTGTTACATTCAAACTAAGTCAGTACCAAACCCTACGGAGAGATCAATGCCGCGCTATCAGGAACTCGACGAAAGCCGGATGGACGACGCGCAACGCCGCGTCTACAACGACTGCAAGACCGGTCCGCGCGGCGCGGTGCCGCCGCCGGTGCATGTCTGGCTGCGCAGCCCCGGCCTCGCCGACAACGCGCACAAGCTTGGGGCGCATGTCCGCTTTGGCACGCAGTTCACGCCGCGCCAGACCGAGATCGCGATCCTGATGACCGCGCGTTACTGGACCGCGCAGTTTGAATGGGCGGCACATGTCCGGCTGGCGCGCGAGGCCGGACTGCCGCAGGATGTGATCGACGCGATCGCCGAGCGCCGTACCCCATCGTTCAGCGATCCCGACGACCAGCTTGTTTATGATTTCTGCCGCGACTATTACGACGACCATCGGGTCGACGATCCGACCTACCAGCGGGTCGTCGCGCGGTTCGGCGACCGGGGCATCGTCGATCTCGCCGGTCTGATCGGTTATTATTCGTTCGTCTCGGTCACGCTGAACGTGTTCGAGGTGCCGATCCCGCCCGGCGCCGGGAAGCTGGAGGCGTAAACCCCGGCATGTTCGGCCGGCATGTTCGGAAGGAAGCAGGGACCATGAACGATTTTTCGCCGATGACGGAGGGAAAGGCCCTGGCGCTGGGTCCCGGCGCGCTGGCCGGGCTCAAGGTGATCGACCTGACGCGCGTGCTCGGCGGCCCCTACTGCACGATGGTGCTGTCCGACCACGGCGCCGAAATCATCAAGCTGGAGCCGCCGCAGGGCGACGAGACGCGCGAATGGGGTCCGCCCTTCGACGAGGCGGGCGACGCCAGCTACTATCTCGGCATCAACCGCAACAAGCAGGGCGTCGGTCTCGATCTGTCCAAACCCGCCGGCCGGCAGGTGCTGCTCCGCCTGCTTGAGGACGCCGACGTTCTGGTCGAGAATTTCAAGCCGGGCAGCATGGAGAAATGGGGTCTCGGCTACGAGGAGGTGCTGTCGCAGCGCTTTCCGCGCCTGATCCATTGCCGCGTCTCCGGCTTCGGGGCCGACGGGCCGCTCGGCGGCTTCCCCGGCTACGACGCGGTGTTGCAGGCGATGGTCGGGCTGATGTCGATCAACGGCACCGAGACCAGCGGCCCGACCCGGCTCGGCAATCCGATCGTCGATATCGCGACCGGATTGTTCTCGGCGATCGCGATACTGATGGCGCTCTACGAACGCGAGAAATCGGGCAAGGGGCAGTATTGCGACATGACCCTGCATGATTGCGGCATGGCGCTGCTGCATCCGCATGCCGCGAATTTCTTCCTGAGCGGCAGGCGGCCAAAGGCGACCGGCAACCCGCATCCCAATCTCGCGCCGTATTCGAAATTCCAGACCCGGACCTGCGAGATCTTTGTCGCCGCCGGCAACGACCCCGCCTTCCGCAAATTCTGCGAATTCCTCGGCATGAAGGAGCTGGCGCGCGACGAGCGGTTTGCGACCAATGCCGGGCGCATCGTCAACCGTGATGCGCTGACCGAGGCGCTGAACGCGCGCTTCGCAACCGAGGACGGGCACGAGCTGACCCGTCGCATGCTGGCCGCCGGTCTGCCCGCCGGGCCGGTGCTGCATGTCGATGAGGCGATGGAAGCCGACCATACGGCGCACCGCAACATGGTGACCGAACTCGGCTCCTATCGCGGTCTCGGCACCCCGATCAAGCTGTCGCGCACGCCGGGCGGCACCAGGAGCGCGCCGCCGCGCTTTAACGAGCACGGCGAGGCGGTGCTGCGCGCCCGCGGCTTTTCCGATGCCGAGATCGCCGAACTGGCGCGGGACGGGGTACTGGTGCAGCAGCGCCGCAAGTAGCGGCCGATCCGCGTCACGCGTAAGAATGCCTAACAAAACCGGGAACGAGGGTGCGAGCGGGCTGTTGTGGGCGGCATGGCCAAGCCTCTCCTGTCCGATGAGTTGTGGAACCTGATCGAACCGCTGCTGCCGCCGGAGCGGCCGAAG
>JBFWVT010000130.1:0-6987 GCA_050246595.1 Alphaproteobacteria bacterium
ATCCGCGCACCACCGAGGACACGTGGCGCCAGATCGGCTCCTTGCTCGATCATTTCACCGCACAGGAATGCGCAAACTACCTCGCCAATGCCGGCTACGCTTCAACCTGAAACGATCACGCTCTAGCTGGTTCGTGATTGCCAGCTTCTTGCCGGCGCTGCGCCGCGCGCGCACGCGCGCTGATCGGCTCCAATCATCCGTTCGCGTCCCGGCGCTTCCGCACCGACGGGCGCACGATCTTTGCCGAGATTGCCGACCAGACCGGCGAGAGGCAGCTTCTCGACCTCGCACGGAACCAGCTCGCTTTCGGCCGGGTCATCGGCCCGAGCCTCTATGCCGGGATCGAATTTTCCGCCGACGACATGCCGGCGCGCTGGTGGCCGCTCGGTCAGGATACGCCGGTGGTGATCGACCCGGCGCGCGCGTTCGGGCAGCCGATCGTCAGCGATGCCGGCGTGCCGACGCGCACCCTTGCCGACGCCGTTTCGGCCGAAGGGTCGGTTGCGGCTGTTGCTCGGCTCTTCCGGATCGAACCGCGCTCGGTGCCGGCCGCGCTTCGCTTCGAGCAGCGGGTCGCCGAACGGCTGGCGGCGTGAAGGTCTTTCTCGACGCCAACCTGTCACCCTATCTCGCCCACGCGCTGAACGCCCTCCTTGAGCCGGAAGGCGATCATGTCGTGCATCTGACCGACCGCTTCGCCCGAGACACGGATGATCGCGACTGGATCACAGCGCTCGCGGCCGAGGGTGAATGGGTCGTTATTTCCGGCGATATGCGCATCTTCCGGAATCGTCTCGAACGCGAGGCGTGGCGGCGCAGCCGCCTGGTCGTGTTCTTTCTGGCGCCGCAATGGAGAAGGCCCGGAACATCGAGAAGGCTTGGCGACTGCTCCGCCGGTGGCTGCTCATCCGCGAACAAGTGGCGCTGGTGGCGCCGCCGGCCGCGTTCGAACTGCCGTTCGCCTACGGAAATGGTCGGCTGAGGGTGCTCCGGGACTGATCGGTGCGGCGCCACTATCTCCCCAGCCCAGGACACAACGGCAGGGATACCCGCGCCCAACATTCCACAAACCGTCGCCAGTGCCGACGCCTCCTTCATCAGTAAAGCCCGCCGGTGCCAGTACCGGGCGGCCCGTCGAGACCTTGACCTGCGGCCGCCGGATCCGATCCGCCGAATATTGAAATCCACCCCAGCGCGTGACCGGCGCCGCCGAGCAATGACGCGCCGGCCTGACAGCTCGCAGCCGTGCTCGCCGCCTCGCCGGTCAGCGCCGCGATCTGCGCCCGGTTCATCGCCTCGGTCGCCGAGAGTTCGCCCTCGTAGAATTTGACCCGCTCGGCGAGCTTCAGTTGCTCGGCGGTGTCGGCGTAGACATCCTGCGGGGTGCCGCTCGCCAGATCGATCCCGGCCGCGCCGTACCCGGCCCGCTGCGCGCCCCTGAGCCTGGCCCCGGCGTAGCGCAGCCGATCGACCGACGCGCCCGAGGATTGCAGCGCCTGCGTCGCGTTGATGACCCCGATCTCGCGGTTGAACCCGGCTGCCTGTTGCGCTGCCCGGCCGCTCTCGCGTGCGCCGCGCGCGCCGACGCCGTCGCCGATCAGGCCCAGTCCGGCTCCAGCAGCGGCAAGAAGGTTCGACATTTCGGTTCCTTCCGTGCTTACGGCAGCCCGCGCGGCAGGGTGCGCGCGATGCCCGGCAGATCTTCCGGAGCGTCCGGCCAGCGGCTCGAAAACTGCGTCGCCGATACCGTTCTCCCTGCCGCGCCGCGGTGCACGGCGCCGGTAATCTCGGATTCTGGCGCCACCGCAGCCGCTGGCGCGATCTCGCCGACACGCACATTGTCCGGCACCGGATCAGGTGCGAGCGGTGGCAGGTGCACAGGCCGGCGCCGGTCCGCGAAGCCGCGAAACAGCCCAACCACGACGGCGTGCTCCCCGCCTCTGTGGCCGGTGCTGCGCCGCCTTCCGGATAGGCCGCAGCGAACAGCGACGACATCTCGGCCGCGGCTGCTTCGCGCATCGCGCGGTCCCGGCTTTGGTATCGAGCCATGAAGCCCTGATCACGGTACAGCTCGTCAATGCGCTGCCGGGCCGCTGCCGGGTCAAGCCGCCCGCCCGAACCGCTCGGCGCCGGGATGGTGCCGATCGGCGCCCCGACCACGGCCGGATTCGTGTCTGCATTGGCTACCGCCTCGGGGTAGGCGATCTTATGCAGATACTCGAATTCCCGCTTCGCCTGTTCGTGCAAAGGGTTGGCGCGATCGGTATACGCCGCTTTCCATTCCTCGTACTTTGGATCGGTCAGCGCCAAGTGGGCGAGCACCGGGTGCCGGCGTGGCGGGCGCGTCGGTGTCGTGCAGCGCGGCGAGCAGATCGCTTTCGCTTTCTCGCAGCTCGCGTTTTGCGCCCGCGAAGGCGCCAACGTCGAACGGAAACAGGGTAAGCGGCCGTACCGGCGACCCGCCGACGCGAAGATGTTTCCAACCCGTCGCCGCAATCCGGGCGACGATTTCGGCCGAATTGAAAAACCGCTCGGCGCGATGGCTGCCGTCGATCGCGGTGATGGCCTGGCCGCGCTCGATGAGTTCCACGGCTGCCGTCGCAAGAGCTTTAATCCGGCGCTCGACCTCTTCCGCCTGCGCCAGATAGTTGCCCGCGGCCTTGGCGCGTCGTTGCCGAGCCGCTCCTGCTTCCTGGCGCTGTTGCTCGGCTTCCGCTGCGGCCTCGTCGGCCGCGGCTTTTCCCTCAGCCGTGGCGTGCGCCCGCCGTAGATCCCGCTCGCGCGCGGCGAGCTCGGTAAGCCGCCGATCGCGCGCCTCCCGGCCCGCATTCTCGTCACCGGACAGCAGCGCCGCCGTCGCCTCTTCGCCCAGACGTTCCCGCTCGGCCTCAACCTCACCGAGCTGCCGCGCCAGCCCCGTTGCCTTGTCGCACCAGATCCCGTTGCGGAAATAATCGAGAATGCTCATCGTTGAGCCTTTCG
The DNA here is from genome assembly GCA_050246595.1 of Alphaproteobacteria bacterium. Taxonomy (GTDB): domain Bacteria; phylum Pseudomonadota; class Alphaproteobacteria; order ATCC43930; family CGMCC-115725; genus DATARH01. The sequence goes on from JBFWVT010000130.1 coordinate 2,983, forward strand.
CCGCCCCGGCCCGCTTAAAGGTCCGGCGCGGTTCCAAAAAAATTTTCAGGTAGTCGCTAAAGCACGGCGCCAGCCCCGTCTATCATGTCGGGCGTCAGAAGATAGCCAAACATGCGCTTCAATTGCGCCCTTGCCTCGATGTCGTCGGGCAAAACCTGTTCGAGGAACCTCAACCAGCGCGGGCAGGTCGCCTCAGGCTCGTAACCAAAATCGAGGCTGTTCGGCGTGAAGAAATCGGGCGTATGCGGCACTTGGCTCATCGTCGGCCAGTGCAGCAGCGTATTGCGACAGGACAGTATGTCCTCGGCGGCCATGTCGGGCGGTGCCTCGGTCAGCCAGACCGGCGGCGCGATCTCGCCCAGCAGATGGGTTAGGGCCTTCAGCGCGTGCAGGATGTCGCCGATCTTGCGCCGGTCCGGGTTGAACCGATCGGCATTTGCCTTCCCTGTCCGAACAGCCGGTTCCGTGTAGTCGTAGATTTCGGCCGTAAGCCGATCCTCTTCGATCGGTCGATAGGCGAGGCCGTCATAGCGGTGGAAGACCGCGCCGTGGCACCGCAGCAGTTTGCGCCCCAGCTCATCGACATGCCACGCGTCGAGAAACTTGGCGGCTGTTTCGAGCGGCGCGGCCGGGTCAAGAACGAGCATACTGGCGGAGCGTCCCCCGGCGCCAGCGCCCCCACCCCTGAGTTTGCGCCGCATGTCGTCCAGGTGCGCGATATTGGCTCCCTCAACCGGCATGGCGGAAGGTCCTTCCGGAAAGGCTCAATTCGCGTGCGCAGGCCGCATCGACGATCGCAACGATCGGCGCGTTGGACAGCGCGCCGTGGCCCCGCGTCGCATTCCATGCGCGCGCCAGATCGAGCACGAAGTATGGATTGTCCCCGCGCCAGAGCTTCCGCGCGGCCATGCGGCTGATGACGAGATGTGCGTGACGCAGCTCGGGCGGCTCGGCGACCGGCACAAAGTCCTCGCCGCCCGGTGCCGGCTCCGGGGCGCCGTCGAGACCCAGCAATTGCCGGATCGACCGCGCTGTGACCCGCGGCCCGAGGCCATCAACCTTGATGACCTCCAGCTTCTTCTCGGCAATCAGGCAATACACGGACGATCTGCTGCCATGCATGACCTTTGCGGCGCCGGGAATGGTGTATGCCGCTTGACCGTCGATCGTCTCCAGTTTGTCCTTAGGAATATCAGGGAATCGCTAACGATCGGTCGCACACTTGATGGACGTAGTCAACGTGTAGCACGATAAAATCGTGATGATCGTGTAAGATGCGTGTAGCGAGGCGCTCTTGTCAATTTTGGATATCGAGTTCGAATGGCCGGTGGCCTCCTGCGGCTACGTGGTTCGCGAGGTGCAGCCGGTGCCGCAGGAGCGAACGCAGAGGCCTTCGGAATATCGGCAGGTCGGTTTTTTACAAGTGCCTGTTATTCCGCCGCCGTCTCTGTTAAATGAGCAGTCTGGCGGATTGTTCATTGTTCCGAGATGTGCGGAGGCCGATTTCTGCACAAAACGGCCGCTGGCATTAAATCCAAGTCTTTATCTTCAATTCGCTCGTCTCAATGATGATCCCAAGGCATTTGCAGATTTTGCGACTTCTTGGGGATATCTATTCGGCTGGTCCTACAACCAAAAAGAAGGCGAGAGCGTCTTTAGATGGCGGGAGGAACGTCGTCTATTACGTCAGGCCCTTGAATGGGCCGAGCGCGATCCCCGGAACCTTCTGCATTTCGCGGCAATCGAACCGGAGTCGGGCGGCCAGCGAATAGCACCGCGTTTGAGCGCAACACTGACCTGGACCGGGAAGCTGTCGCTTCGGTTTAGGCTGGCCAGCCTTGTAGGAGCGCTCTGGCTCCAGTTCATGCAGGTAGTAACACAGGGTGGCGAGATCAAAAGCTGTGATCAGTGCGGTACTTAGTTCGAACGCGGACCCGGCACGGAGCGTGGCCGGAAGGCGCGGTTCTGCTCGGATGCCTGTCGGTTTGGCTTCCATAATCGACGGCGGGCCAAGCAAGACGCGCCGTGACGGCCATGCCCTCCTATGCCGCCCGGATCGGCAAAACCTGCCCGCCGGCCGCTGGCGACGTGGTGCAGAACATCGCCCAGGCATCCATCAATTGGCGCCGCTTCTCGAACAGATCGCCGCGGCGATAGGCGCGCTCGACGGCATCGGCGACGGTATGTGCCAGCGCCATCTCCGCGACCTCGGCCGGGAAGCCGGTGCGCTCGGCCGCCCAGTCGCGGAAGGTGCTGCGGAACCCATGCACGGTCAGATCGTCCCGCTTCATGCGCCGCAGCAGGACAAGCATCGCCATGTTCGACAGCGGCCTGCCGGCGACGCCGCCGGCGAACACAAACCCTTTCCCGGCCTCCGATCCGGGATCGCCGCGCCGTTCTTTCGCCAGCTCGGCGACGATCGCCAGCGCCGCGTCGGACAGCGGCACACGATGTTCCTTTCCGGCCTTCATGCGGTCGGCCGGGATCGTCCAGACCTTTGCGGTCAGATCGAATTCCTCCCAGCGGGCGCCGATGACCTCGCCGGTGCGCGCCGCCGTCAGGATCAGGAATTCGAGCGCGCGCGCCGCCATGCCCGGCTGCCGGCGCAGCTCGGCGAGGAACGCCGCGATCTCGGCATAGGGCAGCGCCGCATGATGTTCCTCGGGGCCCGTCGTCTGTCGCACCGCGCGCTTCGCCTTTGACGGCGCCGGCAGCAGCTTGTCGAAATGGCCGCGCCAGCGGGCCGGGTTCTCGCTCTCGCGCCAGCCGCGCGCCGCGGCATAGTCGAGAATGCTTTCGATCCGCCCGCGCACCCGGCTCGCGGTCTCGGGCTTCGCCGCCCAGATCGGCTCCAACACCTGCATGACCAGCCCGGCATCAACGGCCTGCACCGGCAACGCGCCGAGAACCGGGTAGACGTAGCTTTCGAGCGTCGCAGGCCACTGTCGGGCATGCACCGGGTTCTTCCACGAAGCCCGGTGCATCGCGATGTAGCGCTCGGCGCACTGCTTGAAGGTTACGGCTCTGGCTTCGTCGAGCCTCGCTTGACGCCGCTTCGCCTCGCGTTCGAGCAGCGGGTCGATCCCGTCGAGCAGTTCGCGACGCCGCGCGCTCGCGGGCCGCTTTCAGCCCGACCGTGTGCAGCGAACCAAGCCCTATCTCGCGGTCGCGGCCGTCGCGCATGTAGCGGAAAATCCAGCTCTTCGCGCCGCGCTCATTGACGTGCAGGTAAAGCCCGCCGCCGTCGGCGTGCATGCCCCTCGCGGCATTGTTGATGGCCGCCTGGGTCAATCGGTTGACAAAGCGAGGCATGATCGCATCCCTGGCCGGGATCGGGGTTCGAAGCCTGATCCCATAATGGTTCCCACGAATGCTTGTGGGATGATAGGATACGCCGTGAAACGCGTCGAGACGGCAAGGACTATTTTCCTTGATCTCCACGGCTTTTTGGAACGTCAAGGGGACAACCGGGAACGATCTGGGATCGCTTTGGCACGGATGGGGTGGGATTCGAACCCACGAGGGACTTGCATCCCTGCCGGTTTTCAAGACCGGTGCCTTAAACCGCTCGGCCACCCATCCATAGAAGTAGGATCAGTCACCTATACCAGCCGGCGTTGATCTTGGCTCGTTCGTGCCCGGCCCCGGGGTCGGAGCATCCACGAACCACCCCCCAAGCGTCCCCGGCTTCTCGTGGACGCCCGCGGATCAAGTCCGTGGGCTGAAGGCCCACGGGCCAATCCCCGGATCACCCCCGGACTGTGATCCGGGGGCCGGGGACGGCCATGAACGACATGCGTCAAGGTCTCGGGCGGTTGGTATTATCATCAACGCTGCGGCGAACGGCAGCGAAATTTGGTAATGGCCTAATTCGGCCACCTAGAGCGTGATCGTTTCAGGTTGAAGCGTAGCCGGCATTGGCGAGGTAGTTTGCGCATTCCTGTGCGGAGAAATGATCGAGCAAGGAGCCGATCTGGCGCCACGTGTCCTCGGTGGTGCGCGGAT
>JBFWVT010000131.1:0-6663 GCA_050246595.1 Alphaproteobacteria bacterium
GCTTGGCCCGCGCAAATGGCAACGTCATGCGATCATCGAGACAACGGCATAGTCGGGTCCTTTCAAAGGAGGCCCCATGCCAAAGCAGAATCGCGGAATGCGGAAAAGCGTGGCGGGGCGGCTGCACATGGCCGCGCCTCACGTCGAGGACTTCAAGAACTGGCTCCGCGCAGGCGGATACAAAGAGACGACCATCGAAGAGCTAGTGCGTCTACTCGCTTGCTGGACCGACTGGGCCGGCGGCGGCGGCTTCACGGTCGATACGGTTTTGGAGGCTTTTGAGGCATCGAGGATAGCCTTAACGGGCACCAGGAATGGCAGGGCGGTCCTCAATGCCGGTGCATTGTTTATCCGTCACCTGCAAGGCCGCGGCATCGTTATGCGGGTTGAAGGGACGCTGCCGCAGAAGAAGAAAGAGTGGCCGATCCTCGACGCCTTTCGCGCCTGGATACGCTCTCATCGCGGGATTGCCGAGTCCTCGCTCGACACCTATGAGACGACTATCGTCGATCTTCTTCGAGCACTCGGGGACGACGCGCACGCTTACACCCCCCAGGCCCTACGGGCATTTGTCCTTGATCGCGCGCGGCCGCACGGCTTGGCGCGCGCGAAGTCGGTCGCGGTCGCGACGCGCGCATTTCTGCGTTTCCTCGTCGCGACTGGCCGCTGCCCGGCGGGGCGCGAATATGCCGTACCCGGCTTCGCCAGCTGGCGGCTGACATCGGTTCCGGGGTTCCTCGGCCCGGAGGAGATCGAGCGGGTGATCGCAGCCTGCACGAGCGAACGCCGATTGCGCGACAGAGCCGTCGTATTGCTCCTTGCCGATCACGTCCGTCAAGGTGGTGTAAATTCGGGTGGAGTTTGAGGTAGCCACAGTTCAGGCGGCCAGGGGTGGAAGTTTTGCCGGATCGGCATCGATCAGCGGCGGTGTAAGTTCGGCCATTCCTTCGGCCTGCATGTAGCGGCACTGCAGCAGCCACTCATCATTCTGTTCGAGGAGGACCGCGCCGATCAGCCGCGTGATGGCTCGCCCTACAATGTTGCCAAATTTGAGTGGCGGGCTTTGTGGGATCGGGGTTCGCTGAAGGCTCAGTATGGCGAGGGCTTCCGGGCAGGCGCGCCGGCGAGCCCAGAGGCTGGTGCGCCTGGACGGGCCGAGGAGCGCGCACATGGGGCGGCGCGGATGGCCTCCCGAGTTGCAGATCCGCAGCGCCTTCGAGGCGACGCGGACGGCGGCGCAGTGCCTGGCCGAGGCATACGAGCGCCTGGTGCCGATCCCACGCCGCCTGCCTCGGCTGCCTGCAACCCGCGGTCCACGTATCCCTGTAGCCGTCGACGCTCACCCCAGGCTGAGGAGCACTGAGCGTGGGTAGGATCGTAGCAGCGCTGTACGCGCGGGTCTCGAGCGACGGGCAGGCGCGCGGCAACACGGTGGCCAGCCAGCTCGCCGAGCTGCGGGCACGGGCTGCGACCGATGAGGTCGTGGTCGGGCTGGAGCACAGCTACGTGGACGAGGGCTACAGCGGCGCGACCCTGGCCCGGCCGGCGCTCGAGCGGCTGCGCGACGCGGCGGCGCAGGGCGAGTTCGAGCGCCTCTACGTCCACGCGCCCGACCGGCTGGCCCGGCGCTACGCCTATCAGGTGCTGCTGGTCGAGGAGCTGCGGCGGGCAGGCGTCGAGGTGGCCTTCCTCAACCGGGCGATCGGCGGATCGGCCGAGGACGATCTTCTGCTGCAGGTGCAGGGGGTAATCGCCGAGTACGAGCGCGCCCGCATCCTTGAGCGGGGTCGCCGTGGACGCCGCCACGCGGCCCTCTCGGGCGCGGTCAGCGCGATGTGCGCAATGCCGTACGGCTATCGGTATATCGGCCGGCACGCCGGGGGCGGCGTCGCCCGGATCGAAGTGATGGAGGATGAGGCGCGCATCGTGCGGCAGCTGTTCGCCTGGATCGGCATCGAGCGTGTCAGCCTGCGCGAGGCCGGTCGGCGGCTACAGGCAAGGGGCTACTCGACCCGTACGGGGCTCGGCCATTGGGACGCGACGACCATCGCTGGCATGCTGCGCAACCCGGCCTACCGGGGAACCGCCATGTTCGGGCGCACGCGCTCAATGCCGGCCGCCCAGGGGCGGCTGCGCCCGATCCGCGGTCGCCCCCACCCGCCACGGGCGCTGTCCGGCTCCAAAGTACGGGTGCCCGCGGCGGAGTGGATCCCGATCCCGGTGCCCGCCATCGTCGATCCGGAGCTGTTCGAGGCGGCCGGCGCGCAGCTCGATGAGAACCGGCAGCGCAAGCGTGACGGCCGGCGCCGGCCCGGCTGGCTGCTGCAGGGCCTGGTGGTCTGCCGGCGCTGCGGCTACGCGTTCTACGGCAAGATGGCGCGCGGCACGGTCGGCGGGCACCAGCCAGCCGACTACGGCTACTACCGCTGCATCGGCACCGACGCGCACAAGTTCGGCGGCCAAGCCCCTTGCGACAACCGTTCGGTGCGCAGCGACAAGCTCGAGGCAGCCGTCTGGCGCGAGGTGACGGCAGTGCTGGACGCCCCGCAGCGGGTCGCTGCCGAGCACGAGCGGCGCCTCGCAGCGGCGCGGGACGGCGGGCCACACGCCGGCCTGGCCGCACTGGACCAGCAGATCGCCCGCCTGCAGCGCGGTGTTGATCGGCTAATCGACGGATACGCCGAGGAGGTGATCAGCGCCGACGAGTTCAGGCCGCGCCTGGCCGGCCTGAAGCAGCGGCTCTCGCGTCTGCGCGCCGAACGGGATGCAGCGACCGCCGCACACGAAGCTGAGCGCGGCCTGCACCTGGTGATCGGGCGCCTGGAGGAGTTTGCGCAGCGGGTCCACGCCGGCCTCGACGGGCTGGACTGGCATGGTCGCCGTGAGATCATCCGCGCTGTCGTGCGCCGCATCGAGATCGACCACGACCAGGTCGAGGTTGTGTTCCGCATTCCTGGCACGTTTCCGCCCGGTGCCGGCGACAGCAGGGGATCAGGGCCAGGCGATACCGGACCGCCGAGCCCAGATCGGCAACATTGTAGGGCGAGCCATGCTGGCCTCGTTCGGGAAGATGCCGACGACATCGGCCCGCCGTTTGACCTCCTTATTCAGCCGTTCCAACGGGTTTGTGGAATGTAATTTTGTCCGGTGCTGACCAGGGAAGGCCATATAGGCGAGCACGTCGTGCTCGCTGTCGTCCATCAGGGCGGCGAGCTTGGGCCACCGCGGCCGCAGCTGATCGGCGACGTGCCGCCAGGTCTGATGCGCCGCCACGGCGTCGGTTTGCAGAAAGGCTTGGCGGATTGCGGCGGCGACCATGGTGTGCTGGCCTTTTTGCACGTGTGCCAGGGCATTGCGCATCCAATGCACCCGGCAACGCTGCCACGTCGCGCCGAGCACGCGGGTAATCGCCAGGCGCAAGCCTTCGTGCGCGTCCGAGATCACCAGCTTGACGCCCTTGAGCCCGCGCTTGACCAGGCTCTTCAAAAAACCCGACCAGAACGGCTCAGCTTCCGAGGGACCGATGCCGAGGCCGACGATCTCACGACGGCCTTCGCTATTCACAGCGACGGCGATTATCGCCGCCACCGACACGATGCGCCCGCCGTCACGGACTTTGAGGTAGGTGGCGTCGAGCCACAGATATGGCCACTCGCCCTCGATCGGGCGATCGAGGAAGGCGTTGACCCGTTCGTCGATATCCTTGCACAGCTTGGAGACTTGACTCTTCGAGATGCCGGCGAGACCCATTGCCTGCACCAACTCGTCAACCCGCCGGGTCGATACCCCGCCGATCCAGGCCTCCTGGATCACCGCGACCAACGCCTTCTCAGCGGTTTTACGCGGCTCAAGGAACGGCGGGAAATACGAGCCCTGGCGCAGCTTTGGAATGCGCAGCTGGAGCGAGCCGAGCCGCGTGTCGAGGCTGCGCTCGCGATACCCGTTACGGTAATTGAGCCGATCGCCGGTGCGTTCGTGCCGCCCGGCTCCGATCAGTCCTTCGACATCGGCTTCCATCAGGATCTGCAGCACCGCCTCCGCCACGGATCGCAGAAAATCGCCGTCTCCGCTCTTCTGCAGCAGCTCAGCCAGCGTCATTCTGTCGTCGGTCATCGGGTCCTCGGTCAGCTCGGGGTGAAGCATTGCACCGCCACCTTAGCCGCCTTCCCGGTGACCACCTTTCGCTCACGCGCGCGCCGGGCTCCATGTAATCGGGCATTCCGCCCAACGCGCGCTTACCGCCGAATTTCCACCACGACCGCGGACGCTAACTCCTTGCCCGTCTCGGATTGCGGGCGAGCGAAGCGGCCAATCTCGAGTTCCGCCATATCGATTGGAAAAACGGGCGCCTTGCCGTTTCCGGCAAATCACGTCGTGCGGAATGGCTGCCGCTGACCCAGGAAGTCGGCGATGCGCTTATCGCCTATATCGAACGCGGCAGGCCGCGCCTCGAGACGCCGCGAGTGTTTATCACGGATCGCCCGCCGATCCGGCCCATCACTCGCGGCGCCGTCAAAGGGATCGTACGGCGCGCGCTGATCCGGGCCGGGGTCGAGAGCACTCATCAGGGTGCCCATATTCTGCGCCACTCTGCGGCGACGCAGATGCTTCGTCACGGCGTCAGCCTTGCCGGCGTCGGCGCGGTGCTTCGGCATCGCGATCTAACGATGACGATGCATTATACCAAGGTCGATTTCGTGCTCCTCTCCGAGATTGCTCAGCCCTGGGCAGGGAGGCCGGCGTGCTGATCGACGATATCGAACGCTATCTCGCGCTGCGCCGCTCGCTCGGCTTTAAGCTCGAACAGGTGGCAGAGTATCTTCAATCTTTTGCATGCTTTGCCGCGGCCAGGGGCGAGCATCACATCCGCGCGCAAACCGCCATTGAGTGGGCGCAGACGGCGCCGACAGCGGGGGCGCGCTACAACCGGCTCAGAGACGTCGTGCGCGCGGCACGGTTCCTTCACCTTGAGGATCCTGCCCATGAGATCCCGCCCCCGGGTTTCTTTGTCAGGTCCAGAAACAAGTTCATTCCCTACATCTTCACGCCCGATGATCTGCTGCGGATCCTCAATGCCGCGGTGGAGCTTCACCGGCACCAGTACTATGCCGTGCAGCGGCAGCGCTACGCGATGCTCTTTGGACTGATCGCGGCCACGGGATTGCGCATCACCGAGGCGCTCGATTTGCGGCTCGGCGACATCCTGCCCGGTGGGATTTTGCATATCCGCGAGACCAAGTTCGGCAAGAGCCGGCTCGTGCCGCTGCATCCGACGGTGCGAGAAGCACTCGACCGCTATCTCGGGCTGCGCCGGGATTTTGTCGGGCTCGTGGATTGTCTGTTTCTCTCGGCGCGGGGAAGACGGCTCAGCTATGCCGTGGTCAACAAGGCCTTCCGCGAAATCGTCCGGCACGCCGATATCGCGCCGGGCAGGGCGCGGCAACCGCGCATCCACGACCTGCGGCATACCTTCGCAACGCGGGTTCTGGAGCAATGCGGCGCCGGCCGCGAGGCCATCGCCCGGCATGCCGTCGCCCTGATGACCTACATGGGGCACACGGACCTCAGGTATACCTACTGGTACCTTCAGGCGACGCCGGAGCTGATGATTGATATCGCCGCTGCGGCCGAGGCCTTGGTCGTGGGGGAGGTCCGATGACCCGTCTCGCTCCCCTGATCACCGACTTCCTGCGCGACTACATGCCCCGTCAGCGGGGCTATAGTCCTCACACCTGCGAGACCTACGCCTACAGCTTCCGGCTGCTGTTTGCCTTCGCGGCAACACGCACCGCAACGAAGCCGTCGCAGCTTCAGATCGAGCAGCTCGACGCGGCCCTGATCCTCGACTTCCTCGAACATATCGAGCGCGAGCGAGGAAACGGCCCGGTAACCCGTAATCTGCGTCTCTCTGCCATCAAGGCGTTTATGCACTATGTCGAATATCAGGTCCCCTCTGCCCTGGAGCAGATCGGGCAAATCCGCGCCATCCCGACAAAGCGGCACGATCAGAAGCTCATCCCGCATCTGACGATGGAGGAAGTGCGCGCGATCTTGAATGCACCCGATCTTACGACGCGGCTGGGCCTGCGCGACCGAGCGATGATGCATCTATGCTTCGCGGCCGGGCTGCGCGTCTCGGAATTGGTCAACGCGTCGCTGGCGAATCTTTCCCTTCAGCGAACGCCGAGCCTTCTTGTCCAGGGCAAGGGCCGCAAGGAGCGCTGCCTTCCACTCTGGAAGGAAACCGCAGCCGATTTGCGGGCATGGCTGGCAGTGCGCGGGGAGGTCCGTGCACCCGAGCTCTTCGTCAATGCCGAAGGGAGGCCGATGACGCGAGCCGGCTTCGAATATGTCCTCGACAAGCATGTTCGCACCGCGGCCGATGCCTGCCTGTCTTTGGGCGGGCGCTCGATATCGCCGCATCAACTGCGGCACAGTTGTGCTGTGATCATGCTCCAGGCCACACGCGACGTGCGAAAAGTCGCGCTCTGGCTTGGCCATGCCGATATCCGGACGACGGAAATCTATCTGCGCATGGATGCCACGGCAAAGCTGGAGGCTGTGGAAGCGATGATCCCGCCCGAGCTGCGCCGCGGGCAGTTCAAGGCACCCGATGCGTTAATCGCCTCCTTGTTGGAGGATGCATCCCGGTCTTCGGCATGA
>JBFWVT010000132.1:0-6495 GCA_050246595.1 Alphaproteobacteria bacterium
TCGCAAATCCTGTGAATAGGGTCTGGGCATGCGTGCTGGCCTCCGCCCCCCAGCCAGCATCTTGCGCAGAGATCCCCGCGCTTGGAAATCTTCAGCCTCGCTTCAACCTAAAACGATCAGGCTCTAGGATCAGCATCAGTGGAACGGTCATCCCGCCGAGAAGCGAACAGCCGTTCAGCACGGCTTTCGGTATGTCGATCCCGGTCAGCTGCACCAGGACGCCGCCGATTATCGCGTAAATTAGCGGGCTGCGAACGACCGCCTTCCAGTTCGCGACGCCGGCGGCGTAGGCCTGGACAACCGTGCAGTTGAAGATCTGCGAGCCTGCGGCAAAGGCGATGGCATGGCTCAGCCCGATATCGCCGAACGCGTACAGGGCGACCGGGTAGCCGACAAAGGCGCCGTTCCCCCAGGTAAGCGAGGGTACGTATGTACGCAGCCGCAGCCCATAGCAATACAACACACCCGCGCCGAGAACCCCGAGCAGAGCCAGCGACAACACTCCGGCACCCGCCATTTTCGCGAACTCGGTCCACGGCACGACGGACCGGGCCAGCGTCCCGAAAACGAGAGCGGGCATCGCGAAGTCGATTGCCAGCGTCGTCAAGGTATCGACCTCGACGCGACGACCGGTTCGCACCAGCGCATAGCCGATCGCGACCGCTGCGGTGATCGGAAGGATGGTTGCGACCACAACCCCGACAATTTCGATAGGCATTTGCACCTTCCGCTAAAGACAGTTGCCTAGGCCATAGCGGCCGACACGGCGCGGCTGCCCGGCTCCGCCCGAACTGATGTCTCGTCGGCAAGGCCTCCCCGCCGGCGCAACTCGCGCATCAGCTCGGCCGGAACCGGAATGCCGGTCATGGCAAGTCGCGCGCGGCTCTTAAGACGGCGGTCGCCCGGCAGGCGCACTCCTTCTTCGGCGAGAAAAGTGGAGCACAGCGCTTGCAGCCGCGCCGGGAACTGGTCCCCGCCAAGGCACCGTGGATCGACGGCTATGATCAGCTGCCCGCCCGAAAACGGCGGCCCGTCGAGTTGGAAATACGACGTGTTCTGATGCGAGAATAAGGCCCCCGGCAAAGCGCTCGCCAAGAGCTCCAGCGCGAAAGCAAGGGCGGCCCCTTTGTTGCCGCCGATAGCGAGAAGGGTGCCCTGCATTGCCGCAGCGGCGTCGGTTGTAGGTCGGCCGTCCGGCCCGAGCGCCCAGTCGCCTGGAATCGTCTCGCCACGCGCCGCCGCAGCGGCGAGACGTCCGCGTGCTACGAGGCTCGTCGAAAGGTCGACGACAAGCGGACAAGCCTCGTTCCGCGGAAAGCTGAAGGCGATCGGGTTGGTTCCGAGCAGCGCCTTCCGGCCGCCAGGACCTGCAAGCACAGGCCCGGAATTGGCCGTCATCAGCGCCACCAAGCCGCGCTTCGCAAAGATCCTCGACCGGGTGGCCGAGCGCGCCGGCGTGATGCGAGCGGGTGATCCCGACGCAGGCTATCCCGTTACGGGGCGCAAGCTCGGCGGCGGCTTCGACTGCTTCCCTGATCGCAGGGAACGCAAATCCGTGTGCCGCATCGACGAGAGCGGCTGCCGCCGCCGAAAACTGGACGCGCGGCAAGACCCGCCCGTCCACCCGGCCGCGGCGGACATGTTCGGCATAGTAGGGGAGGCGCGACACGCCGTGCGACGCGATGCCGTCGAGATCGGCCCGAACCAGGGCTTCGGCAACAATGGCCGCGACCTTGCGGCTGGTGCCGGCGGCGCGCAAAACCTCAACGGAAAGTTCCTCAAGCTCTCGGACGGCAACGAATTCGATACTCATCTGCAATTTCCCTTTGAATCAGGCAAGCGACGGCAAAGCGAGACGCGGCCATTTTGAGCGCGTCACCGGCCGGGTCGGCTGCATCCAGGAATTCACGATCATGTCGGACGACATGTCGGGAACGGCGGTCGGCCGCTCGATCTTGCTTGTTGTTCGGAAGCGGATGCGCCGCCTCGCATCAAGCAGTCGGTTCAAGAATGAAGTCAATTTGGAGTCGGCCGGGTTTTCGGTCCCGATTGGGGACGTTCCGTTCGCGGCCAGGGCGTCGGCATTGAGCATCACCTTTTCCCCTCAAGGACGCAACTTTCCGTCCCGCCGCTCGGCCGCGTCGCGGTTGTTAGTTACATCCGGTTACATTCGCGAAGGGAGGCTAGATGACACCCGAAAGGGTGGCATCACCCATTCGGGGGAGAGTGCACAAAAAATTTTCAGGCGAGAATATCGGCCTCTCACCCGTTCGGGTGATGCGGTTGCGCAAACAGCGAGTTACCGGCTTCTCGTGAATAAACAAGAAGAACACGGAGGATGATATGAGCGTCGGAACCGCCGTGCTCCTCGTCGACGATCAGGGCCGGCCGCTGTTCGGAAACCGCGAAGCACTCGCGAAGATGCCGGCCGATCCGTACCGCCAAGAACCGGATCGCGAGCTGTTGCACCAGGAGGTGCGCTCGCTTGTTACGGCCGCTGTCGCCGCGGCGAATGCCGGCGGCGTCCAGTGCGCGACCGCCCCCGCCCTGTCAAAACGGGAGAGGCCGCAGCCGCTCGGTGTTGTCGTCTGTCCGATGCAGCCCCTTGGAAGCGGCGCCTCGGGTGGCACGGCAGCTCTGGTGATCGCCGCCCCGTGCGACAGGTGGACCGCCTTTCCGCCGGAGGACTTGGCGCAGCCATATTGTCTGACCCGAGCCGAAGCCGAGCTTCTGGCGGCGTTGATCGCCGGCGAGACGCTCGGCGACTATTGCGAGCGGGCGGGCATCGGCATGAATACGGCGAAAACCCACCTGCGACAGATCTTCGCGAAAACGCATACGAACCGCCAGATCGACGCAGTGCGCATTGTGCTGACGAATCCGCTCATGCGCTTACGTCAGCTCTTCGGTTGACGCGGCACATACAAACCGCCTGAGGGATGACACACGCAAGAGCTTTCTGCGCGAGCGCACACCCTGGCGCGGCCCGACTGCGACTCAGGATCAGGCCGCCAGCGTCAATCCTCATCCATTCTGTCAAGCCGCTCAATCCTAAACTTGAAAGTAGCCGCTATCGGCGCGTCTCGCCCATTCCCTTGCGTCCCAGCAGGGGTCGGCTAACTGAACCAGCACCGGCCATTCAGCCTGGACGACGGGATCGGGCCTTCATGCTCGGTAACCACCGTCCTGCATTCGCGGGGTGAGCGTTTGGGAAGGCGGCTGCAAAAACTCAATCCCGGGCGGCGGCGATGGTGGTCTGGCCGCCATGGGATCCTCGCATTCGGATGCGGCGCGGCAACGCCGCAAGGGAGGGATGATGTGAGCAATGGCGAATTCCACAAAGTGTGGATGGAGCAGTGCGAGGCCTGTTCAAGCCCGAGAAGTTGCAGACCCACATCGCCCGGATTGAGCACGAACGGGCAGTGCAGGAGGCCCTTTCGGCCGAAACCAAAGAAGAGGACGACCCGTTCCGCGAAAGTCCGGAGGCGGCCGCGGAGCGCGATCGGCAGTTTTCCACAATTAAGGAATTGTTGACCGCGGCGGAGCTCGGCACTTCGTGAACGGCGAGCCGAAACCACAGTCGGGTTCGCCGGCACAAGAGGTGCGGGCGGGCCTCATCGAACGGGTCACCTATCACAACGCCGAGAACGGCTTCTGCGTTCTGCGCGTCAAAGCGCGGGGGCACCGCGATCTTGTGACTACGGTCGGGCACGCCGCGACGATCTCGGCCGGCGAGTGGATCACCGCTTCGGGCGAATGGGTCAACGACCGCACCCACGGCCAGCAGTTCAAGGCCCGCTTTCTGCGCAGCTCGGCCCCGACCTCGACCGACGGCATCGAGAAGTATCTCGCCTCCGGCATGATCCGCGGCATCGGCCCGGTCTAAGCCAAGAAGCTCGTCAAAGCATTCAGCGCGCCGTAATCGCGGACACGGTCGGCGAGCAGAGCTGCATCTTCCTCACGGGGCTATATCGGGCCGAGCAGGTCAAGGCGCTGTCATGGATCGAAGGCAAGACCGGCCTGTCGCTGGCCCAGAGCCAGGCCACCGCGATCCGGCTGGCACTGGCATCAAAGGTGCTCGTTATTACGGGCGGGTCGGGGGTCGGCAAGACAACGATCGTCAACGCGATCTTGCGCGTCCTATCCGCCAAGGGCATCAGCTTGCTGCTGTGCGCTCCGACCGGAAGGGCTGCCAAGCGCATGACCGAAGCGACCGGCTTCGAGGCCAGGACCATTCACCCGCTGCTCGAAATCGACCCGAAGACGGACGACTTCAAACGCGGCGACGACAATCCGCTCGACTGCGACCTGCTGGTCGTCGACGAAACCTCGATGGTCGATGTCATGCTGATGCAGGCGCTGGTGCGGGCCGTTCCCGACCATGCCGCGCTGCTGATCGTCGGCGACATCGACCAGCTGCCCTCGGTCGGCCCGGGTCAGGTCCTGGCCGACATCATCGGTTCCGGTGCTGTTCCGGTCGTGCGGCTGACCGGGATCTTCCGCCAGGCTGCCGGGAGCCGGATCATCATCAATGCGCACCGGATCAACCGGGGCTTGTTGCCCGACCTGAGCAGACCTGAGAGCGACAGCGACTTCTGTTTCGTGCCGGCGGACGATTCCGAAACCGCGGTGGCGCGTATTGTCGAATTGGTCCAGACACGCATTCCCCGCCGCTTCGACCTCGATCCGATCCGCGACATTCAGGTGCTGTGCCCGATGAACCGCGGCGGCGTTGGCGCCCGCTCGCTGAGTATCGAGCTACAGACGGCTCTGAATCCAGCCGGGGAGAACAAGGTCCAGCGTTTCGGGTGGACCTTCGCTCCGGGCGACAAGGTCATGCAGATCGAGAACGATTACGAGAAGGAGGTCTATAACGGCGACATCGGCTACATCGATGGAATCGATCCCGAAGCCGGCGAGCTGGCTGCCAGCTTCGACGGCCGCGCGGCCATCTATGGATTTGGCGAACTCGACACGCTGGTGCCGGCCTATGCGGCGACGATCCACAAGAGCCAGGGGTCGGAATATCCCGCAATCGTGATCCCTGTACTGACGCAGCATTATGTCATGCTGCAGCGCAACCTGCTCTATACCGGCGTGATGCGAGGCAAGCGGCTGGTCGTGTTGGTCGGCCAGAAAAGGCCATCGCGATAGCCGTACACAACGTCTCAGGGCGGCGACGGTGGTCCAAGTTGAAGGAGTGGCTGGCAGGACCGATGCAGAGATAAGAGAAAGGCTCATCCCTGCACAAAACCGAACAGCCGGTACGCGCGCCGACTTTTCCGCACCCGCCGGCGGGTTTATCCTCTCGCATCGCAGCGGCAGCAAGCCAGGAGGTCCGTATGTTGGCCCGGTCCCAGGTCGCGCAATACCGCTATGACGGCTACCTGTTCCCGTTCCCGGCGCTGTCGCCCGAGGAGCTGGCCGAATGCAACACAGGCTTGGCGCGCTACGAGGCCTGGCTTGGCAAGCCGGTCAACCAGGCGGACCGGCGCTGGCGGTCGGCCGGCTACGTGATGCTGCCCTGGCTCGATGCGCTGGTGCGGCACAAGCGCATTCTCGACGTGGTCGAGGACCTGATCGGGCCCGATATCCTCGTCTACACCGCCACCTTTTTCATCAAGGAGGCGAACAGCCCGACCTTCGCCGCATGGCACCAGGACGCGACCTATTTCGGCCTGACCCCGCACGAGCACGTCACCGCCTGGGTGGCGTTGAGCGAGGCCAGCGCCGAGGCCGGTTGCATGGAAGTGCTGTCGTCCCGCGGCAATCCGCGCCAGATGCGTCATGCGGCACTGGGGCTGGCAAACAGCATCAACGGCGGCGGCCAGGCGATCGTCGATGGGATCGACGAGGCAGGCGGGACGATGATGGCGCTGCCGGCGGGCAGCTTTTCGCTGCATCATACGCTGTGCCGGCACCGCTCGGCGCCGAACCGGGTGGACCATCGCCGTGTCGGCATCGGCATCAGCTACATCCCGGCGCATTGCCGGTTGACCGGCAGCGTGCGGATGTGCGCCCGTCTGGTCCGGGGAAGCGACAGGGGCGGCCATTTCGATCTGATCCCGGCGCCCGAAGGCGAATTCCATCCGGCCGCCCTGACGCGCCACGAGACGGTTTACCGGCGCTATCGCGAGAACTACGCCGAACAGATCGTCGCCCACGACCGCGAATTCACGACGGCTCCGGCCTGAACATGCATCACGCGCCCCTGCTATCGTCGCCTCGATTTACTTCGCTGGCCTCTCATGCCGACGTGGGTGGTGCCTGTATCGGGTGGGTATATCATCCATCCGGTGCTTGGACTCCCCATTCAGGGACGTCTGCATCGCGGCATCCCTCGATAAAGCGGGGTCATACAAAGATCGACAGCGTATAGCCCGGGGAGACACCATGCCGGGGATCCTGGTCGTTGGCGCCGGCCCAGTCGGCCTGACAATGGCCGCCGAACTGGCCCGACACGGGGTCAACTGCCGGATTATCGACCGGCTCGCC
>JBFWVT010000133.1:0-6468 GCA_050246595.1 Alphaproteobacteria bacterium
GTCGGGAGCCAACAAGGGCTGGTCCCGCAGCATCTTGCGGAAGAAGCGCTTGGCCGCCCCCAGCTCGCGCGTGGCGGTGAGCAGGAAGTCAACCGGCGTGCCGTGCTTGTCGATGGCTCGGTACAGGTATCGCCACTGGCCGCGGATCTTGATGCAGGTCTCATCGATGCGAAGCGACCCGCGGGCGCGATTGCCAGAGAGCCAACAGTATCGCAACATTCCCGAGCACTTCGAGCGCGACGAATGATATCGGGTTGTCGCTCCCCTGAATTGCAGGGGCGCCGGCGCGGGCGGCCGGAACGGGATGCGCCAATTGCCGGAAAACTATAGAAGGCCATTAGGATCCGTGTCGTGCGCCGCAGAATGGAAGGTTTCGCCCACGTCATGTTCGGTCCGCCGTCCTCTTCCGGTGCGTGGGGCTGTGCGCGAGCCTCAACCTGCGCCGCGTCGCGCGGTGAGCCTCACGCGCGCGCAACACCTGCTACCCGCGCGAGCCGCAGCGACATTCCGCCGCACCGCAAGGAGGACATCGTCACCGTGATCGTCCCGGCCTACAACGCCGCCCGGACTCTCGAAGCGACGCTCAGCTCCGTGCGGAACCAGACGCATGGCGCTCTCGAGATCCTCGTGGTCGATGACGGGTCGACGGATGCAACGCCGGAGATTGCGCGCCGCGCGGCACACGCCGATCCGCGGGTGCGTCTGATCCGGCAGCCGAATAGGGGTGTCGCGGCTGCGCGTAACGCGGGCTTGGTTGAAGCGTGGGGCGCCTATGTGGCACCTGTTGATGCCGACGATCTCTGGCATCCCAGGAAGATCGAACTGCAGCTCGACGCCGCGCGGCGGGTCGGTGAAGCCCTTGCCTTTGTCTACGCCTGGTCGCGCCGGATCGACGAGGCCGATGTCGTGCTGGCGGATTTGGGGCCGGTGCGCTGGCGCGGTGATGTGTTCCCGATGCTGGCTGTCTCGAACTTTTTGCGTAATGCCAGCAACGCCCTGATTCCAACCGAGCCCCTGCGGGCCTTAGGCGGCTTCGACCCAATGCTCCGCGCAGCCGGAGCCCAGGGCGCCGAAGATCTCAAAGTTCTTCTCGCGCTGGCGAGGCGGGGCTTCGTCGAGGTCGTCCCGGCTTACCTCGTGGGCTATCGCGCGTCGAGCAGAACGATGTCGGGCTCAGCCCAGACCATGCGCCGCTCGATCGAGCTCGTGCTCGCCGAGACGGCGGAAGGAGATTGCAGACTTCCCGCGCAGGCGCTTCATGTCGCTACGGTGAATTACGACCTCTACGCGGCGGACCGCGCGCTCAACAGCCGCGATCTGAGGCGTTTCGCGAATTTCCTCTTCAAGGCGCTCCGCCGGGACCCGATCCTGGCGGTCAGACTGGGGCTCGCGGCGGCCTGGGACCGCATCTCCTACCGATCATCGCGCGCCGGCGCGTGCCGCTTCCTCGATCTCGATCCGGAAAGCCCTCTTATTGCCGGACGTACGTTGAACCTCGTTGACGACGTGCTTGAGAGGGCACTTGCGCGAGCCGTCCCGCCACAAGACGCGAGGAATGGTGGCAAGCAGTGTAAGCACCGGAGCAAAAATCCCTGAGAACGGATCTCAAACCGGATCACGCCGGGGGCCCAAGGTGAGTAATGGCGAGGCAGCGCCGCGGAAATTGGCCGCAAAGCTCGGCCGAACAGGGCTGGGGAAAGAGGCTCTCACAGTAGCGGCGTTGATCCCCGCCTACAACGCGGCGGCAACGCTGCCGGCTTGTCTCGCCGCTCTCGCGGCCATGTCGCGGCCACCCGATGAAATCATGCTTTTCGATGACGGCTCCACTGACTCATCGGGCACCATTGGCCGTGCCGCTGGAGCAATGGTCCTGCGCAATCCGGGTCCACCCGTCGGGCCGGCGCACGGCCGGAATGTCTTAGCGCGAAAGGCGCGATCCGACCTACTGCTGTTCGTCGATGCCGATGTCGTCGTTGCGCCGGATGCCCTTGAGCGCCTGATCGAGGCGGTTCGGACCCACGGCGCAGACGCCGCCTTCGGCTCCTATGACGACGATCCCTCCTCGCGCCACGCCGCGGCTCGATACGCCAACCTGCGGCACCACTATCAGCATCAGAATAGCGCACACGATGCGACCACCTTCTGGACAGGACTCGGTCTCATCCGGCGAGAAATCTTTCTGCGATTGGGCGGGTTCGACGAGCGGCGGTTCGTTCATCCCAGCATTGAGGATGTAGAGTTGGGGGCCCGGCTCGCTGCGGCCGGCGGGACGATCCGCCTGGCTCCCGAGGCCCAAGGAAAGCACTATAAGGACTGGACGCTGTTGCAGGTCTGGCGCACCGATATCTTGCACCGTGCCTACCCGTGGTCCTGTCTACTCATCGAGGGACGCACGGCGGGACGCGATCTTAACGTCAGCATGGCGGAGCGGGCAAAGGCCGTGCTGGCCGTGAGCCTTGTTCTGCTGCTTCCGTCAGGCTTGGCGTACGCGCCGCTGCTCGCCGTATTCGGCACCGCGACCCTGACCTATCTCTGGCTGAATCGAAGGTTCTTTGCTTTGCTCGCCCGGCGCATGTCACCGGAGGCGACGTTGGCAGGCGTGCTGATGCACTGGTTTTATCATGTCTATTCCGCCGGCACGTACGGCGCCGCGTTGATCACGTCGCGGCTCGGTTTGCACCGCCCGGAGAGGGATGCCTGCAGGCGCGGCGCCATCGAAGACCTCAGAGACGAGCGATCCGGCGGAGACAGGCTGTCCCGGGACTGATCCTGAGCTTCTCGCCTCGCGCGGCGGCTTTTCGCCCGTTACGCCAGCGGCAACTCAGAGGCGAGTCATCGGCCTGCTCCGAGGGCGATCAGGCTGCGTTACGGCCTGCCATTGCGCAGCAAGTGGCACAACGGAGTCACGGTCGGGGTGGTCTCGGCGGGTGGATGGCCGGGTTCGCGACCCGGGGTCCCGACCACAGGATCAATCACTGCGCGAAAGTGCGAGACCCCGAAGTCCAACGGTGCTGTCCCGGTCTGCGGCCGCGAATATGGGCGGTCCAGCACATAAGCGGTAATCGGCTCGGTCGAATTTTTATGCTGTGAGGACCGAATTTGTTTAAATTTTATCTTTACAGAAGTAAAGATCCTCTTTACAAATATCTAAGGAATTTGGGGCAAGCTCGCCTCAATTCCTACCCGATTGACCTACGCGATCGGCCACTCAAACGAGCGAGCTTGCTAGGCTGATGACAGCTCAACCTAGGATGGGGTTGCGACTACACTCCATAATCCTTGAGCGCGTCTTCAGCCTCAATCAAAAATGACCCAAAGAATGTCATTTGCCTCAAACACATCCAAAGAAGGTTGCCGCACCGAACCTAAGGTAGTCATTATTGGAGCGGGACCTGCTGGCCTTTCCGCAGCTTATGAATTGGTAAACAAAGGGGTATCCTCGATTGTCTTGGAGGCGGATTCCGTGGTCGGAGGCATATCGCGGATAGCGAAGTACAAGGGTTACCGCTTCGATATTGGTGGTCACCGTTTCTTTACGAAGATATCGATTGTCGATCGCATTTGGCACGAAGTTCTGGGAAACGATTTTATTCCACGGGACAGGATTTCGCGCATCTACTATCGAGGAAAATTCTACGATTATCCGCTCCAGCCGCTGAATGTGCTTAGAAACTTCGGGCCGATCGAAAGCGCTCTGTGCTTCGCCAGCTACCTGAAAGCCGTGATCGCGCCGAAGCTGCCCGAGGAGGATTTCGAGACCTACATCCGCAACCGCTTCGGGCGTCGCCTCTATGAGGCTTTCTTCAAGACCTATACCGAGAAGGTGTGGAGAATTTCGTGCCGGCGTCTGCGGGCCGACTGGGCGGCACAGCGGATCCGGGGTCTGTCCGTAAAGCAGCTGGCGCGATCGATCCTCGGGCTGCGACGCGAGTGCGGCAAAGCCGACATGATTAAGACGCCCGTCCGTCGGTTCGAATATCCCCGGCACGGGCCGGGCATGATGTGGGAGCGGATGCGGGAACTCGTCGAGGTGAAAGGCGTCCGGGTCGAGCTCGGCGTTCGAGTGTCCCGCATTATCTGGGAGCCGGGGCGGACAAGCGGCCCGAACTGGCGGACCGTGACGTGTCGTGGAACATAGCGATCCGGCGCAGCATCATCAAAGCCCTGCCGAAAGCGCTGCGGGATTTGGCCGAACCAGTCGAGCGGGTGCTGGGACAGGTGCGGGAAGTGGTTGAACATCCCTTTCACATCGTCAAGAACCGCTTCCACCATAAGGAGCTGCGCTATCGCGGTCTGCACAAGAACACCGCACAGCTATATACGCTGTTCGCCCTGGCCAATCTGGTCATCGTCAAACAGGCTCTGCTCAACCGACCGGGCGGATAATAGGGAAGTTTACCCGATGCCGGAACCGCCGGGAAAAACTCAAATCGAGAGCCAGAATTTCACTGCGAAAGAGCTGCGCCTTCCGGGGCAATAGGCAACATGATGCTCCTGCCCCGCAAACCAGCACCCTCTCGGCGTTCTTCAGCGCTTCCTTTGCGTGCGAAAATCGACCTGCTTCATTCGATCCTCTTAGCTCGGATGACATTGCTTCTGCTTTTTGTTTTTGCTTGGATTGTTTATTTACAATGGATGGGCGGCGGTTACAGCGCCGAGTTCATCGGCTATCCTGACGAGGCGGCTCACTATGTGAGTGGCTTGATGGTGCACGATTACCTGATTTCGCTTGATCTCTTTTCCCCACTCGAGTTTGCACAACGCTTCGCCGAGCATTATCCGAAAGTCGCCATCGGGCATTGGCCACCAGTATTCTACGGTTTGCAAGCCGTGTGGATGATTCTGTTCTCGGTTTCCCGATGGTCGATGATGCTATTTATGGCTACCGCAGCCATTTTGATTGTAGTATGTTTAGCCACATGGCTTTACAAGGAGTTTGGTTGGGCAGAGGCTATCGCCGGCTCGGTGCTGCTCGTCTCGGCGCCACTCGTACAAGAATATACGCGCATGGTAATGGCCGAGCTGCCGGTCGCGCTCTTTATGATCGCGGCTGTTTTCTCCTTCGCTCATTATCTTCGAACAGAAAATTGGAAGAGCAGCCTCTTATTCGCGCTTTGCGCATCACTGGCGATCATGACGAAGCAGACTGGGCTTGCTCTCGCGCTATTGCCGCTTTTGGCGGTGCTCTTCACCGGTCGCTTTGGTGTGCTACTCCGTTTTTCGTTCTGGCTTCCCGCGCTGGTGGTGGCGGTGCTATGCGCGCCTTGGTATGTGCTGACCTACAACATGGCGCATGAGGGCTGGGAACCTGCTACGGGCGTGACCGTATTGTGGGACCCCCCCACGGGCGCGAGCATATCGCTTGCGGACGAGATGAACGCGCCGGATATCAGCGAGCTAATCGCGTCGGCTGTGGGCCCGGCAGTCCGCAATGCCCTCTTTATCGGAGAGGTCATCGGCGTGGCTCTCATCCCCTTTATTATGCTTGGTCTCTACGCACAACTCGTCCGGCCTTGGCAGAGGCCGCCTGTCCCCGCCGCTTGGGGGACGATGGCCGCGCTGCTCATGAGCATCTGGTTGTTCCTCTCGTTCGTCGCCCCCGTCGGAGAGCCACGGCACATGGTAAGCGCAGCTCCTGCGCTGGTCGCGTTCGCGGTCGCGGGGGGTCGTTTTCTGGCGAGCGAGTTAGCGGCAGGTGCAGCAAGACCGGCGACCGCCGCCGTACTCTCGATCATTCTAGTGTTGTTCGCCTTGTCGACCTTCGAGATCCGACCCAAGCCCACTTTGGGATCGGCTGCGGTTGCCGAGTTCATCCTGTCGCGGCCGGAGTTGGCAGGGCAGACTTTGCTGGTGACCTCGGAAGGCAAGGGCGAGGGAGCAATCATCGCCGAACTCGCGATGCTGGAAGAACGCCCGGGACATCGGATACTTCGAGCCACCAAGATTTTTGCAGACAGTAACTGGAGTGGCAGCTTTTATAAATCGAAATGCAACACGCCAGATTGCGTCCTCTCTCTCTTAGAGCATTACAAGGTGACGTCGGTTATTGTTCAGACTTACACGCCATACCAGATACACGATCTTCTGCATCACTCCTTACTGAAGCGGGCGCTTGATCAGTCCATGCGTTGGACCGACATAACACCTGAGCTGATCTCTCGCGCAAAACAGATGGTGGGGTACACCGTATACGAAGCGAAAGGCACGTAACGACGCCGTTCACGGCGGCAGCAGGCAGCTATGGCGTGTCTACAAATCCCGGCGTAACACCGGATGCTGGAGCCAATACCAGACGGTAAGATGCTAGATATGATATTTGCAGACACGCGGTAGGAAAACGGGGGCCTGTCGCAAATTTCTGGCGTTGACGGCTGGTCGGGCATGGCGGCCGACTTTACCCTCCGGTTCGGGGGGAGCTCATGATCCTGAGTGCGCTTGCCGAGCGGCTGAAGCGCCGCTCCAAGGACG
>JBFWVT010000134.1:0-6462 GCA_050246595.1 Alphaproteobacteria bacterium
TGTTGCGGAGTGCATTGACCGCTATCGGCTGTTCGTCAGGGAGCGGGAGCTTTGCCATACCGTCATTTTCGGCAGGTCAGCGGTCGGCAGGAACATTCGTTTAGTGGCTGTTGCTACATAATACCGTACCAGTTCTATCCATGCAGGACAGAGATTTGGCGGGATTTCCCGGAGCGGCGAACAGGGAAATCGACGGACCCGAACAGGCAGTGTTTGCGGCCGAACAGGGCATCGCAGCAGCGCATCACGGCACCTCTTCGGGTGTCGTCGGGCGCGCAGTATGCGATGCGATTGCGGCAATTTTCGCAGTGTTCACGCCGGCGGCGCCGGTCGTGACGATGAGGGGTCCGGGTCTTAGGCGATCGGTGTAATGCCAAGCGCCCGAGACCCGATCGATGCCCCCATCCTGCCCTCCCCCGCAAGCGGGGAGGGGATGCCGCTACGGAAAAGGTCCGAGTCAAGGGCGAGTGGTGTAAGAGGCCGATGGCGCGAAACCCTCGGCGTCGGTTTTTTTTACAAAATGGCGAAGAGGCCGGTCGACAAGGTTATGTTCTATAAATAGTAGAACGAAAGGAATATTTCGCAATATATTGTTCCGATCTGCTCGGCATGATTTTTCTATCCTGCATTCGGGCAGGGCAAAGAGGGGATGCGCATGAACCGTCGCCGCATTGCCCCGCGGAGACGGGCAATACGCACCCCTTCCGTGTCGGTTTTTTTTACAGGACGACCGGGATATTGAGCAGCGAGCGTCTATTTTGTCCATATCTGGGGAATTGGGGAGTTATGGATACCTTATGCGGTAGTCTATTATGCCTGGCACAATTCTTGCTCAAATTCGGGCGCGGACAAATCGGAGGACGCGCATGAACCACCCTCGAAAATCGCTGCCGGTCGGCCGGGCCAGTCTGATCGGGGTGCTGCTCTGTCTGACTGCCGGCGGCAATGCCGCGCTGGCCGCCACATTCGAACTCTCAAACGGCCCGGGTGATGGATCGGTGACGGTGGGGGTTGACGGTTTCGGAGCATTCGGGGGCGCGGTGGGAGACGATTCCACGGACGCGATCTTTGATCCCGTCGGCCCGATCGGTCCTGGGGGGACGACCTTTCACAGCGGGGTATTCATCAGCGGCGGCCCCCCGAGCTTTCTCACCAGCGGCTCCATCGGCAGCACCGGCGGGCTGTCCAATCCCCCGATCAGCTTCGTGAACGGCAGCGCCACCAGCTCCTTTACGCATGGTTTTCTGCAGTTCAACCTGACGCAGACCCTGGTCGAGTCGTTTGACGGCGCGGCGCGCGTCGGCAGCCGGCTGGATCAGCGCTACGCCATTCACAACCCGCAGGAAGTGCCGGTATCGTTTTCGCTCGTCCGATATCTGGACGGCGATCTGCTGTTCGACGGCACGATCAGCGACGGCGGCGGCCGGCTCGTCGTCGGCGCCAACCAGATCCTGTTCGAGACCGACGCCGCAAGCGGCAGCGAGGCATCGGCCACATTCGTCGGCATCACGGCCACCGGCGGCACGATCCCGACGACAAACCGCTTCGAGGTCAGCCCCTATGACGCGCTGCTCGACCGGATCAACGCCGGCGGTCCGCTCGGCGACGAAATTGTCGGCGATACCGACGGGGACGGTTTTATCGACAGCCCGTACGACGTCACGCTGGCCCTGCGGAACGAGTTCGTGATCGCGCCGGGAGACACGGAGATCTATACGACGCAGACCCTGTTCGGCAATGCGGTGCCCCCCGCTCCGGGGAGCAGCGAGGCCGTGCCGCTGCTGCCGGAGGATGACGAACCGCCCTTTATCTTCGACATCGATCCGGACTCCGGCGAGACGATCTGGATCGACCCGCCGGTGACCTCCGGGTATTTGTACGAGATCACCTCCGGCGTGAATGCCTTCGAGACCGTCACCCTTCCGTCCTTCGCGACGGTGCCCGATCCGAGTTACGAAATCTGGCTGTTCGATCCGATTGCGAACGACTTCATCCTCGAGGGCACGGTACTCGCCGGCGCGAGCTTCAACTTCGGCCCTGGTGTCACGCAGTTCCAGATCCGCGATATCGACCCGCTTCTGGGGCTCGACCCGGCGGACCCGCTGGCGTTCCCGGTGGGGATCGCGTTTGTGGACGGTAATCCGGTCGAGGTGACGATGAGCCCGATTACGACGGACGTGCCGGAACCTGCCAGCCTGCTCCTGCTGGCCGGCGGTATTCTGGGACTGGGCGCCGTCTCGACGGTTTCCGCCAGGAGACGGCGCGATCACCGTTTTGTTCATTATGCCGGCTGACGTTGATCCTGACACGTTCGTGCCCGGCTTTGGACGGGGCATCCACGAGCCATCCCCAAGCGTCCGAGCCATCTCGTGGATGCCCACGGATCAAGCCCGGCCATGAACGGGTAGTGACTCAGTTTGAATGTAACAGACAGCATTGTCATGCCGGGTCATGGTTCGTTCGTGCCCGGCCTTGGGCCGGGCATCCACGCGCCGCCTCAGCCTCCCGCCTTCTCGTGGATGCCCACGGATCAAGTCCGTGGGCTGAAGGCCCACGGGCCAAGCCCGGCCAAGAACGGGTAGTGACTCAGTTTGAAATTGGCCCGCTGCGCCGCCCCGGAGCAACCCCTAGGGACCGCCGGCCTCCGGCCGGCGGTCCTGAAGCGCCCTCCTTTCGGTACGGTCGCCGCGGGTCCGGCCTGCGCCGCAGAACGACAAGGCCAAAATTCAAACTGAGACAGTACCCAAGAACGACATGCGGCAAGGCCTCGGGCAGGTGATGTTACAATCAAGCTGAGTCACTACCCGGCCGGCAGGGAAGCCGTTCGAGGTTCGCGACACCCGCGTGAAGGGATTCCTGCTCCGGGTGCAGCCCTCGGGGGCGATGACCTACTATGCCAAGTATCGCCGCGGGAAACGGATCGCGATCGGGCGATCCGGCGTGATTACGCCCGATAAGGCGCGGGAGCGCGCCAAAGACATTCTTGCCAGCGCACGGTTTGGCGAGGACCCGATGGAAGAGCGCCGCCTTGCCAAGGCGTACACGCTGCGCAGCTTCATCGAGGAAGTGTATGCGCGCTGGGCTGAGGCGAATATCCGCACCTCGGCCGCCACCGTCGCCCGGCTCAAAGCCGGTTTCGCCGCGCACCCGGACAAGAAGCTTGGCGATCTGACGCCGTGGATCATCGAGAAATGGCGCGCGACCCGGATTAAGGCGCGGAACCGGCGACGGTCGATCGCGACCTGGACGATCTGAAATCGTCGCTTACGAAAGCGGTGGCATGGGATTTGCCCGATGCCAGCCCGATCGCCAGTGTGAAGCGGTCGAAAATCGACAATGCGCGGGCGCCGCGGTTCCTGTCACCGGGCGAAGAGGCGCGGTTATGGCAGGCGCTCGATAATCGCGAAGAGCGGATCAGGCGTGAACGCGAGTCGGCCAATACGTGGCGATCCGAACGCGGTTGCGAGCTGCTGCCCGATTTGCGATCCTCTGCGCTTGCTGACTATCTCAAGCCATTGGTGCTCCTACCGCTACACACCGGCATGCGTCGCGGCGAGGTATTTGCGCTGACATGGCAGAGCGTCGCTTTGCAGGCTACCACTACAGTTGCACTTTTAACGCGGAGTTCTGAGCTTCTCCCGGATGACCGGGAGGGTGAGGATGAGCGGTGTGTCGATCGAGGAGATGCTGGAGCTTTGGGCGGCATCGCTGCGGGAGGTGAAGGCGCGGATGCGCCCCTTGTTCACGCAGGAACGGGTGGCGGTATCGGCCGGTCTGTTTCTTGACGGGCTGCTGGGAGGAGAGGCGCAAGACGGGCTGGAGCGGGCCGAGGCAGCGGGTGACCCCGGTCCCTGGCGGCAGCAGGCGATCCCGGAGCGGGGTCGCTGGGATGCCGACGCTCTGCGCGATATTGTGCGCGAGTACGTGGTCGAGATGCTGGCCGAACCGAATGCCGTCCCGGTAGTGGATGAGACCGGGTTCCTGAAACAGGGCAAGGCCTCCTACGGCGTGGCTCGGCGGTACACCGGCTCGTGGGCCTTCAGCCAGCGGGCTTGACCCGGTGGGGGCAAGATCACCAACTGCCAGATCGACGTGTTCTCGGCCTATGTCTCGGGCCGGGGCACGCCTTTATCGATCGGGCTCTCTGTTTGCCCAAGGCCTGGGCCGACGATCCGGCACGCTGTGCTGCGGCGCACGTACCGCAGCAGATTGCCGTCGCGACTAAGCCGCACCTTGCGCGCGTCATGATCGAGCGGACCATCGCGGCGGGGGTGCCGTAACGATATCGGCCGGTTTCTCGACCGCGGGTTCGCAGAGCAGACCACGGTGTTTGGCTGGGGACCTCTCGATCTGTTTGGCTGCGGTCGTGACCGGCCACTCCTCAGGCGCGACAAGGCCGGGCTGCTCTGGCTGTGGAACGGGGACTGGCTGGTTGCGCTCACGGCCAATGCCGCGGTGATCGAAACCTTCACCGGAGCGCGGCAGACCTATCGTCGCAAGCCGAGCGAGCCGGGCCGGGTGCTCGCCTGGAAGCTGGTCTCAGGATGGGGTTCTCGGTTCCATGCCGCCGACCTCTCCTGTCATTCGAGTTGTGTTAAGTTCAAGGACAGCTGCAATATCAATCCGGAAGGCGACAGCATCGGAACCGTCATACCCAGCCAGGTCCTAACATAGCGTACCGATACTGGCTCGATTATTATCGAGTATGCCGTAGCCGCTCGCGGCACTCTGTCGGTTGCTGCAGGCGAGGCCATATTGACCAGCGTAAGAGAAGCAAAGCCAAAACCACTCTCGGATACGCTGATCTTGTCGACGTCGACAGGATAAGTGGGCCGTATGGCGCAGTTGGTGGTTTTGGGCTCGTAAACTATGATCCGCGATGAGGCCTACGAAGCCGCCTATTCGAACCGTCTGTTGGGAGAGGAAGCGCTATGCCGGACGATTATGCAGGAAATATCTCTACCATCGGCGTCGTGCCAGTCGGCGGGTCGATCAGTGGGGACATTGAGGTTGCAGGCGATCGGGATTGGTTCCGCGCCTCGCTCAGTGCGGATAGGCGCTATGTCATCGACCTGAGGGGATCAACATTCGGCTCGGAACCGGAGACCCTCCATGACCCTTATCTCTACCTCTACGACCCGACCGGTTCTACGCTGATCACTTTTGACGACGATGCGGCAGGCTCCCTCAACTCCCGGATCGTCTTCACGCCACCCGAGACCGGCATCTATTTCCTGGCTGCAGGAGCCTATGTAGATGCTGGGGCTGGTACCTACGAGCTGAGTGTCACTGAACTCCCGATCGGCGCTGTCAGCAATGTGACCCGGTTTACCGAGCACGCGAGCCTTGCCGAGGCGGTCGCCGAGGCGGACTGGTTCAACCTGCTGGTAGTCAACCAGAGTTATGCGCTGACCGAGACTGTCACTGTCGATGTCGATAACCTGACAGTCGAGCTCGGTCCGAGCACGCCCGCCCCGACCTTCAACCTTGCCGACGGTGTCTGGGTCTTCTCCCTCGCCGGTACCGGCGCGGCGACGGTGCAGGCCGGCGTGGACGACTTTGTCTATGGCAACGACGGCGCGAACACCCTGCTCGGCGGCGTCGGAGGTGACTGGCTGGTCGGGAATAACGGCGCCGATACGATCTCCGGCTTCGCCGGCGCGGATTATCTGGAGGGCGGGAGCGACAACGACACGCTGAACGGCGGTGCGGACGATGACACGCTATACGGGAGTTTTGGCGACGACAATCTCACCGGCTCTGATGGCGCGGACTATCTGGGAGGTGGAGACGACAACGACACGCTGAACGGCGATGCGGGCGACGACACGCTGTACGGGGGTTTTGGTAACGACGATCTCGCCGGTTCTGAGGGTGCGGACTATCTGGACGGCGGAGGCGACGACGACGCGCTGAACGGTGGCGCCGAGGACGACACACTATACGGGCGTGTGGGCAACGACGCCCTCAACGGCGGCAGTGGCAACGACATCCTTGGCGGCGGCATTGGAGCGGATGCGATGGCCGGCGGCGAGGGCAATGACGGGTATTCCGTCGACGATGCCGGCGACACGGTCAGCGAACTGCCCGGCGGCGGCAGCGATCTGGTCGTCAGCGCGATCAGCTATACGCTTGGCGCTCAGGTCGAAAGGCTGGCCTTATTCGGGACTGCGGACCTCGACGGCACCGGCAACGCACTTGCCAACACACTCGCCGGCAATGGCGGCAATAACGTGCTGAACGGCGGTGCGGGCGATGACACGCTGTACGGGCGTGTGGGCAACGACGCCCTCAACGGCGGCAGTGGCAACGACATCCTTGGCGGCGGCATTGGGGCGGATGCGATGGCCGGCGGCGAGGGCAATGACGGGTATTCCGTCGACGATGCCGGCGACACGGTCAGCGAACTGCCCGGCGGCGGCAGCGATCTGGTCGTCAGCGCGATCAGCTATACGCTTGGCG
>JBFWVT010000135.1:0-6237 GCA_050246595.1 Alphaproteobacteria bacterium
GGAAACGCTGCGACCATCGCACGACCGTGGCGACGCTCACGTTGAATGTCTTCGCGGTGGCGCGGCGCGAGCGACCGCCCCTCACCGATGCCACCACCCGGTCTCGCAAATCCTGTGAATAGGGTCTCGGCATGCGCGATGGCCTCCGCCCCCCAGCCAGCATCTTGCGCAGAGATCCCCGCGCCGGGGAACCCCTATCCCGTTTCAACCAGACCCGATCACACTCTAATCAGCCGCTTCGGCTTATCCAAGGACAACCTGTTGAGGCTCCGCAACCAGAGCCTGATGCACGGGTCGGATGATCCCATCCGACCCGATTTTGCTCTGGGTCATCGGAACGGGAGGTTGGGCCATACCGCCCGGAACAGCCCGCCCCCCAATGCCGTTCCCGGTCCTGTCAGGCGTTCTAAATCGCTCGGGAGGCGGACCGACCGATCGGCCGCGTCGGACAGTGATGGCGAGGCACGTGGTGTACGCCGCGTGGGACGCCCGGCCCCTCCGGTCCTACTCCGCTCCCTGCGTCGATTAATGAATCGGGGCGGTCGCGTATTGGATGATAAAGCGGATTTCGCCGACCGCCCTGGTCATCGCCTGGCCGATCAGGTCAAGACGGGTCAGCTGTTCGATCCGCTGCCGCCGCAGGGCGATCTCGTCGAGGTTCAGCACCAGTCCGAGCAGCCCGCACGCATCGATCAGGCAGAGCAGGACGACATCGCGCGGGTCCGGTATCTCGTCCGTCAGGATCAACTGGCGCAGCCGCGCCCTGACCTCGCGCTGCTCGGTGTCGTCGATGACCGGATACCGCCTCGTATGGAAAACCCAGAGAAACCGGCCCTCCTGCTCGCGCAGCACGCCTTTTTCGACAAGCCGTTTCAATGCGATGTCGCGATACCGGCGGGCGTTCAACGTGATCCGTTCGATCGCGGCGCTTGTCGTCGCCTCGTTCCCGGTGGCGGCGAGCGCGCCCAGGGCGTCGTCAAGGATCTCGTCGCCGGTCGGCTCGCGGTCGACGACAAAGAACCGGTTGACATCGGTATCCACTTTGTTGCGCAACGCCAGTTCCATCAGCGCCGCGCCTGCGAGCACGACATCGGCGGCCGATAGCGGCAACTCGATAAGCCTGCCCTGCTCGTCGAGCTGGAGCAGCACGATCTCCTCGACAAATCCGAGCATCGCCAATACCTCAGCGAACCGCCGCGATCGCCGAATCCGCGTCGTCCCGGACCGTCAGGATCGCGTCGAAACCGCTGATCGAAAACACCTCGCGCACACTGGGGGCGAGCCCGAACAAGGCGAGCTTGCCATGCGCCTGCTGCACCTTTCTGGCGACGAGCAGCAGCACGCGCAGCCCGGCACTGCTGATATAATCGAGCTTCGATAGGTCGATCGCGAGACGCGGCGCGCCGCTTCCGATCATGCGCGTCAACTGCTCCTCGGCGGTCGGGGCGGAGCTGCTGTCGAGACGGCCGGCGAGGCGAGCGATCACGACGTCGCCCGCGTTTTCATGGGCAAATTCCATCGGGTCCTCGCCTCTAGGTATTGCTCGCCGCGCCTCGTACCACGCCGCCAAAGCGATCGTCAACAAAAGCACGCCGACACGCCCGAAAAGCAAGCCGTTTCTCAAGAAGCGAGGCGGCGGGCTTGGATTTCAGTCGGGACTCGCGTAACAGGCGACATGGTCTCCGACGAACTCCAGCTTGAGCCGCTTCTTTCCGAAATCCCGCGCTTGATCGGGTGGGTCGAGGCGCGCTGCGCCGCGGCCGGGGTCGTCGGGGAGGTGGCGATAAAACTGGCGCTGGCCCTCGAAGAAGCGGTCGCGAATGTGATCCATCACGGCCTGCCCGGCGCGCCGCCGCCGCATCGGATCACGGTGCGGCTCGAAATCGACGCCGATACCGTGACCGCGGCGGTTATCGACAACGGTCGGCCGTTCGATCCGACCGTTGTCCCGCCGCCCGACCTGTCCCTGCCCCTTGAGGAGCGGCAGCCCGGCGGGCTCGGCATCCACCTGATGCGCGAGCTGATGGACGGTCTCGATTATCGCCGCTCGGGCGATAGCAATATCCTGCGGCTGCATAAAGCGCGGCGCTGACCGTTGTCGGTTTAGCCCTCCACGGTTCAACCCTCTGCCGGGCTTCCGCGCAAGGTGAGCGCCAGGCAGGTGATGTCGTCGGACTGCTCGGCTCCGGCGGTGAAGGCGGAGGTCGCGCGCAGCACCTCGCGGACGAGATCGGCCGCGCCGCGGCCGCGCCCCGCATCCACCGCCTGCTCCAGGCGGGCAGTGCCGAATTCGTTTCCGGCCGCGTCAAACGCCTCGGTTATGCCGTCGCTGAACAGAAACAGCGTGTCGCCAGGAGCCAGCACGATCTCGGCAGTGCGGTAGTTCAGTTGATCCTCGATACCGATCGGGATCCCGGTGGCTCCGAGAGATGAGCGCGTGCCATCCGCGTGCAGCAGATAGGGCGGGTTGTGACCGGCATTGCAGTAGCGCAGCACCCCTGTCGTCAGATCGAGCACGCCGTGAAACAGCGTCACAAACATGCTGGCGGTGTTATGCGTCGCGAGCAGACGGTTGGCTTCCGAAATGCCGGCGCTCAGGTCGCTTCTGCCGCTGATGCTGCGCATGACGGTGCGCGACACGGCCATGAACAGGGCGGCCGGAATGCCTTTGCCGGACACGTCGGCGACGGTGAAGGCGAGCCGGTTCGCATCGATCGGAAAATAATCGTAGAAATCGCCGCCGATTTCGCGCGCCGGGTGCATCTCGGCGTAGAGATCGACACGGCCCGCCGGGCCGGTGGGCGTCCAGGGCGGCGGCAGGATCGACTGCTGGATTTCGGCCGCCGCGCGCATCTCGGCCCGGCGGTTCTGCTTGGCCCGGATCTCGCGGGCCATCCCGGCGAAGGCGCGCCCGAAACTGGCGAGCTCGCCGGGCAGATCGGTCAGCGTGTCGAGCGGGGCGCTGTCGTATTCCTCGCGCCCGAGAGCCTCGGCGGCATAGGTCAGGTAGGCCAGCGAACGGTTCATGCGCGCGAGCCGTCCGCCGAGTTCCTGGATGATCGCGATGGCGATCGACGGGTATTCGGCGCTGAGCCGCATCAGACTGTGCCGCTCGATGCGGGCAATGACGACATCGCTGCGCGCGATCACGGTCGCGGTGCGCGGCTGGTCGGTAAAGACGCCGAGTTCGCCGATGACCCGGTTGCGCCCGACGGTCGCCATCTGCACCGGTCCGGTCGGCAAGGCGACAAACACGTCAACCTCGCCGTCCAGGATCACCGCCGCGAAGCTGCCGGGTTCGCCCTCGCGCATCAGCGTGGCGCCGGCCTCATGGCTGGCAACGCAGAACCGGGCGGCGACAGCGAGCAGCGACTCGCGGCCGAAACGGGCAAAGAGCGGGTGCGGCGCGAGGATGCGCGCGATCTCCTCGGCCGGAACCGCCGGCGATCCGGCCTCAGCCGCCGGCGGGGGCACGGTTTGCCGTGTGCC
The DNA here is from genome assembly GCA_050246595.1 of Alphaproteobacteria bacterium. GTDB lineage: Bacteria > Pseudomonadota > Alphaproteobacteria > ATCC43930 > CGMCC-115725 > DATARH01. The sequence goes on from JBFWVT010000135.1 coordinate 3,490, forward strand.
GGGCGGGGCGCGTCAGCTTCCCGATCGCACGAGCCGCCCGGGACGAGCGCCGGTCGCCTCGCCGTTCTCAAAGGTCGGCGTGCCGGCGACCAGCGTCGCGCGATACCCGTCGGCGCGCTGCACCAGACGGCGGCCCCCGGCCGGCAGATCGTGGACGATCTCGGGCTGATGCAGTTGCAGCCGATCGAAATCGATCAGGTTGACATCGGCGCGCATGCCCGGCGCGAGGCGGCCGCGATCATCAAAACCGAAGAACTCGGCGGTCGCGCCGGTCTGCATCCTGACGAGCTGTTCGAGCGGCAGCTTCGGCCCGCGCGAACGATCGCGGCCCCAATGCGTCAGCATAAAGGTCGGCACGCTGGCATCGACAATCGCGCCGCAATGCGCGCCGCCGTCGCTCAACCCCAGCAATGTCGCCGGATCGGTCAGCATCTCGCGGATCGGACCGTGATCGCCGACGACGTAATTCGTGATCGGGAAGAACAGGAAACGGTCGAGACCCTCGGTCAGATAGTCGTAGGCGACCTCCTGCGGGCTGGAATTGCCCCGCGCCGCGATCGCCGCGATGCTGTTCTGCTGCGGCGGCTCGTAATCGGGCGGCGTGCCCATCACGTACATGCGGTCCCAGCGCCCGACCATGTTCTGTCGCGCCTGCGACAGGCGGGCAAGCTGGCGCTCGGACGGTTCCTCGGAGAGCAGCCGGCGCCGCATCTCGGGATCGCGCAGCCGTTCGAGGCGCTCGGAAGCGGGCAGGGTTTCGAGCGGCGTATAGCTCGGGCGGATCGAGAACGGGTTGAACGACCCCGCCACCCCCATGATGATCCCGACCGGCCGTCCGGCGACCTGCGCGGTGATGTGCGCGCCCGCAGCCCGCGCCTGGTGGACGCTGCGCAGCAGCCGGCGCCAGCGCTCCGGGTCCTTGACCCGGTCGGTCATCAGAAACCAGACCGGGCGTCCGGTCTCCTTTGAGAGGCGGGTCATCCAGGCGAACTCGGCTTCCTCATCGACAAAATCGCTGTTCATGCCAAAGGCGCCGCGTCCGGCATCACCGAGCGCGCGGCCGATATTGAACAGCTCTTCCTCCTCGGCGAAATGCCCCGGCACCAGCTCGCCAGTATTGGTCTTGTGCGAATAGGTGCGCGAGGTGGTGAACCCGAACGCGCCGGCGCGCACGGCTTCTTTGGTAAGGCGGCGCATCGCGTCGATGTCCTCGGGAGTGGCAGCCTTGCGATTAATACCGCGCTCGCCCATGACATAGACGCGCAGCGGATGGTGCGGCACCTGCGCCGCGACATCGATCGTGCGCGGCAGGCGGGCAAGGGCGTCGAGGTATTCGGGAAAACTCTGCCACTCCCATTGCAGCCCCTCGGCCAGCGCGGTGCCGGGAATGTCCTCGATCGCCTCCATCAGATCGATCAGACCGGCGCGGTGCTCCGGCCGCACCGGGGCGAACCCGACCCCGCAATTGCCGAACAGGATCGTCGTGACCCCGTGCCAGGACGACGGGGCCAATACCGGGTCCCAGGTCGCCTGTCCGTCATAATGGGTATGAACATCGACCCAGCCCGGCGCGACCAGCAGCCCGTCGGCCTCAATCACCCGCCTTGCCGGCCCGGCCCTGCCGCCGACCGCGGCGATGCGCTCGCCGTCGATCGCGACGTCGCCGGTGAAACCCGGCGTGCCGGTGCCGTCGATGATCGTGCCGCCTCTGATGACGATGTCGTGCATTGAAAGGATTCCCTCTGCCGAGCGGGGACACGCGGCTTGTTTGCGCTTCGTTCAACGCCGCGCCGCTTCCCGGGATGTTTTGCCGGATTGATAGCCGATATCGCTTCCACGGCGAAGCGGCGGTTCAAGGGGGAAGGCATGCGTCGTCCTCAACCCGGCCCGCGACCGATGCTGAAGCGCATGCGGTTGTCGCGCTCCGCGCCGATTACGGCGTCGGTTCGCGGGACCAGGGCGGCGCCAGGGCGAGGATGCGACCATAAACCGGGCAATCGGGCTGGTGCGCGCCGGGCAGAAACCCGAGGCTCATCAGGAACTCCGCGACGATAAGCCTGCCGGTAAAACGAAAGATTTTCCTGAACAGACGGGTCCACTCGTCGAGTGGGCGCGGGTGATGCGCCATCAGCCAGTCATGAAACGAGCCGTGCGATGCGCGCAGCTCCCGGATGCGGCGCGCGTTGGCGACGACCGCCTCGATCTTCAGCCGGTTGCGCACGATGCCGGGATCGCCGAGGAGCCGCGCCATGTCGGCCTCGTCAAAGGCGGCCACCCGGTCCACATCAAAGCCGTGAAACGCCGCACGGAACGCCTCGCGTTTCTTGAGAACGGTCAGCCACGACAACCCGGCCTGATTGATCTCCAGCACCAGCCGCTCAAACAGCACCGCCTCGTCCGCGGCCGGGAACCCGTACTCATGATCGTGATAGGGACCGTGCAGCTTGTGCGCGGGGGCGGCGAGGCAATAGGCGGCGCTCATCGCCCGATATTCGACGATGGCGCGCCCTCGCGCCAGAGCCTGATCGGCTCGGATCGCTTCGATCCGAGCCGATCAGGCTCTACATCTTTAAATCGAGAGCAAGATCGGGTCGGATGATCCCATCCGACCCGATCTTGCTCTAGAGCGTGATCGTTTCAGGTTGAAGCGTAGCCGGCATTGGCGAGGTAGTTTGCGCATTCCTGTGCGGAGAAATGATCGAGCAATGAGCCGATCTGGCGCCACGTGTCCTCGGTGGTGCGCGGATC
>JBFWVT010000136.1:0-6147 GCA_050246595.1 Alphaproteobacteria bacterium
ATGGCTGCCCGAATACGATCGGCGCAGCCAGCTCCACGGCCATGTGTCGTGGCACCTCGCGCTGTTCGAGCTGGCACGCGACAACCCCGCCCGGGCGCACGAGATCTATGCCGATGCGATCCGCCTGTCGGCGGCGTGCCGCGGCGGCGGGCATCGCCGAGGCGATCGGCTGTCACACGTTCCGGGCGACCGGCATCACCGCTTATCTCGCCAATGGCGGCGCGCTCGAGCACGCGCGGGAAATGGCGGCGCATGGGAGCCCGCGCACGACCAAGCCCTACGACCGCACGAAAGAACGGCTTACCCAGGACGAAGCCGAGCGGATCAGGCCGTGAGTTCTCATGGATTTTGGACAAGCCACCGATATACATAACAAATATGGCATCAGGCTTGCTCTCTTCGATGAGATGATACATTCTCCGTGCGGAGAAGAATTACTCATGCAATCGCACGATACCCTGCTTACGCCAACCGAAGCCGCTGTCCTTACCGGGCCGCCGCTCAAGGCGGTGAACAACGCTATCGACAAGAAGACGATCGGCACCGTTTCCGGCGAAGACGCCGGCCGGCCGACACGCCTGCTCGATGCTCGCGCCCTCGTGTCGCTGACCCTCGAAAAGCGGCTTGCCGACCGGCTAGCGCCCGAGCTGCGGCGCAAATTGTTCGATGCCCTCGCCCTATCTCCGCGCCGTATCGTGTCGCTTGAAGGTGGACTGCTCAAGATCGATCTGCGCGAGCCACGGCGCGAATTGGCGACGTCGCTGCGCGAGTTGCGCCGGGTGCGCCGCCTCGTCGTCAGCGACCCGGAGGTCATGGGTGGCGAGCCGGTATTTCGCGGCACTCGCGTGCCGGTGCATCTGATCGCGGATCTCGCGGCCCAGGGCGCAACGGAGGCGGAGCTGCTCGAGGGCTATCCCCGCCTCACCGCCGAGATGGTCCGGCTGGCGCCGGTCTATGCCGCGGCATATCCGCTGCGCGGCCGACCGCGCAAGCAGCCCTGGCGAGACCGGCAACCGGCGCATCGCTCGCGGCGCCGGCTGGCCGCAATCGCGACGCCGTGAGATTCCCGATCGACGAATGCCTCACCGTCGACCTGGTTGACGCCGCCGGGCAAGCCGGTCACGAAGTCCATCATGTTGCCCGTGTCGGCCGGGCCGGCTGGAAGGACTGGAATGTCGCCCGCTATGCCCGGGAAGGCGATTTCATTCTGGTCACCAACAATGCCAGCGATTTCCGGCGTCCATGCGCGACGGAGCCGCTGCATACCGGACTGATCGTCCTGATACCCACCCGTCAGCCGCACTCTGCAGCGGCACCTCTTCGAAGCCGCGCTCGATGAACTCGCTATGATCGGCGAGCCGGTCAATTGTGTCCTTGAGGTGGACCTCGATGGCGTCGGGGCGATCCTCACCCTCTACGATCTTCCCTCAGGCGAGCTGTAACGATCCGGGTCAATTCATCGACGCCTCCGTTGACAGGTGGCGGCGCCTGCCGCGCATCAGTGCTGCCAAATACACCGCGCCTGTCGTCATCTCCCGCAAGTCCGTCTCCGCCGGCCACACGCCGCGTGGACGCATCATCACGCGCGGTTCCCCTTTTCACCGGAGCTGAGCCATGCGTGCTGACATGTCGCGCGTTATCGTCGAGCATCCGCGCCGCGGCGGCGTTCATCGTCGCAGTCGCGCGCTGCCGCTTGATGGCTTGCCATTTCACGAGGGCATGCGCCGGCCGTACTGGATCTCCGGCGGCTCGAAGACACTCCACGAGAAGCTTGCCCCGTTGCGGCGATCCCTGGAACGGCAGGTCGGGCGGCTCCGGAACAAAGTCTATGCCGAGATCGCGGCGCATCTGCGTGCGAGCAACACCGTGCAGCAGCATGTTCGCGATCCTCTCCGGGATTTCGTCGCTATCCATCCACGTCGCCTCGTAATGAGGCGATGTTGAGCGTGACGGAAATGTTGCGCTGCCCTGTGCCGAGGACAATTCTCAAAGACAGTGAGGCGGTCGCGAGGGCAGGACGGCCGGGCTGAGAGCACCGCCCGAACGGTATTTGCGCAGGAGAGCGAACGCCTGATCGAGGCGTTTGCGCATGAGCTGCGGCGAAATTCCGCATATAAGCATTACTTAAAAATGCAAAGCAGACCCCCCAAATTTGCACAAGATGCCCGCGCGCGAACGGTAAGCGCTTTGCGAATCAAGGAGAAATGTCGGTGATAAGGAAACTCTCCACGTCGTTTTTCGCGCTGGCGCTGTTCACCGCCCTGCCGGCGCTGGCGGCCGACCCGCCGAAACCCGCCGACGCGAAAGCCGCGGAAACGCCGAAGCGCGGCGGCACGCTGACCTATATGATCCCGGCCGACGCGCCGCCGAGCTTTGACGGCCGCCGCGAGACGACCTTCGCGACGATGCATTCGGTCGCGCCGTTCTACAGCACACTGATCCGGCCGAACCCGGACAACCCGTCCTCGACAACCGATTTCGTGTGCGATCTGTGCACCGAAATGCCGATACCGACCGATGACGGCAAAACCTACACGTTCAAGATCCATGACGGCGTCAAGTTTCACGACGGCACGCCGCTGACCGCCGCGGACGTTGCAACGAGCTGGCAATACATCGTCAACCCGCCGGAAAACGTCACGAGCGCGCGCCAGGGCCATTTTCTGATGGTTGACACGATCGAGGCGCCGGACAAGACCACGGTGGTCTTCAAGCTCAAATTCCCGACCACGGCGTTCCTGCCGGCCCTGGCCGATCCGTTCGCCTTTATCTACAAGAAGGATGTTCTCGAAAAGGACCCGCGCTGGTACGAAAGAAACATCATGGGGTCGGGTCCGTTCAAATTCGCCAGCTTTGAAACCGGGCAATCGATCAGAGGCGAACGCAACCCGGATTATTTTAAACAAGGGCTGCCGTATCTTGACGGGTTCGCAGCCATCTATGCGCCAAAGCAGGCCACCCGCCTCGAGGCGATCCGCGCCGATCGCGCCGCCGCCGAATTCCGCGGCATGCCGCCCTCGGCCGCCAGCGAGCTTAAGAAAGAGGGTGGCGACAAGATCGCCGTGCAGGAAAGCGACTGGAACTGCGCCAACCTGATCACGGCGAACCACCAGAAAAAGCCCTTCGACGATGTACGGGTCCGCCGCGCACTGGCCCTGGCGCTCGACCAGTGGAACGGCGCGCCGGCGCTCGCCAGGATCGCCACGGTGAACACCGTCGGCGGCATCGTCTTCCCGGGTTCGCCGCTCGCCGCGACAAAGGAAGAACTACAGAAGCTGCCCGGCTATTGGCCCGATATCGAGAAAGCCCGCACCGAAGCCAGACGCCTGCTGAAGGAAGCCGGCGCCGAGGGGTTGAAGTTCGAGCTGATGAACCGCAATGTCGATCAGCCGTACAAATACGTTGCCGCCTGGGTCATCGACGAGTGGCGCAAGATCGGCCTCAACGTGACGCAGCGGGTGCTGCCGACCGGGCCGTTCTACGAGGGGCTGCGCGGCGGCAGTTTCGACGTGACCGTCGATTTCAACTGCCAGGGTGTCGTCAACCCGCCGCTCGATACGGCCAAGTATCTACCCAGCTCGGTTTATACCGAGAATTACGGCCAGTACGAAGATCCGAAATCCGTCGAGCTGTACAATAAGATGCTGCACGAGCCCGATCCGGACAAGCAGCGCGCGGCGATGCGCGAGTTCGAGACCTACACGCTCGATACGGCGGCGCACGCGATCGTGACCCCGTGGTGGTACCGTATCATCCCGCATCAATCCTATATGAAAGGCTGGACGATCAGCCCGAGCCACTATATCAATCAGCATCTTGAAACCGTGTGGCTCGACAAGCCCGGCACGTCGTCCAATTAGGACGAATTCAGCACCTTCGCTCGATCCGGGAGACCGGGCCGGCGGCAGCGCAGCGGGCCGCCGGATGGGGCATTCCTTCCCGAGCGGCCTGCGGCGCGTCAAGAAACCGCCTCGCGGTGCAGACCGCGGCACCATAACGGAGAAAGAGGCTTGGAATTCGCAACCCGACTGACACTCGCGGCAGCATTCGCCGCGTCTGTCGCAATCGCCCCCGCGCTCGCGCCCAACCCGGCGAAAGGTGAGACACCGAAACGCGGCGGCACGCTGACCTACATGATCCCGGCCGATGCGCCGCCGAGCCTCGACGGGCACCGCGAACAGACCTATGCGACGATTCATTCGACCGCGCCGTTCTACAGCACGCTGATCCGGGTCAACCCGGAAAACCCGGCCTCGACCGAGTATGTGTGCGATCTGTGCACCGAGATCCCGCAGCCGACCGATGGCGGCAAGACCTATACGTTCAAGATCCGCGACGGGGTCAAGTTCCACGACGGCACCCCGCTGACCGCGGCGGATGTCGCGGTGAACTGGCAAATCATGACCTTCCCGCCCGAGGGCGTGTTCAGCGCGCGATCGAGCAATTACCAGGCGTTGATCGAGAAGGTCGAGAACCCCGATCCGTCCACGGTCGTCTTTCGCTTGAAATTCCCGACCTCGGCCTTCCTGCCGATGCTGGCCGATCCATTTGCCTATATCTACAAGAAGGACATTCTCGAAAAGGACCCGCAGTGGTACGAAAAGAATGTTCTCGGGTCCGGTCCGTTCAAGTTCGTCAGCTACAATATCGGACAGTCGATCAAGGGCGAGCGTAACCCCGATTACCATCACAAGGGGCTGCCCTATCTCGACGGGTTCGAGGCGATCCTCGCGCCGAAGCAGGCGACAAGGGTCGACGCGATCCGCGCCGACCGCGCCGCGCTGGAGTTCCGCGGCATGCCGCCTGCGGCGCGCGACGAGCTGGAGAAGCAACTCGGCGACAATATCACGGTCCAGGAAAGCGTCTGGAATTGCGGCAGCGATCTGTTCTTCAACCACAACCAGAAGCCGTTCGACGATCCGCGGGTGCGCCGCGCGCTCAGTCTGGCGATCGACCGCTGGGGCGGGGCGCCGGCATTGTCGAAGATCGCGATCGTCAAGACGGTCGGCGGCATCGTCTTTCCGGGATCGCCGCTCGCTCCGAGCAAGGAGGAGCTGCAAAAGATCGCCGGGTACTGGCCGGATATCGAAAAGTCGCGCGCTGAGGCAAAGCGTCTGCTGAAGGAAGCCGGGGTGGAAAATCTCAGCTTCGAACTGCTGAACCGCGACGTCGACCAGCCGTACAAATATATCGGGATATGGCTTGTCGATCAGTGGAGCAAGATCGGGGTCAAGGTGACCCAGCGGGTCGTCCCGACCGGACCATGGTTTCAATCGATGCGGACCGGACAGTTCAGCGTCGTGCATTATCCGATCTGCCGCAGCGTCGTGAACCCGGTGCTCGACGTGCAGCCCTATCTGCCGATATCGGACGAGAATTACGGCGCCTTCAAGGACGACAGGCAGATGGAGATCTATAACAAGATCCTGCACGAGACCGACCCGCAAAAGCAGCAGGCGCTGATGACCGAGTTCGAGGAATACGTGACGGACGAGCAGGCGCACGCGGTCAAGGTCCTGTGGTGGAACCGCATCGTGCCGCACCGCTCCTACGTCAAGGGTTGGAAGATCAGCCCGAGCCATTTCCTGAACCAGGATCTGTCGACGGTCTGGCTCGATAAATAATAAATAGAGGTTGCGTGTCCCGAGACCGTTCCGTTCTCCCGGGCCGGTCTCGGGACCCTTGCGAAGGCTTGCAAACCCGCTGGACAGGCGCGCTCTTGCTCGGCGTTGCTCCAACCCGGCGCTGCTCTAGAGCGTGATCGTTTCAGGTTGAAGCATAGCCGGCATTGGCGAGGTAGTTTGCGCATTCCTGTGCGGAGAAATGATCGAGCAAGGAGCCGATCTGGCGCCACGTGTCCTCGGTGGTGCGCGGATCGGCTTTGCGCAGCAGGGTCTTGAGCTTGGCGAAGACCTGCTCGATCGGGTTGAGATCGGGCGAATAGCGCGGCAGGAAGAACAGCTTGGCGCCGGCGGCGCGGATCAGGCGGCGGACAGCTTGTCCCTTATGACTGCCGAGATTGTCCAGGATCACGACATCGCCGCGGTTCAGGGTGGGCACGAGGAACTGCTCGACGTAAGCGCGAAAGCTGGCGCCGTTGATCGGGCCGTCGATGACGCAGGGCGCCGTGATCCGGTCGCAGCGCAA
>JBFWVT010000137.1:0-6000 GCA_050246595.1 Alphaproteobacteria bacterium
CACCGCAACACGGCGCAACTCCGCCTGCGTCGCCGGGGTCAGCTTGCGAAAATCCCGTTCGATTGCCATGCCGCTCATATCGTCAAGCAACCGAAAAACGCTACCTATTTGACGCTCGGATTAATAAGTCCAACGTCTCTATAAGTCATATTAATGCTGCCGAGTTCCCTCGCGAGTTTTCTCACCTTCGTGATGGACACAGAATAGTGTATGTTGGCCACTCGTTCCGTCGGACGCGCGACCAGCTGAGGAAGAACCACCGCTGATCGTTCTTGCACTTGATAGATCGAGAGGGGGCGAGCTGCCGCCTCTTTCTCTTTTGCTTCGTCCAGTGCTTGCTTTCGTTGGTGCGTGTACGCAATCCATTGCCTACTAACTTCGCGCATGTAAGGGCGCGCGCGACGATAGATTTCGGACGAGAGATCCACGCTCCGCTTGGTCGTGGTCAGTGGGAGCGCCGCAGCATTGGCGGCAGTGAACAGTACAATCCCTACGAAGCCGGAATATTGAGGATGCCAGTGGGGCCAATCGTCTGTGCCCCAGCCGGAAATGGAAGTCGTATCTGCTGCCAATACTATGCGTCCGTTGCAAGCTACATACCAGCCAAATTTTTTCTCGCCGACGTCGTCCTCATCCGGCTCAGCGTTCTCGGGTGGCGGGGCGGCCATCCCTCCTATAACAATGACAGAGACCTCGTCCTCACCTACGCGGTCCTTGTATTCAACACGCATAGGTTCAAATTCTGCGCCCTGGCGGAAGTCGATCTCCCAGCCTGGCACTGCGCTGCCATTCACATATATTTTAAGCCCTCTATTGAGGTGCAGAGAATAATCCCTTGAGATCGTCCGCCGAAGGTTTTGGATGAACGATGGGTTATCGAACAAGCGCTCTGCCTCTGGGGTTAGTTTGTTTATGCTGACTTCAACGCCGTTTTCGGCGAGGGGCTCGTCTTCATCTATGTCGAAATCCCACGGCGGTTCGTCATCGGCTAGCCATTTATCGACTACGATCGGAACGGCAAAGGATTCGCGCTTACCGTTGTCCTCATAGGTGCTTCGGATGCGGATATCGGTGCCGAGCTTGAATACGGCCCGTTTCATGCCGATCCCATAGACACCAATGCTGTATCGGTCATATTGGTCGATTGCTCGACGGCCGAAACTGAACGCGTGTTCAATGGCGTCGTCGAGCGTCATCCCCCCGCAATTGTCGCTTATGCGGAACCGCGTGGGGGAAGCATCAATTTGGATAGAATATTTTGAAAGGTCGGTGTCGCCTGATAAACCCATTGGCCGACTACCCTCGCAACGCCAGGCTCCGTCGACGCTGTTGTCGATCAGATCAAGAATGCAGTCTTCGAGTGTGATGTCGCGAGTTATCATAGTCACGAAGAACGCTTTGGTCGGGTTGGCCCCCGCCTTTTTGCGTGAGGTTGCCGTGGCCGACATTCCATTCCCCTTTGCAAGGTCACGCTACGCGCAGTGACGTTCGTTTCGGGCGCATCTGTCAACCAAAAAGCGAAGCAGGCCACGCAAGATGTTGGACCATTCAACCTTCAAACCGGCAGGTAGGCAAAACAGAGAGCCTGTGGCTGCTACCGAGCCGGGGCCGGTTCGAATGAAATCCGCAGCTTCATGCCGGTCGCGGCCAGCCGCTCGGTACTCGATCACGGCCCGGCGATCGGCCGGTAGCCCGCCGGGCCGCGATACCCTTGACGGTCATCGCCGTCCCCGGCTGTACCGTGCGGGAATCCTAGCACTTCAATACCCTTGGTCAAATATCCCGGAGAGCGCGAGAGGCAGCGCCTCTCGCTCGGCGCCGTGCGCCGGTAATCGGCGCCACGTTGCGCCCAAGGCGGATTTGTCGTATAATTTCTGTGAAATCACGGAGTTGCTATGGATATGATCCGCATCCCGGAGGCCGAGCTGTACAAAGGCTTCCGAGCCTTGGCTGACCGGGCGCGCCGGGAGCCGGTCGCGATTACGACCGATGACGGCGGCGACGAGTTGGTCGTGCTGTCGGCTGAGGAATATGCGCGCCTGAAGCGGCGCGATCGCCGCGTCGGGCTTGCCGAAGATTTGCCGGAAGAGTGGATTGAGGCCGTGCGCAGCGCCAAGGTGCCGGACGAATTCGCTGCGCTCGACGCCGAGCTGAAATAGCGCGTGCCGCTGCCCGCACCCGTTCCGGGTCTTGTCATTCGTTACAGCTATCTGTGGCACAGCGAGCACCTGGCCGGCCGGGAAGAAGGCCAGAAAGACCGCCCTTGCGCCATCGTTGCCGCGCTGCGGCCCGCCGAAGAGCCCGGCGAAACCCGCGTGCTGGTGCTGCCGGTTACGCACACCCCGCCAACCGACGCGGCGCTTGCCATCGAAATTCCCGCGCGCGTCAAAGAACGTCTTGGCCTCGATGCCGAGCGCTCCTGGGTGGTGCTTTCCGAGTGGAATGAATTTATCTGGCCGGGGCCGGATTTGCGGCGCGTGACAGGCCGCGATGAAAGTTCGGTCGCTTACGGCATGCTGCCCCCTTCCCTCTTTGCCATAATCCGCGACCGCTTTCTTGCTATTGCCACCGCGCGCCGTGGGCGCCGGGTGCCTCGAACGGAATGACCGTTGGCTGATCCGGCGCTCGCAATAGGATGCGCTGCCGCACTGATGAATTCTAAGACCGAAGTAGCGCGGCGAGGCGGTATTGCCGGCTTGCACCTGCAATTATATCTGCTTCGATCAGACCGTTATTGCGCAAGATCGCGATACCGGAATTCCAGTGCCCGCCGCTCGGCTTCTTGCCGAGCGCGGCGGCAAGCTTATCTGCCGACATCGATTGCTTGCCCTGCGCCGCAAGTGTGCGCAGGATCTCGGGAGCGGGCGTCGGGAGGCGCTCACACCATAACGCCAACCGCTCGGCCGGCGTGGATGGTGCCGGTGGCACCGTCCCAGCCGCTTTCATGCCGGCCTTTGTGACGCCGACAAGGTTGTTGGTCTCGTCCACATAGCCGCTCTGGCGTAGCTGCTTGCGGCCGGCATTGAAATGCCCACCGCTCGGTTTGAGACCAGCGAGGGTTGCCAGCTGGCCCCAAGTAAACCGGCCTGGCGCATGCTGGGCGGCAGCGATCAGCAGCTTCCGGGCGGCGCCCTGAATATCTCCACCAGAGCCGTGACTTGTTGAGGCACGGGGGCGCGGCCGTGGTACAGCGTTTGGCTGCGTTGCAGGCGGCCGCTCAGCGGGCCTTGTCGGTTCGGCTGTGCTGAACGGACCAAAAGCGAGAGCCACGATCTGTTCCAACCGTCCGACAAGATCACGATTTTCCTGTTCCAGCTCTGCGATCCGCTTCTTGGCAGCGGCAAGCTCACCTCGAAGCTCGGCAAGCCGCCGATCATCCGTTGGCACGGGCTTATCGAGGTCCGGCGTACTGGACGTCGCGAGAGCGGCGGTAATCGCGGTCAGATCCACTTCCGCCAGAGTGCGGGGTACAACCGGCCGTTCGCCGCGGCGCGGCGTGCGAGAGCTGTCAAAGGTGCGAATGGCCGGAAACTGCACCCGTTCGAGCAGCCCATGACCGGGCGCCCAGAGATATCCCTCCCCCTGCCGCAATCGCGGCAGCTCGGCGAGAATGCGCCGCCCTTCCTGCCGGTCGGCCTGACCTTCGATCCAGGCACCGATCGCTTCGCGGTCCTGGCTCGAGGTCAGTTTCATTGTGATCAGGATGTTGGCCTGCGACAGCACGTCTTTATGGATGACCGCCGGCCGCTGCGTGATCAGCCACGGGATGAAGCCGCGCACGCGGCCGCGGCGCACGATCTCCTCGATATGGCCGAGCAGGCCCTCCCAGCCTTTGATCGGCCGCTGCGGCGCCCACAGATCTGCCTCGTCGAACACCAGATGCAGCGGCTCTTCATTCGCCTCATAGATCGCCTCGGCAAAGGCCGCCATGAACTGCCGGCGCGCCGCATTGCTGCCGAGTTCGGAGAGATCGACGACCGAGGCCAGTGCTTGTTTTGCGATCAGCTGTCCGAGCGGCGCTCCCATTTCGGCCGTGATCGGCACATCCGCATGGCGTCCGCCAAACACAACGACCGGATACCCGGAATTGCCGGCCGTGCCGGCGCGCAATCCCCACCAGACGCCGAGAGGATCGACAATCGTGACCCGGGCCCCGGCATCAGCAGCCGCTCGACAAAGCCTTTGGCCGTGTAGGTCTTGCCCGAACCGGCGGTCCCGACAATGGCAATGCGGTCATCGAGCGCCGTGGTCGGCAGCACGGCCGGGGCCGTTGGCCTTGCTGCCGGTACCTCTTTGGCGACGCGCAGCGGCGCCGGGCGCGGCACCCTGGAGCTTTCGACAGCGGGCTGGCGGTGCAGATGTTCGCGATTCATTCCCATCGGCTATAGCCGAAAGCCGCTCCGATTGCCAGATCACGGTCGCCAGACCGGCTCTCTAATAGCAATCCTCCCTCACATAGCAGCCCGGTACTTTCCGTCTTCCCGGCGTACCTGGCTGCGCTTGGTCAAAGCGGTCAGCGCGTTCGACACTGACATTTCGCCGCTCTTGTCGCCCTTGAGACCCATCCGCTCCAGGATTTCGCCGCGCGAAATCCCGTCGCTCTGGCGAATCAGCTCAAGCAACGCCTCCCGCCGGCTGCCGCGGCGGGCTCGTGGCTGCCGTCCGGCCAATGCCGGTCGCGCGGCTTTGCCGGTCTTCGCCGTCTCATAGGCTTCGATCGCCGCAAATTCCCGGTTTACCGCATCGAGCTTGCGCTGCAGCTCTTCCTGCTGACTGAAAATCTGCTCGCGTTCGGCATGAAGCCGGTCCCGCTCTCTGGTAATATACTCGGCAAAGTTGCCGTCCCCGAGATCGCTGTGGTCATTATTGTCGGACACCTGCGCCCTCCTCCTTCGATACGGGCAAAGCATGTAAGCTTGAACTTCTTTCTTGCAAAGCTCCGCCGGATATCTGCATAAAATTACGCGGTTATGGGATCGCGGCTGTGCGCAGCCTCGCGGCCGGCGTATCCGTGAACCCCGAATCGAATTCTTACCTGTGATGCTAAGGCACTCCGGCCCAAGCGCACGACATCGACAAGGGTGCAACTTGTGAACGGATGACCACGGAGGTGGAGAATGCCGATCAAGGCTGAGATGCGCTGGTTCTATCCAATCGACTGGCCGCAGCTCAGCAACTACGTCCGCTTCGAACGCGCCGGGGGCCTCTGTCAGCACTGTGGGCGCCCCCATGCTGCGATCATCCATTGTTTGCCGGACGGACGGTGGTACGACGAGACCCGGCAGGTGTGGCGCAATCATCGCGGCCGCCTGGTGCGCTATCCCGATTTTCAGGACATGACTCGCATCCGCCAGACCCGTGTCATTCTGGCCGCGGCCCACCTTGATCATGATCCAGGCAATAACCGGCCCAAGAATCTGAGAAGCTTATGCCAGCGCTGTCACCTTATTCATGATCGACCGCATCATCTTGCCCGGCGCCGCATCACGTATCTTCTACGCCGGGCTCTCGGTGATTTGTTCTTCGGACCCTACGCCCGCTGATCGGCACCGCGCCACGGCCGGTCGGCGCCCATAGCGGCTGTCAAAGAGTAAAGTTGGAAAAAGCAAAGCCTGCCAAAACAGACGGGCTATGCTATCCGGAATGAAGACAATAAGGAACGCATCGAGGCTTCGCACGACCCCGAAGGCACGCACGATGTTTTTCAGCTTTCCGGAAGACGCCCGCTGGAGCGCCGAGCGCGAGGCCGTCGAATTCGGCGTCGGCATCGGCGAGTACGAAGGGGTCGTGCGCGTGCCGCGCAGCGTGTTCCGCCGCTTTATCGACGGCCCGGTGACGCCGGAGCGCTGTCTCGAAGCCTAGAGCGTGATCGTTTCAGGTTGAAGCGTAGCCGGCATTGGCGAGGTAGTTTGCGCATTCCTGTGCGGAGAAATGATCGAGCAAGGAGCCGATCTGGCGCCACGTGTCCTCGGTGGTGCGCGGATCGGCTTTGCGCAGCAG
>JBFWVT010000138.1:0-5315 GCA_050246595.1 Alphaproteobacteria bacterium
TCTCGCAAATCCTGTGAATAGGGTCTGGGCATGCGTGCTGGCCGCCGCCCCCCAGCCAGCATCTTGCGCAGAGATCCCCGCGCCGGGGAACCCCTATCCCGTTTCAACCAGACCCGATCACACTCTAAGGGCTATATCCCGGTCTTTTCTGGGTCAGATGACGCGTCTCTCATGTCGCCGTCAAGTATCACGTTACCGGATTGGCGCACAAAATACCTGTCTGCGCTTCTGCCGTATACCATATAACAATTCTGACTCCTCAAGAACATAATAGGAACTTAGCCGAGTCAGACATTTCTGCATCAGGAAGTGATTCCAATTCCCCAAGAGTCAACCCTTCTATAGGCACCGACCGGCAGGCTGCTGCGTATTGAGGCAAGTATATTATTGTCCCCATTAGCGGGCATTGCTGCTCCATCATTTGAACGGTCTCGGTTGGAGGGAAACCGGATTCCTCCCATCAATATCGCCACCTGATTTGGACAATCGATTTCGTGTGCGTGGTGGGGACGGCAAGTAAACGGGACTGGAGACCAGCGACAGACACAGCACTCGCTGCGTCGATACCCAGATACGCAATCAGCGCCGGACGGCTCTTGTGTGCCGGCGCGGTTCCCTCTAAAGATCGGCGAGGAGGCGCCAAAACGCGTTTCCGACAGGCGCTTTGGGGAGGAATGTGCCATGCGTCGCCGTGTCACTCGCCGTGACTTTCTACAGCTTTCGGGCGTCGGCGCCACTATCGCCGCGACCGGCGGGTTGGCCGGCATTCTAGCGTCGGGGCGCGCCCCGGCCTATGCGCAGCAGACGACGATCCATTGGCTGCGCTGGAACGATTTTGTCCCCGCTTCGGACCAGCTGCTGCGCAACAAGATCGCGCCCGAGGCGGCGAAAGCGCTTGGTATCAAGCTCAATATCGAAACCATCAACGCCAATGACATCCAGGCGCGCATTACCTCGGCCGTGCAATCCGGCACCGGCCCCGACATCATCTGCGCACTGAATAACTGGCCGCAGCTTTATGCCGACAGCGTCGTCGATGTCAGCGATATCGCGAACGAGATCGGCAACGCGCAGGGCGGGTTTTACGACACATCGAAAACCGTTGCCAGCAACGGCCAGAAATGGATCGCGGTGCCGTGGTGCATTGTCGGTGTCGCGTTGACGAACCGCAAATCGTGGTTCGCCGATGTCGGTTACTCCGATGGCAAAGCGCCGGACACCTGGGAAAGCTATCTCGCGGCCGGCAAGAAACTGAAGACCATGAGCCGGCCGTTCGGGCAAACGCTGGGCCATACGTTTGGCGACGCGCCGGCGTTCTGGTATCCGTTTCTGTGGTCGTGGGGCGGCAAGGAGGTCGAGGCCGACGGCAAGACGGTTGTGCTCAACAGCCCTGCGACTGTGGATTCGGTGAAGTTCGCGGTTTCCGCCTGGAAGGACGCGTATGACGATGGCGGGCTGGCCTGGGACGATTCGAACAACAATCGCGCCTTTCTCTCCGGCACGGTGTCTTCGACGTTGAACGGCGCGTCGATCTATATCGAATCAAAACGCAAACCTGATTCATACAGGACCGCCGACGGCAAGCCGATCAAGGACGACATCTTCCACTCGATATTGCCCAAGGGGCCGGCCGGGCAGTTCAGCTATCACGTGCCGTTTTCCAACATGCTGATGGGGTATTCGAAAAACCAGCCTCCGGCGAAGGAATTCCTGCGCTGGATCAGCTCGACCCCGGTCTATGCGCCGTGGTTCGAATCGCAGCAGGGCTTCTCGGTCGGTGCGACGACCGAGTGGGAGAAGTCGAAGGTCTGGGAGGAGGACCCGGTCATGGGTCCCTACCGTCTCGCGGCGCGCAGCGGCCGGTTCGCCGGCTATGCCGGGCCTTCCGGACGCAACGCGGCCGAAGCGGTCACCAAATATATCATCGTTGATATGTACGCGAAGGCGGTTCAGGGCATGGCGCCCGAGGATTCGGTCAAATGGGCGCATGAGCAGCTCGTGAAGATTTACGGCTAGATTCCGGCGCCGCCGGGGGGACCGCATATGGCGACGATCGACCAGGCGGCAGGAACAAGAGCCTATGCCGAGTTGCCGCGGCGCGGCCCGATTACGCGGGCACTCGAAGACGAGCGCTGGCTTGCAGCCGTGCTGCTGCTGCCGACGATCGTTCTGCTCGGGCTGTTTATCGCCTATCCGTTTGTGAAAGGCGTGCTGCTGGCGGTGACCGATACAAAGGTCGGGGTCGAGGGCCAATTTGTCGGCCTCGATAATTTTCGCAAATTGTGGGATGACAGCATCTTCCACGTCGCGGTCTACAATACGTTTCTCTACACATTCGTCACGACGGTGTTCAAGATGGCCCTCGGGCTTTGGCTGGCGCTGCTGCTGAACCGGCATTTCCGAGGCAAAGCGTTTGTGCGGGCCTTCATTCTGCTGCCGTTCATCATTCCGACGGTTCTTTCGACTTTTGCCTGGAAGTGGATGTTCGACCCGACTTTCAGCGTCCTGAACTGGATTCTGTTCCAGACCGGGCTGATAGACAGCCGCATCAATTGGCTCGGCGACCCCGATCTAGCGATGATCTCGGTAATGATCGTCAATATCTGGCGCGGCGTGCCGTTTTTCGCGATCACCCTGCTTGCCGGGCTGCAGACGATCAGTCCCGAGTTGCATGAAGCGGCGGCGATCGACGGCGCCCGGGCGTGGAACCGGTTCCGCCACGTAACCTGGCCGCTGTTGTTGCCGGTGACGATGGTTGTTGTGCTGTTCTCGGTCATCCAGACCTTTGCCGATTTCCAGCTTGTCTATGTCCTGACCGGCGGCGGTCCGGCGAATGCGACGCATCTCTTCGCGACCTACGCCTATCAGATCGGCGTCGGGACGGGGCTGTTGAGCGAGGGAGCAGCGGTGTCGCTGGCGATCTTCCCGGTGCTGCTGCTCGTCGTGATTATCCAGCTTCTGTACATCCGCCGGGTGGAGACGGTCTGAGCCATGATCGAAGGGGCACGCTGGCGCATCTGGGTGTTCTACAACATCCCGTTGATCCTGTTTGTCATCGGGCTGCTGTTTCCCTTCTACTGGATGATCGTCACCAGCTTCCGGCCCGACAGCGAGTTGTACCGGCCGTGGAACGCAGCGAACTACACACCATTTTGGACGCTCAACCCGACTCTTGTTCATACCCGTGAATTGCTGACCGAGACGCTGTTCACAACCTGGTTGATCAACACAATGATCATCGCAATCGTCTCGACGGTGATCTCGCTGATTTGCGGTCTTTTCGCCGGCTATGCGCTGTCGCGGCTTAAATTTCCGTTTGCCGGCGGTATCGGCACCGGCATCTTTATCACCTATCTCGTGCCGCAGACGCTGCTGTTTATTCCACTTGCCGATGTCATTCGCAATTTCAAGCTTGGCGATACGCCCTGGGCGCTGATTCTGACCTATCCGACCTTTCTGATTCCGTTCTGTACCTGGTTGATGATGGGCTACTTCAAATCGATCCCGAAGGAGCTGGAGGAATGCGCCCGGATCGACGGCGCGCCGCGCTGGAAGGCGATGATGTACATTATCTTTCCGATCGCGGTTCCAGGTATTTTGTCGGCCGGTATCTTCGCGTTCACGCTGTCGTGGAACGAATTCATCTATGCGCTGGTATTCCTGTCCTCGCCCGAGCAGAAGACCGTGCCGGTCGGTGTGACATCCGAACTGGTACGCGGCGACGTGTTCTATTGGGGGCAGCTGATGGCCGGCGCCCTGTTGGGGTCGATCCCGGTCGCGTTTGTATACTCATTTTTTGTCGAGCATTACGTATCCGGCATCACCGGCTCGGTAAAGGGATAGGCGTCAATGTCTCAGGTTGTCATGCGCAGCCTCAACAAGAAATACGACGAGGTGCATGCGGTCAAGGACGTCAATCTCGATATTCATGACAAGGAGTTTGTCGTGCTGGTCGGCCCGTCCGGGTGCGGCAAGACGACAACACTGCGCATGGTGGCCGGGCTTGAAACCATCACCTCGGGGCGCATCCTTATCGACGATCAAATCGTCAACGATCTGGCACCGATGGACCGCGATATCGCAATGGTGTTTCAGAATTATGCGCTTTATCCGCATATGAGCGTCTATGACAATATGGCGTTCGGCCTGAAGATGCGGAAATTCGACAAGGCCGAAATCCGCAAGCGGGTACACGAAGCCGCTGAAATTCTCGGCATTCACGAATACCTCCGGCGCAAACCGCGGCAGCTGTCGGGCGGTCAGCGCCAACGGGTTGCCTTGGGCAGGGCGATCGTGCGCCACCCCCGCGTGTTTCTGTTCGACGAGCCGCTGTCGAACCTCGACGCGAAGCTCCGCGTCCAGATGCGCGTCGAACTGAAAAAGCTGCACGAGCGGCTCGGGACGACGGCGATTTACGTTACGCACGATCAGGTCGAGGCGATGACCTTGGGCGACCGGGTTGTCGTGATGCGCGACGGCTGGGTGCAGCAGGTGGGCGACCCGATGGAGCTGTACAACGAGCCGGCCAACCGTTTCGTCGCTGGATTTATCGGCTCGCCGGCGATGAACTTTGCACCGGTCCGCATCGCGGTCGAGAATGGTGGGCTGTGGGCGATCGGTGACGGTATTCGCCTCCAGGTGCCGGTGCCGATGACAAACCGCCTCGGACCCTATGCCGGGCGTGACGTGACGTTGGGGCTCCGCCCGGAGGATTTGCACATCGCTTCTGAGGCTGATTCGGCCGAGTTGACGCTCGATGCGGTTGTCGAGGTCGTCGAGCGGCTCGGCCCCGAAATCCTGCTCGACATCGCAGTCGGGAGAGTGACGATGGTCGCCTCGGTCGAGCCTACGGCTACGGCCAAGGTGCACGAGCACCTCCGTCTTGGTGTCAACCCGCACCGCCTGCACTTCTTTGATGATGTTACCGAAAACGCTATCTGAACTTCACCCACCGACTTAGAGCACCTTGCTCTGTCGCAAGCCTCGAGCGGGAAGCCCAAGCAGGCCAAGGTGATTGATGTTGTAAACCACCCTGAGGAGTGCCTGTGTGGGCTGAGTGAGTTCAGTCGTGGCGGGCAGGACATCCCGCGTCGTAATTGCCTCTCCGGGTCCACTCCCGCTTATGGCCGCCCAATGGTGGCAGCAACCGCTCTGTGGCTCCACCCCAAGCCGAAAGCGGCCAGAGGAGGCTCATTGCGGCAAGCACAGCCCGTCTATCGAGACTGCCGAGCGATGCCGTCCGATTGGCCATTACCCGTTCGGATTTCCGGTCGCCACACCGGGTACGGAGAACCGGTTGAGATAAGTCGCCAAAC
>JBFWVT010000139.1:0-5220 GCA_050246595.1 Alphaproteobacteria bacterium
TCCCGCAAATCCTGTGAATAGGGTCTCGGCATGCGCGATGGCCTCCACCCCCCAGCCGGCATCTTGCGCAGAGATCCCCGCGCCGGGGAACCCCTATCCCGTTTCAACCAGACCCGATCACACTCTAATGGCTCGGTCTGCTCCCGGCATGCGATCCCGAGCCGCTCTCGATGCCCCCCGAAGAGGGACCGAACCCCGGCTCAGCCCCGATTACGGCGCGCATAAAACATAAAAAGCCCCACGGCCAGAGGCGCGTGGGGCGAACCCGGTCGGCAGCCGACGGCGATAGCCGCCGGCCGTCGTGAGCGATCTAGTTCATCAAGCCGTAGAACTTGCCGGCGTTCTCGCAGGTCATCTTGTAGACCACGTCCTGCGGCAGGTGCTTGAATTGATCGTCGATGTATTTCGCCGATTCCGGCCACACGCCGTCCGGATGCGGGAAGTCGGAACCCCACATCAGCGTCTCGACGCCCATGTCCTCGATCAGCTTGGTGCCGACGCGGTCGTACTGGAAGGTCGCCTTGCACTGGTTGCGCCAGTATTCGCTCGGCATCTTCTTGAGCTTCAGATCCTGGTACTGGTCCTTGTATTCGAAATCCATGCGGTCGATGACGTAGGGGATCCAGCCGATGCCGCTTTCGCCAAGCACCATGCGGAAATTCGGGAAGCGCTCGAACACCGCGGCGCCCATCATATCGGTCAGGATCGTCGCCAGCGTCATCTGAAAGCGGACGAGCCCGCTATAGGTCATACGGCGTGAGACCTCCGGCTCGAGCGTCTTGCGCAGCTCGGGGTCGGTCGCCGGGAAAGTGTGGAAATGCAGCGGCAGCTGCGTCTCGTTGACGGCTTCCCAGAGGGGATCCCACATCGGGTGCCACATCCCGGTCATGTGCCAGGAGCACGACAGCTCGACGCCCTTCATGCCCTTCTTCGCGACGCGGCGCACTTCGCGGGCCGCGCCCTCGATATTGTTGTAGGGCAGGCAGGCGAGACCGATCATGCGATCGGGATAGTGGCTGGTGAAATCGTGCAGAAAGTCGTTGTAGATGCTCAGCATCTCGTCGGCTACATCGGGGTCCTTCGTCTTGGCGCAGGCGGCCAGGATGCCGTAGATGACCTCGGCATCGACGCCGTCGCGGTCCATGTCCTTGACGCGCAGGTGCGGATCGCCCGGCCGGCGCAGCCCCTTTTCGAAATAATCGCGATAGAGACCGGCCTCGGCCATCTTGTCGGCGCGCAGTTGCTTGCCGGGGACATGCGGCGTGCCGGTGGCGCCGACCCCGCCGCACTGACCGTAATTGGCGCCGTGGATGTCGGTCCACAGCTGTGTGCCGTCCGGCTGTTCGGCGACAAAAGGCATCTGGTCCCTGTGCTTGCTCGAAGCGTTCGAGGTGAACAGGTCAGGAGGCAGCCAAAGCATGTCGAGATGACAGTCCGCCGATATGCGCCGATACTGCCGAGCCATTCGCACTCTCCCTAATAGCAAGAGAAATCCGCGGGCATGCGCCGCAGCGGCGCCCCCTCGCAATTTACTCTATATCAGCCCCCCGCCGCTGTCCCGATATCCATCCGCGCAGAAATCGCCGGGCAGGCATGCGGTCGTGAACGCCGTTCAGCTTTGCGGTTGGTCGCCGGTCGCGCGGTCAGTCGCGGCGGCCGGTAAAGACCGGGGCGCGCTTGTCGAGAAAGGCGCGCAGACCTTCGGCATGGTCCGGGGTCTCGGCGGCCTCGACCTGCAGATCGTGTTCGAGATCGAGCTGGCCGGCGAGATCGTTGTCGCCGCTTTCGTCGAGCGCCTGTTTGATCAAGCCGAGCGCCGCGGTCGGCCCCTCCGCGAGGCGCGTCGTCAGCGCATGCGCCTCGTCCATCAGCCGGTCGTCCTCGACAGTCCGCCAGATCATCCCCCATTCGGCCGCGGTGGCGGCCGGCAACGGTTCGGCGAGCAGCATCAGCGCGCGGGAGCGCGCCATGCCCACGAGACGCGGCAGGAACCAGGTGCCGCCGCAATCCGGGATCAGACCGATGCGGGCGAAGGCCTGCACAAAACTCGCCGAGCGCGCCGCGATCACGATGTCGCAGGCGAGCGCCAGATTGCACCCGGCACCGGCTGCGACGCCGTTGACCGCGGCGACGACCGGCAGCGGCAATTCGCGGATTTTCTCGATCATCGGATGATAGCTGTCGAGCAGATCGGCGACGTCGTCCGGGGCGGCCCCGGCGATCGAGGTCAGGTCCTGCCCGGCGCAAAAACCGCGTCCGGCGCCGGTCAACAGCACCGCGCGGCAGGTCTCGTCGGCCTGCGCGTCGTCCAGGGCCGCGATGATCGCCTCGGCCATCTCGATCTGCAACGCGTTGAGCCGGTCCGGCCGGTTCAGTGTGATCTGGCGATAGCCGGCATGGGTGTCGATGAGGATCATGGTTCCCCCTGTGCAAGCGGTCATTGCGCTTTGGCGCGCGGCACGCTCCGCCGAGAGTGCGTCACCGCGCGCGCGATGACACGCTTTTTCGGAGAGGGCGCGCTGCTTGACAGGTCCGCCGGCCGGCCCCTAAATGCCGCAGTCCCATGATGGCGGGCAGGGCGGGCGCGTAGCTCAGCGGGAGAGCACTGTCTTCACACGGCAGGGGTCGATGGTTCAATCCCATCCGCGCCCACCATTATCAAGAGGTTGGATGAACCGGCGCCGGGCGACGGACAAAATCGGAAACCGGCGTGCCGCGGCCGGGCGCTCTGCGCTGCCGCCGCGCATCGCGGGTTCCGCGACAGGTCAACCCGTCGGCACGGCCCCGATCGGAGCCGCGGCGGGCGTTTATGCCGTCGACGACGGTACCTCAACCGGCGCTGCGGCGGATGCATGGCCAACTCTGCAAACAACCGGATAACAGCCGTATGAATATGAAGAAGCTCGCGATTGTCGCGGCCGTTCTGGCCTTTGGTTCATCGGCTTCTGCCGCCGGGATCGACTCCCGCTCCTATACGTGCAACGGGCTTCACGCGCTGATCGCGGCAAGGGGCTTTGTTTACATCGGCGCCCCGTTTCAAGGCTTCGTCGTTGCCGGCGCCAATTCCTGTTCGGGCGGCGAACGTCTCGAATCGCGCAGCGTGGTAACGGGCGAGGGCGCGCAGTGCGTTGTGCGGTACTGCGACGCTCGTCCGGACCAGGAGGGTTTCTGAACCGGGCACACGCCACGGGCAGGGCGAGCCCTTCCCGGATGGGACGGCGCTGTCGTTGACCATATCCGCCATGGTCGGCGACATGCCCGAAAGGATCACAATGCGGAAGATCGCAATACGCGACGTCGTATAGTCCGGCGCGAGCGCCGCGACTGGTTACGAGTCGAAAATCGATTGCGCGACGCGGTTCCGACATCGCGCCGCTGGACCTCTGCGACCCGCTCGCCCGCGGGTCCGCACTTGAATGCGGCATCGATCCATAAACGGGACGGCGTGCGTCACCCCCGGCCCGCGCGGGGCTATGAGACCTATTCGGCGAGAAAGCTATAGAAAGGCGCGGACAACGAGACCGATCCCAAGCCACAGCGACAGGTTTAACGCAATAATGACCGGCACCGCCACTTGGATTGGAAGCCGGTCGGCATCCGCGTCGAGCAGGTCGTCCGCGCTGCGATCGACGACTCCCCTCCTCACGCGATCCAGAGCGACAGAATTTGGGTCAATCCTGGGCGGCATGTCTTCAAATCCCGCAAAAGTTGTCGCCAGCAAAGTTGCACAACCGGCTTAAGGGATTCTTACCGCGACCGGCGAAACCTCGCCGTGCCGGAAAAATCTCCGCCCGTCTGCGGGGAGACTCCGGCGCGCCATGTGCGGCCAGCGCCACGCGCGCCTGATTGCCGAGTCCCGGATCGCGCGCCCGCGGAAAATCCCCGAGAGCCTTTTCAGGCCAGGCTCTAGGCTCTGTTAGGAGACTTACGGAGCTTTGGGGCTGTTGCTCAGCTATGCAGATACTGAGCGATGGCGATTGGGGGCGGCTGAAGGGGATGCTGGATGTGGTGCGGGCCGGCACGGGCCGGCCGCTGGACAACGACCGAAAAATGGTTGAAGCGATTGTTTGGCGCCAGCGCAACGTCGCCAAATGGCGCGCGGTGCCGAGCGAACTCGGCCTGTAATGGAAAGCGGCGCAGCTTCACATCCGCTGGTCGCGGGCGGGGATATGGGAGTGCGCCTTTGCGGTGCTGCGCGAGGCCGGTCAGGCTGAACCTGGCGAAGTGTTTCTCGACGGCGCGAACATGCGTGCCCACCGCAAGGCGGCGGGCGCCAAAGGGGGGCTGGGACACACGCCCCCGGCCGCTCGCGCGGCGGCTGGAGCACAAAGATGTACACGGTCTGCGCGGCGCGCGGACGCCCGCTCGGCTTTACCCTGATCCCTGACCAAGCCTCGGAACTGCGGGTCGCCCCCGAGTTGCTGCTGGCCGCCCTGCTTGGCACCCTCCGGCACGTCGTCTGCGATGCCGCCTCTTTCTCCGCCGCCTGGTTCGCGCTGGTGATGGAGGCCGGCGCCCTCCCGGTGGTCCGCGCCAACCCGACCCACAAGCGGCAAGAGCGTTTCGACCGCGCCGCCTACCGCTTGCGACACAAGGTCGAGAACCTGTGGGCCAGGCTTAAGGAGTGGCGTGCCATTGCAACCCGCTATGATAAAACCATCACCAGCCTCAGCGGTGGCCTCTACCTCGCCGCCGCCTTCCAGTGGATTTCCTGACAGCCCCTAGGCGGCGGTTCCCATCTCGTACCGGCGTTCGTAGCGGCGTCTCCTGGGCCGCGGCTTTTCCCGGCCGAAATTGAGCGCGAACAGGATGATGCTGGCCTGGAGCAGCACCCCGCCAAAGACGATGCCGAGCATTGCCGCCGTGGAGCTGTGGATCACGGTCATACTGACACCGACCGCGGCGGCGCCGAGGATTGCGAGCACGATCCAGAGGTTAAACATCGGGCTGCACCGTGGAAAGAAATACCGAAACCGGATTGTTTATGTCACCTGTCTGACATCCGGGGAGCGCTACGACTTTACCACTTTTTAAGGACCGACGCAAACGGCACGAACACCGGGTAGTGGGTCAGTTTGAATGTAACAGCGGCGCTGTCATTCCGGGGCCGTCCGCAGGGCGGAACCCGGAATCCATGAACATCAACCTCTCCAAGGACTTCAGGGGCCTGTGTTGATGGATTCCGGGCTCGCGGGCTACGCCCGCGCCCCGGAATGACAA
>JBFWVT010000140.1:0-5081 GCA_050246595.1 Alphaproteobacteria bacterium
TCCGCGCACCACCGAGGACACGTGGCGCCAGATCGGCTCCTTGCTCGATCATTTCTCCGCACAGGAATGCGCAAACTACCTCGCCAATGCCGGCTACGCTTCAACCTGATGCGATCACGCTCTAGTCGGCGGAGCCGGATTGCAGCTGGATATAGTTCTCGATGCCGATCCGGTCGATCAGGCCGAGCTGCGTCTCGATAAAATCGACATGTTCCTCTTCGCCTTCGAGGATGTGCAGGAACAGGTCGCGCGTGACAAAATCGCGGACGCTCTCGCAATGCGCGATCGCCTCGCGCAGCCTTGTGAGTGCCGTCTGCTCGAGCCGTAAATCGCAATCGAGCACTTCGCGCACGTTCTCGCCGATCAAGAGTTTATCGAGATCCTGAAGATTAGGTAGCCCATCGAGAAAAAGAATCCGCTCGATCAGCTCGTCGGCGTCCTTCATCTCCTCGATTGACTGCTTGTACTCGTATTCGCCGAGTTTTGTGACGCCCCAGTGCCGCAGCGTTCTGGCGTGCAGGAAATATTGATTGATCGCGGTCAGCTCGTTCTTGAGAACCGCGTTGAGATGCTGGATAACGGTCGGGTCGCCTCGCATGCCGGCCTCCGGGATGTCGGTATCACGATAAAATCCGGAGTAAACGCCGGCAAATCGCGATCAATCCGCGCCGTCGAGTTGCGCCGCGGTTGCAGCCTCGCGTCCTTCGCGCAGCATCTGCCGGACGAACGGGACGCATTTTCCGCATTGCGGCCGGCAACCGCAAGCCTGATAGATCATCGACACCGAACACGTTCCGCCGATCGTGTGCGAACGCAGATCGCGATCGGTAAGCCCGTTGCACAAGCAGACGTACATCAGCGTCCCCGCCAAACTCCATCACGACAAAAATACTGCGGTGCGAATGGTTCGCAACCGCATTCGCTGCATGGCCGCCCCGCATCGCCGACCGCGGCGAACCGCCGCAGGCCTCCGCCGCCGCATCGGTCGGTCGCGCGGCCGGGCACGGGTCTATGCTCCGGTCAGCGATATCCGCCAACCGAGGAGACGCAAATGGCCGAGACCCCGACCTTTGGACGCTACGCCGAAATCCCCCATGACCGGATGACCCCGGAGCAGCAGGATGCCTACCGCTCGCTGATCGAGTCGCGCGGCCGCCTGCCGGGGCCGAACAAGATCTGGGTGCACAACCCGAAGCTGGCGAAGGTCATGGGGCCGCTCGGGGCGCATTTCCGCACCGGCTATTCGCTCAGCGAGCGCGAGCGCGAGATCGCGGTCGTCGTCATCAACAGCAAATGGCACTCGATCTACCCGACCAACGCGCATGAGCGCGCCGCCAAGGCTGCCGGGCTGCCCGACCCCAAGGTCGAGGCGATGCTGTCCGGTCTGCCGACCGCGTTCGACGACGAGCGCGAGCAGGTTGTCTATGAGATGGCGGTGTGCCTGTCCGAATCGCGCTGGGTGTCGAAGGGGCTCTACGAGCGCGCGGTCAAGGCGCTGGGCCATGTCGGCATCACCGACGTGATCTGTCTGATGGGGTTTTACACCAGCGTCTCGATGACCCTGGCCTTTTACGACGTGCCGGCCGACGCCGAGGGATTGCAGCGCTGAAGGCTGCTAATATCGCTGCGGAGACTGGCGGGCGCAGCGCTCGCCGGAACGATAACCGACCCGGAGAGAGGCGATGGATCTCGTCGAGCGCGCGCAAGGCCTGCTGCCCCCGAGCGATTGGTCGCGTCGCGGTTTTGTGATGACCTCGCTGGCTACCGGTTTTGCCCTATCGGTGCAGCCGGTCGCGGCCCAGACCATGATCACGACCGACACGGCCGGGCTGGAGGCCGGCGAGGTGAAAATCGACGCCGGGGACGGACAGATCCCGGGCTACCGCGCAATGCCGGCCAGCGGCGGCTCGTTCCCGACCGTGCTCGTCATCCAGGAGATTTTCGGCGTTCACGAACACATCAAGGATGTCTGCCGGCGGCTTGCGAAAGCGGGCTATTTCGCGGTCGCGCCCGAGCTTTATGCGCGCCAGGGCAATCCGGCCGAGCTGACGAACAATCAGGAGATCGTCCAGAAGATCGTCATGCGGGTACCGACCGCGCAGGTCATGTCGGACCTCGACGCCACCGTCGCCTTCGCCCGCGCCTCGGGCAAGGCGGACACGGTCAGGCTCGGCGTTACCGGGTTCTGCTGGGGCGGGTGGGCGACCTGGATGTACGCGGCACATCAGCCGGCGCTGAAGGCGGCGGTATCGTGGTACGGCTCCGACCGCCGGCCGAGCGAGATCATCCCGAAAAACCCGGCCGACATCGCCGCCGAGCTGAAATGTCCGGTGCTGTCGCTGTATGGCGGGGCCGATCAGAGCCTGCCGATGGAGATCGTCGAAAAGCGGCAGGCGGCGTGCCAGGCGGCCGGCAAAGTCTGTGAGTACCACGTCTATCCGGAGATGCCGCACGCCTTCCACGCCGACTACCGGCCGAGCTATCGCGCCGAGGCGGCAAAGGACGGCTGGGAGCGCATGCTCGCCTGGTTCAAAAAATACGGCGCCGCCTGACCCGCTCGCGGTCCGCCGGCGCGCTCGCCGCGACCATGGAAGGATGATCCGATGAAATACGACCTGCTGATCCGGCACGGCGAGGTGCTCGATCCCGGCGCCGGATTGCGCGGCAATCTCGATATCGGGATCAGCGGAGGAAAAATCGTCGCGGTCGCGCCGGCACTGCCCGAGAACGAAGCCCGCCATACGATCAGCGCGCGCGGTCTCACCGTCACCCCCGGTCTGATCGACATCCACGCTCATGTCTTTGTCAACGCGCACGATATGGGCGGGCACACCGATCATTACTGCCGGCACAGCGGCGTCACGACTCTGTGCGACGCCGGCAGCACCGGGTCGGCGACCTTTTCCGGGTTGCGTCAGGTTCTCGACTCGCAGGTGCGCACCCGCGTCCGCGCCTTTGTCAACCTGTCGGCGATCGGCATCGTCGGCACCTCGCGCGGCGGCGAGCTGTCGCACAAGCCTTATGCCGACCCGGAGGGCTGCGCCCGCACGATCGCCGAAAACCCCGACCTGGCGATCGGCGTCAAGCTGCGCTACGGGCCGGGTCTGGTCTGGGAGTACACGACCGAGCCGGTCAAGATGGCGCGCCGCACCGCCGCGACGGCCGGGGTGCCGCTGATGATCCACGTCACCGACTCGCCGATCCCCTTGCCCGACATTGTCGCCGAGATGGCGCCCGGCGACATCGTCACGCACTGCTATCACGGCCGCGCCAACGGCATCATGGGACCGGAAAAACAGTTTGTACTGAAGGAGATCGTCGAGGCGCAGCGCCACGGGATCATTTTCGACTGCGCCCACGGCCGCAATCACTTCTCGTTCCCGATGATCGAGAAGGCGCTCGATCAGGGATTTCTGCCGGACACGATCTCGACCGATCTGACCCTGACCAGCGCGACCCAAGGGCCGGTCTGGGACCTCGCGACGACAATGTCGAAACTGCTGCATTTCGGCATGTCGCTCGACGATCTCGTACTGCGCGCCACCGCCGCGCCGGCCCGGATCATGGGTTACGAGGGCACGGTCGGCACGCTGAAACCTGGCGCCAACGCCGATATCGCGCTGATCGAACGCCGTAACGGCAATTTTTCGATGACCGACAGCGACGGCAACACCGTGACCGCCAAGGAACGCCTGATCGCCCGCATGACTCTGAAAGACGGCCGCGTCACCTACGAACGCCCGGCGGAGTGATGTCAGTTAACGCAAAGGACGCAGAGGATACGCAAAGGACGCGAAGGTGGTTTTTCGGACGGCTGACAGACTGTTGATGCCACCCGCCGGATTTGTTTAGCGCTTCGCGCCGGAAATATCCCTTCGCGTCCTTTGCGTATCCTTCGCGCCCTTTGCGTTAAAAACTCTCGCGCGATGCGGGCGTCCCGCCGGCTCGCGGTCTCGACCAGATCGTCTCCTGCTGGATTGCGGCGGTGAAAACCCTTCTCGTCCCCCGGTCCTGGTCCGCCGCCCTCGCCGCGATAATCGGCAGCGCTCTGGTCGGGGTCATGCCGCTTGTCGCGCTGGAACTCTACGCCGACGGTCTGAGCGCCCCGTCGATGCTGTTCTGGCGCTACATGATCGCGATCCTCGCGCTCGGCGCCGCGGCCAAGATCGCCGGGCTGTTTCTGTGGCAGGCGTGGCGCAACGGCGCCTGGCGGGTGGTGCTGCTCGGCGCGACCCTGGGGGCGGGCCAGACGCTGTGCTTCTGGGAGAGCATCCGCACGCTCGAAACCAGCGTCGCGGTGCTGCTCTTCTATACCTACCCGGCGATCACGCTGGCGCTCGACCGGTTCTTTTTTGCGCGACCGGTGCGGCCGCTGGCGCTGGTCTGCATCGCCATGATCCTGCTTGGCGCGGCGCTGATTACCGCGCCGGGGCTGCATCGCGGCACGCTCGACCCGCGCGGTCTCGCCTGGGCGCTGCCGTCGCCGCTGATCTATGCGCTGTATCTGGCGATCAATTCGCGGCTGCTGCGTCGCTACCCGGCCGTGATCGGGGCGGGTGGGCTGTTTGCCGGGATGGCGGTGACGTTCGGGCTGATGGCGGCGGCGCTCGGTCTGCAAACACCGGCAAGCACAGCCGGCTGGGCGCTGCTGCTGTTTATCGGGATCGGCCCTGGCGCCTTGACGATGACCCTGTTCACCTACAGCGTGCCGCGGCTCGGCGCGAGCAGTTTTGCCATTCTCGCCAATACCGAGCTGGTCGTCGTCGTCGCGCTCGGGGTGCTCGTGCTCGGCGAGGCGGTGACGCCGTGGCGCGCGGTCGGCGGTGCGCTGATCGTCGCCGGTATCGTCGCGCATGTGCTGGCGCGGCGCGAGATGACCGCGCCGGAACCGGGCGAGGCGCGCCCCGCGCCCGCCCGACCGCGCGCCGAACCCGCCGGCTAGAGCGTGATCGTTTCAGGTTGAAGCGTAGCCGGCATTGGCGAGGTAGTTTGCGCATTCCTGTGCGGTGAAATGATCGAGCAAGGAGCCGATCTGGCGCCAGGTAGCATCGGTGGTGCGCGGATCGGCTTTGCGCAGCAGG
>JBFWVT010000141.1:0-4805 GCA_050246595.1 Alphaproteobacteria bacterium
GACATAGGCCGCGAACCGTTCCTGCCGATCCTCGCTCATGCCCCGTTCCCCCAAGAAAATCCTCTCTCAGGGTAGCTCGGACAGTCACGTCAGAGCTGGCAATTTCCTGACGCAGTAAGATTAGAGAGTCGCCGAATATAACGGATAGTCCCAATTTGTCTGTAGCGGCACCGGGCGCCAAGCCCTCGACTTCCTCAAAGGTAGCTAGTTCTATGGCGCTTGAATCATAGGTTGGATTTCGGGAAATATAGATACCCATCGAAAACGCGTCCGACGCCACGCCTCCGTAGTTTCGAACGACTGCGTCGACGTTGATCGCATCCCCCGATTTGATGATGTTCTCGCTCGTCGTCAGATTGTCGATCTGCAGGTCCGGCAGGGAAATATTCTCGCTTATTACCGGATTATTTTCGTAAAGAAGTCCATCGAGATTTTCAGACTCCTCAAATTTTACCGGTGATCCCGCTGAAGTCCATTTTCCGTCCGCATAGATGCCGGAGGAAGTCAGATTCGGGCCATAGGTAACATGGACATGAGTTCCGGTTAGGAGTCCTGTACGACCAACTTTCCCCAGAAGATTTCCACGATGAATCGTATCGCCCTGTTTGAATGGAACGCTATTCTGTTGAAGGTGCATGTACGTGGCATAATAAGATACATTGCCGCTCGTATCAAAATATTCAATAGTAACATAATTTCCGTAATTGTGTAGTCCTAAATGTGACTCTGCTCCGGGCACAACTTTTTTCTTTACAGCATCATATGTCGGGCCAGAAAAATCTTCAACGCTCTCGTCCAAGAAAATGACTCTGCCCCACCCCTCTGCTACAATACTTGAGCCATACTCCTTTGAAAAATCCCAAGACCAATAAAGCTCACTTTTGTGGGAGAAATCCTCGTCTCCGAATCCCTGCGTAACCGTAGAGCTTCCAAGAAAAGGGACATTGATCGTCACTGCCATTTTAAATTCCCCCATCCGCCGGCCAGCTTATAGCGCCGCGTGTCACCAGCCGAGAGAGAGCAGCGGGGATGCCGATCGCGCCATCCGGGTTCGATCAACCCGAAGCCGAGTGCATGACCCCAAAGACGCCTCTCCCAGTGCTTTAAGGCTCTGATGAGTTAATCAGAGCGCGGTAATTATTATGTGTATTGACATCTCATTTTTGCCGCAAATGCAACCGCTTTGTAACGATTTACGCTCAATGGCAAGCCGTCAGGTTGCGCCAGCCGCCTGCGCCGCCGCGTCCGATTTGTGGCCTTTCTGGTGGAAGTAGTTGGCGCGGTAGAATTCGAGCACGAGGTCGCGGTAGATGGCAGGCTCGTAGCGCGGCGGGTTGTCGGGGGAGACGCAGCTCGGCAGGCATTCGATGACGCTGTCCGGGTTCGGGCTGTGGAAATAGGCGATCGAGTAGCGGTCGGTGCCGCTGTCGTTCAACACGCCGTGCGGGGTCGAGAGAAACCGGTCGTTTGACCAGCGCCGCATGATGTTGCCGAGATTGATCAGAAACGTGCCGGCAATGATCGGCGGCGGGAACCATTCGCCGGATGGCAGCCGCACCGCCAGGCCCGGCACGTCGGTGCGCGCCAGCGCGGTCATAAAGCTGTTGTCGGTGTGCGGCGCCTGGCCGAACAGGTTTTCTTCCCCCGCACCCTGCGGCGGGTAGTGCAGAAAGCGCAGATTGGCGTGCGCCTCGTTGGCGAAGAACGGCGCGAAATAATCAGGCGGCATGTCGAGCGCCGCCGCGAAACCCGGCAATATGCGGTCGCACATTGCGCCCAATGCGTGGAAATACGCCATCATGTCGCGCCGCATCTCCGCCATGCCGGGCAGCGTCTCGGGCGGCCACTGGTTGCGCCCGCGCAACGGTTTGCCGGCGACAACGTCGGGGTGATCGGCGCCGCGGTCGTGGCTGACAAAAAAGCTTTCGTTCCGGTTCGGCTTTGTCGCCTTGTGGACGGTCGAGGCGCCCTGCACCGAGGCGTTGATCGGCAAATAGCCGATATTGTTCTCGTTGAGCCTGAGCTTGAGTTTTTCCTCAAGCGGCAGCGCGTGAAACCGGCGCGAGGCGGCAAAGGCGCGGTCGATCAGTTCCTCGGGCACGCCGTGACCGGAAGCATAAAAGAACCCGACATTCTCGCAGGCATCGCGCAGCCGCGGCGCCAGACGGGAGAGCGCGCCGGGTTCGCCGGCAAAGAGCGGGCCGAAATCGATGACCGGGATTTGCGCCGCCGCCGCTTCGGGGTCCTTGACGCCGAATTCCTTGAACAGATCCATCGCTTCCTCCGCCGTTGCGGGGCAAACTATAGACCCGTTGCCGGACCTTGTTCCACCGGCAGGGATCGCTTCGATGCGCAGCCGGCAACACCGGGGAAATTATCGAGAGAGGCAGCCGCAATGAGCGTCATCAGCGTCGAGAACAGCGGCCCGGTCTCGGTCATCGCGATCAACCGGCCCGAGAAACTGAACGCGATCAACAAGGCGGTCGCGATCGAATTGCAGCAGGCTTTCGCCGAATTCGACCGCTCGACGCAGCGGATCGCGGTGCTGACCGGGACCGGCGAGCGCGCGTTTTCGTCCGGCGCCGATGTGACCGACCTGCCGGAGCTGTGGCGCTGCGTGCCGACAGTCGGGATCGCGACCGAAAAGCCCGTTATCGCCGCCGTGTCCGGCTGGTGCATTGGCGGCGGGCTGGTCATGGCGATGATGTGCGACCTGCTGATCGCCGCCGAAAACGCGCGGTTCTCCTATCCCGAGGGCAAGGTCGGCATCACCGGCGGCATGATCGCCGGTCTCGCCGCGCGTATCCCGCACAAGATCGCGATGGAGATCATGCTGCTCGGCGAGCCGATCGACGCGCGGCGCGCCTACGAGGTCGGGCTGGCGAACCGGATCGCGCCAAACGGCGCGGCGATCGACGAGGCCGTCGCGCTCGGCCTCAAAATGGTCGATCTGGCGCCGCTGGCGCTGGCGACGATGAAACGTTTCGTGAACGATCAAATCATGCCAAAAGGCCCGGCCGAGCTGGCGGCGCGGTTCGGGGCCGAACTGGCCGCGGTCCGCAACAGCGCCGACGCCGCGGAAGGCGTGCGCGCGTTCAAGGAGAAACGCAAACCGCGCTACACGGGAAGCTGAGGGCCGGCTCGCTGCTTCCGCCTGTTTTGACCGTAAGGCCCCGAGCCGAGACGATCTGCTGCATTTCGCGCCGGCGCGCCCGTCGCACCGCCTCGCGTATTTCCGCGTGGCTGCGCAGCGCGACCCGGTCGGCGTCGCTGACGCTGGCGCGGGTCGGCGCGAGGCAGACGGTCGGGCAGCGGGTCACGCCTTTCTGCTTGAGAAACTCGGCGACCGCTCTTGTGTATTCGGTATCGGAGATCATCGCACCCCCTCTGGGCTGAATACGATGGCACTCCGATAACCCGAAGGTGGTTAATAAGCCGTTATGGTAAACGCGGTAAGCTAGACTGGCAGAGACGCTGCGGCGGACGATCCCGGCCCGGCGCGCTGCGGCCAGGGTGTTAGCGATTGTTTGTCGCCCGCATGTTATCCTATTAGAAGAAGCAAAGCGCGGGAGCCGCCTTTTGCCTGATCCCGAATTCATCGTCCGGTTCTGGGGGGTGCGCGGCAGCATCGCGGCGCCCGGACCGGGCACGGCGCGCTATGGCGGCAACACCTCCTGCGTCGAGGTTCGCTGCGGCGGGAAGCTGTTCATCTTCGACGGCGGCTCGGGGCTGCGCCTGCTCGGCAACGCGCTGAAGCAAAGCGGCCAAGCGCATGATTTCGATCTGTTTTTCACGCACACGCATCTCGACCATTGCCACGGTCTGCCGTTTTTCGCGCCGTGCTACGACCCGCGCAACCGCATCCGCATCTGGGCCGGGCACCTGAAGCCGGATGCCGGGATCGCGGCGGTGCTCGGCAAGATGATGTCGCCGCCGCTGTTTCCGATCCCGATCGACATCTTTACCGCGAAGCTCGAATTCCACGATTTCGACGCCGGCGATTCGCTGCCGACCTACTCGGGGATGCGGCTGCTGACCGGGGCGCTCAATCATCCGAACCGCGCCACCGGCTACCGTCTCGAATGCGGCGGCAAGGCAATGGCCTACATCACCGACACCGAGCATGAGCCGGGGCGGCTCGATCCGAATGTGCTGCGCCTCGTCGATCGCGCCGATGTGATGATCTACGACAGCACCTACACCGATGACGAGTACCCGGCGCACCGCAATTGGGGCCACTCGACCTGGCAGGAAGGCGTGCGCCTCGCCGATGCCGCGCGGGTCAGGACGCTGGTCCTGTTTCACCACGACCCCGACCACGACGACACGATCATGGACCGCATCGCCGCCGAGGCCGACCGGGCGCGCCCCGGCACGCTGGTGGCGCGGGAGGGGATGGTGGTGACGGTGTGAATATTCGCGGCGCATGGCGATCGAGTTCGATCACGCGAAGGACGCGATCAACATCGCCGTTCACGGGATTTCCCTGAAAGCTGCCGAAGCGCTGTTGCAAGGCCTCACGGTCGAGTGGAACGACCGGCGCCGCGATTACGGCGAGACCCGCATGATTGCGATCGGCGAGATCGGGGAACGGGTATTCGTTTGCGTTTACACGCCCCGCGGGCCGATCGATCGAATTATCTCGCCGAGGCCCGCGAGCAGAAAGGAACGCCATATCCAGGTAGTGCATCAGTTTGATTGTAACAGGCAGCGAGGCTCTTGACGCGGCTCGCGGCTGACCGGCACCGTCCCCATATGCTTAGCGGTGAGCAACGGACGGAGTGAGCATGCCTAGAGGTCCGCGC
>JBFWVT010000142.1:0-4326 GCA_050246595.1 Alphaproteobacteria bacterium
ATGGCTGCCCGAATACGATCGGCGCAGCCAGCTCCACGGCCATGTGTCGTGGCACCTCGCGCTGTTCGAGCTGGCACGCGACAACCCCGCCCGGGCGCACGAGATCTATGCCGATGCGATCCGCCTGCCCGTGACGCATGGCCCGCAGGTCATCAAGCTCGCCGACCCGGCCGCCTTTCTGTGGCGCAGCCAGGTCTACGCCGAGGCGGCGCCGGTTGGCGATGGCTGGCGCGAAGTCGCCGAACACGCCCGGCAAACCTTTCCGCGCGCCGGGATGCATTTCGCCGATCTGCACGCGGTGATGGCGGACGCCGCGATCGGCGACACCGCGGCGGCGCAGCAGCGGATCGCGGAGGCGCGCGAGCGCCTGTCGAGCGGCCGCCTGCCGCAGGGCGAGGTGGTCCCGGTTCTCGGCGAGGGCCTTGTCGCCTTCGCTCGCGGCGACTACGCCGCAGCCGCCGACCTGATCGGCCCGATGCTCGCGGAGGTGCCGCGCGTCGGCGGCAGCCACGCCCAGCGCGAGCTGTTCGAGGACACCTATATCGCAGCGTGCCTGCGCGCCGGGCGCGGCGAGGCGGCAAGAGAGCGACTTGCCAAACGGCTTGCCCGCCGCCCCTCGCTGCGCGACCGGCACTGGCTCGCATCGATCGGATGAGCGCTCTGCAAGGCTGCGGAAATATAAAACCTGGCACTCCGCCTGTGTGAGGCAATCCTCAAGCAGGTGGCCGTAGGAGATCGCATGGAAATCAATGCCGATTTTTCACGGCGCGTCGCTGTCCACGCCGCGCTTCTCCCCTGGGTGCCGTCGCCGATGGCCGGGGTCGAACGGCGCATGCTGGACCGCATCGGCGACGAGGTGGCGCGAGCCACATCGGTCGTTCGCTACGCACCCGACAGTCGCTTCTCGCCCCATACCCACGGCGGCGGCGAGGAATTTCTGGTGCTTGAGGGCGTGTTCCAGGACGAGCACGGCGAGTTTCCGGCCGGGAGCTATGTCCGCAATCCGCCGATTTCGCGTCATACACCCAGCTCCTCGACCGGGTGTATCCTGTTCGTCAAGCTGTGGCAGTTCGACCTGACAGACCGGCAAGAGGTCAAGCTCGATACCGCCGCAATGGCCTATGAAGCCGCCGCAGACCGATCCGGAGTAGAGGTGCTTTCGTTGTTCCGCGATGACGGTGAAGACGTGCGGCTGGAGCGATGGATGCCCGGTGCAACCATCACCCTGAACGTGCCGGGCGGCGCCGAGTTGCTGGTGCTTGACGGCGGGTTCGATCAGGGCGGCGAGAGCTTCGAGCCTCTCTCCTGGTTGCGGCTGCCGACCGGGAGCGTGCTACAGGCCAAAGCGGGCCCGGACGGCTGCAGGATCTGGATCAAGACCGGCCACCTCCTGACTATTCAGGGGATCAGTCGGGCACGACTGTCTTAAAGCGATACTGTGTCCGATATTCTATAGCAATTGGCGTGCCGTCGAAAGGCGGACGCGAGCCAAGGAATCTATAGTACGCCGTAATCTGCGGCAAGACGCCGTTTCCGAAGGATAGCGGCGCGTTTCGTTGGTGAAACATCTCTTCTCATTCGAGGGTAGGAACCACAATGATTGTTGTCGTCGTCCAACTTCCTGTGCCGAAGCGCTCTCGCGAAACAGCCATCGAATCAGCGCGCAAGACGGCTCCGACCTATACGGCACTAGCCTCAAAAGGTCTGGTACGAAAGTACTACATCAATGGCGATGCAGGCGCCGGAGGTGTCTACCTTTGGCAGTCGGGGGAAGCGGCACGTGCCTGGTACACGCCGGAGTGGGCGGAACGGATGCAAGCGACCCATGGGGTCAAACCGATTGTCACCTACTATGAAAGCCTTGTCGTGGTGGACAATGAGACAGGCGAAATTCGCGCCACGTGACCGGGCGATCCTCTACGGCGTAGGAGTGGCCACGTTTGCCGTAAGGACCACTCTGTCCGATATTCGGTATTGATTGTCGCGCCGTCAAAAGACGAACGCGACCCCGGGATCTATGGTGCGCTGTCACTCGCGGCGGGACGCCGTCGCCGAAGGATCCCGGGCTGAGAAACTGCATGACCACAGTAGAAGATCGCGAACAACTCCTGACTGTCGGTGCGTCTCGTAAGCCCGGCACGATGGTTGCGGCTGCCGCCGATCACGGGCGGGGCAACGTCATCCGGCTCGCTATTGCGCAAGCCCTCGCCGGCGCGAACTCGACCGTGATCTACGCAACGGGTGCAATCCTCGGAAATACGCTGGCCCCGGACAAGGCACTGGCGACCCTGCCGATCTCGATCCTGGTCGTAGGCATAGCCGCGAGCACGCTCCCGACAGGGATGATTGCGCGGCGATACGGCCGACGTGCCGCCTTCATGGCGGGCACCGGGTGCGGCGTGATCGTGGGCCTGCTCTCGGCGGCGGCCGTTTTTCTCGGCTCGTTCTGGCTGTTCTGCGCCGCAACGTTTTTCGGCGGCGTCTATCAGGCCGTGGTTCTGTCCTTCCGCTTCGCTGTTGCCGATGGCGTCCGCCCCGAGCTTCGCCCCCGCGCGATGTCCGCGGTCATGGCGGGAGGCGTGTTCGCCGGTGTGCTCGGGCCGCAGCTTGTCACGTTCACGATGAACCTTTGGCAGCCTTACCTCTTCGCAGCCACCTTCCTGGCGCAAGCCGGTGTCGCGCTGGTTTCCGCCTTTATCCTGTGGGGGGTTCGCCTGCCGCGGCCGGCGACGGCGGCGGAGGTTGCGGTCGGCCGCCCCCTCGGCGTAATCGCGCGGCAGCCCCGCTTCATTGCGGCCGTCGCGTGTGGGGCCGTCTCCTACATGCTGATGACCCTGCTGATGACCTCTGCGCCGCTTGCGATGAGGTTGTGCGGGTTGTCCCAGGAGACGGCCAATCTCGGTCTCCAATGGCACGTGATCGCGATGTACGGACCCAGCTTCTTCACGGGCCGGCTGATCGCCCGCTTCGGGGCGCCGCGGGTTGTCACGACCGGGTTGCTGTTGATCGCCGGCGCGGCCGTAGCCGGGCTGGCCGGCACCGAGATCGCGTATTTCTGGCTGTCGCTGATCCTGCTCGGTATTGGCTGGAATTTCGGCTTTCTCGGCGCCTCGGCGCTCGTGCTGGAATGCCATCGACCCGAGGAGCGGACCCGGGTGCAATCGCTGAACGACTTTCTCGTGTTCGGAATGATGGTGGTCGCCATCTTTGCATCCGGCGGGCTGCTGGCGGAGTACGGCTGGGCAATGGTCTGCTGGATCTCGTTTCCGCCGCTGCTCATCGCCTGGCTGGCGCTACGTGCGCAGGCTTCCCGCCGAATTGCGACGGTCGCCTGAACCGGCGCAGCCGGTGATACTTCTGAGCCAGCCGGTTCCCTGGACCCCGACAGCCGCGGCCCGGCCGCTCTCCGGAGGCGGCCCGACCGGAATTGATGATGGCCGTCCCGATGTCCAAAGCTTCGACCCTGCCCGTCGGCCAGATTTGCCAACCAGCTCCAGCCTTCTTTTCGTACGCCGAAATCCTGCATGTGATTTTCGGCGTGATGATCTGCATCCTCTTGGTGTCGCTCGATCAGGCTGCCCGTCATCCCCGCGGTGCCGGCGATTGCGCATGAGCTTGGCGCCTATGACCAGCTGTCATGGATCGTCGCCGCCTATTTGATAACCTCCACAATCAGTACGCCCGTTTACGGCAAGCTCTCCGATATCTACGGACGCCGGCGGCTGCTGATTACCCGTATTGTCTTCTTTATCGCGCCCTCATTGCTTTGCGCCGCGGCGCAATCGCTTGCTCGGCTTATCGGGTTGCGCGCCTTGCAGGGTCTGGCCGGAGGTGGGCTGATGGCCCTGACCCAGGCCGCGATTGCGGATGTCTGTCACCACGCGAGCGAGGCCGCTACCAGTTCTACATATCCGCTGTTTGGGCCATCTCCTCGCTGTACGGGCCGCTCGTCGGCGGCTTCGTGGCCCGGAACCTTTCACGGCGCTGGATATTCCGGATCAATCTGCCGATCGGCGCGGTCGCGCTCTTGGTGTGCAATAACGCACTGCGCCGGTTGTCGCCGATCGTGCATGTCGGCATGCCGCGGCTCGATATTCTCGGCATGTTCCTGCTCGCAGGAGCGATTTCGGTCTTATTGCTCGCCCTCGGATGGGGCGGCAACGTCTATCCCTGAAGGTCCTACGAAATTTTGGGCCTTGTCGGCCAAAGGCTTCTGCGATTTCTGACGACTTTGCCATGCACGGTCCACCCTTATGCGTGCCATATGTTGATCGTGCATCGGCTGGCGTAAAGGCGATTGGAAGTTGCTTGAGCCGTTCGGGAATT
>JBFWVT010000143.1:0-4323 GCA_050246595.1 Alphaproteobacteria bacterium
CGTTCTGGTGCCGCCGGAGGATCGCCGAGATGGTCCGCCGCAATTTCTTCGACGGCGTCTTCGCGCGGCCGGACCGCCTCGATCAGCGGTTCCCAAACCGCCCACGCCGCATCCGTCAAAACCTGATTGCCGTTTCCTTCCGGTATGCCCCAAATACGGGCATGGTCGTCAAGCTCCGACAGGCTTTAATGTTAAGCCCCCTTTTCCGCCGCTGGCGTGCTGGTGGGCGCGCACAATGGTCGCACAGAACCTAGCGCTGCGCGGCGATGATCGGGACGATCCGTCCCAGCGCAATAAACTTCTCGGCGTCCTGCGGCTCGCCATTGACGAGAATTTCGTAGTGCACATGCGGCCCGGTCGCACGGCCGGTGCTGCCGAGAAATCCGACCTGGGTCTGGGAGGCGACGCGCTGCCCGACCGAGACGGTCGCGCGATGCAGATGCCCATAGCGGGTCACAAGCCCGTTGCCATGGTCGATTTCGACGATCTTGCCGTAATCGTTGCGGTAGCCGGAAAACGTCACGACGCCGGAAGCAGTCGCGTAAACCGGCGCCATATAGGGCGCCCGGAAATCGGTTCCGGTATGCAGCGCCGCGCGGCCGTTGATCGGATCGCCGCGCACTCCGAAACGGCTGCCGATCTCATAGGAATGCAGCGGCGCCGCGACCGGCAGCGACTTGACCATCCGGCTCAGCCCCGCAAGCCTCTCGGCCGACATCGGCTCCGGCGTTGACCGGCGCGGGTTCGGGATATACGGCCCGCCGAGACCGTGATTGACGCCGTATTGCGAAAACAGGTTTTTTACATCGACCCCGGCCGAGGCCAGCACGCGCTCGACCTGCGCGATACCGCTATGTGCGACGGCGGGTACGGCGGCCGGGCGCTGTACCTGCGGGGCTGCCGCTACGGCGGCATAAGTGACCGCCGGCGCAGCCGGTTGTGCGGGAGCCGCGGCCGCAACTGCGATGCCGGCCGGCGGCGCGATGACGGGTGCGATCGCCGGCGTGACCGGTTGCACGGGAGCCGCTGCCACGACGGGCGGCGCAACGGCCGGAACCGGCGCGGCGGTCACAACCGGCGCTGCCGGAGCCACGTCGCGCGGCGGGAGCGATGCAATCCGCGGCTCCGGCGCGCGGATCGGCGCCGGCGGGGCTGAAGGAGCGGGTTGTGCGCTGGCGACCGGCCGCGGCGGTTGCTGGGTCTGCCGCAGCGACAGCTTCTGTTCGAGTTCGCCGACACGGCTGCGCAGCCGATCGCGCTCGCCGGTCGCCTTGTCGCGCTCGGTGGCAATCTTCTCGCGCTCCGCGGCGAGCTGCCGGAGCTTTTTCTCCAGCTGTTCCAGATCGCCGCGCATCTCATCCTGCCGGCGTGCGTGGTCCTGCGCCGCCTCTACTTCGGACCGGCTGAGTCGGGCCAGCAGCGTCGTCCGCTGCACCTCCGCCAGACGCAGCGCGCGCTGCGTCTGCTCGAGCTTGCGGGTCAGCTGTGCGATCCGGTCGGCGTTCGCGTCAGCGGCCTTCTCGGAAGCGGCGATCTTGTGCCGCGCCTCGTCGCTTGCCTCGCCGAGCCGCTCCCGCGCGGCGTTTAGCGCCTGCCTGGCGCCGCCGAGTTCATCGCGAAGCTGGGCGAGCACGGTCTGCAGCTCGGCATTCGCGGTTTCGGCGCTGCGCGCCGCCGCCCGCTCGGTGACAGCACTCCGCTGATAACGAATGGCTTCGGCGCCGCAATAGACCGAACCCGCCGCTCCCGCCACGGCGGCCAGACCCAGTGCGATGGTGCCGTGCTGCCGCAACCCTCGCGGCACTCGGCCGATTTGGTCCCCCGGAGGCGGCATCCGCCGCAACCCTCGCTTGAGGAAGCGCATGCCTCCCCAGCGCAAACGATCGGTCATTGCTG
The DNA here is from genome assembly GCA_050246595.1 of Alphaproteobacteria bacterium. GTDB lineage: Bacteria > Pseudomonadota > Alphaproteobacteria > ATCC43930 > CGMCC-115725 > DATARH01. The sequence continues at coordinate 1,897 of JBFWVT010000143.1, forward strand.
TCCCCCGCGCCTCGTCGAGCCGCGGTTGCCGAGCCAAGGCCCCGAACGGCCGCGGAGCGACATCCCTCCGGTGCCGCCCGGCCGCCGCGCGGAAGCGAGGCAGCCTGTCATTTCCAGACCGGCCCCGCACCCGACAAACCGCAGCTTTTCTTTCCCCAAACGCGGCACCCACATTATCGCGGTATTCCCGTTCCTTCAACACTAAATGCCGTATTACGCGATGCGGCGCGCCGGTAAAACAGCCGCGGCACGCCTCCGCAGCTTTCTGGGCAAGAGAAATCACAGTCGCTGGACGAATAGGAACAGTGCGGGAACCCGGCTCGATTTGCGCCTCCGGAAAGAGGCTCCCGGTATACTGGCCATGTATTGGCAGAACCGCCACACTGGGCGCCGCGGACTATCGAGTTCCAGCATACCCGCCAAAAAAGAGCGGCAAACAGGCAACAGCCAGAGTTGCGAATCAGCAACGCCGGAACGGAGAAGCGACCGGTCAGGCAACCGCCTGGGTCTTCTCGCCTGGCGCGAACTGGGTGCGGTAATACTCGGCGAACGTGCCGCCGCGGCGCAGCAGCTCGCCAAAACTGCCGCTCTCGGCGATTGTTCCGTCGCGCAGCACGAGGATGCGGTCGCACCGTCTGACGGTGGACAGACGGTGCGCGATGATAAAGGTCGTGCGGCCTTCCATCAGTTTTTCGATCGCTTCCATGACCAGCGCTTCGGTTTCGACGTCAAGCGCCGAGGTCGGCTCGTCGAGGATCAGGATCGGCGCGTCGCGCAGCAGGGCTCGGGCGATCGTGATCCGCTGCTTCTCGCCTTCGGAGAGCGCGACGCCGCCTTCGCCGAGCTGTGTCTCGTACCCGTCGGGCATGCGCGCGATCGTGTCGTGGATTCGCGCCAGACGCGCGGCGTTCTCGATCGCCTCGCGATCGGCGCCGGGGCGGCCGTAGGCGATATTGTCGGCGACCGACAGCGGAAAGATCAGCGGCGGCTGCAATACCATCGCGATCCGGCTGCGCAGCGAATTCAGCGTGTATTCGCGAATATCGACGCCGTCGATCGTGACGACCCCGCTCGTCGGATCAAAGAATCGCGGCAGCAGCCCCAGCAATGTGGACTTGCCGGCGCCGGTCGGACCGACGATCGCGACTTTCGAGCCGGAAACGATTGTGAGATCGATATCGTTCAGAACCGGCGTCTCGGGACGATAGCGGAAACCGACATTGCGCCACGCGATCGAATCGCGCACGCCGCCCGGCGGGAATTGCCTTGTCCCGCTCGGCAAATCGGCCTCGGTTTCCAGCACCTCGAACACTCGGGTGGCGCCGACCCGCGCCGCCGCGATCAGACCCCAGCTCTGCGTGATCTGGTTGATCGGCTGATACAGCTGCGCCAGGTAGGAGATAAAGACGAGCAGCTGCCCGACGGTCAGATTGCCCGACAGCACGGCCCGCGCCCCGGCATAGATGACCACCGCCGTGCCGGCCGCGACGACGACGTTAACCGCCGCCGAATACGAAGTCTGCCAGTTGTAGAGGCGCAATGTCGCGCGCAGGCTCTCGCGGCTCGCGCCCATGAAGCGGCGGTGTTCGTCGTCTTCCTTTGTAAAGGCCTGCACCACCTTGATCGCCGACATGCCCCATTGCACCAGCGAATAGACCCGGCTCTCGAGATCGCGCACCTCGGTCGCGACGGTGACGATCTTGCGGTTGAACACCGCGATCAGCGCGAACAGCACCGGCACGATCGTCAGCGCCAGCACGGTCAGCAGCGGGTCGATCGGGAACAGCACGATCAGCATGCCGCCGAGCAGCACCAGCGCCGACAGGATCGGCAGCAGCCCGTTCATGATCATCGTCTGGACCGCGAAACTGTCGGCGGTGATGCGGTACATCAGATCGCCGACCCGCTGGCGGCCGTGATAGCCGAGCGACAGACGCTGCAAATGGGCGTAGAGGTCGCCGCGCAGGTCGTTGACCATCGCCTGCCCGACCCGGATCGTCGTGTAGTTGTGCCACAAGGTCAGCGCGCCGACCCCGAAATGCACCAGCACGATGCCGATGCAGGCGAGCAGCAGCAAGGTCAGCGCCGGCAGGCTCAGCAACTCGCCGATCGGCCCGCCGCCAACCGCCGGAACCTTGCCGCCAAGCACATGGTCGATGACGATCTGCAACGGCCACGGCTTCAGCAGCTCGAACGCAGCGACCAGAAATACCTGGAGGAGCGCCAGCCCGACTTGCCAGCGATGCGATTTGAGGTAGGGCAGAAACTTGGCGATCATTACTGAGCCCGCGTATTTCCAACCCCTCTCCCGCATTGCGGGAGAGGGAGGGGCCTGCGCCGCAAGGCGCGGGAGGGTGAGGGCTGGCGCCCACGAACCGGTTTCGGGCCCCCCACCCCCACCCCCCCCCCCCGCGGGGGGGGGGGGGG
>JBFWVT010000144.1:0-4277 GCA_050246595.1 Alphaproteobacteria bacterium
CGAATTATGTCAGTGGTGCCGAGTTATTTATCGATGGCGCTTGGCTCGCGGGCCACAGCGTCTGAAGTCCGCAAGCGGAAAGGAGCCCTTTAATTCCTTCTTCATCATTGCCGCGTGCTGGCAGACCGCGTTTCATGCCGGCATCTGCAACCGCTTGACCCAACGTGGCGACAGCGCCCAGGTTTACCGGGGCGGCGACAACCTTGCCCCTGTTCTAGGCGCGGAAAGCGGAACGCCGCAACAATGCTGTTCATTACAGGTGCACCGACTTCATTCGCTCTCGCCGATCTTGGCCCTGGCGCGCTCTATGCCGATGGTGCGGATGAACAGCCCCATCCGGTGATTCTGGGTGGCGAAGACATGCTCGACGGCAGAGCGAACCTTGGAACGCGCGGCATTGGCGCGCTGGCGCTGGGCTGGCAGCGGTCTGCCCGGCGATCGGCGGAAGTGGATTTTCGACACGCGGCCGGCGCGCAGGATCGCCCGCTCGTTCTTCTGGCTATGGTAGGCGGTGCTGGCCCAGATCGACCTGCCGGTGTTGTTGGCCGGATCGATCAGGCCGGGCAGTTCGCTGGCCGACCCGGTGCGGATGAAGCCGTGGCGCTGGTCGATGCCGATATGCGACTTGTAGCCAAAGATGGCCGTGGCGATCTCGGCCATGAGCTTGCCGTCCGGTCCCTTCTTGCGGCGGCCGCGCTTGAGCGTCCAGCGCGCGTCGCGGTCCTTTTGCGCCAGCCTCGCCGGCTTGGCGGTCCAGGCCTCTGGGATGCCGCCCTTCTTGACGACCGCGCGCTCCTCGTCGGTCATGCGCTGGCGCGGCGCGGGGATAATGCTGGCGTCGATGATCTGCCCCCCCATGGCGAGGTAGCCGCCGCTGCGCTTTCGTCAGACCGTCGAGGCTTCTGGAATCGAGCGGCATGATCAACTGCCGCAGTGCTGGCAGCCGCATCGGTGGGGGCAATGTCTTCATCGATAACCTCCTGAGCGTTCGAACCGCTCAGCAGGCAATTCCGAAACACCCGATGGATCAAGAGGTTGTGGATCGGTCAGCGCATCCACGGTCACCCGAGGGCTACCCCAGCTGAACGCCTCGCAAGGCTCGCGATCCAACATCCAAGCGGGGACGACCATGACTTGGCTGTGCCGCACGAAGATGTGCGCAACTCTCCCATTCGCTCGATCCTCAATATACTCGCATCGAAACGGTCCGTTCAAAGTACGGATGCCATCGATACCACACGAGGACGTCGCCCCCGACATAGGCAGGATGTCTGCGAGGTGTATCCGTAACGCCGCAGCACAGGTAAATCCGGTCGGTCGGAACAACAGTGATCACCGGTCGAGTTCTGCCACCACCAAAGCCAGCATCGCAGGATCGACTGATCCGACGACGCGCACGCGTACGCCGCTCGGAAAGGCGACGATAATCTTGCCAGCGCTTGCGCCAATCGCGGGAGCCGTTGCCGGCGGAGCAATAGGCACCACATCCACCCGCGCGAACGTCGGTGTCGCTACCGGATCATCGAGCTCGCCATCCGCCAGCTGCTTGCGCCATGCATAGAGCTGCGACGGCGCTACCTCGAAGCAGGCCGCCACTTCCGGTACCGATGAGCCGGGCTGCGTCGCCATCTCGACCAGCGCACGCTTCTCGGTGCGTGTTTCGCAAATTCCCGGACAGGGATTTCAGTAATTCGCGGACAGTGAATTCAGTAAATACCGGACAGCGATTCCGCTAATTCCGGGACAGTGATTTCGGGCGGGAAATGAGGTTCGTTTTTCGGGCGCGCCGGAGTGGCATTGGGTCCTTTCATCGATGTGATGGGAGGGAAGATGCCGGGACGGAAGCAAGCGAGACGAACGAACGTGAAGGACATGCGATCGATTTTGCGCCTGACCTATGGTCAGGGGCTGTCAGTACGGGCGGTATCGGAACGCCTGAAGCTCAGCAAGACGACGGTGTCGACCTACGTGCTGCGCGCCCGCGAGGCGGGGCTTTCCGACTGGCCGCTGCCGCCGGGGTATGACGACGATGCGGCGCTTGAGCAGCTGCTCTTTCACCGTGTCGGACGGCCGCCACAGGATCTGAGCGAGCCCGACTGGCCGGTGGTTGCGCGCGAGATCAAGCGCAAGGGCGTGACGCTGACGCTGCTTTGGCAGGAATATCGCGCGGCGCACCCCAATGGCTATGGCTATACCTGGTTTTGCGACCGCTTTGCGGCATTCCAGAAACGCACCCATGCGAGCTTCCGCAACCGGCATGAGGCGGGTGCGGTGATGCAGACCGATTATGCGGGTCATACGGTGCCGCTGATCGATCCATCGACCGGAGAAGTACACCAGGCGCAAATCTTCGTAGCTGTACTCGGCGCATCCTCCCTGACGTTCGCGATGGCCAGCCTCTCTCAGAAGCTCCCCGACTGGATCGAAGGCCAGGTTCAGGCGCTGGGGTACTTCGGCGGGGTCGCCCGCGCCATTGTCTGCGACAATCTGAAGGCCGGGGTGGCGAAAGCGCTGTGGTTCGAACCGACGCTCAACCAGACCTTTGCGGCGATGGCGGAGCATTACGACACGACGATCCTGCCGACCCGCAGTCGCCGTCCACGCGACAAGGGCAAGGTCGAAGGGGCGGTGCTGATCGTCGAGCGCTGGATCCTTGCGCGGCTGCGCAATCGGCGCTTCTTCACCCTTGCGGACCTGAATGCGGCGATCGCCGTGTTGCTGGAGGATCTGAATGATCGGCCGATGCGCCATGTTGGGCGATCGCGCCGCGCGCTGTTCGAAGAGATCGAGCGGAGCGCCCTTGCGCCGCTCCCGGCAGAGCGGTTCGAATATGCCGAGTGGAAAAGGGCCAAGGTCCATCCCGATTATCATGTCGAGGTCGACAAGACCTTCTACTCGGTCCCGCACCGGTTGATCGGGCGGCAGGTCGATGTCCGGCTCACCCACAGGGTGGTTGAGCTGTTCCATGATCACCAGCGGGTTGCGAGCCATGTCCGGCGGTCCCAGCGCCGGGGCCATGTGACGGTAGGCGAGCATATGCCCAAAGCCCATCAGCGCTACGCCAACATGACGCCTGCCAGCCTGATCGGCAAAGCCGACCAGATCGGCGTCAACGCCGCGATCCTGGTCGAACGGTTGATGCGCGACCGGCCTCACCCTGAACAGGGCTATCGTTCGGCGATGGGCGTTCTGTCGCTGGCCCGGCGCTACGAGCGGGACCGGGTGGAAGCATCATGCGAACGCGCGCTGATCATCAACGCGGTCTCCTACTCTTCGGTCGCCGCGATCCTCAAATCCGGGCTCGACCGGATCAGGCCGGCGACCGAGCCGGCACGACCCACGCCTGCGCACACGAACATCCGTGGCCGGGCCTATTATCAATGAAGAAGGAAACTCCCATGTTGAACAATCCCACCCTTGATCAGATGCAGGCGCTTGGCCTTGCCGGAATGTCCGCCGCGTGGCGCGAGATGACGGCTCAGGGCAGCGGCGACGATCTTGCCCGCGAGGAATGGCTCGGGTTGATGCTCGACCGCGAAATGGCGGTCCGTGCGGACCGGCGTCTTGGTAACAAGCTTAGATCCGCACGGCTGCGCTTTGCCGATGCCTGTATCGAGGATATCGACTTTACCGCGCACCGCGGGATCGATCGCCGTAATATCCTGTCGCTCGCGCAAGGAACATGGCTCAAGGCTCATGAGAATCTGATCATCACCGGCCAGACCGGCACGGGAAAAACATGGCTTGGCTGCGCCTTTGGGCGGCAAGCGGCCCGGCTCGATCATCCAGTTCTCTATATGCGCATGCCACGCCTGTTCGACGCGCTCGCGCTCGCACGGCTCGATGGCAGCTTCCCGCGTCTGGCCGACAGGCTGGCACGGGTCGAACTGCTTATCCTCGATGACTGGGGCACCCACTCGCTGAGCGATCAGCAGCGGCTCGATCTGCTCGAAATCTTCGAAGAACGCTATCGCCGAAAATCCACGCTGATCACTGCCCAGCTTCCCGTGGCGGCCTGGCACGACATGATCGGCGAGCCAACCATCGCCGATGCCATACTCGACAGGATCATCCACAATGCCCATCGCATCGCCCTCGAAGGCGACAGCATGCGCAAGCAAAAACCTCCTCAGGCTTGACCTCAAACCAAAACAGCACGATCAGCTAAGCCGACTACAACAAGGCAAACGAAAAGCACCTCTGCAGCTGTCCGGGAATTAGCGAAACCGCTGTCCGCGATTTAGCGAAACGAGTGTCCGGTTTTTGCGAAATGCGCA
>JBFWVT010000145.1:0-4184 GCA_050246595.1 Alphaproteobacteria bacterium
TTCAGGCACGTTCCGAGCCTGAAGATCAGCAGTTCGAGTTTGTCGGAGCACGCCAACTGCGCACGCTGCCTCCAAGTGTCCGGTTTGACGGGGTCAACTACATGATTTATGCGGCGCAGAGTTGGTTGTCGGCTGAACCCGTAAAACACAAGGTATAGAACCAGCCTACGGATATCCTTCCGGCCTTCTCTTCGCGGTGACAGCGATGTTCGTCACCTATGTGCTCGAAGCACGGCATCAGGTTTCATTTTATCTTTTGGCGGGGCCTGCCCCATGGGGCTAGCGTATAGATTTCTACAGATGGCATATCTCTTCGACGTGGTCGAGGCGATTTGGGCGTCGGTTGCCGTGCAGCGCTGGTCAACCCGCATTGCGAAACATCGCATCCGTGCCGGATCGATCATAAGATTCCCGTAGTGGAGTTCACTCAGCCGGAACACGGAGAGCATAGCGGCGAATGCCGGTTCAGCTCTCCCCGAGCGAGAGGAGACTGGCATTCCCACCGGCCGCGGTGGTATCGATCGAGACCGTCCGTTCGGTTGCGAAGCGGTGCAGGTATCGCGGCCCGCCCGCCTTTGGCCCGGTGCCGCTCAGGCGCTCGCCGCCAAACGGCTGCGCGCCGACGACGGCGCCGATCGTATTGCGGTTGACATAGCTGTTGCCGATCCCGAGACGGCTCAGAACGTGGTTCACCGTCTCGTCGATCCGGCTGTGAATGCCAAAGGTCAGCGCGTACCCGGTCGCGGCGATCTCGTCGAGCACCGCGTCAAGATCGCCGGTGCGCCAGCGGATCACATGCAGGATCGGCCCGAACACCTCGCGGTCGAGCCGCGCCGCGCTGTCGGTCTCGAACGCGCGCGGGGCGAGAAAACTGCCGTGCTCGGCCTCGGGCGGCAGGGGGCATTGATATAACAGGCGCCCCTCCCGCGACATCCGCTCGGCGTGACACTGCAGGGCCTCGCGCGCGGCTCTGTCGATGACCGGACCGATATCGGTCGCGAGCAGCCCCGGATCGCCGATCCGCAACTCGGCCATCGCCCCCGCCAGCATCGCCAGGATGCGTTCGGCGACATCCTCCTGAATATACAGCAGGCGCACCGCCGAGCACCGCTGCCCGGCGCTGTCGAACGCCGAGGTGACGGCGTCCGCCACGACCTGCTCGGGCAGCGCCGACGAATCGACGAGCATCGCGTTCTGTCCGCCGGTTTCGGCGATCAGCGGCACGATCGGACCGTCGCGCTGCGCCAGCACCCGATTGATCGCCCGCGCCGTCTCGGTCGAGCCGGTAAAGGCGACCCCGGCGACCCTGAGGTCGGCGACGAGCGCGCCGCCGACCTCAGCGCCGTCGCCGGGCAGGAGATGCAGCGCATCCGCCGGAACTCCGGCGGCCAAAAGGTGCCTTACCGCCGCGGCGGCGACCAGCGGGGTCTGCTCGGCCGGTTTGGCGATCACCGTGTTGCCGGCGGCCAGCGCGGCCGCGACCTGCCCGGTGAAGATCGCCAGCGGGAAATTCCACGGCGAGATGCAGGCGAACACGCCGCGCCCGTGCAGCGAGAGTTCGTTGCGCTCGCCGGTCGGGCCGGGGAGAAGCTCCGGGCCGGAGAAGTCGGCGCGGGCGCGGGCCGCGTAATAGCGCAGAAAATCGCACGCCTCGCGCACCTCCGACAGCGCGTTGGGGATTGTCCTTCCGCCCTCGCGGACGATCAGCGCCATCAGCTCGGCCCGGTGGCGCTCGTAGCGGTCGGCCGCCTGCTCCAGCGCCGCCGCCCGCGTCTCCGCCGGGGTGCGATCCCACGCCGGTGCCGCCGCCGCTGCGCGTTCCAGCGCGTGCGCGACCGCATCCGGTCCCGCATTTGAGACCGTGCCCAGCTCCCGGCGGCGGTCGGCGGGATCGAAAACCGGCTCCGCCGTTCCGGGCAGATCGATGCCGCCGACGATCGGCCCGGCGGTCCACGGCCGGCGCACCGCCGCCGCAAGGCCGCTCTGCAATTCGGACAGGCTGCGCGGGTCCGCGAGGTCGATTCCCTGCGAGTTGCCTCGCGCCGGCTGGAAGATGTCGCGCGGCAGCGGAATGGCCGGGTGCGGCTTGTGCGGCAGGCGCGCCAGCCGAGCCACCGGATCGGCGATGATCTCGTCGATCGGTTCGCGCTCATCGATGAGCCGGTTGACAAAAGACGTGTTGGCGCCGTTCTCGAGCAGCCGCCGCACCAGATAGGCAAGCAGATCTTCGTGGCTGCCGACCGGGGCGTACACCCGGCACGGCCGGCCCGGTCCGTCGCCGCCGACGATTTCGGCATAGAGCGCCTCGCCCATGCCGTGCAGCCGCTGGTACTCCCAGTCCGTGCGGTCCCCGCCCATTTCCAGGACCGCGGCAACCGTATGCGCGTTGTGCGTCGCGAATTGCGGGTAGAAGGCCGGCCCCGCCGCGAACATCCGTTTAGCGCAGGCCAGGTAGCAGGTATCGGTCGCGACCTTGCGGGTGAACACCGGGTATGTGTCGAGACCGCGCTCCTGCGCCCGTTTGATCTCGGTGTCCCAATAGGCTCCCTTGACCAGCCGCACCATCAGCCGGCGGCGCGCCCGCAGGGCCAGATCCGCGAGCCAATCCAGCAGCGGCAGGGCGCGCTTTTGATAAGCCTGCACCGCGAGACCAAGCCCGTCCCAGCCGGCCAGCTCCGGGGCGAGCGCCAGCTTTTCGACAAGATCGAGCGACAATTCGAGCCGGTCGGTCTCCTCGGCGTCGATCGTAAAGCCGATCCCGGCGTCGCGCGCCTGACGGGCCATCCCGAGCAGTGACGGCAGCAATTCGTGCACTGCGCGGTCGCGCTGCGCCATCTCATAGCGCGGGTGCAAAGCCGACAGCTTGACCGAAATGCCGGGGGCCTCCTCGATGCGCTGGCCGGCCGCCTCCTTGCCGATGGCGCCGATCGCGCGCTCGTAGGCTTCGCGGTAACGCACCGCGTCCGGCATCGTGCGGGCCGCCTCGCCGAGCATGTCGAACGAATGACGGTAGCCCCGCCGCTCGGCCTCGCGGACCCGCCCCAGCGCCTCGTCAATCGTGCGTCCCATGATGAACTGGCCGGCCAGGATGCGCATTGCGGCGGTCACGGCCTGCCGCCACACCGGCTCGCTCGACCGCGCGACAAAGCGGCGTAGAACGGCTCCGAGATCGCCTTCGCCTGGCCCGATGCGATCGCTTCGCAGCAGCCGTCCGGTAAGCATCAGCGCCCAGGTCGAGGCGTTGACGAACAGCGATCCGGAATGCCCGAGATGCCGTTCCCAGTCGGCGGCGGCAATCTTGTCGCGGATCAGCTTGTCGACGGTCTCGGCATCGGGAATGCGCAACAGCGCCTCGGCAAGACACATCAGAGCCACCCCCTCCTGCGAGGACAGGGCGTATTCGTGCAGAAAGGCGTCGATCCCGCCGCCGATCCGCTTGCGGCGTACGGCGGTCACGAGCCGGCGCGCGGTTATCCCTATCCGGTCGCGCGCCTCGGCCGGCAGTTCGGCGGCGGCAGCGATGCGTGAATCGGTCTCGGTTTCGTCAAGACGGTGCCAATCGCGGATTGCTGCCCGCAGCTTCGTCTCGATCGGCGGCGGTTCGCAGAAGACCCAGTCCATGGGAGAAGAACTGGTCCGGGCGCAGCGGATTGCCAAGCCGGGGACGCAGACGTTCCGCCCGCGTGTGGTCCGGAGGTCGGCGTTCTCGCCCAATTCATCATAGCGGCGCTGTATGTGAATCGGGGCCGACTGAAAGAGGCAATAAGGTACTATTTTCAGTAATCGACAAGCCGATTGGCGGCAGTTATGCGTCTGACAAATTTTTGATTGCTACGAAGCTTGGTGTCTCGTGACCGGCGCACTGAAAACGCAATCCGTTTCATCACCACAGAAAGTGCTGACCGGCCTCGTCGAACGGGTCACCTTTCACAACGCCGAGAACGGCTTCTGTGTTCTGCGCGTCAAAGCGCGCGGGCACCGTGATCTTGTGACCGCCCTTGGGTATGCCGCGACAATTTCCGCGGGCGAGTGGATCACCGCTTCGGGCGAATGGGTCAACGACCGCACCCACGGCCAGCAGTTCGAGGCCCGCTTTCTGCGCAGCTCGGCCCCGACCTCGATCGACGGCATCGAGAAGTATCTTGCTTCCGGAATGATCCGCGGCATCGGCCCGGTCTACGCCA
>JBFWVT010000146.1:0-4063 GCA_050246595.1 Alphaproteobacteria bacterium
AGGACGCTCCGGGCTTCATCGGCCGGCTTGGTTCCGCCTTGGGTGAGGCCGACATAAATATCGGTACTTTTCATCTCGGTAGGCGGCATGCCGGAGGCGAGGCCATCTTGCTTCTCTCTCTCGATGCGCAGGCCCGCGATAGCCTTGTAGATACGGTTAAGGCTTTGCCCGGTGTAAAACGCGCCATGTCGCTACGGTTCTGAAACGACGTTGCGTTTTTTGCACGCAAGGCTGATATTTTTGCAGTTGCAATAATTATTGGTGCATTGCACAAAGATCCTGCCTTTCAGGCATCCTCTCCTAAAACTTTTCGGGTCGGCCCCTACGGGTCGGCCCATTTTTTGTTGTTCTGCGCCAGACCGTGCAGATATAACGACGACATGAAAAGAGTTAACCAGAGCGATCATTCTTTTGTACGGCTGATTACGCTACGGAATGACCGCTGCGGTCGGGAATAATGATATACCTCGCAGGAGAGGGAGCCGCCGGTGATCCCGGAAAAATAGCGCCGGCCGCAGCATCAATTTGCGATCGCCGCTACAAGCGGTGGTACACCACAAAATAATCGCTAAAGGGCTGCGCATGACGCTCGCACCCGGACTTTTGCCCGAAGGCTTTCGCGATAGGCTCCCACCGCAGGCGGAAGCGGGATCGCGCCTGCTCCATCGTGCGATCGTTGCGATCAGCCGGCATGGCTACGAGCGGGTGGCGCCTCCATTGGCCGAGTTCGAAGAAACGCTTGTCGCCCACCTCAAATCTGCCGGATCGCGGGATCTGCTTCGCTTCGTCGATCCGATTTCGCAACGTACGCTGGCGCTGAGGCCGGATATCACAGCTCAGGTTGGTCGCATCGCAGTATCCCGCATGGCGCACCGTCCGCGTCCGCTGCGCCTCGCTTATGGCGGCCCTGTCCTCAAACTCCGCGCGACACAGCTGCGCCCTGAGCGGGAGATGACCCAGGCTGGAGCCGAACTCATCGGCGTCGCCACGACCGCAGCTGTCATCGAGGTCATACTGGTGGCGATCGAGGCGCTTGAAATTGCGGGCGTCCGGGGAATCACACTGGATCTCACCCTTCCGGATCTGGTCGAGACCCTGGCGGCACACCGCCTTCCGCTTGCATCCGAAAAGATCGACGCGGTGCGTGACAGGCTGGATGCCAAGGATGCGGGAGCATTGGCGGCGCTCGGCGCGGCGGCGTATCTGCCGCTACTCGAAGCGGCGGGGCCGGTGGCGTCGGCGCTGGAGCGATTGAAGGGGCTGGACTGCGCCGATGTGCTTGCATCCCGGATTGAGGCAATCGAGGCCATCGTGGCAGCCGTGGGCGACCGCGCGACATTGACGCTTGATCCGACCGAGCGACATGGATTCGAATATCAGAGCTGGATCGGCTTCTCCCTGTTCGGCGCGGAACTCTCCGGCGAGGTCGGGCGTGGCGGGACCTATAGCATCGTTCATGCCCCGGATCGCGAAGAAGAGGCTGTTGGATTTTCCCTCTACCTTGATCCGCTTGTCGACGCCGGCCTCGGCCAGGAGCAGAGCGAGCGCGTTTTTCTTCCTCTCGGCAGCGATGCGGTTGCCGCGTCCGCGTTACGGCGCGAAGGATGGATCACCATTTCAGCACTGGCTGACGGCGATGATGGTCGCCTGCTTGGTTGCACCCACTATCTGTCGAATGGGCGTCCGACTCCCTACTGAGCGCCTTTGCCGATCACGCGGTCGATGAAGCGATCAATCTCCGCCGTAGTTTGGTCACCCGGCCGACCCAACTCCTGCAGCATTCGCATATGTCCCGTCCCGGTGATGGCGATTGCGTCAGCATGCATCCCACCCGCCCGGGCGGCGACGGCAAAGCGTTCAGCGAAATATCCCGCACCGGGATTATGTTCGCCGTCGTAGAGCAACAGCCAATTGGGCGCGTCACCCGCTCCAAGATGCTCCAGTGGAGACAATCTTCCTTGCCGGGCAGCATCCGGTCCAAACGCGTTAGTATAGAAGGGTGATCGCGAGGCCCCTGCCGCCATGATCCCCGGAACATCGATACCGGCCCCGTCAAGCGAGATAACGCCCCTGACAACATCATCGGCGACATTCGCCTGTTGAAGCCATTGTGGATCGGTGGCCACCAGCGCGGCGAGATGTGCGCCCGAACTGTGGCCGATCAGGATCACCCGCTCACCATCCAGCCCAAGCGCACGCGCATTGCGGAGCAGGAAGGAAAGCGCACGGGCGACATCGGCCGCTTGATCCTCAACGGTCGCATCAGGCACGAGACGATAATTCAATGCGGCGAAAGCATAGCCTTGGGCGGTGAAATGGGCAGGCGGCCCGCCCTGCCCCATCTCCTTCGCGCCTTCCGACCAGCCACCGCCATGCACGAAAAGAATGAGCGGCGCATGCCTGGCCCCCTTCGGCACATGGATGTCGAGTATCTGCCTTGGATTTCCGCCGTAGCTGTAGCTGATCTTTGAGGCGACCGCACCGGTCGCGCCCATGCATCCTGCGAGCAGAACGGCAATCGCCATCGCCAGAAAAAGCCGCACATCGCCTCCCATGCAACGGTTTTGCCATGGACGCGGGCGTCCGCATCCAATAGGCAGCGCCCGCCAATGTTCGAGGCTTGTAAGCGAAGGGAAGCTGCGTGGCCAACGTAACCGTCATCGGTGCCCAGTGGGGCGATGAAGGCAAGGGCAAGATCGTCGACTGGCTGGCGGAACGCGCCGATGTCGTCGTCCGGTTTCAGGGCGGCCACAATGCCGGGCATACGCTGGTGGTCGGCGACCAGACCTACAAGCTCAGTCTGCTGCCGTCAGGCATCGTGCGCGGTACGCTTTCGGTAATCGGCAATGGCGTAGTCCTCGATCCCTGGCATTTCCGGGACGAGGTTGCGAAGCTGAAGGGCCAGGGCGTGACCATGACGCCGGACAATCTTCAGGTCGCCGAAACCTGTCCGCTGATTCTGCCCTTCCACCGCGATCTCGACGGCCTGCGCGAAGATGCGTCGGGTGCGGGCAAGATCGGCACGACGCGCCGCGGCATCGGCCCATGTTATGAGGACAAGGTCGGCCGCCGCGCGATCCGCGTGTGTGATCTGGCGCATCTCGACGATCTCGAACTGCAGCTGGATCGTATCTGCGCGCATCATGACGCACTCCGCGCCGGGTTCGGCGAAGGCCCGATCGATCGCGAACGGCTGATGGCGGACCTGCGCGAGATCGCCGGTTTCATCCTGCCCTTCGCCAAGCCGGTCTGGCTGACGCTCAATCAGGCGAAGGCGCGCGGCGATCGTATCTTGTTCGAAGGCGCGCAAGGCGTGCTGCTGGACGTCGATCACGGAACCTATCCGTTCGTCACCTCATCCAACACCATCGCCGGCACGGCCGCAGGAGGCTCGGGCCTCGGCCCCGGCGCAGCGGGCTTCGTGCTCGGCATCGTCAAGGCCTATACTACCCGCGTCGGTTCCGGCCCCTTTCCCACCGAACTTGAAGACGAGACCGGCCAGCGGCTCGGCGAGCGCGGCCATGAATTCGGCACCGTCACCGGACGCAAGCGCCGTTGCGGCTGGTTCGATGCCGTGTTGGTGCGCCAGTCGGTCGCCGTGTCGGGCGTGACCGGGATTGCGCTGACCAAGCTGGACGTCCTTGACGGATTTCCCGAATTGAAGATCTGCACCGGCTACACGGTTGGTGATCGCCAATATGACTATCTTCCGCCGCATCCGCAGGATCAGGCGCGCGCTACGCCCGTTTACGAAACCATCGAGGGCTGGAGCCAGTCGACCGCCGGTGCGCGGAGCTGGGCCGAGCTTCCGGCACAGGCGATAAAATATGTGCGCAGGATCGAGGAGTTGATCGGATGTCCGGTAGCGCTGGTGTCAACGAGCCCGGAGCGGGACGATACCATATTGGTCCGGGATCCGTTCGCGGACTAAGGCGGAGGGTGATAGGATGACGTCGCGCGAGGCAACCTCCTATCTGCCCCGCGCCGCGACGGCGGAAGAAAGCGCCGAATGGCGTCGCAGCCCTTCAGATTGGGCCGCGTTACTGGCGATCGGCGCAATCCA
>JBFWVT010000147.1:0-4009 GCA_050246595.1 Alphaproteobacteria bacterium
AACTCGATCGCGACGATCCGCCGACACCTGATCGTTGCCCTCGCAACCACCCTGGCGCGATGTCCATGCTGCAACGCCCCACGCCAAACTACCGGCGCCCATCCATTTCTATGACGCAGTAAGACTACGCGCCGCGCGGGCTCTTCTTGACTGGTCACGGGCTGATTTTGGCATTTCGGCCGGTATCTCGCCCGAGACCATCCGCAATATCGAGACCGCCCGTTTTGAACCCGCGGCCGAGACCGTACGCAAAATCACCCTTGCCTTTGCAGCAGAAGGCATTGGTCTCTTTGACCAATTGGGCGGTTATCGTGTGGCTGGCGTGTTTTTGCGCCAGGCGGGCAACGACAATGATTCCGCCGCCGCCGGGCAGCAGGCGAGCGAGGCGTTTGCGCTTGCCAATCGGATGGCTGATGCGATTGCCGACCGGATCCGCACACACGGCCAGTGCCGCCCGCGCGACCTTGAGAAAATGGGCTTTTCCCGCGAGGAGATCGCCGAATTCTGGTCCCTGGCCTCGGCCCTTGCTGCTGTCGAAGGTCCCGGCCAATGAGACCCGCGACTATCCGCCTTTTCACTCGTACGGCGGTGATCTTGACGGCAAGGACTTGCCCGAGGCGCCGCCCGCGCCTGGAAAATCCGGGACGGCTAGTCGCATCAGCGCCGCTGTTTCCGTTCAATCCAGGCTAAGGGCATCCCCTGGCCGAGGAGCGACAGGCGTGCTTTGAGAGCATGGCACCCGCGGCCGGGTCCCTCCCCTGCCCTTCTCGCGTCTGGTGGATGTGTATAGAAAAAGAGAAAGGAATAAAGAGATAAAGACATAAATAGAGAAAGAGAGAAAACGGGAATTCTGACCGGCTATCCCCGCTAGAACCGCGCAAAATCATGGATCGCCAATAAGTTGAGAATTCCCGCTTTCATGAAAGGGAGAATTATGCCAATCTCGTTTTCATGAAAACCATCGTCGTCGCGAACCAAAAAGGCGGATCCGGGAAATCCACCATCACCGTGCATCTCGCCGCAGCCGCCGAGCAGCTCGGGGACGGCCCCGTCGTTATCTCGGATACCGATCCGCAAGGGACCGCGGCTGACTGGTTCAACCAGCGCAAGAAGGCCGGGATCGAAACCCCCCGCTATTCGGCCCTCAGCCTTGCCGATCTATCGGACCGGATTCGCGCTCTGAGCGAGGCCGGCGCCTCCTACCTCTTCATCGACACGGCCCCCTCGATTGGCGCCGTCAATGCCGATTTGTTTGCCCTCGCTGATCTGGTCCTGATCCCGCTAAATCCTACCCCGGCCGATCTCCGGGCTCTGGTCAAGGGCCTGCCGCTGGTACGCCAGTCCGGACGGCCGTTTCAGTTCGTCCTGACCCGTGTCCGCCCCAAGCTCAAGAACAACGACGGGGCAGCAGTGGCGCTCGATGCTCTGGGTTTGGTGCTCACCACGCGCATGCATGAGCGGGTGATCTATGCCGAGACCTTCGCGCACGGCAAAACCGCCTTCGAAACCGACCCGAAAGGCGTTGCGGCCCAGGAGGCAAGCGCCTTATGGGCCGAAGTCAAGGAAAAGCTATAAAGCGAGAATTCATGAAAGAGAGAATTCATGGCTAAACGACCCGCTATTGATCTTGCAGCCCTGACCTCCGAAACCGCCACGCCTATGACCGAGGCCGTGCAGCGGGCACCTCGTCCGGCGATCGTGGCGTCGGCTCCGCCGCCAGCGCCGCCTGTCGATGCTCCGACCAGAACCGCCAACCTTCAGGCGCTGGCGTTCAAGGTGCCGCCGGCCTTCCGGAAGCGGTTCCGCCAGCGTGCGGCGGATGCGGATCTGAAGCTCAACGAGCTTCTGTTCGAAGCCCTGGATGCCTGGGAAGAGAGGCGCGGACTACGCCGATAGAATTCTCCCTTTCTAGAATTCTATTTTTCATTCCCGGACAGCCATCGGGGCTGTCCGGTTTCCTGCTGCGCCCATGCTGATAGCAATCCTGCCGTGATTCGATCGCAACAGCTCCCGATTCGACTGTCTTAGCGCGGGGCGGGGCATGTTTCCGCGCCCAAAACGAGGCACGGAAATCAACGTTTCCAGAGAACTAAGCAGCAGCCTTGAGTCGAGGGCTCGCCGACTCTCCTCAATCTCCTGTATAGAGTAATCGAGCTAGCTACCAGGGGGAGGCATGGAAACCGCGACCGAGCCAGTCATCGACCGCTTCCGCGCATATCGCCGCAGGCTTGCGGCCAAAGGCAATCATCAGGTCGTCCTCGCGCTGCCGCGCGACATCGTTGCCTTGCTCGACGAGCTTAAGGAACGCCACGGCTTGCCAAGCCGCAGCCAGGCGCTGTTGCAATTGATCGAGAAGGGGAGGGGAGCCGCCCAGCAGTAATCGACCCAGAAACACGAAAGCCCGCCTTGCCGGGCGGGCTTTCAAAACTCGTGACGGGCCTAAAAAGCAACCGTTGGGAAGTTCGCAGCCCCCAACCTAGCCAATAGACACCGCCTCTGTCAACGGAAATTGCCGTTTCCGTCAACGGGGGAGGCTTGCCCGTCGCGATCCAACCAGAAAGGGGGATCACGATGGTACAGGACAATTGCGCCCACGAGGCGCCACCGGGGAGGCATGCCCATGCCCCGACCGGCTTTCGGCGATGGTCGCCGGGGCTGCTCCAAACCGACCGCATTGCCGAAGCGTTTGCCGGCCTGCCAGAGGGCGTCAAAGTGGCGGGTCAATTGCTTGCCGCCTTCAAGGAAGCCGCGCCTCATCTCGGGGCATCACCGCGCCTCGTACATGCGGTCGACTGGCTGTTCCGCTTCACGCAGCCGCAGGATTGGGAGAAGGGCGGACGGCCAATTGTATGGCCTTCAGCCCGCATGCAGCAGGAGGCGCTCGGCCTCTCGCCGACCCAGGCCAAGGCCATCAACCGCCGCCTGATCGAGCTTGGTCTGATCAGCATGAAGGACAGTCCGAACGGCAAGCGCTATGGCAAGCGCGACCCGAAGGGCCGCATCGTCGAAGCCTACGGCTTCGATCTTTCGCCCATCGCCGCGCGTTACAGCGAATTCTGTCGCATTGCGGCCGAGGCCAGAGCCGAGCGCCTGGCAATGAGCCGGCTGCGCCGACGAGCGACGATCGCGCGCAAGGGCATCGTGCAGATCCTGGAGGTGGCCGCTGAATACGGCTTCGAGGGTGAGGAGTGGCAGATGCTTGCCAGTGATATGGCAGCACTGATACGCGCCCTGAGGGATGTCGAGCGGCGCGAAGAGATGGAGCTCGGCGTTGCCAGCCTTGAACGCCGTCAAGATGCGGCGCGCGAGCGGCTCGAGCAGCTTTTAGGTGCTGTGAATTCCGACCCCAAGGGGCCGGAAAACCGACCCCACTATAACAGTTACAACCGAAATTCTTATTCTGAACAGAATACTGTAATCGCAGCCAAAGGAAGTAGCGGAGGCGGGGAGGGGCCAGCTCCCTCACTTCAGGGGCAGGGGGAGCGTAAACGACCGGAACGGGGAATGGAGGAGGGGATCGCACCGGACGAGTTGCTGCGGTTCGCGCCGGAGCTGCAGACCCATCTGCGCGGCCGGCGCGCGACCTGGCCCAACATCATCGATGCGGCCGATGAGCTGCGGGATGATCTCGGCATCTCCAAATCCCTCTGGGGCGAGGCTTGCGGCACCATGGGGCGGCATCGGGCCGCAGTCGCGATCGCCATTGTCGCGAGCAAGCAACCGGGACATTTGAAGTCACCGGGCGGCTATTTCCGCGGCATGGTCGCCAAGGATAAAGCCCAGGAATTGCATCTCGACCGCACCATCTGGGCTTGGCGCCGCGCCACACAGCCTCAGCACCAGCGGGGCAGGGGAGGGGCCCGTGATTAGAGCGTGATCGCATCAGGTTGAAGCATAGCCGGCATTGGCGAGGTAGTTTGCGCATTCCTGTGCGGAGAAATGATCGAGCAATGAGCCGATCTGGCGCCACGTGTCCTCGGTGGTGCGCGGATCGGCTTTGCGCAGCAGG
>JBFWVT010000148.1:0-4001 GCA_050246595.1 Alphaproteobacteria bacterium
ACACGACGCTCTTCCGATCTGGCCGCCGCAGCCGCGTACTTTCCCCCTGGCGGGCGACGCGCGCCGCCTGCTGTTTCCGCCATGCCTCTCGTCGATACCGGCGCGCGGCAGGTACACCTCCACCGTCGTGCCGGCGCCGGGATTTGTGTCGATGCGCACCCCGCCGCCGAGCTGCTGCGCCACCCCGAGCACCAGCGACAGCCCGAGACCCGACCCCTTGCCGACCTCCTTTGTCGTGAAAAACGGGTTGAAGACCCGGTCGATGATCGCCGGCGGGATGCCGCACCCGGTATCGGCGACCGAGACCATGACATATTCGCCCGCCGCCGGCTCCTCGGGGCGCTTCGGGCGGCCCGTCACGGCATTGGCGGTGGTCAGCGTGATCGCGCCGCCTTCCGGCATCGCATCGCGCGCGTTGATCGCGAGGTTGAGCAGAACCAGTTCGAGCTGGCTGGCATCGGCCAGGGCCAGCCATAAATCCGGCGCCAGCACGGTGTCGATCTCGACCGTGGCGCCGATCGTGCTGTGCAACAATGGGCCGACGCCGGTGACGACCCGGTTCAGATCGACCGGTTCGGGGTTCATCCGCTGCTGCCGCGAGAAGGCGAGCAGCTGCGCGGTCAGTCGCGCACCGCGTTCGGCCGCGGCCACGGCGGCGGCGAGCGGTTTGGCGAGCCGCGAATCGTCCTCCGCGATGCGCGCTTCGAGCAGTTCGAGATTGCCGATGATCGCGGTCAACAGATTATTGAAATCGTGCGCCACCCCGGAAGTCAGTTGCCCGACCGCCTCGATGCGCTGCGCCTGATGCAGCTGCGCCTCGGCCTTTTCCCGCTCGTCAATCTGCGCCGCCAGCCGGCGATTGGCGGCTTCGAGTTCGGCGGTGCGCTCGGCGACCCGCCGTTCGAGCAGGGTGTTGGCTTCGCGCATGTCGTCGATATCGATCGCGGTGCCGAGCCAGAACGCGACCTTGCCGTCGATCCGTACCGCGCGGTTGCGGATGCGATGCCAGCGATGGGTTCCGTCATGCCGCCGCAGCGGCGCCTCGACAACAAAATCCTGCCCGACCGCATAGGCTTCCGAGCGCGCCCGGTTAAGCCGGTCGCGGTGCTCCGGCGGGTGCAGCAGCAGCCGGTCCGCCGGGGTCGGTCCGAGCGGCGCCCCGACATAGTCGCGCATCTGCTTGTTGTAATACTCGGCCGTGCCGTCCGGGCCGAGCACAAAGGCGATGTCGGGCAGCGTTTCCAGCATCAGCCGGAAGCGCTCCTCGCTTTGCCGCAGCCGGGTCTCGGCACTCTTGCGCTCGTCGATGTCGCGGAACGCGACGACCACCCCGCCATCCGGCGAGGGATGCATGTCGAGCGAGATCCAGCGGTTGCCGAGCGACGGCGCGCGCGTCTCCAGATGCGCCGGATGGCCGGTCCGCAGGACACGGCGGTAGGCCCGGATCGGCTCGCCGTCCTCGATGCCCGGAAACAGATCGACCAGCCGGCGGCCGATCGCCTCGTCGGGCCGCAATCCCCATAACTCGAACGCTCTGCGGTTGGCGAACAGGATGCGCTCGTCGCGGTCGGTGGCGTAGACCGCCTCGCCGATCGCCTCCAGCACCTCGGCCAGACGCTGCTCCGAGGCGCGCACCACCTCGACCGCCTCGCGCCCGACCCGAGCCATTGCAAGGTGCAGCGCGACCCGCGACAACAGCTCGCGCGCGCCGAACGGTTTTGCCAGATAATCGTCGGCGCCGGCGTTGAGCGCCTCGCGCTTGGCGCTGTCGCTGGACTCGGCCGCCAGCAGAATGACCGGAAGCCACGCCGTCGCCGAATAGGCCCGGAACCGACGCAGCAGCGCGTACCCGTTCCGCTGCGCCACGGTGGCATCGGCGATAACGAGATCCGGCGGCGCATGGATCGCGGCGAAGACAGCACGGCGATCGGTCACCTCCTCGACCCGGCAGCCGGAAGTGGACAGCACGCGGTTCAGCCGCCCGCGGGTCGCCGGGTCCGGATCGCCGACCAGGATGCGTGGCATGCTTCCGTCCGGGGCGCGGATCAACGACCCGATATCGGCGCCGCCTGACAGCGCCTCGGCCAGAACCTGCGTTGACAGCTTGCGAACCGGCGGCCTCGACGCCGTCTTCCCACGACCGCTCTCAGTAATCTTGGCGTCCCCCCGAGCGAAAGTCCTGGCGCCCCCAGATCGAACGCTCGTAAACACGGCAAGCCGGTTTCCGGTTCCATCGCATGACAGGAGAGAATGCGCCGATTTGCCGTTAGCGAAGCAGACCGGCAACACCGAACGGAGAAAGCGGATGCGGACGCGGCGGGAACACGACAGTCTCGGACCGGTCGAGGTCCCGGAGGACCGGCTGTGGGGCGCGCAGACGCAGCGCTCGCTCGAAAATTTCCCGATCGGGCGCGGCCGCTTTGTCTGGGGCCGGAATGTGATCCGCGCCTTTGGTCTGCTGAAAAAGGCCGCGGCGCTGGCCAATATGAGGCTCGGCCGGCTGCCGGCCGCCACCGCCGAGGCGATCGCGCGCGCCGCCGACGAGGTCGCCGCCGGCCGGCATGACGGCGAGTTTCCGTTGGTCGTGTTCCAGACCGGTTCGGGCACGCAATCCAACATGAACGCGAACGAGGTCATCGCGCGCCGCGCCAGCCTGATGACCGGCGGGACGCGGGTTCACCCGAACGACGATGTCAACCGCAGCCAGTCGTCAAACGACGCGTTCCCGGCGGTCATGCATATCGCGGCGGTCGAGGCGATCGAAGCCGGCCTGCTCCCCGCCATGGCCGAATTGCGCGAGGCGCTGACCGAGCGCGGCCGGGCCTTGTCCGATATCGTGCTGATCGGGCGCACACATTTGATGGACGCGACGCCGCTGACGATGGGGCAGTTGTTTTCCGGCTGGACCGCGCAGCTC
Source organism: Alphaproteobacteria bacterium (assembly GCA_050246595.1). Lineage (GTDB taxonomy): Bacteria > Pseudomonadota > Alphaproteobacteria > ATCC43930 > CGMCC-115725 > DATARH01. The sequence continues at coordinate 2,918 of JBFWVT010000148.1, forward strand.
GACCAGGCCGAGACGACGATCCGCAATGCGCTCGACGGGCTCTACGAATTGCCGCTCGGCGGCACCGCGGTCGGCACCGGTCTCAACGCGCCGGCCGGGTTTGGCGCATTGGCGAGCGAGTTGATCGCGGCCGAAACCGGCCGCCCGTTCCGCCGGGCGGAGAATCTGTTCGCGGTCGGCGCGGCGCATGATGCGATGGTGACGGCGAGCGGCGCGCTGCGCACGCTGGCCGGGGCGCTGATGAAGATCGCCAACGACATCCGCTGGTATGCCAGCGGGCCGCGCGCCGGCATCGGCGAGTTTATCCTGCCGGAAAACGAGCCGGGGTCGTCGATCATGCCGGGCAAGGTCAACCCGACCCAGTGCGAGGCGCTGACGATGGTGGCGGTGCAGGTGTTCGGCAACGACCATGCTGTCGCCTTCGCCGGCAGCCAGGGCAGTTTCCAGCTCAACGCCTACAAGCCGGTGATCCTGCACAATCTTCTCGAATCGGCCGAATTGCTGGCCGAAGCCTGCCGCTCCTTCGCCGAGCGCTGCGTCCGCCGCATTGAGGCAAACGAGGCGCGCATTGCCGAGCATCTCGAACAGTCGCTGATGCTGGTCACCGCGCTGGCACCGCATATCGGCTACGAGAATAGCGCCAAGATCGCGCAGACCGCGCATCGTGACGGGATCAGCCTGCGCGAGGCGGCGCTCAGGCTCGGTCATGTCGGCGAGGCCGAATTCGACGCCTGGGTCCGCCCTGCTGACATGACGCATTCGGACGGGGGCTGAGCCCGAGCGCCCTTGAATCCGTCCTTTTCTGCAACCACGCCCCCGCCCAGCCCTCCCCCACAAGCCGGGAAGGCGGTTTTGGACCCGCCGGCGTCTCGCCGGCCCGGGCGAAGCCTTGCTTCGCCTAGAGTGTGATCGGGTCTGGTTGAAACGGGATAGGGGTTCCCCGGCGCGGGGATCTCTGCGCAAGATGCCGGCTGGGGGGTGGAGGCCAGCACGCATGCCCAGACCCTATTCACAGGATTTGCGAGACCGGGTGGTGGCATCGGTGAGGGGCGGTCGCTCGCGCCGCGCCACCGCGAAGACATTC
>JBFWVT010000149.1:0-3967 GCA_050246595.1 Alphaproteobacteria bacterium
ACGAATCGCGCGCATGGCGCGATACTCCCTACACGCCCCTCTCCCTTAAACTGAGGGGATCGAGGTAGAGTACCGCCGGCCCGCGCTGGCCAAGCTCGGCTTGGTGGCGCATGCTACATAAGTCCGAGGAGTTGCGACTTTTCCGCCGGATCGCGGCGATGGACCCGACCGCTCCTATTCCCTCGCTTGACGACCAAGTCCCGACCTGGCCGACCGCCGCGGCGTTGGTGCGCCGGTGGGAGTTGAATCGTCTTGCCGACCGTATCGAAGAGCTTGCCGCCGGCTAACAGGCAATGCAGCGCCTATCACCGCCCACCTTTCCAGTAATGGTAGCAAAACGGGGCGGTCGGGGCCTCGTCGATCACAGCGCCAAGTTCGTGCTCCCCTGAATCTCGCCGAACTGCTCCGAAAAGCGCTTCAGCTCGCCGAGCCCGAGGTGCTGATCGGGAAAACGCAGTACCCCATGCCTCCCAAGCGCCAGTAGGATGGCACCCATGTCGCGCTGGCTGAGCGGTTGCGCGAGATTGACGCCGCGCGCGACCGCGCCGAATACTGCGCCGCTGGGTTCGAAGGTCAGCATCGCGATTTCCCTCCTCAGCGCTGCGGCTCCACGACAACGGTGCCAACCTTGCCGCCAGCCTCAACGGCCTTATGCGCCGCGGCCGTTTCGTACAGCGGGAAGCGCGCAGCCACCGACAGGACGCGCCCAGGCACCGCGGTCCATGCGGCAATGTCGGTCTGCGCCCGCTTCCGGTCGGGGTGCGGCACGCCGGCCAGTGACATCGCGTAGACGGTGAGGTTCTTTTGTATCAGATGGCGCACGGGAAGCTTCGGCTCCCGATTGCCGTTGCTCGCATAGACCATAATGCTGCCGTTAACCCTCAGGCAGCGCAGCGTGGCCGCCAGATTGCCGCCGAAATCAACCTCGGCGATATGATCGACGCCGACGCCGTTGGTGATGTCGAGAACCCGGGCGGCAACGTCCTCGGAACGATAGTTGATGACATGCGCAGCGCCACCAGCACGCGCTCGCTCTGCCTTTTCCGAGGAACTGACTGTGGCAATCACCGTCGCTCCGGCCCAGCTCGCCAGCTGCACCGCATAGTGGCCGACCGCACCGGCACCGCCAGTGATAAGTAGGGTCTTTCCTTGCACTGGTCCGGCGACGAAGACCGCGCGGTGCGCGGTCATCGCCGGTACCCCAAGTGTTGCACCCTCCGCGAACGACACGCGATCGGGTAGTTCGGTAACCAAGTCGACGGACAGCGCGATGTATTCCGCCGCGGTTCCCATCCAGCGACCGTTGCGCTGGCCGTTGTAGAGCCATATCCGCTTGCCGAGCAGTTCCTGGTCCACTCCCAGCCCCACCTGGTCGATGATCCCGGCACCGTCGCTGTTGGTGATCACCCTTGGGTATTCCATGGCGGGCGGGCCGCGCCGCCGGTAAGTATCCGACGGGTTGACGCCGGAAGCCTCCAGCTTCACCCGCACCTCGCCGTAGCCGGTATCAGGCGTAGGCAGTTCGCCGCAGACCAGGACCTCATCCGCCGCTCCCTGTCGGTCGTACCAAACTGCGCGCATAGTGATCTCCCCCAAGCTTTTTCCGCTCTCATGCGACCTTTTCGAATTTCTGCAGCGAGCGGATGCGGTCGGGTCGTGGTGTGTCGGGATAGATTTGTGGCCATGCGGTCCACGAAACCTCGCCGACATACACATCGCCTCGTGAATCGACGGCAAGTCCGTGCGGCGCCAGGAATTTGCCCAGCTCGATTCCGGCCGGCGTGTCGCCAAAACGGCCGATCAGCTTGCCGTGATGATCGACAATGCTGACGCGCGGGCCGAGGTTGGGGATGTCACGGCTGACCGCGGCGGCCGGGCCAACCTCGCCGACGTAAAAGATCGGTTGGTGCCCGTACGGCATACAGAGCCCGCAGGGACGGTGCAGGTTCTGCCACTGTGCCTCGAACCTGCCGTTGCCATCGAACACCTGGACGCGGTGGTTCTCGCGGTCGGCGACATAGACCCAGCCGTCGGCGTCGCAGCAGATGTTGTGGACGATGTTGAATTCGCCTTCGCCGGTACCGGGTTCACCCCACGACAGCAAGAGTTTCCCGTCCGGCGTATACTTGTGGACCCGCGAGTTGCCATACCCATCTGAGACGTAGATCTCGCCGTGCGGCGACAGCGCGGTGTGGGTGCAGCGATGGAACGGCTCGCCGGACATGAACGGTGCCGGCTTTCCAGGCACGCCCAGCTCCAGTATAACTTTGCCACCGAGCGTGACCTTGCGGACAAAATGCCCGCCATCGTCGGTCAGGAACATCGTGTCATCGGGCGCCACATGCACGCCGTGCGCTCGCGGGTATTGGCCCTCGCCCCAGGAGCGCAGGAAATTTCCGTCGCGGTCGAAGATCATCATCGGATGCTCGCCGCGATTGAAGACATAGACATTGTCTTCACTGTCGACACCGACCCCGCCGACTTCCTTGAATGACCAGCCGTCGGGCAGCTTGGCCCAGTCGGCATTGACCCGATATCGATAGTCCCCGTTTCCAACGATCATCGACCACTCCTTCTCGTCACCGGCTTGGCAGGTTCCAAGTCGACACCAACTGAGGTTCGCCTCTCGCCTCGCGGGGGTGCACCGGGCCGCCAGCGAGGATGTGTATGATGCCGGCAGCAAACCCGACCAAGACGCCTATCTTCCAGGCGTCGCATAGGACCCGGTGACATCTAAGATGATGCCGCCGCCCCACGCTCCCAGCGAAGCACCGACCTGGTGCACGACAAAGGAGATCCCGAGGAGCGTTGCCATGTAGCGGGTGCCGAACATCTCGGCGACCATGCCGCTCAGGAGCGGCCACACCCCGGGAAACCACAGCAAGCCCATCGCTGCCGCAAAGATCAGGGTGTTGCTCGCCGTCGGCGGGGCTACGAAGTAAGCGGCGAAGGCAACCGACCGAAGGATATAGAGCCAGCCCAACACGACGTGCTTCGGATAGCGGCCGCCGAGCCAGCCCGCCATCAAGGCGCCGACGCAATTGACGGCGCCGATCACCGCCAGCGCCTCGGCGCTCAGCATCGGGTCCTGGCCGCAGATTTCCAGGTATGCCGGTAGGTGTGTCGTCAAAAAGACGAGGTTCAGCCCGCACACGAAATAGGCTCCCGACATCACGAGAAAGCCGCGATGGCGCAGCGCCTGGGCGAGCGTATCGCGCATTGTCGTCTTCGCTGCCGCCGTCATCACCGGAAGCTTGTCCGACGCACCGGCCCAGAAGGCGGCCGGCAGCATCGCGGCGGCGAGGACCGCAAAGAACAGCGCCCCGATTTGCCAGGGGTAGTATTTCAGCACGCCCTGGGTCGCCAGCGGCACGATGAGCGTACCGAACGAGCCGACCGCCGCGATCACACCAAGCATCTTGCTGCGGCTCTGCTCCGGTACTGCCCGAGCGCAAGCCGCCAGCGCCAAGGAGGAGGCCGTGCAGGCCAGCGCGATACCGATCAGCACACTGGAGACGATCAGAATCATCTCGCTACCGGCAGCCGCCATCGCCACGAGACCGGCGATATAAATCACGGTCCCCGCGACCAGCGTAAGGCGCAGCCCAAAACGGTCGGCAATGGCGCCAGCCGGCGCCTGCGCCAGACCCCAGACGATATTCTGGATGGCGATGGTCAGCGTGAAGTCCGCCGCGGTGAGCGCCAGGTCACGGGTCACCGGCGTCAGAAACAGGCCAATACTTTGCCGCAGACCCATGCCGACGCTCAGCAGCACGGCAGCGCCGATTAAGATCAGCCGGGTCGATCCTTGCGCCACATTCGGTGCCATTTGAACCGAAACTAAGAACGCCTAACAAAACCGCTGGACGCAGCGCCAGCAAATGAGAGCGGCGGCGAGATGATGAAAAGCCTCCCAGAGGTTGGCGCGTCGCTCGTAGCGGAGGGTGAGGCGGCGGAAGCGGCTGAA
>JBFWVT010000150.1:0-3648 GCA_050246595.1 Alphaproteobacteria bacterium
CAGATACCGGCAGTTTTGCGGTCAGCACCGCGCTTCTCGCCGGCTCGGGCAACGGCAAATTCCCGTCTCCGGGGCGAAAGACGATCGAAGCCTCTGCACCAGTGACAGCGGCCCGATGATGACGACATCAGCGAAGGCGATCGGCCATGTCGGTTTTGGCAATGGCATCCACCATGCATCGGCATGCTGCTGGCGCGACTCGAAGGCGACTGCATACTGTCGTCGCTGGCGCGCAAGGTGCGCTCGATCGCCATCACGGCCCGGCGCGGCGGCGCTACAACAACACGTTGCAGGGCCTGTCGAGCCTGCCGGTGCGTGTGGACCCCGCGCAGGCGCGATCCATGTCGAATAAATCCGCTTCCCCGAGCCGGTATCCTGTCTGAAAATCGCCCGGAATCGCGGGCCGGCAATTGATTGCGCCGGCGAATCCGGCGAGCATCAGATCCCGACCAGGAGAGAAGCCAGATGACATATCAGTCGATCAGCGTGCGACCGATCAGCGGCGCTCTCGGGGCCGTCGCGGAAGGGGTCGATCTATCGAAAGACCTCGACAACCCAATGGCCTCCGATCTGCACAAGGCTCTGCTCGATCACTGCGTCATCTTTTTCCGTGACCAGAATTTGACGCCCGAGCAACATCTTCGTCTGGGACGCCGCTTTGGAACCCTGAACGTGCATGAGTTTGTCGAGGCGATGCCCGGTCATCCAGAAATCCTCGTCGTCGCCAAAAACGAGAACGACAAGAGGAATTTCGGCGGGGGTTGGCACTCCGACGTGACCTATCTCGACGAGCCGGCGCTCGGGTCAATCCTGTATGCCCTTGAAGTACCGCCCTATGGCGGAGACACGATGTTCGCCAATCAATACCTCGCTTACGAGACGCTATCGCCTGGAATGAAACGCCTGCTCGACGGGCTTACGGCGATCCACAGCGCTCGGCATATCTATGGCGTTGGGGCGGATAACGACTATGCCCGCATTGAGGGGTTGGGGGCGATGAAAATCTTGCGCAGTGAGGCGGCGCATCGGGAAACAGAACACCCGGTCGTCCGCACACATCCGGAAACAGGCCGGAAATGCCTTTACGTCAACCGGAACTTCACGATCCGCTTCAAGGATATGACTGTCGAGGAAAGCCGCCCTCTGCTGCAATTCCTCTTTGAGCACGCCGTCAGGCCGGAATACACGTGCCGGTTCCGCTGGGAGGCAGGTTCCATCGCGTTCTGGGACAATCGCTGCGTGCAGCACTATGCCCTCAATGACTACGATGGCTATCGCCGGCTCATGCATCGGGTCACCATCAATGGCGACCAACCTTTCTGACATAGCCGGACCATTGCGACCCGCTCTCTCGTACAGCCCCTGCCGTATTCGACCGGCGGATCGCTTCGTGCTCTTCCTCCAGCAGAGCGACTTCCCTCTATATCGCGTGGCCGTACAAATCGCTGCCTTCGAGGGTGTAGCGTTGAAGTACATAGCGTCGGAGAAGTTGGTCCTGCTCCGCGGTGAGCCGCTCGCGTCATTCCAGTGATAGTACCGGAGGCTACATTTCACATGAGCTAAATCGATACATTTTCCGTTCCCGTATGCAAAAGGCAAACAGGTCAAGGTGGTTCTCACGGCTCACCACGAGCAAGGCCAAGGATCCGGTCGGGATCGAGTTCGCCTGTTGCGCCCCAGCCACGTGCACCAGCTGGGATGGCGGGCCGAAACGCTTCGTAGAGGGCAAAGCCACGCCGGTTCAGCTCCTCTGGCGACAGCGAAGCCGCCAACTGCTCCATCGCCGCCCGAACCTCATCCAGGTGATCGCCGAACTTGCTCGCAAGGTATCGCTCGACGCCGGCGGCGGAGGCTGGGCGAAAATCCTTCTCCATGGCCCGGATACCGTCGGGTGTGTGGATCGCCGCCACGGTTCGGCCGAGGAGGCGTACACCGAAAGTCTGATCGGGTTTGAGGCGTTCCCGGCGCTCCTCAGCTGCTTTGGACGGCGGCTCCTCGGAAGGCTCGTAGATGCCCAGCGCTCGCCCTTTCATTTGGGCGCTGCTGCCCGCCACAGCCCTCCCGAGCGTCAGGGCTGCGTCGCGGTCGAAGCCCAGCCGCTCGGCCACAATCGTCGCCCAGAGGGTTAGAACCGGGGCTCGGTTCACGCGGATCGTTCGGCCGCGCTCGGAGGTTTTCATGCCCGAGCAACCCGGAGCGCCCCAGGTGATTGCCGGTGTTCTGCCGGGGCCATTGGGTTACAGGGGCAATGCATGAGAAAACCAACATTGGATGTGATACAGGGTCCCGCAGCTATAAGTCCTCACCCATGCTGAGAGGAGCGGCTGCTTCCAAACCAGCGGGGCTGCCATCCCTAATTCTCTGACGTTTCGTGCTAATCCGGCAACGCTCCGAATGGCGGCCATCCATACACGGCGGCAGCCCGGCGGATCAGGGCGGCAGACAACGTGGTGCCATTGTCGGAGCCGGTCATGACCACCATGCCCTGGCCCGTGTGCGGAAAGATCAGCAGGTAGGGCTGGTGCCCGATGTTCTGACCTCGTTTCATCAGCGCCAGGTTATCGCCCGCTCCGGCAACAGCGGCACCGAGCCCATAGGATCCGCCATTCTGTCTCGTCAGCATTGCCAGGGCCATCTCGTGGCTCAGCAGCGTGCCTCCTTCACCGCGACAGGCCTGGCCGATGTCAACCAGAAGCTTGGCCATGTCGCTCGCGGTAGACCACAATCCGCCGGCCGCCAGTTCGGGGACAACACGCCACCCGCCGGGAAGTTCGCTGCCGTCAGCGCGATGCCCGGTCGCCGCACGATCGGCCACGTCCATTGGCAGCGGCTGTATGAACCGGCTGTCGGCCATCCCAAGCGGGCGGAACACCAATTCCTCGATCGCGGCGTCGAACGAGCGCTGCGTTACGTCCTCAATGATGGCCTGCACGATTTCATAGCCGCCGCCGGAATAGAAGAAGCGCGAGCCGGGGATGTATTCGACCCGCACCGGCGGCGAGTTTGCCGATGGCGCACCATCGAGGATCTGGACAAGGCTGGGCAGCACAAGGCTGGGCAGCGGCGAGCCCGATTCGTAGCCGAAATAGCCCGGAACCCCAATCCCGCCGGTCATGCTGAGCAGCCGCGCAATATAACCGGGTGATCGCGCGTCAGAGGAGTCGCCGGAACCTGCCAAGAGACGAGATCGGCGTTGACGCCGCGGTCGAGGTCGAGACGTTGCTGCTCGACGAGCCGCAAAGCTGCCATCGCGGTGACAAACTTCGACAACGAGGCCGCCTGGTAAAGCATGCTTGCGGAGGCGCTCTCGCCAAAGGCATGCGCCGCGATCAGCTCACCCCTGTCGATCAGAGCGATGCTCACCGAGGGAATGTGCAGGTATCGCAGCGCTTCGGCGAGATCGAACCGCTGCACCGCACCGTTCGGCGGGGCAACCGTCAGCTCGCGTGTCATCGCCGAGAGATCGTCTCCGTCGCGCGGCTGCTCTACAGATCCACCCCAGGCCGAAAGCAGCTAAAAACGCTCATTGCGGCAAGCACAGCCCGTCTATCGAGACTGCCGAGCGATGCCGTCCGATTGGCCATTACCCGTTCGGATTTCCGGTCGCCACACCGGGTACGGAGAACCGGTTGAGATAAGTCGCCAAAC
>JBFWVT010000151.1:0-3449 GCA_050246595.1 Alphaproteobacteria bacterium
ACCCTCTCCCCCAATGGGGGAGAGGGAGAGGCCCGCCGCCCCGCCCATGGAAGAAGAGTTGAAACGAAATGGCCGAATTCACGCTGCCCGCCACTTCGAAGATCGGCACCGGCAAGACCTGGGATTCGCCGCCAGGCGCCAAGACCCCCCGCCGCTTCCGCATCTATCGCTGGAACCCGGAAAGCGGGCGCAACCCGGTGATGGATATGTATACGATCGACCTCGCCGATTGCGGGCCGATGGTGTTGGACGCGCTGATCAAGATCAAGGACCAGATCGACACGACGCTGACCTTTCGCCGCTCGTGCCGCGAGGGGATCTGCGGCTCGTGCGCGATGAATATCGACGGCACCAACACCCTGGCCTGTCTGAAGGCGATCGACGACATCAAGGGCGACGTCAAAATCTACCCGCTGCCGCACATGCCGGTGGTCAAGGATCTGGTGCCGGACCTCACCCACGTCTATGCGCAGTACCGCTCGATCCAGCCCTGGCTGCAAACCGAGAGCGCGCCGCCACCCGACCGCGAACGGCCGCAATCGATCGAGGAGCGCGCCCGGCTCGACGGGCTATGGGAATGCATCCTGTGCTTCTGCTGCACGACCGCGTGCCCGTCCTACTGGTGGAACGGCGAGCGCTATCTCGGCCCGGCGGTGCTGTTGCAGGCCTATCGCTGGCTGGCCGATAGTCGCGACGAAAAGACCGGCGAACGGCTCGATCGACTCGAAGACCCGTTCCGGCTGTATCGCTGCCACACGATCATGAACTGCACCCGCACCTGCCCGAAGAACCTGAACCCGGCCAAGGCGATCGCCGAAATCAAAAAGATGCTGGTGCTGCGCCGGTAGGTCCGGGTGCCGGCCTCGGTGGTGTCTCAGTCTGATTGTAACATTGTCATTCCGGGGCGCGGGCGCAGTCCGCGAACCCGGAATCCAGGACCACCAGCTTTTCCAAGGAATTCGAGGACTGGTGTTCCTGGATTCCGGGTTCCGCCCGAAGGGCGGAACCCGGAATGACAGTACCGTCTGTTAAATTCAAGCTGAGTCACTGCCCTTGGCCGCAATCTCATGACCCGGCGGCGGGCTGGGCGTAGCGCAGGCGCCGGCGTGCGATGACCGGGATCAGCAGCGACACCCCCAGCGTACCAAGCCCGATCAGGGTCGGCCAGACCAGACCGGCATGCCACCCCGCCCCTCCGAGCATCGCCTGCCCGCCGGCCGCGCCGAGATCGGCATAGGCGATCGTCAACGGCAGCTGACCAAGCAGCGAGCCGATCGCATACGAGGTCAGCTTCACCCGGGTCAGCCCGAAAGCGTAGTTGGTCAGGCTGTGGGGGATCAGCGGCAGCAGCCTGACCGTGGCGACCATGCGCCACCCGCCGTTATCGGCGCGCGCCAGCAGCGCCCGCAGCCGGACCGGATCGGCACGATCGAGAAACCCCGAATACAGATGACGCGCGACGAGAAACCCGGCCACAGCGCCGCCCAGACTGCCGAGCGCCGCCCAGACCGGACCCCACCACCCGCCGAACACCAGCCCGGCGGCGACCGCCAGCACCGTGCGCGGTACAAAAAACAGGCTTGCCGCGATGTGCAGCGCGATAAAGCCGAGCGGCGCGAGCTTATGTCCGGCAAGCAATGTCGTGATCGCAAACGGATCGAACACGCCGCGCCAATGCCACGCCGCCGCCGCGCCGGTGCCGACCAACCCAACCGCGATGATACGCCGGGCGACGCCAAACGGCCGTGAAATGGACCTTTTCCGTGGCCACACCCCCTCAACCCTCCCCTCCCCGGACTTGATCCGGGGATCATGGGGGAGGGAAGGGTGGGGGCATCGGTCGGCGTCCTGGTTTTCCGGCATAGACCCGAACCTCATCAACGCACCGGCTGCGGTCGGACCGCGCGCAGCGTCCGCGCCGCCGGTCGCGCCGCGGTTTCGGGCGGCGCCGTTTCGGTCTCGATCGGTTCGGGGATCGCGGAGCGGCGGCGCAGCCACATGACCCCGAACAGATCGACAATCCCGACCCCGAGCCGATCAAGGACACCGTATTTCGAGACGCCGCGCTGCCGAGGGCGATGGTTGACCGGCACCGAGCGCACGATGCCGCCCTCGCGCAGCACCAGCGCCGGCAGAAACCGGTGCATGTGATCGAAATACGGCAGGTCGAGAAACAGCGCGCGCGGAAACAGCTTCAGCCCGCAGCCGGTATCCGGCGTGTCGTCGCGCAGCAGCCGGCGCCGCACCGCGTTGGCGACTGCCGAGGCGCGCCGCTTCGACCAGCTGTCCCGCCGTCGCCCGCGATGCCCGACGATCATCAGCCGCGCCTCCCGGCTGTCGCCGGACGCGCCTTGCGCGATACGCCACAGGACCGGGATGTCGGCCGGGTCGTTCTGGCCGTCGCCGTCGAGCGTCGCAATCCAGCTTCCGCTCGCGGCCTTGATACCGCTGCGAATCGCGGCGCTCTGGCCATAGCTGCGCGCGTGGCGGATCAAACGCAAAAGCGGCAGGGTGCTCTGCAACCGGCGAATCTCGGCGGCGGTCGAGTCGTCGCTCCCGTCATCGACATAGACGATCTCGTAGGCGGCGATCCCGTGCAGCGCGGCGGCGATCTCGGCAACCAGCGGGGCGATATTGCCGGCCTCGTTCCTGACCGGGATGACGACCGAAAGATCCATCGCGCCCGAATCCGCCCCCCTGCTGCGCCGCCCTCACCCCCCGCGCGTGCGTCGGCGACAGTATTTAACACGTCTGGCGGGAGACGAGAAACCGCCGTTCGAACCGTCATCAGATCCGGAACCTTACGACGGCGCAATGGATTAACTTGAGTGAGATGAGCGAAAAGCAAATCATTGAATTGGCCGCAATTCTGGTCAACGAATACGGTCACGCGGCGCTGCAGATAGCCGAACGCCGGCGCGACCAGCACGCGGACAGGCCGCATTCCGCTTCGTATCGCGTCTGGGCGCGCATCGCCGCGGCCACGTCACGGCTGCTGCGGGTCCGCCGGCACCAACGGGTCGCGGCGGACTGCTCCTAGAGCGTGATCGTTTCAGGTTGAAGCGTAGCCGGCATTGGCGAGGTAGTTTGCGCATTCCTGTGCGGAGAAATGATCGAGCAATGAGCCGATCTGGCGCCACGTGTCCTCGGTGGTGCGCGGATCGGCTTTGCGCAGCAGAGTCTTGAGCTTGGAGAAGACCTGCTCGATCGGGTTGAGATCGGGCGAATAGCGGGGCAGGAAGAACAACTTGGCGCCGGCGGCGCGGATCAGGCGGCGGACGGCCTGGCCCTTATGGCTGCCGAGATTGTCCAGGATCACGATATCGCCGCGGTTCAGGGTGGGCACGAGGAACTGCTCGACGTAAGCGCGAAAGCTGGCGCCGTTGATCGGGCCGTCGATGACGCAGGGCGCGGTGATCCGGTCGCAGCGCAAGGCCGCCAGAAAGGTC
>JBFWVT010000152.1:0-1357 GCA_050246595.1 Alphaproteobacteria bacterium
CGCTACCGGGAATGGGGCGCGCTCGGGCGCACGCCCTGGCGGCTAGTGCTGCGATACCTCGCGCAGCGGGCGCAACGGCTCGTAACGGCGGGTTGACGCCGCGTAGAGCTGCCCCGCCAGCAGGATCAGGTAATAGCCATAGGCGAGGAAAAGCGCGGCCGGCATCTGCCAGACCGGTAGATCGACCTCGTGGCCCTTGCCGACGATGCGCCGCGTCGCGCGCCAGCTCTTCTTCAGCCAGAACTCGAAGGCGAAGAGGAGGCGCCGGAGCCTCGACTGGCTGATGGTCTGGGCGCCCTGATAGTCGCGGTCGAGCCCGGCCGTCCAGGCGCGCCAGGTGAGGAACGGGATGCCCGGCTGCGGCGCATGGATGGTGACCGCGTCCGCCGTGCGCACCCACGGGATGCCGCGCGCCTCGATGTCGCGGATCCAGAAGCCGCACTGCTTCTTGAAGGCGGGCAGGTCCGGCCAGGGATTGGCCTGGAAGAACGCGGTCCGGAAGGCGCAGTTGTTGGCGTGGATCTTGTGCCGCTTCTCGGTGCGGTCCCGCTCGCTCTTGAGGTTGAAGATCCAGGTGAGCGCCATGACCTTGGAGACAAGGTTGTTGTAGCCGAGCATGGTGAAGCCGCCGACCGCCATCACCTCGGGACGCTCGAAAGGCTTCAGCAGCGCCGGCAGCCATCCGGGCTGCGGCCCGGCGTCGCTGTCCAGCATGATGACGAAGTCGGTCCGGGTGAGGCCGACACCGTGGTTCTTGAGCTTGTAGTAGGTGAGGCCCGGCGTCGGCACGAAACGGAGCTCGCAGAAGCGCTCGAGCTTCGGTGCGACCGCGACGATCTCCTTGCGGATGTCGCCTTCGGCGACCTTGTCGCGGTCGAACAGATACATGACCAGCGGCGGCTCCGCGCAGCGATTATGCTGCCGCTCGAGCTCGTCCTGGAGCGCCGTCATCGCCCGGCGCACCCAGAGATCTTCGACGTCCTGGGCGTTTTCCCATTCGATGAGAATGGTGACCGGGGGCAGCTTGCTGTCGCTCATCCTTGCACGATTCCTTGCGGGGCCTCGCTCGCCGGCGGCCGGGTCTGCCGCGAGCGGCATCGAGGTCTGAGGAGGTTCCGGCGGCCCGGTCCCGGGCGTCGTCGTCGCCAGCGCCGTTCTAGCCGTGGCGCGCGCGAAGCGCAAAGCGCAAATCCGCGCTGTTCCCGGTGCGCGCGCCGACGGAAGGAGGGGAGGCCTGGCGGCTGGGCGAGGTAAGGGTCCTGCCTTCGAAGCCATCCCCGCCGATTCGAGGTTGCAAGTTTTATCTATCAATATCAATTAATTACACTCTAAAAGCGTCAGTTGCATTGAAGGTACT
>JBFWVT010000152.1:1457-3403 GCA_050246595.1 Alphaproteobacteria bacterium
CCCTGCTCGCCGTCGCGATCCTGGCGTGTCTATCGGAAGCCGGCCCCGAGGCCGGCCTTGCTGTCCAAGACGCAGAAGCGGACAATGTCCGAATGACTCACTCGGATTGACCCCTCGAAAGCAGAGTGTCGGTAAAACTCGCGCAGAGGTCTTTTCGGCGAATGACAATCGAAACACGCGCGCCCGTCGAGCCGCCTGATCGAACCGTCGAATCCTGCGTGATTGACAAGGTTGAGCTATCGTCGCAGTCGATCCGCGCGAATCCGACGCCCGCTTTCGTCCCGCACGATCTTTATTTTTTACTCTCGCTACCCGGGCTGGTTCCAATAGCCGCGTTCGTCGATACACGGTACTGGCCCGCCATCTGTCGTGTTTTCGCCCGCCTGTCCCCCGTCGGTCGGACGCGACGCAAGTCCGTCCGAACCGGCGTTGAGAAGGCATTTGCCGGCGATGACTCGGTCGACGGGGCTACCGTCGACAGGATCTGCGAACAGCTCGAGGCCCAACGGTTCGAGCTTGGCCTTCAAGTTCTCCGAGGCCTTCTGCGACCGAACTGGCGCCCGGCCGTCCGGCTCGACGGTGCCGATCGGTTGGCTTCCGCCGTCGCCGACGGGCGCGGCGTGATCCTTTGGATCAGCAGATGCGCCTTTGCAGACACGATCGCGAAGATCGGTCTCGCCTCCGCGGGTTACTCGCCCGTGCATTTGTCGCGCACCAACCACGGCTTTTCGCATTCCCGGTTCGGCATACGCTGGCTCAATCCGCTGCAACGGCGTATGGAAGACCGGTATCTCGCCGAACGTGTGATCGTGAACGACGCGGCGCCGAGCGGCGCGCTGCGGCGTCTTCAGCGCGTGCTCGCGAAGAAAGGAATCGTGTCGATCGCGGTCGAGCCCTGGGGCACTCATGTCGCCGATGTCCGCATCCTGCGCGTGCGCTTGCGCATCGCGACGGGGGCTCCGAGTCTGGCGTGGAAAACCGGCGCCAGGCTCATGCCGGTTTTCGTCACGCGGGAATCCGTCAATGGCGGCTTTCGCATCGTGGTCGATGAGCCTCTGCCGATCGACCGGGAACATTCCAGGCGGGACGCGCAGAAGAGCGCGACGGCCGAGTATGCTTCTCGATTGGAGCGATATCTCCGAGCAGCACCCGCAGAATGGCGCGATTGGCCCAGGGTGCGCGCGTTGGCGGGTCGCAGTTGTGCCCGCCGCGATCGAGGACCATCACCCGGTCGAATGCCTCATGACAGGGATGTTGCACGGCCGTAATTCGAAACGCGCTTACCGCCCGGCGGGGGTCTCGAGTATCTCCCGCGACGCTGCGCCGGCAAGGGATAGCGGTGTTCCGTGGGCATCTCCCGGATGCTGCGGGCAGGGAGGCGGCGTGCGATCGGACCCTTGCCGCTAGCCGGCCTCGCGCGAATGAGCTTCGTTCATCGCTGCGAAGGGCCATAGGCCCCTGTCGCTAGTTGTCCTTGCCGGCCATACCTGGTGTGTTGCGCTCGAAGGTTACGACGGCATTTTGATGCCGCTCGCCGGCAGCATGCGCGTCTCCGAGGTTCCAGTAATTTCCTCTGCACGCATTCGCCTGTGGTCTTCCTTCAATAAGCAAGAAGGAACCAATGGCTGCCGCACCGGCCAGTCCCACGACCAAGAGTTTGCGCATCGAGAACCCCCCAGGAACCCACACTCGACAATCTACTCTGCAAGAAATCGAAGATATATTCGTATAGTTCAGTGTGATTAATGTCGCCGCCCCACGGCCACCAGAGGATGGATGAGATCGGCCCCACTGAAATCGCTCCGGAACTCGGCCACCAGCTTGCTTGCTGCCGGAGCTGGACTTGGCGCGGCGGACAGGAAGATCGCCTCTGGCCGGCGCCTTCAGATCAGTGGGGACAGAAATCGCCGCTGGCGTAATCATCGTCCCTGAGCAGTGCAGATCCA
>JBFWVT010000153.1:0-3358 GCA_050246595.1 Alphaproteobacteria bacterium
ACGCGCTGGGTTTTTTATTGGGTGCGCTGACGATAAATCCCACACCGCCCTTGTGGGGGGTGGGGGGGGGGCCCGCGCCGATGGGGGGGGTGGGTGTGGTGGGTGCCGGCCAGCGCTCTGGAGTCAGTCCCCTCACCCCGACCCTCTCCTCCGGTGGAGGAGAGAGAGTCTCCAGTGCATGGCGGCGCGGCGCGGAGGCGATCATCGCGCTGGTTGCGCTGACGATCGTTGCGGGCGGGTTTGTCGCCGGGCTGCATGCCGGGCTGACCTACAACACCTTTCCGCTGATGGACGAACGCTTTGTGCCGGCCGGCTATGCGCAACTCCAGCCCTTCGTGCTGAACTGGTTCGAGAATATCGCCGCCGTGCAGTTCAACCATCGGCTGCTGGCGATGCTGACGGCGGCTCTCGTGGCGCTGCTGTGGCTGGCGGGGAGGCGCGCCGCGCTGTCGCGTCCGGCCCGTCTCGCGCTGCATCTGCTGCTCGCCGCGGTCGCGGTGCAATTCGCGCTCGGGATTGCCACGCTGCTGCTTGTCGTGCCGGTCCCGCTCGGCGCCGCGCACCAGGCCGGCGCGGTCGTGCTGCTGACCGCCGCGATTGTGTTCCGGCACGCGCTTCAGGTCGGGCAAAATAGAGCTTGCAAAAAATTTAGCAGGCGCTATTTGTGTAACCGCCCTTACTGAGCAATGCGGAGATCACCATGCCCAAGCTGGCGAGGCACACGAACGAGCTTCTTTCCCGACTCGAGCGCGTACTCGACATCGGATGCGCCGAAATCCGAAACCACGAGTTACTGCTGTGGTACGATCAGCAACGCGTCACTGTGAATATCTGGCGAGATATCGCGGATCGATGGGAAGAGCTTACAGATGAAGCACCGCTCCTCGTTGGCTGGTCTGAAGGGGTTTGGGTGTTCGTCTGGGGTCATGGCCTGACAACTTCGAAGAATTCATGGCTCAAAGACGTTCGTGATATGGCGAAGCGGAAACCGGTCGATGAGCCAGAAGAAATCGAGGCCGCGTAGGCTGCCCTAATAAGCGTTTTCAAGCGCGGTCGTACGGGAGAGACCTATGCGTAGCAAAAATGGCCCCGACGTCAAAACCTGGACCGAACTCGCCGTCAAGGAATTGCGCGGCAAGAAGCTGTCGAGCCTCGACTGGCATACCCCCGAGGGCATCGCGGTAAAACCGCTCTACACGGCGGCCGATCTCGAAGCGATCGAGACCGCCGGCTTCCCGTTTCGCGACGCGATCCCCGGCGTGCCGCCCTATCTGCGCGGTCCGCGCGCGACGATGTACGCCAACCGTCCCTGGACGATCCGGCAGTATTCCGGCTTCTCGACCGCCGAGGAATCGAACCGTTTCTACCGCGACAACCTCCGGGCCGGGCAGATGGGGTTGTCGATCGCGTTCGATCTGGCGACCCATCGCGGTTATGACAGCGATCACCCGCGCGTTGTCGGCGATGTGGGAAAAGCCGGGGTCGCGATCGACTCGGTCGAGGACATGAAAATCCTGTTCGACGGCATCCCGTTGGACCGGATGAGCGTGTCGATGACGATGAACGGCGCGGTACTGCCGGTGCTGGCCGGGTTTATCGTCGCCGCCGAGGAACAGGGCGTGCCGCAGGAAAAGCTCCAGGGCACGATCCAGAACGACATCCTCAAGGAGTTCATGGTCCGCAACACGTATATTTATCCGCCGGGACCGTCGATGCGCATCGTCGCCGACATCATCGAATACACCGCGCGGCACATGCCTCGCTTCAACTCGATTTCGATTTCCGGCTATCACATGGAGGAGGCCGGCGCGACATCGGTTCAGGAACTCGCGTTTACGCTGGCCGACGGGATCGAATATGTCCGTGCCGCCTTGTCGCGCGGGTTGAAGATCGACGAATTCGCGCCGCGTCTGTCGTTCTTTTTTGGCATCGGCATGAATTTCTTTATGGAGATCGCCAAATTGCGCGCGGCGCGGCTGTTATGGGCGCGGCTGATGGCGCAGTTCGAGCCGCAGGACAAAGCGAGCCTTGCCTTGCGCACGCATTGCCAGACCTCCGGGGTCAGCCTCACCGAACAGGACCCGCACAACAACATCATCCGCACGACGATCGAGGCGCTCGCCGCCGTGCTCGGCGGCACGCAGTCCTTGCACACGAATTCGTTCGACGAGGCGCTGGCTCTGCCGACGCCGTTTTCCGCCAAGATCGCGCGCAACACGCAGCTGATCCTGGCCGAGGAGACCGGCATCCCGCACGTCGTCGATCCCTTGGGCGGCAGTTATTACATCGAGAGCCTGACCCATGCGATCGCAGTCGCGGCGCAGGCGCTGATCGACGAGGTCGAGGCGCTCGGCGGGATGACAAAGGCGGTCGAAAGCGGCATGCCAAAACTGCGCATCGAGGAATCGGCGGCGCGGCGGCAGGCGGCGATCGACCGCGGCGAGGAGGTCATTGTCGGCGTCAACAAATACCGGTCTGCCGAGCCGGCGCATGTCGATATTCTCGATGTCGACAATGCGGCGGTGCGGACGGCGCAGATCGCGCTTCTCGACCGTATCCGGCAGACCCGCGACAAAACCGGCATCGAGAGAGCGTTGGCGGCGCTGACCGAGGCGGCGCGAACCGGCGAAGGCAATCTGCTGGCGTTGTCGATCGAGGCGACGCGGGCGCGCGCGACGGTCGGAGAGATTTCCGACGCGCTCGAAACCGTGTTCGGCCGGCACCGCGCCGCGATGCAATCGGTCGCCGGGATCTATGGCGGCCAGTACCAGGGCGACGAGGGTTTCCGCCGCATCCAGCGCGAGATCGAGACTTTTGCCCGCGAGGAGGGCCGCCGCCCGCGCATGCTGGTCGTCAAGCTCGGCCAGGACGGCCACGATCGCGGCGCCAAGGTCATCGCCACCGCGTTTGCCGATATCGGTTTCGATGTCGATATCGGCCCTCTGTTCCAGACCCCCGAGGAAGCGGCGCGCCAGGCAGTCGAGAACGACGTGCACGTCGTCGGAATCTCCAGCCAGGCCGCCGGCCACAAGACGCTGGTGCCGGCCCTGATCGACGCGCTGCGCCAGGAGAGCGCCGGCGATATTCTCGTCGTCTGCGGCGGCGTGATCCCGCCGCAGGATTACGAGTTCCTGAAACGCGCCGGCGTCAGCGCGATTTTCGGGCCGGGGACGAACATCCCCGCCGCCGCCGCCGAGATTCTGGGGCTGATCCGGAAGCAGCGATTGGCAGCTTAGAGCGTGATCGTTTCAGGTTGAAGCGTAGCCGGCATTGGCGAGGTAGTTTGCGCATTCCTGTGCGGAGAAATGATCGAGCAATGAGCCGATCTGGCGCCACGTGTCCTCGGTGGTGCGCGGAT
>JBFWVT010000154.1:0-2992 GCA_050246595.1 Alphaproteobacteria bacterium
CGCTTCAAGGTGTCTGGCGACCGGACTCACGGTCTGGTGACAGACGGGTCACAACGCCGAGAGGACCGCCGCGTCGGCGCCGTCCTCGCGCAGGAGGAAGAGGACGCGCGGCGCGTCCTCCGCCATCGTCTGCCGCTGGCTGTAGGTCGTCGGGACACCGCAGAACCGCGCCGTCGGCCCGGCGATCACGCCGTCGGCGGCGAGCGCGGAGGCTGCCTCGACCGGCAGGAAACACTCGCGGTCGTCGGTATGGGTCGCTTCCTTGTCCCAGGCGAGGTGCGCCGTCTTCAACCCCACGGGCGGATCGGCGGTGGAGCCCCACCACAGCTTGCGGACGCCATCGAAATCCGGCGGAGCTGCCGTCGTGATCAGGGCGATACGGCAATCCCGCAACGGCTGCGCGAGATGCGCGAACGGCACCTGATCGAACCGCGCCCATACGTAATCGCGTTCATAGCCGAGCGCCCGGTAATAGTGGCGGGTCCGCTCCATGTACCCGACCGATGTACCCGACCGATGTACCCGACCGGCTCGTCGCCAACGCTCATTGAACCGCAACTCCTTCCATTGACGAACCTTTACGCCGCGCTTGTCACCGGCGGCGCCATCCGCCGGCCGGTTTCGCAATAGGCGTCCATCCATTCGGTGCGGTAGCCGCGTTCCGACCACAAGACCGGAAAAAAGCTTTCGTCCAGCACCCGATCGCCGGTGCGCTGATAACGACGGTAGATGTACCCGCCGGGGCGGTCGCTGAAACAGGCCGCCTCGGGCAGCAGGTGGATCCCGATCGCGCGGCGCATGCGATCCCGGGTGCGGTTGCGGCCCGAGCCGTGCCAGATCTCGCCGGCGTGGAGAACGCAGCTGCCGGCCGGCACCTCGACATGGACCGGCTCCGGAGGCTCTATACCGGAAACGGCCGCGGCTTCCCGCATCTGTGCCCGATAGTCCTCGGGCGCGTGAAATTCGTCCGGCATCGGGGTCAGCGGCCACAGATGCGAGCCCGGCGCGTATTCCAATGTCCCGGCCTCGCGATGGGTGTCGTCGAGCGTCACCCAGCAGGTCACGGTCTGCGGCGGGTCCAGAAAGCTCATGAACGAGGAGTCCTGGTGATAGGCAACGGGCCTGGCGCCCGGCGGCTTCCACCAGATCGTGTCCTGGCCGAGCCGCGCTCCCGGCCAGTCCGCGAGGCGCGCAGCAGCGCGCCCGATCTCGGCCGAGAGCGCCAATTTCGCGAGCGTCAGATCCGCCTTCCACGCATTCGCCATATGGCGGGTGACGTCGGGCAGGCTCATCCCGTCGCGCCAGTACCACTCGTCCGGATACACCCCGGTGTCGAATTTTCCGGCAAAGAGCTTCGGAAAGCTTTCGCGCAAGTGCGCGATCCGTTCCGCCGAGAGCACGTTTTCAACGACCAGGAACCCGGTGCGGCGAAAGCGTATGACATCCGCGTCCCGGAGCGCGTCGAGGCGGTCGAGAGTAAAGGCTGCCATCGCGCGGTCTCGTCTGGATGAGGGCCGGACAGCAGCATAATCTTCGAACCCGGATCCTGACTACCGAATGGCTTACGGAAAATGGGCCCGAAAACGATGCTCGACCGGACGGATTTCGCGATCCTGCGGCTGTTGCAGAATGATGCGCGGCTGTCGGTCAAGGAGGTCGCCGCCGCGGTCGGGCTGGCGCCGTCATCGGCGCATGGCCGCATCAAGCAGTTGCGCGCTGCCGGCGTGCTGCGCGGCGCGCATGTCGATGTCGACCCGGAAGCTCTCGGCATCGGCCTCGAGGCGCTGTTCATGATCGAGTTGTCGAAACACGAGCGCAGCACCGTGGACGACATTCTCGACGAGCTCGTCAATCTGCCCGAGGTGCGCTTCGCCTTTCTGGTGTCGGGGCGCTACGACCTGATCGTGCACGTTGTCGTCCGCAATACAAGGCATCTGAAGGACCTCGCGCTCGACCACTTCACCAACCGCACTGCGGTGACGCGGATCGAGACCTCGATCATCTTCGATGCCCGGCGCCGCTACGCGCTGCCCGTCTTCGCGCCCGAGCAGGAAGCGGCGGCATCATGAGCATCGATAATCAGCGCGCGATGTCCCCGAGCCGGTGCATCTGCGGGCTGCGACCCATCTCCGTGCGGAATGCGTAAGTGAAGGCCGATGTCGAGCCGTATCCGAGTTCCAGAGCGATCTGCGTGACGCTCATATCCCCGGCCAACAGTTCGATCGCCTTGAACAGCCGCAGGCGGCGGCGCCATGTCCGCATGCTCATGCCGACTTCCTCCTCGAAGCGGCGGGCGAGCGTTCGCCCCGACATGCCGAGGATCTTTCCCCATTCCTCGACCCCGCGAGGGTCGCTCGGGTCCGCATAGAGCGCGTCGCACAGTTTCAGGAGAGCGCCCCGCCGCGGCCAGGGCAGCGCCGCAGGGAGCGGTTCCGCCCGGCGGAGCTGGTCGATGATCAGCGCGGTGACCCGTCCGGCATAGCCGCTCGCGTCCTCACGACCTTGGATATCGGCAGCCTCGATGATCAGGGCCCGCAGCAGCGGCGAGACGCGGAATACCGTGGATGCCTCGGCGACGCCGGTGCCGGCATCCTCGGCGATCCACAGGCTGCGGAACTCGGAGCCGAGCAGCGAGCCGACCCGGTGATTTGTGCCGCTCGGCAACCACACCGCCTGTTCGGGAGAGATCGCGAAGCAGCTGCCCTCCACCGTGACGGTCAGCACGCCCGAGATCGCATGGACGAGCTGGTTCCTGTCATGCGCGTGTTCGGGGAAGTAGTGCCGGGCAGGCAAGGATTCGGCACGCACGATCATCGGGCGGGGCGGCCCAAGATCGGTCGGCAACGAAAGGGGTTCCCACATCTGCCCTAAGAACGCCTAACAAAACCGCTGGACGCAGCGCCAGCAAATGAGAGCGGCGGCGAGATGATGAAAAGCCTCCCAGAGGTTGGCGCGTCGCTCGTAGCGGAGGGTGAGGCGGCGGAAGCGGCTG
>JBFWVT010000155.1:0-2582 GCA_050246595.1 Alphaproteobacteria bacterium
CGAGATGCGCGCCGCCGTGCGTCCGCTAAAGCTGGCGGCGGAGTAACGAACCGGGCGCTCAAGACCCTTATCCGGCGAATCTGGGACCGGTTTGCCGGCGTTGGGGCGGTCGGACATCCGGTTTCAGTGCTTTGCACCCCTCGTTCAGGACGCTGGCGGCCGCTCTCTAACCCTCCCCCGCGAGCGGGGGAGGGCAGGGTGGGGGTGCGACTGCAGAAAAGGCAGACTTAAGGGCGCCCGGTATTGCTGCCATGACGCCGCGCGGGGAGAAGCCCGCCTCCCGGAAGGCTCACCCCGGATTCGGGCCAGCAGTCGGGGCAGCACGGCGGTCGGCGAGGTCCCGCGCGACCGACGCGGGATCGCGGGAGGCGAGCGGGCCGTAACCGCCGGCGCCCGGCGTGATGATTTCGACCGTGTCGCCGGGATGGAGAACGGCACGCCCGGCGCCGGTCAGCGTGACCCCGTCGCTGAACTTGAATTCGCCGCGCCCGCCCGCTTCGCCGCCTCCCAGCCCCCAAGGCGGCGCGAGCAGCCGCGAGCCGTCCACCCGCAACTGGCAGTCGGCCTCGGCGCGGTAGACGCGGCGCAACCCCATCCCGCCGCGAAACCGGCCGGCGCCCCCCGAACCCTCGACCAGCTCGTAGCTCAGCACGGTCAGCGGATACTCCGGTTCGAGCGCCTCGACCGGCAGGTTCGAGGTGTTGGTCATATGGACATGCACCCCGTCAAGCCCGTCCTTGCCGGCGCGCGCGCCCGAACCACCGCCGGTCGTTTCGAGATAGACCCACAGTTTTCCGTCACCATCGGCGCCGCTGAAGCTGGCAGTCGCGCAGGCGCCGTTGCCGGCCGCGGTCACCCGCTCGGGTGCCGCCTGGGCCAGCGCGCCGATCACGAGGTCGGCGGCGCGCTGGCTGGTGCTGGTCCTTCCGTTGACCGCGGCGGGATGCACCGCGTTGAAGATCGTGCCTTGCGGCGCGGTCACGGTAATCGGCCGGGCGAGACCCGAGTTGGGCGGGATCGTCGGGTCGATCACCGCCTTGACCGCGTAGTACACGCTCGACAGAAGCGCGGTGTAGATCATGTTGATCCCGGCACGAACCTGTTTCGGGCTCTCGAAATGCAGCCGCATCGCGTCGCCTTCGATCGTCACCGCGACCGAGACCGGCAGCGCGCGGCCAAGCTCCGGATTGTCGTAGGTGTCCGCGAAGCGGTAGGTGCCGTCGGGCAGCGCGGCGATGCCGGTGCGCATCCTGCGTTCGGCGTAATCCTGCAACGCAACGCCGACCGCGAGCACGGTGTCGGTCCGGTATTTCGCGCACAACGCCTGAAAGCGCCGGACGCCGAGCCGGTTCGCCGCCATCTGCGCGCGCAGATCCGACAGGCGCTCGCGCGGCACCTGGCAATTGAGCAGGATCAGCTCCTGCACATCCGCCTGCAATTCGCCGGCGCGGTACAGCCGGATCGGCGGGATGCGCAGCCCTTCCTGGTAGATATGCGCGTGACCGCGATCCGCGAAATCGGCGTGATGCGCGGTGTTGACCGCCCAGCCGACGAGCCGCCCGTCAACAAAGATCGGCTCGCCGAGCACGATATCGGGCAGGTGCGTGCCGCCGCCGGCATAGGCGTCGTTGCCGATGAACACATCGCCCGGCCGCATCGTCTCGACCGGGTGGCGCCTGATAATCTCGGGGATGATCCCGATCAGGCTGCCGAGATGCATCGGGATGTGCTCGGCCTGGCACAGCAGCGCGCCGCGCGCATCGAACAGCGCGGTCGAGCAGTCGCGGCGCTCCTTGATGTTGGTCGAATAGCTGGCGCGCACCAGCGCTTCGCCCATCTCCTCGACGATCGAGGACAGCGCGCTGCCGATCACCTCGACGGTGATCGGGTCGAGACGATTGCCGATCACGGCAGCTCCATAACGAGGCTCAGATACGGATCGACGGTCGCGACCGCGCCGGGCGGCAGAAAGGTCGTCGCGTCCATCTGCTCGACGATCGCCGGCCCGTCGATCCGGTTACCGGCGCGCAGAAGCTCGCGGTCGTAGAGCGGGCAGGAGACGAACCCGCCGGTCTCGCGCAGCCAGACATCGCGCCGGCCGCGCAACGCCGGTCGCGCGTCGGCGCCGGCATCCGGGCTAGAGTGTGATCGGGTCTAGTTGAAACGGGATAGGGGTTCCCCGGCGCGGGGATCTCTGCGCAAGATGCTGGCTGGGGGGCGGAGGCCAGCACGCATGCCCAGACCCTATTCACAGGATTTGCGAGACCGGGTGGTGGCATCGGTGAGGGGCGGTCGCTCGCGCCGCGCCACCGCGAAGACATTCAACGTGAGCGTCGCCACGGTCGTGCGATGGTCGCAGCGTTTCCAGGCGACGGGGAGCGCAGCGGCCCTGACGATGGGTGGGCGCCGGCCGCACCGTCTGTCCGGCAAACGCGACTGGCTGCTGGCGCGGATCGCGGAGAAGCCGGACCTGACCTTGCGGGCGCTCCTGGCCGAGCTGGCCGCCGACGGGGTGAAGGTGAGCCATGGCGCGCTCTGGGCATTTTTTGCACGCGAAGGCATTACGTTCAAAAAAAGAGCCT
>JBFWVT010000156.1:0-2567 GCA_050246595.1 Alphaproteobacteria bacterium
GAAGTCGGGTTTGGTTATCAGGATCACGGTTGGGATTGAGGATGACACCACAATGAGACTCGCGGGCAAGGTCGCCATTATCTCCGGCGCGGCATCCGGGATGGGGGCAGCCACGGCGCGCATGTTCGCGCGCGAAGGTGCAAAGGTGGTTGTCGCCGACGTGCTGGAGCATGAAGGCCGGCAGGTGGCCGATGCCATCGGCGTCTCGGCGCGGTTCGAACCGCTTGATGTGACCAAGGAGGAGGGCTGGGCCGCGGTCATGGCCGCCACCACCCGGCATTTCGGCAAGCTCGATGTGCTGGTCAACAATGCCGGCATCTCCGGCAGCGCCGAACAGGATTTTTACAGCACCGAAGCCTGGCACCGGATCATGGCGGTCAATGCCACCGGCGTGTTCTTCGGTATCAAATACGCGGTCCCGGCCATGATTGCCAATGGCGGGGGGTCGATCGTCAACCTGTCGTCGATTGCGGGCATCATCGGCAGCGAGCACGTTCACATGGCCTACAACGCCTCGAAAGCAGCGGTGCGGCTGATGACCAAATCGGTCGCGGTGCAGCACGCCAAGGACAATATCCGCGCCAACTCGGTTCATCCTGGCATCATGCCGCCGATGCGCACATCCGGTCGCACTGCGGATCCGGCCGTGCGGGCCGAACGCATGCATGTCATTCCGATGCGCCGGCCAGGAGAAGTTGACGAGGTGGCGTACGCTATCCTGTTCCTGGCTTCCGATGAGTCGTCCTACATCACAGGTTCGGAAATCCACGTGGATGGCGGAGCTATCGCAATATAGACCTGCCGTGCGGCGCGGCGTCATTGCTCGTGGGGCGTTTGTGCAGGGCCGCCAGGAGCGGAGCGGACCTGGCGCGCGACGCGCTGTAGCGCCCGGCGCGACCCACCAGCGCTGCGCCGGGATCACAAAGGAAGGGGAAAATGGTTGTCACGATTGAGCGGATGCGGGAGATTTCGGCCGCCTTCAATAGCCGCGACGTCGCGCGCATCGTCGATTGCTTCGCCGAGGACGGTGTGTTCTGCCTGGCGCGCGGCCCGGAGTCAGTCGGCCGTACGCTCCGGGGCAAAGCGGCGATCCGCCAGGCGCTCGCCGATCGCTTCAAGCAAATTCCCGACATGCGCTGGGAGAACGAGGAATACATCCTCGCTGAGGACCGCGCCATCTCGCTGTGGACGGTGCGCGGCAAGGGGACCGACGGCGAGGATCTGAATTATCAGGGCTGCGATATCTACCGCTTCGATGCCGATAACAAGATCGTCCATAAGAACACGTTCTGGAAAATCGTCGAACACAAGGATCGGCTGTAGCCGCGTACAGAATTCGTGAGAATTCAATGTAGCTCGGGCAAGCCGCCTTTCCGAAAGTCAAAAGCTTAAGATAATACCAGGGAGGAACCAATGCTCGCGACACCGCTCGAAACCGCAACGCTGCCGCCCGGCATCCGCTCTCGTTTTGTCCGCGGCGTCAATGGCCTCGACATCCATATTCTCGAGGCGGGCTATGCCCCGGCGGGCCGGCCGTTGGTGCTGTTGCTGCACGGCTTCCCCGAGATCGCCTATTCCTGGCGCAAGGTCATGCCGGCGCTGGCCGAGGCCGGGTTTCACGCGGTTGCACCCGATCAGCGCGGCTATGGCCGCACCACCGGCTGGAGTCCCGATTTCGATACCGATCTGCGGCCTTGGCGCACGCTCAACGCCGTGCGCGACGCGCTCGGCCTCGTCGCGGCGTTGGGGCACCGTTCGATCCACGCCGTCGTGGGCAACGATTTCGGCGCCGGGATCGCCGCGTGGTGTGCGCTGGTTCGGCCCGACGTGTTCCGCTCGCTGGCGTTGATGACGCCGTTTGGCGGACCGCCCGACCTGCCGTTCGCCACCGACGGGAAGGAGCCAGTGCCGCCCGCAACGCCGACGATCCACGAGGCGCTGGCGGCGCTGCCCAGACCGCGCAAGCATTACCAGTGGTACTACGCGACGCGGCCGGCCAATGCCCAGATCATGCATTGCCGACAGGGCGTGCACAATTTCCTGCGCGCCTACTACCACCACAAGAGCGCCGACTGGAAAGGTAACAAGCCGCATCGGCTCGCCGGCTGGACCGCCGAAGAACTGGCGAAGATGCCGACCTACTATATCATGGACCTGTTCGACGACATGCCGGCAGCGGTCGGCAAGGAGATGCCGTCGGCGGCGGAGATCGCCGCCAACCAATGGCTGACCGAGGCGGAGCTGGCGGTCTATGCCGGTGAGTGGCAGCGCACGGGGTTTCAGGGCGGGCTGAACTGGTACCGCTCGCGCACATCCGGCACGTTTGAGGGCGAATTGCAGCTATTTGCCGGGCGCACGATCGACGTGCCATCGATCTTCATCGGCGGCAAGAGCGACTGGGGTATCTACCAGACGCCGGGCGCTTTCGAACGCACGCAGGAGGTCTGCACCCGCATGGTCAGCTGTCAGCTGCTCGACGGCGCCGGGCACTGGGTGCAGCAGGAGCAGGCGAAGCAGGTCATCCCGCTGCTGCTCGATTTCCTGCGCCAACAGGCGGCGGCTTAAAA